>JAATFT010000073.1 GCA_015655075.1 Clostridiales bacterium | reverse complement strand
GACATCGTGGTCGGTGCCGCGACTTCGCGCATCTCCGGCGACGCCTGCACGCCCTATGGCTTTCACTGGGCGTTCGATACCCGTGCGCTCGGCGTGGAGTCTTACTGCTGACAACAATTTCAGCGCCTACAACCTCCAGCTCCTCAGAACCAGCACGTTTAATATTTAATGCTTCCTCAATAACCTCTTCAACTGTATCTACATCATCATCTTCAATGCTTAATGAAGTCTTGTCAAAGGTTACAGTAGGAACCTTCTGTGTGCTTGTAACTTTCAGGGATGCGGTTAAGGTATCCGTAACCTTCTTTTGGCCAGTAGCTGTATCTGCATCAACAGTAGCTGTCGCTTTAACCTTATAAGTACCTACGGAAGCCTGTGAAGCTATAGAGCCTTTATTAAGAGATACTGCTGCTAAAGATGCAACGCCGGTACCTTCCGTAATTGTCATACCCTCATCGTTGTCTTTAGCTAAAGTATCGCCGTCAAAAGTATAGGTGAAACTAGCCTTCACCTTATCAACCTTAGCACCGGCCTTATTATAGCCGTATACGGTATAAGTTGCTACCTTGTCATCTTCAGTATTCTTATTGATAGCAACATCAATGGATTCATGAGTTTTCTCAAGGCCTAATTTTGTTATAACCTTATCATCAACATGATAAACTTTAACGGTAACCTTAATAGATTTATCGTTAATTGACAATTCATAAGTATTAGAACCGTCTGAATCTGAACTAGCTTTTCCTGCAGGTAACGTAAATCTAACCTGATTCTTAGCTAAATTGGAACCGGAATCCTCTGCTGTTTCAACCTCTAAGATATCTTTACCTTCAACACCAGAATCACCTGACTTATGTTCAACCTCAACGGCATCATCATAATCTACTTCGTCCCCATACTGATCTTTTACTGTAAGTTCAACTACAGCACTGTCACCGCCAAGTAAATCTGAATCGGACAGATCGATGGAACTATCATTTACAGAAATCTTAGTAGCTTTTGCTTTGTTGCCAACTGTTATTTTAAGCATCTTAGTTGTGTTGCCGTATTTTGCTTTAATATAAGCAGTACCAGCCTTAACCGGGTCTACATATACAGCGGTTTCTTCATCATCTTTACCCTCTTCATCATAGGAAACGGTTAAGATATCTTCATCACTGGATTCAAAGCTGTCGAAATTCCATTCATAGATGTCATCGCCATTCTGGTTCTCTGCTTTGATGAACAGTCTGTAATCGGAAGCTTCGGCAGGAAGCGTATCGGTAACATCGTCTTTGTCATCCCAGTTTACATCATTGTAATCATCTGCTTCAAGAACAGTATACTTAATGTCGCTTGCCACATTGGCAATTTCTTTTACGGACTTGATAACCGCTGAACTTGTAAAGCTTACGTCTTCCTCTTTATCTTCATCGAAAACGTTATAAGTAGCTTTAACGCTTATTGACTTAGGATAATCATATACGGTAATCTGCCATACATCATCTTCGTCATCCCAATCAATGTCAGCATCAGCGCCATCATAATCAAATTCTACATCATCCCAGTCATTAACCTTGGATGATACATCGATGCCGTTTTTATCATATGCTTTCAGATCAAGATCCGTTGCCGTATCGTACTGTACTGTCTTTCCGCTAAGTACGATGGAAGCCACGGGACCTGCGCTTGCAACGAAAGTTTTTACAGTTTCACCGTAAGCTACTTTGTAAGTAACGCCGTCTTCCAGGTCAAGATAGAATTCTACGGTAGCGGTCTTGCCGTCGTCTGAAAATTTAATTTCCTTAACTACCTGCTTGATACCGTCTGCATCCGTAACAGTAAGACTATCTGTTGTTAATTTGCCGCTTTGCTCAGTTGCAAAACCTAATTCAATTTGATTAACCGTAGTCTGCTTAACGGACTGGATACCGTCAAGAACTGTAACTTTAACGGAATCTGTTCTGTTGTACTTGCTTGTGGTTGCCGTATTCCATGCAGCCTTTGCATACACGGTAATTGTAGCTTCGCCAATGCCTACTGCCTTAACAATACCTGTCTTGGCATCTACGGTTGCAACTTCTACATCATCAGAATAGTATCTGAGTGCATCGGTTGATTTGGCCGGATTCTTAGTAGCGTTTAAATCCTTTGTTTCATTAATATATAATGAAAAATCATCGGATCCGATATCAACGCTGTCCACACGCTGTTTGATTGTTAACTTTTTGGTAAAAGCCTTCAGCCATTTGCCCTTGGAATTTCTCGCGGTACACTTAATTGTTACTGAGCCCGGTGATACCGCCGTTACAACACCAGCTTTGTTAATTGTGGCAATTGATGAATTGCTGATGGTCCAGACATACTTATTTGTTTTATAAACTTTACTTAAGCCGTAGTCTGTACCTTTGTCAGTAACATAGAGAACTGACGGTGCGGCTTTTCCACCCTGTTTAACAATTTTAGTAGCTGTAGCTGCTGACGCACTGTTTGACGGTACTGTCAGGCTGGCCACTACCATTGCTAAAGCAACGATGGTAGCTAATTTCTTTTTAAAGAAATTTTTCCTCATATTCTTTCTTCCTCCTTAAAATATAGGTTTGGTTTGGTATTATATTTGGGTCAAATATAATCATTCCAATAACAAGTTGATTATAACAATAATCAAACAAAAGGTCAAGTCTTTTTATCTATTATTTTACTTTTTTTATAATCTGTTTTACTGGTGGTAAACCCCGAGTTTTGCCTTATTTTTGACACATCCCAGCCAATTTTACCTTTGTCTTTCGGCACCAAAAAATTGGGTTTTGCTCCCAGATACATTAGATCAATTACACCCTGTTCGTAATGTTATATCCGTATTGAATTGATTATACTCCAGTCATAAAGAGAGAACATTATTACTACTCTTCTGTTCAGTATCTGTCTGACTTATTTATATAATGCGCTTTGAATGTGTCAAATTTATGTCATGGTTTTGTCATATTTAGTTTATTTTTTTGTAATAATTTTGCCGGAATATACGCCGGTTTCCGCTATTTCAGAATATTTTCCACCGTCTCCTGCATTTTATCCGGATCACAGACAGCCTCATGCAACACTTTAGCACAACGGATTTCTTCAATTGCCCGGGGTACGGCCGTGCCGGACAGCCTGCTTAATTCATCCGCCAATTCAAAGTCGCCCATGGAATCATAACTTAAATCTATGGCCTTCATGACGCTTCTTGTAAATTTATAAGGGCTTGCGGTGGATATAATGATGCTCTTAGCTTTATCACCGGTCCGTGTTATATATTTTTGATATACGCCGGCTGCTACTGCCGTGTGGGTATCAATGACATAACCGGCTGTTTTGTATAATCTTTTAATTGCATCTACGGTTTCCTTTTCGGACGCATATCCGCCGACAAAGTCTTCCATATTGGCTTTCATCCCATCTGTTATGCCATACTTTCCTTCCTTGCTTAAGGATTTCATCATGGCAAGGGTTTTATCGGCATCTCTTCCTGCAGTCTGATATATCAGTCTTTCCAGGTTGCTTGATATTAAAATGTCCATGGAAGGAGAGGCGGTTAAGATAAAATCACGGTTTCTGTCATAAATGCCCGTCCGGAAGAAATCAAATAAAACCTTATTCTCATTGGAGGCACAGATTAATTTCCCAATAGGAAGTCCCATGGATTTTGCATAGTATGCCGCTAAAATATTCCCAAAGTTACCGGTAGGGACTACTACGTTGATTTTCTCCCCTTCCTTAATATCACCGTTTTTAAAAAGCCGGCCGCAGGAATAGACATAATATACGATCTGGGGCACTAATCTGCCAATATTTATGGAGTTGGCCGAAGAGAACCGATATCCCTTTTCTTTCAGATCTTTAGCAAGCTCTTTGTTGCCGAACATTGCCTTAACGCCGTTCTGCGCGTCGTCGAAATTGCCCCGGATGCCAATTACATAAGTATTGTCCCCTTTCTGGGTTACCATTTGTTTTTCCTGAATTGGACTTACTCCGTCCTTGGGATAAAATACAATAATCTTAGTTCCTTTCACATCGGCAAATCCTGCTAAAGCGGCTTTCCCCGTATCGCCGGAGGTAGCCGTTAAGATTACGATTTCATCCTTTACCTGGTTTTTCTTTGCCGCGGCTGTTAACAGATGGGGAAGTATGGACAGCGCCATATCCTTAAAGGCTATGGTAGCCCCGTGAAACAGTTCCAGATAAAAGGCTCCGTCCGCTTTCACCAGAGGAGCTATTTCTTGGGTATCAAATTTCTCATCATAGGCACGGTTTATACAGTTTTTTAATTCTTCCTCCGTAAAATCCGTAAAAAATAATTTCATAACTTCAAAGGCAGTTTCCTGGTAAGTCATTTTTCCCAATCGGTTTATGGGAATCTCAAGCCCCGGTATGGTTACCGGAACATATAATCCTCCGTCGTCTGCCAGTCCTTTCAAAATTGCCTGGGATGCTGTTACAGGTTCGCTGTTGCTGCGGGTGCTTTGATACATAAGCTTCATA
Organism: Clostridiales bacterium; assembly: GCA_015655075.1. Lineage (GTDB taxonomy): Bacteria > Bacillota > Clostridia > Lachnospirales > Lachnospiraceae > Anaerocolumna. Next base: position 58,100 of record JAATFT010000073.1, on the reverse strand, counting down.
TGGGTTCATTCCTTTGTTATATTTTTGTTGTATATAATTATAATAATAATTTGTTTAAATTTTCTGTATTATAACATGTTTATCCTCCTTGTACAATATAGTTTCCTATTTGAGTTTCCCCGTTTTTCTTAAAAAACAAATTGAATGCCATAAAAGCAGCGCATTGCAGATTATTTCACAGGCGCAATCCAAATTGGCAGGAATACCGGTATTTTCGACACATTAAGTTAGTTTAGTATTATAAATTAGTATTATAATATAGGGGAAGCTCAAAAAATGTAAAGATTGAAGAGTTTAAAATGACGGGCGGTACGGAACCATTTTAGAATGTTATAAAATTCCATAAATGTAAAAAATAGCAGCAGGCCTGATATTTTGTCCGTTGTTTATCCTTTCCGGAAAAACGGATAAATATCAAGCCTGTCCTGCTTTTTAATTTCCTTCAAATAATTTTCATTTGCAATCTTTATTTGAAGAATTCATGGCCGCCATATTGGAATAAGAATTCAAGATGATTGTCAAACCAGCTCATGCTGTTCTTATCCGCTCTTGATCTAGCCGAAAAATATAAAGCCCCCTTGGAATAATCTTCGCCCTGCATCACGCTTTCGATTGCCTCGACTGTGTCCTTTGATATCTTAACCGACCAATACCGTTTATCCTTAATCGGTGAAAATTGGTAGGTTCCTCCATCCTTCTGGAACACAACTCCTTTAATGGTATCCGGGAAATCATCATCTTTTACTCTGTTTAAGATGACATTAGCCACCAGGATTTTACCCTTAATATCTTCCCCGGTAGCTTCTGCTTCTACGATTCGCTGTAGTATTTCAATTTCTCCCTCAGATAAATCGATAACATATTTCTTCTTTTTTTCTTTATCAGATTTTTTAGTATCTTTTGTTTTTGAATCTTTTAAAGCCGTTTTGGAAGTTTCTGATTCTTTTTTAGAATCTTTTGTTTTTTCGGATTCTAAGTCTTTCGGTCTTAAGTCTTTTGTATCTTCTGCTGCAACGGTTGCAGCCACATCGGTTTTTTGAATATTTTCTTCTTTGGTTGAACTGCTATCAACCTTATCCTTAGCATCTGCTCCTGCCTGTTCGGAGTCTGCTTTACTATTATCTGACTCTTTCTGGTTATCCGAATCGTATTTATCTGTGTTCGTCAAGCCTGTTAATAAACAAATATTATTTGATCCCCCTGATTGCAATAAGCTTTGGGCTTGATGATGCCCTAAAAATCCCATCAAAGTATACTTTGTGGTTAAGTCGAATAGTATGAATTGACTTTCTGAATTGTTTTGATTGATTCGTACTATTGCTTCATTAGCTGTTCCTTCCGCTATTTTTGTAGGTACACTTGGAGTTATCACAGCTTTCGCATAAGATTCTACACCGTTATTACCTGTACCATAGATATAGTCCGGACTAAGTAAAAATAAGACTGTAATCATAGCATAAGCAATTACCACCATATTTGTCTTATATTTTCCGATATTGACCGGTAAAAATTTTATTATCGGCTTCTTAACCCTTTGAAGAAACGAGTGTATTATTAGCATACATACATCCTCTTTTCTTTTTTATAATACCTCCATTCTATGGGAGTTTATTCAGCGTTAAATGTTAAATCCAGGCATATCTCTTTTAAACGCTTATCATGCATTATATCATCTCGCTTTAACCTGTCAATAAGCCTGTCCCATTTTTGGAAGATACAGCACATTTTTTTACCATTATTTACCATAAATTATCTTTATGCATAAAATTTGTGGTATTTTTTACCATTTGTTTATTGAGCATGCACAAGAAATTTTTAACTAATTATTAAGTATTTATTAACTATTTTTCACGTCTTGTTTTCAAATTATTCATTTTGTAATAAAAATATTTTATTCATGCTGCAAAAAGTGTTGATTTTAGTAGATTTTTCTGTTTAACACATATTCTTTTATTTAATACTTTTGTAATATATATGCAACATTTCCGTAGTCAAAGATGAAGCATACAACCTTTATTTCAGAGAGATTTAACCGGATAATCCTGAAACGCCTAAGCTCTTTATTTTCTATTGAAATAGAATATGTTTTCCCCATTCTATTGACATCAAATGATAATTATGATGTAATGAAAGCGGAACGAGGGAATTCAAGCTTGCTTGAAATTTCCGACTGGAGCAACAAGATCATGAACATGCTTTTAGTTCATGATATAATGAAAGCGTAGTGAGGAATCGCAAGCTTGCTTGCAGATTCCGAGCGCAGCAACAAGATCATTAACACGCCTTATGTTCATGATATAATGAAAGCGGAACGAAGAAATTCAAGCTTGCTTGAAATTTCCGACGGTCGCAACAGGATTAAAAATATAAAGAAACCAAAAGATAAATCCGCAAGTCAGGAGGGCACTTAATTTGTCATCATTACCAGGCGTTTTTAAAGCAGTTAAGAAAAATGGTGAAGTTTATTACAGGGCTTCCATAACCTATAAAAATAAACATATAAGCCTGGGCAGTTTTCCTTCCCAAGGGTGGGCAAATGAGGCTTATCTCATTGCCGGAAAGCTTCTCCATGATACCAGATACGATATAGAAGGATATGATTCCAATCAGATCCTTACTTTTGAAAAATGGGTTATCCTTATTAACCTGAGGGATAACGGCATATATTTTAAAAATCCGATTTATTTAAAAAGCCGTTACTTTATTTACTATATTAATAGGAAGATACTGCTGAAATTTGATATTGACGACCTGTTTTATTATGCCAATCATAAGATAATGAAACGGGGCGGACACCTGTTTGTATCGGATTACGGAATGCAGGTTACCATATTGTCACGTTACGGGATTAAAAACTACGCCATACCCGGACGCGATTACCGGTTTGCCAACGGCGACAGTTCGGATTACCGATACAGCAACATAGAGATTATCAACCGTTATCACGGTGTCACAAAATGCTTTCGCAAGGGGCTCCCCATCTATACTGCCAAAATACATATTAACGGGGATTATATCATCGGGCGTTATAAAACCGATATTGAAGCTGCTATTGCCTACAATAAAGCCGTCAGATTAATGAGGGAAAAGGGAATGGCAAAAGACTTTCCTGAAAATTACATAGGCGAAATTGATGAAATCGAATATGCTAGAATTTATCATGCCGTAAGAATATCGGAAAAGCTGCGAAACTATACTTTATGACACTGTAAAAAAGTTTAACTAATATTTTTTTAAATTATTGAAAAAAATGCTACCTTTTTTTAGATAATGTGTTATAATAAATTTATATTATTCTTCTTCCATTTTCATATTTCAAAATGAAGCCGTCGGTTTTCCTAATGGCTAGGACCGGCGGCTAATTTTATTAAGAACTCTTTTTCTTTCTGTAAAATCTGTTCCGCAAAGGATTCAGCAATCTCGCCGATATTCCCAACAGAAATGCCGATACTCCCAGCTGCAGGAATACACTGATGAAAAACCAATACTTTTGAATTTCCATGGAAACCGTACCGAAATTACCGAAAAATGATGTAAGCCTGGAACCGGTGCCTATCTGATCTTCCATCATAGAAAAATAAGTAACCGCGGGATTTATTAACAGGATTAAGATCCAGTTGCCTGCGTCCGGTGTCTGGTAAGGCATAACATCTCCGGAAAATTTTTTCATTTTAATCTGTATAATAAGCCGAATGGCCCAAAGGACAGCCAGCGTGCCTAAACCCAGTACCAAAAGAACTCCATAAGTGGATACGGTTGCAGAAGTGGTTTTTTTAAATAAGGTGGAAAAAAAGATTCCGACGCTGCCGATAAACACGGCCGTTACAACAATTAGGAGCATAAATTCCGCAAAATCCCGTAAAGTAACCCCTCCGATGGTAAAAACAATGGCTAAAATGGGAAGGCTTGAAAAGGCAAGGAAAATCATCATACTGATGGAGGAAGCCAATTTGCCCAGAATAATCTGAAGAGGAGTCAATTTGGTCGTAAGCAGTATCTCCAGGGTTTGTCTCTCCCTTTCACCGGATATGGAAGCGGCTGTTAAAGCCGGCACGGTAAACAGTACCAGACCAAATTCTGCCACCGTAATAATGGCATAAATCCGGAGAATAGAGGCATAATCCACCGTTCCGCCATACCTGCTGTCATATTCAAAGGTTACATAGAAGGCAAATAGACCGAATAAGGCAAGGATACCGTTGTAGCCCAATAAAATTATGGCTGTTCTTATGCTTCGTATACTTATTTTTAATTCTTTTCGGTATACCGGATTAAATCTCATTCTGACACCTCCTGTTCTTCCCCTGCGGTTATCTGCATAAATAAGGATTCCAGACTGCTTTCCTCTCTTGTAAAGGAGGATAACATAGCTCCGCTTTGAATCATAGCGGCAAGAATATCCGCTTCCTCTGTTTCATTTCCTTTAAAAAGTATGGATATGCTGTTATCCCGGATCGTAATGTTTTGGACTAAGGAATTCTGCTTTAATACCTCCACCGCCCGGTCCTGGCCCGCGGTAAATTTCATTACAATTGGGCTGGCGGTGCCTCTGGCAGACAATATTTCCTCCACCGTACCGCTTACAACCATCTTACCTTTTTCAATGATGCCGATATTGGTGCACATCTGGGCCAGTTCCGGCAAAATATGGGAACTGATCAGAATGGTTTTGCCCTTGTTATGAAGTTCCTTTAGTATATCCTTCATTTCCAAACGTGCCCTGGGGTCCAAACCGGAGGCCGGCTCATCCAGAACCAATAACCTGGGATTATGGACCAGGCTCCTGGCCAGGCATAAGCGCTGCTTCATCCCCCGGGACATTTCATCCACATAACTGTCCCCCTGATCCGTTAGCTGAACTAAATCCATTAATTCCAGACATAACTGTTTTGCCTTATTTCCCGTTATTCCATAGATGGAAGCATAAAATTCCATATACTCCAGGGCTTTTAAATTATCATAAACTCCAAAGAAATCCGGCATATACCCGATTTTGCTTTTTAATTCCCCCGGATTCGTTCCGGCATCCACCCCGTCCACGTTGACCGTGCCGGAATCTGTTTTTAATAATCCCGACACAATCCTCATGGTGGTAGTTTTCCCGGCTCCGTTGGGGCCGACGAATCCAAATATTTCTCCCTTTTTTATTTCCATATTTAAATTATCCAAGGCAGTAAATTTACCGTATTTTTTTGTAAGATTCTTAATCAGCAGCATCGGAATCCGCCTCCTTCCAATATGAAATGTAAGGCAGCAGCATCTGATAACCCTTTAAGGACATCTTTGTGCTGTAGCGTACCGTAATTGTATTCTGCTCCGTCACATAATTGAAGATATCTGTTACACTGCTGCCCTGTCCGTCCTTAAATACTTCATCATAGCTATCTGTTTTGACATTCAGGAAATAAATGCTGCCGTCAAAAGCACTCAGATAATCGCTGTCACTGTCCTGATTTCTGTTTGACAAATATTCGAACGAAACGATATTATCCCCATCCGGAAGATGGTATTTTACAGTCATATTTTCGCTGCTTAAATAACGGGCCTGATAGTATCTGTCATAATACCCGTCCGACATAATAATGTAAGGGTCAAGGGACGGGACAAAAACCTTATCTCCGGCGGTATAGTCTACTTCCACAGGAAGTTTTACGGCCGTAGTCCCGTAGGCCTTCCTGTTCTTAGCCAGCTCGCCCAACAGATTGTACCCTCCGTTATATTCCTCGGGGATATCCTTCACAAATCCGATAATGCAGCTGTTGTGCTGAAGGTTTAACAGATTTTTTTCAGTCAGATAATACAATACATTGGTCAGACGGTTAATTTGCACCGTATTATCCTCCACATCGCCGGTTCCTCCCGCGATCCTGGTAATGATATCCGTATTGTACAATTCGTCCCTGGTAGTCATAAATATGGCTTCCCTACCCTCTAAGGATATAGTTTCCCCTTTTTTTATTTCCCCTATATTAATCACATAGCCGTCGCTTGTAAGCATGGCATTGGCAATATCAAAATTGAATCCGTTGGTTACGGTTCCGTATACCTTATCACCGGTATAATGGATATCACAGGTTAATTGATCCTCCATGCTGTAGGAATCCTCGGACCGGTAATACACAGGGGAAAAGGCCGGATTATTCTTTATTTCCAATACAGTTTTCGAAGATCCGTAATTGATGGAGGTAATATAGTTATTATAATATATTTTAGCCTTCCTCGCATAGTCATATACGTAACTGTTATCATTATCAGCACGCAGTTCTGATATATTGTAGTTCCTGTCAATGGAGACCGAATAATTATGATTATAGGGAGCCGTCAGGGAAAAATAAAGCTCTTCATTTACCTTGTCTTCCTCCTGGAAATTAAGTAGTTTAACATATCCTACGTAAGGCGCTTTAATCCTTGTGTCCGAGCCTATAAAGTAAATCAGAAGGGTGAACAGTATGGCCGTCAACGGCACTGCTGCCCAAGTGAGGCTTCTTTTATCTAATTTCTTTAACAGGATAAAGGTGAAAGGCCCGATAATACAGATATAAACCACCAATATAATAATATACCTGCCAACCTTTGGTATGTTTTTCGCATCCGTATAGAACATACTGTTAAATATGCTGTAATTAGAATAGGAGCCGTAATACTCTTCCTCCAATTGTGTGAGCCTGGAATTGCTCATATTTTTACGGATTTCATTTAATATCGCCAGGCCGATGGTCTGATCTTCTTCCTCAAGCCCTATATCTAAGCCAAACAGCTGTACTTTGCCAAGGCCGTATACGGCGGACTGCATTAACTTAAACTTGCCTTCCGACACAATGACCGAGCTGCCCTTCAGGGAAACATCCGCAATATATTTATTCACTGTTCCCATTTGCAGCTGATTGATTTTTTCCTTCGTCCATTTATTAAACACGGAATTATCAATTGCTAAAGGTTCATTGCCGTATGCTTTTAACATCTCGTTCCGTTCCTTGATGATTTCCAGGAAAATCTTTCTTTCTTCTTCATAATCAATGATATCCTGTTTTAATTCCTGGAGGGATTCCCGGTTCATACCAAAGGCTGATTCACCCATCTCCCCGGCTTTCCCGGTTTTAATGGAATAAATCTTGTCTAACTTAGCTAAGGTGTCTTCGGAATATTCACCGGTGCCGATAACCAGAGTTCCGCCCTTCATAACCCATTTCTGGATTGCCTTTATTTGTTCCTCAGTTAATCGGCCGGTGTCAAATCGGTTTATTATGATAATATCTAACAAATCAAGTGCACGATAATCATCTGACAGAGTATTTTCATCCAGGTAAAACATCCTCGTGCCCAAACTTTCGATATAGTCCAGCTTTTCTGGTTCTTCACTTAAAATGCCCACATAGGCCAGCTTTTCATAGTTTCCGATCTTCAACTCATACTTTTTTTCTACAACTGTATTGTCGGCTTTATCTACCAGCTTAGCCTGCATAATACCGGTATCGTCCATTACCGGAAGAGTTATGGAAACCTCGGCGGTCCCGGAGGAAGCCACCTGCACTTCCCTGCGGTATACCACATTATTCTTCGCTTTCGGCACAATTACCTGCAGCCACCCGTTAAAATCCTGTCCATTATTGGTTACGTCAGCGGTGACATTCATATAACGCCCGTACTTCACATACTGATCATAGCCGTAATTAACTGTCATGGTCAGGCCGGAACCCTCCTCAGTGCCGGAATCTTCCTCTTCTGCGGCGGATACGGTAAGAGTTCCGCCGCCACTTTGCCATAAAGACAGACTGAAGGAACTGAATTTTGTTCCGAAAGCGGCCCCTATGCCCATACTTAACAAGATTACCGCTATGATAACCGAAAATCGGATTTTCTTTCCATAAGGCTTATGTCTTAATTTGATGTCGGTATTTTTCAAGCCCTTCTTCATTCTTCCATGCCTTCCTTCTTCTCATCCAAAGCTACTTCAAATACAGTTCCGTCAAAATCACTTCTGGCCTCAACCGTTCCGCCGTGCATTTGAATTATGCTTTTTGCAATTGCAAGCCCTAAGCCGGTCCCTCCTGTTTCACTGGATCTGGAGCCTTCCACACGATAGAAACGTTCAAATATATTCTGCAGGTCTTTTTCGGGAATTAAATTGCCATAGTTTGTCACCGATACTATTACTTTATTATTTTCCTTTCTCAATTTTAATTTGACACTTTTTCCATCCCTGCCATACTTAATTGCATTACTGATCAGGTTTGCAAAAGCCCTTGCCAGGAGATTGCCGTCCGCAGCTACAAACGCCGAAGTTAAATTGGTATTGAATTCATACTCTAACCCGCTTTCCTGAAAGCTGGGATAAAATTCATCCAGCAGCTGATTTATGAATTTTACCATATCAATTTCAGATAGTTCCATGGTCACTTCCCCAAAACTGAAATTCGTATAGGCAAATAAATCTTCAATGAGCTTTTCCAGTCTTTTGGACTTGCTGTATGCGATTTCTATATAGTGCTGCTTTGTGTCGGGAGTTAGTTTTTCTTTATCCGAAACCAGTTCCAGATAACCGATAATGGAAGTCAGGGGCGTTCTTAAGTCGTGTGCAACACTGGTAATCAGCTCGTTTTTCGTATATTCGCTTTTATGCTCATTCTCAATTATCTGCTCAATGTCTTTTGCCATCTGGTTTAATTTAGAAGCAATAAAACCGAATTCGTCGTCGTTATCGATGTCAATCCGGGCATTGAAATCACCGGCTGAAATGACGGATATCCCGCCGGCTATTTTTTCAAGATAGGTCCCGAATTTCCTGGTAAGCAATAAAAAATAAACAGTAAATAATACTACCCCTACTATTAAGGCAATACTTACCACTACAAAGATAAATCCCTTGCCCGGCGGCATGTTCGGATCAAAGAAGCCGCCCTGGCTGTCCTGGGTCTGGTAGCGGTTTAATGCCGCCCCATTGTCTAAGATATAATTATTCAGGCTGTTCCCGATTTTCTCCTGGTCCGTAAGATTATTTTCACCGCCGCTTACTACGTGATATACCAGATAAATCCCAAAAAATAAGGTCGCTTCCGAAAGAATGGTATACACTAAACTTAAGAGACTATATAATACGATTTCAAAACGGAAGCTTTTAAATATACTATTTTTCAATTTTATATCCAACTCCCCAAACTGTTTTTATGATTTGTGCGTTGCGGGAATCCATTTCAATTTTCTCCCGCAGCCTGCGAATATGAACCATTACCGTATTATTGGCTTCATACATCTTTTCGTTCCATACCCTTTCAAATATCTCATCCGTGCTGAATACCCTTCCTGGATTGCTGGCCAGCAGATACAGAATATCAAATTCGATGGGGGTTAATTTTACTTCTTTTTCGTAAGCGATAACACGGTGATCTTCTTTATTAATTACCAGATGATTTACCATAATCTCTTTATCGATTCTCTCCTCACGGGAGTTGGGATTAAACTTTGTATATCTTCTTAGCTGGGATTTTACGCGGGCGGTTAATTCCAACGGATTAAAAGGCTTTATCACATAATCGTCCGCTCCGGTGCTAAGACCGATTATCTTATCTATATCCGCCGACCTGGCGCTTAACATAATGATAGGAATGGTGCTGGTACCTCTGATGGTCTTACACATATTTAAACCGTCGACACCCGGCATCATAATATCCAGGATAACCAGTTTAATATCTTCCCTGTCTAATATTTCAAGTCCTTCTTTAGCACTAAAAGCCTTGAATACCCGATATCCGTCACTAACCAGGTGTATTTCCACTAGTTCGGCAATTTCTTTGTCATCATCAACTACCAATATACTGGTCTGCTCCATAATCTGATTCTATCCTTTCTGTATATCCTTAAAATTAACATAATTTTCTGTTGCATAAGATACTGACGCCTGGTCGCTTTGCGACATGATACCTCGCAAGCATCATGCGGGTCCCTTATTCTCCCGCTTATTCCTGCTTATAATTTAGCTGCGGGCTTATTCGTCCGCACCTTTTTGGTCAATTTCATACTAGCATATCCGTCTTTAAAAGTCTTTACTTTTTTCTTACAAAACCTTGCTATTCCCTATCAGTATTCTGATAATTCCGATTATGTATACATACACAAAAAGACCCCCGCAAAATCCACGATTTCAGGAGGTTTTAGAATGAGCAGCACTATAAGCCGAGTTCTGTATTAAATGATCATCTATCTTTGCCATATGTCGCCACATGGCTCGTTCGCCTTTAACGGCAAACCGCGACCTACCCTAAAGCACGGCGGGCCACCGTATCGCTTTAAATTCGGTCTTGCTTCGAGCGGGGTTTACATATGCCCTGCTTGTTACCAACCAGGCGGTGGTCTCTTACACCACCTTTCCACCCTTACCGCATGCTGTAAAACAGCAATGCAGGCGGTATATTTCTATTGCACTATCCTTAGAGTCGCCTCTACCGGACGTTATCCGGCACTCTGCCCTATGAAGCTCGGACTTTCCTCACCTAAGGCCTTTCGGCAGCTAATAGGCGCGATCATCTGTGCTACTCACAGTATGATATTCTACCATGAAAAGGCGTAAAAGTAAATAGTGGGAATCAGACTTTGAAACAGCTTCCTCCTATAAATTCCTTCAGAATGGAATTCTGAGGCACAAGTTCACTGTTTTGTCCCAGAAAATAATCCAGGAATTTAAGCAACCTTTTGGCTTCCACATATTCTTCCGATTCCCGGTCAATACCGAATAAAATGGGTTCCGCATATTGCTTTAAAATAGCCAGCTCATAAATTAAAGCCGAATTAAACATCACATCGGCGTCTTCCTGGAAAGGAAAGATATTCTCTTCCTCTCCCCGTCTTACGGAAGGCCACATATTAATGGTCTTTTGGCCCGAGGCTCCTCTTGTTCTGGCATCCCTGACCATTCTCCGAAGGAGTCGTAAGTCCGTGGTGGGAATCCGGTTGTGTTCGTCAATATTTAAAGAAGTCAGCGCGCTGATATATATTTTAAATTTTCTCTCCCTGGGCAGGCCGTAGGAAAGCTTATCATTTAATCCGTGGATTCCTTCAATGACAAGGATGTCGCTTTGGCCTAAGGTCTTGTAATTGCCTTTGTATTCCCGGTGTCCTGTTTTAAAGTTAAAGCCTGGCAGCTCCATTGTCTTTCCCTGTAACAGGTCCGTCATATCCTTGTTAAAGACTTCCAGGTCGATGGCATAAAGGGATTCATAATCCGGTTTTCCCTCCTCGTCCAGAGGAGTTTTATCCCTTTCCACAAAATAATTATCCACAGCTATGGGATGGGGATTTAATCCATGGGTTCTTAACTGTATGGATAAACGGTGGGAAAAGGTCGTTTTACCGGAAGAGGAAGGGCCGGCTATCATAACCAGTTTCTTTTCCGATACTTTGATCTGTTCCGCAATTTCTCCTATTTTCATCTCCTGCAATGCCTCCTGGGTCAGGATTAATTCATTGATCCTTCCATCCACTATGGCATCGTTTAAGGCACCTACCGTATCAATCCCCAGAGTCTGTGACCAGCGGTTTGACTCCTTCAACGTATGAAACAACTTCTCCTGGGGCTTAAAAGGCTCCAAAACACTGGGATTGCTTTTCTCCGGAAGAAGCAGCATAAGCCCTTCGTCATACAAAAAGAGATCAAAATATTTTAAGTATCCGGTGCTGGGGGGCATATACCCATAATAATAATCCTCAAAGCCCTCCAGATTATAGATGTTAGCTTTGGATACACGGCGGTAACGGAATAGCCGTTCTTTGTCATACATTCCGTATTGGTTAAATAATTCCATGGCATCCTCTGTCCCAATGGACTTTTTCATAATAGGAAGGTCTTTATCAATTAAGGACTGCATTTTTTCCTTAATGGCCCCGCACTGTTTTCTTGTAATCGGTTCTTTGGTATCCGTCTGGCAGTAAAGTCCGTTTCCCACGGAATACTCAATGGATATTTTACGGATACCAGGCGGCCCGATTATACCGTATATTGCTTTTAACATAACTAAGATTAAACCCCGGTTATAGGTTTTATGACCCGCATCCTCCGCGGTGGTTACAAAACGTATTTTACAGTCTTTCCGAACGGTTTTCTGCAATTCCCTTAACCGGTTGTTTACAAAAACCAATATAATAGCTTCCTTATAATATTTCTGATATTCTTTGCTGATATCCAATAAACGGATACCTTTGGGATATTCCCTGACGGCGCCGTTAATTTCAACCTGTATTGTCTCTTCCATAGAAACCTCCCTTTCAAAGCTGCAAAAACATACTTGTGTGAACTCCCGTTCCTTGTATTTATTCTCTAAAATAAAACAATGCTTCCTCAATCCAGGAAAGCTCCTGAAAAACCTCCTCCAGCCGTACTCTCGCTTTCTTTGTAGAGCTGGATTTCAGTTCCTTTATTACCTCGGTCCGGATTCTTCTCTCCCTGTCCAGGTATTCTTTCATAAGAGGTTCCCTTTGTTCCAGCAATAATCTGCCGTACCGGTAGAACACCTCCCTGTCATAAAATTCCGTATCCGATTTCGGTCCTGCTTTTATGATGAAATAATACTTCCCGTATTCTTTCATCATCTGTTCCCTCTCTATGCAAAAACCAATCCGGTGTAAAAACTTACGGATCAGGAAAATTTCCGACTGGGGCTGAAGAATCAGTTCCGTGGTTTTACGTACGGCTTCCCTGCCTTCTTCCAGTATTTTAACCATAAGGGCTCCGCCCATCCCGGCTATGAGTATGGTATCGGCCTCTCCCGGTTCCAGCCGGGCCAGGCCGTCCGACAGTCTGGTATGAATACGTTTACTGTAACCAAGGTTATAAATGTTTTCTTCCGCCCGCTTTAAGGGGCCCTTATTTACATCTATTGCAATTACATCCGGTGCTATGTCATTTTTTATGAGATATATGGATATGTAGGCATGGTCGCATCCTACATCGGCAACCCTGTTTCCTATCGTAACAGTGTCTGCAACTGCCTTTAATCGCCTTGATAATTGCATCGTGCCCTCTTTCTTTCGTTTATTTTATGCTTAAATCCCGTCCTTTTATAACCCTTACTCCAAATAATCCTTTAATTTCCGGCTTCGGCTCGGATGTCTTAATTTGCGCAGGGCTTTTGCTTCGATCTGACGGATTCTCTCCCTCGTTACATTAAATTCCTTGCCCACCTCTTCCAGTGTCCGGGCCCGTCCGTCATCTAAGCCGAAACGCAGTCTTAATACTTTCTGTTCCCTTTCGGTTAAGGTACCCAGCACGTCAATCAGCTGCTCTTTTAACAGGGTAAATGCGGCTGCGTCAGCCGGTACCGGAACATTATCATCCTGGATAAAATCCCCTAGATGACTGTCTTCTTCCTCACCGATAGGTGTTTCTAAGGATACCGGTTCCTGGGATATTTTTTGAATCTCCCTTACCCGCTCCACCGAAATATTCATCTCGGCCGCAACCTCCTCCGGAGAGGGTTCTCTGCCTAATTCCTGGAGTAATTGTCTCTGTACCCGTATTAATTTGTTAATGGTTTCCACCATATGCACGGGAATACGGATGGTTCTGGCCTGATCCGCAATAGCCCTGGTAATGGCCTGTCTGATCCACCAGGTCGCATAGGTGCTGAATTTAAAACCTTTGGTATAATCAAATTTTTCCACTGCCTTGATCAGTCCTAAATTGCCTTCCTGAATTAAGTCCAGAAACATCATGCCCCTGCCTACGTAGCGTTTTGCTATGCTGACAACCAGGCGAAGGTTCGCTTCCGCCAGCCTTTTTTTGGCATCCGCATCCCCGACTTTCATTCTTCTCGCCAGTTCGATTTCATCGTCCGCACTTAATAAAGGAACTTTACCGATTTCTTTTAAATACATTCTGACCGGATCATCGATACTGATTCCTTCGGGTATGGAGAAGTCAATCTCCTCCAGGTCTTCCTCGTCCTCTATTATTATATCGTCCTCTTCATCCGTTATTCTTAATACGTCCACATTGTTTGCCTCAAGAAATTCATATATTCTCTCAATCATAGTGGGATCCATATCAAAATCAACAAAGAAATCATTTATTTCCTGAAATTCGAGTACGTTTTTCTTTTTCTTGGCAAAGACCAATAGTTCTTTCAGCTTTTCCGAAAACTTAACCATGCTCTCATCCATTAATACCCATCCTCCTTTTAAGTTACTTCCTTATAAAAGTCAATCAGGGTGTGAAACGTCTGCGCATCCTGACTGGAAGTATTTCCATTATTACTGCAATCTTTTAGTATTTTAACCATCATGAAAAGAAATATGCAATTTCTGTAAGTCCGCCTGTTCCCGGATGATATTCTGAAGTGCCTGAATATCATTATTTTCAATGGCTTTCTTACTTTGTACATCCAGGCTGTTCTTCTTAATACGCATTATGGTTTCTTCCAGCGCTTTCCTCCGTTCCAGATCGCTCATCTCTCCCCGTATTGTCATATTAAACAGGGAAGCCGCTTCGTTCTGTTCCTCTTTACTTTCAAAACGATTGATTATTTTAGCCGGCGTTACCGCATGTTCCGTCTCATATTGGCAAAACAGTATTTCCGCAACCTGTCGATACAGATTCTCCGTAAAATCCCCGGGGCCTATGATGTCCTTGATTTTATCAAATATTCCGGTATCTTCAATCAACCAGGTAAGAAGTATTTTCTGGGATTGCTTCATACCGTCTTCGGATTTGTTTTTCTGTTTTTGGCCCTGCGTTATCCTCTCCTTCGGCTGATCATTCTGTCCCACCACAAGCTGGGCGCCGTAGCGGTTTACTAATTTTTTAAGATTGTCAAATCCTATCCTGTACTTGGAGGCAACGGCTTCGATATAAATATTTCTTTCAATCTCTTCGGTAAATACCAGCATTTTCTTTGCTATTTCATTGAAAAACCTGGTCTTCTGCTCCGGATCGTTTAAATCATATTCCCGTTCCAAGACCTCCACTTCAAAAAGGAAAACATTTCCGGCCGTATCCATCCGCTTTTTAAATTCCTCCGCACCCAAAGCCTTGATAAATTCATCCGGATCCTTATAAGGCTTCATGTCAACAACTTTAGCGGTCAACCCTGCCTCCTTTAAAATGGGGATTGCCCTTAACGCCGCTTTAATTCCTGCTTCATCGCTATCATAGGTCAATAAGACTTCCTTGGTATACCGTTTTAACAAATTAGCCTGAAGCCCTGTAAATGCCGTACCCAGTGAGGCCACGGCATTGGTAAAGTCTGCCTGGTGCAGGGCAATTACGTCCATATATCCTTCGCAGATTATCATATTGGGCTTTCTTGAAATCCTAGCGAAATTAAGTCCGTACAGATTCCGGCTTTTATCAAAGAGCTTTGTCTCCGGTGAATTAAGGTATTTGGGCATTCCGTCTCCCAGGACACGTCCGCCAAAGCCGATTACTCGGTTGTTCACATCCATAATCGGGTACATCACCCGGTTCCAGAATTTATCATAAACTTTTCTGGTTTCGTCAAAGCTTATTAAGCCGGATTCCCTTAATATACTGTCTTCATATCCTAAGTGTTTTAAGTACTGATAGAGATCATCCCCGGTTTTATTGGAATAGCCTAAGCCAAATTGTTTTATGGTCTCCTCTGAGATCTCCCTTTTTTTTAAGTAGTCATAAGCTGCTTGTCCACGCCTGGACTTTAACTGATAATAAAAATACTTGGCAGCTTCCTTATTTATTTCCAACAGTCTGGCCTTTAAGCCGGCCTGCTTTTTTGCCTCCTCGCTGTACTGCGCTTCCGGCAAATTGATTCCCGCCCGGTCAGCTAAATATTTTAAAGTCTCCACAAAAGTATAATTTTCATATTCCATAATAAAAGTAAAAACATTACCGCCCACCCCGCAGCCGAAGCAATGATACATTTGCTTTGAACTGCTTACGCTAAAGGAAGGGGATTTCTCATTATGAAACGGGCAGAGCCCCATATAACTGCCGCCTTTTTTCTGAAGTTTCACGTAGGAACCGATAATATCCACAATGTCATTTTTAAGTCTGATTTCTTCCACTAATTCTTCAGGATAAAACATGGAACTCTCCTCTCTTTTTTACTTTATAGTAGGTAATTGCAAAACAAGATTATTGTATTTATATACCATGCAATTAATACAATTTCAGAGCTGAATCTTGCCCGAAAGGCCACGGAAGCTATAAAATTCGTATTAATTGTATGGTATGTATCAAAGTTTTCCATACGGAAGATTATTGCCTTCCTTATTAATAAATGCCCCAGGATCTTGGGATGTATAATTCTGTAAATTTAGCTACCGCATAACGGTCCGTCATACCGGCTATATAATCACAGACTACCCTGGTAGCTGTTTCGCCTTTACTCTCCATCATATACAGATACTCCTCCGGCAGAAGTTCCAGATTCCTGGTATAAAATTCAAACAGGTGGGTCAGCATAGCCTCCGCTTTCTGTTCTTCTCCCTTGGCCACAGGATTGGTATATACACTCCGGAACATATATTTTCTCATCTCAAACATCGCCGTTTCTATCTCAGGGGACATGCTAATGACATCGGTATCCTCACTATGACTTACGATATCATGGATAATGGTATTTATGCGTTCTCGCAGGCTGTGTCCCAAAATATCCGTATATTCCTTCGGAAGCTCTTCTTCCGTAATGATATGTCCCCGGATGGCATCATCGATATCGTGGTTAATATAAGCAATCTTATCCGACAAACGGACTATTTTTCCTTCCAGGGTACTCGGGCAACCCTTGGTCTGATGATTTAATATGCCGTCTCTTACCTCCTTGGTAAGATTCAGGCCTTTTCCATGATTTTCCAATAATTCCACCACCCGTATACTTTGTACATGATGTTCGAATCCCTCCGGGCAGACTCTGTTAAGAGCCCTCTCCCCTGCATGTCCAAAAGGGGTGTGCCCCAAATCATGTCCCATAGCAATGGCTTCCGTTAAATCTTCATTCAGACGCAATGCCCTTGCAATGGTCCTGGCATTCTGGGATACCTCCAGGGTATGGGTCAGCCTTGTCCGGTAATGATCTCCTTCAGGGGCTAAAAAAACCTGGGTTTTATGTTTTAATCTGCGAAAGGACTTGGAATGCAGGATTCTGTCACGGTCTCTCTGGTAGATTGTCCGCAAATCACAAGGCTCTTCATAAATATCCCTTCCCTTGGAGCTGTCGCTAAAGGCCGCATAAGGGCCTAAATACTCATGTTCTCTTTGTTCTAACTTCTGGCGCATATTGATTTTTTTTCCAGAATTATCTTGTTTTCCTTGATCATTCATCCTTTCATGCCCCTTTCCGTATTAATCAATCCCTACATTAATTAATATTCTACCAAAGTTTCTTATTTCCTTTTTTATTTTTATTTTTTTATCCTCCGGCGCGTCATGCGCGGGCCGCTGCATAATTTTAAGATTAGTTACCTGCTGCCTGGGATGAACTATCTGATATGCAGATAGGGTGCTCTCATAAGACTTTGAAAGCACCCTGTCATTTATTAGATTTTAATTATCCGAACATATAGAAAAATAAACATATGTAAAACAACTATAACGAAAATATTAAGACAAAGTTTTAAGATTTCGTCCACCAAAAAGATATCTTTTGGATTCGGAGTTAAATAACGGATTTGCTGAATTTGATTTTTAATCAGCTCAAACTGTTTTGACCAGTAATCAAAATCCGACCATTTGGTAGGAATCAGTTTCTCCGGTATATAGAATGGATTTCCTGTAAATTGATATAATAGAATGCCATATCCGATTATGATTAAAATTACTAGGCTGCCGTAAAGGATAAAGGATTTCGGCGTAAGTTTATCTTTTTCATGTTTATAACGCCTGAGAATTTCATATACTGCGAAAAAAAAGAATATCCAAACGGGTAAAGTTATAAGGGAATAAATCAGCCTTCCAAAAAAATACCCGTCTATCATAACATAATCTGCGGCTAATCCGTTTTGAAAAAGGAATTCTTCTGCTAACGCCTCCCCTCTCTCCTCCTCCTTATAAGTTAACTCCAGATTGGAATATTCTTTCCTGTCATTATCCCCTTGAATCAGAAAAACAGGATAATCCGTCTTAACGATGCCCCTTATAATATAGTTTTTCTTTTCATAAGTTACTATATTGGCAGCTGCACTTTCCGTACCAAATAATGCATAGGCTGTTTTTGTGTCAATCACACAGCCCTTTTTATCCTCCCTGTATACATAATTCCCGCTTATCAGGGACATGGGGACTGTCAGGGCCATATTGCCGGTGACAATAACCGCCGAAACCTTTTGGGTGCGGTTTAAATCCTTATTTTTAACTTTTCCTTCCGCTATCCTCATCCAGGCCGTTACCTCCGGAAGGGAAGAAGATTTTCTGTCCTGCTCCTTTTCCAGGGCAGCCTTTAAGTCCCCCTCTGTGACAGTTCCTGTTTTAAGGCGGACACTGACTGCTGAATACTGGCTTCGCAGAAAAGAGGCATCCTGGATTTTGGTTATTGTAAACCAGGCAGTTATGAATATAATCAGGACAAAAAGTGCTCTGTCTTTATTCCGCTTCATAAATCCGTACCCGATCTCCTTCTGAAATGTTTTTATTGCTGCTTATGATAATCTGATCCTCCTCTGACAGGGAGGCTTCTATGGCAGCCGACTTATCGTCTTGTGTAACTACGGTTACATTTAACCGGAATGCTGTTTCTTCTTTACCAAGGACACTGTCCTTAGCTTTAACGAGAAGAACATAAGTACCTTTAGAATCCTTTCGAAGTCCCTGAATCGGAACACACTTAGGATAGGTCTGTGAATCCTTTTGCATGACATACGTAAGACTTCCTCCGACCATATAATCCCCTTCCGGCAAAAGTACGGTGAAATTAACTTTTCCCTCCTTGTCCGGCAATTCCATGTGCTCAATGGGGGTGGTAATTTTATCGTTGTTGGTATTGATTACTACTTCCAGCTCATCCCCAACCGCAAAATGTTCCATATCCTCTTTGTCTGCTGTGATTAAAAGTTCACAGCCGCCTGTGGCCATTATCAGTTTTTCCTGTCCGGTTAAGGTAATTCCCTGCTCTAAGTCTGTATTAACAACAGTGCCTGCCACCGCCGCGTATATTTTCCCTTTGTCTGAAATTATAGTTTGCAGCCCTTCGATTTCAGCCTGTTTCTCATTTATATCCAGACTAATCATACTTAAATCCAAATTCACGGATTCACCCTGGACTTGCTGATTACTTGCCGCTAAACTTTGATTTTCCTCTGCCTGGGCTAATGCAAGTTCTGCATTCTTCAGCGCCCTTTCCTTGTCCAGTACTATGTTTTCGCCTTCTTTTAAGTCTTCTTCGTAATTATAAGTTCCTTCCTCTATTTCCATTAAAGAATGCTTCAATTCTTCTTTTTTCCCGGAAGCAGCATTTAATTTTTTGCTCCACAAATTACTGATCTGCTCCTCATCCTCTTTAGCCCTGTTGAGCTTTGTTGCCGCTGTGTCAATCTGCTTTTCATCAACTTCCAGATTATCATAAAGAATTTGGTATAACACGGCATAGGTATTTTCAACATTATTTAAATTATTCTTTTGGATATCTTCTCTGTAATTATCCAGCACACTGCTTAGTTTGTCATCCTTTTCCCATAATTTGCTAAGATTATCTTCTGCATCCTCAATCGCCCTGTCAGCATTTTTTATTTCCTCTTTTTTGGATAATAACTGCTCTTTATAAGCCTTTTGCACTGCTTCCTCATCTGAATATTTATCGTCACTATTGATGGCCGCATCCCACTTTTTCTTTATATCTTTTAAATCTTCCTTGGCCCTTCTTAATTTTTCTTCCGCATCGTTTATTTCTTCCTGATGCTCTTTATATTTTCCGTTATAATAAGAATCAAAAATTTCCGTATATGCTTCTGATATCCCCTCTTCACTCTTATTTTCTACTGCTTTCCTATAAGCTTCCAGCTTATCATTTAAGGATAACTGTGGTTTATTTAAATCCGTCAGTTCACTTTCCGCATCCGAAACAGTCCTTTCAGCGCTCTTTAGGGCTTCCTCCATAGAGACCTTTACATCTTCCCAGGCTGAAACAGCTTCCTTATAATCCTCTTCTTTTTTCTGCCTGACACTTTTTTTTATATCAGTCAAGGCAAGTTTTGCAGCTTTTAGATCTTCCTCTGCCGTTTTCTTAGCCAATTCCGCTGCCTTTACTTCACCCGGCCCGCTTTGGCTCTGACTGGTTAATCCTGTCTTTTCATATTGCAGCTGTAATTTCTTTAACTCATTATCCAGGGCAGATTTTTTCTCATTTAATTGTTCCATATCGTATTCAAATAGCAGATCACCCTTTTCTACCTGCTGCCCTTTTTTAATATAAACCTTTCCAATTTTAAGTTCCTTATATAAATCAATATATTTCTGCGCATTTTCTTTTATCGTTCCTGTACCTGAAATTTCATAAGACAATTCGCCGTCCTTGACTGCAGTAACCTGTACTTTCGCTACCATTACAGAAGCTGCTGCCCTGGACAATACCGTAAAAGATGCCATTGATATAAAAAAAATGATTAATAATCTCCTGATTTTCTTCTCCATTGAAATTTTTCCGCCTTTCTTATTCTTTTAAGCCGGAGGCAGCAATTCCCTGCTCCAGGTATTTCTGCCCATACAAAAACAGTAAAAGTGCCGGAATCATCATAATGACGGAAGCCGCAAAAGCCACTCCTGCATTGTCAGCCGTGATACCGGACATATAAAGCGGCAGGGGCCAAAGTTCCTTTCTTCTTGCCAGGAAGGTAAGAGGCTGCTCTATGGCATTCCAATATTCTAAAAAACCTAATACTACTATAGATAAAATCCCCGAAGACCCAATAGGAATTCCAATCCGGGTAAATATATAGAATTCCCCCGCACCGTCTAATTTTGCTGCCTCAATGAATGACTTAGGCACTTCCTTAAAAAACTTAACCATAATAAATATAGGAAAAGTAGAAAAAATATTCGGAAGGATTAATGCAAAATGCGTATTTACCAGCTCCAGCCGATACAGTACCAGATAACTGGATACCATAGTCACTTGAAAGGGCAGAACCATAAGAATAATATAAATACCAAACAGAAGTTTTTTCCCTTTAAATTCAAATCTGGCAAAACCCCAGGCAGCCGGGACTGCTATACATAATTGCCCCAGAAGTACCGGTATTACCTGAATACAGGAGTTCCAGAACATTACGAAAAATTCAGGTGAATCCAAAAGTAATTCCACATAAGGACGCAGGGTAGGATATTCCGGAAAAACTGTCCAGGCCGCCAGACCATCCCTCTGACTTAGCACCGGCCCAATGCACTCATATAACTCATCTGCTCCCATAAAGGAGCCGCTTACTAACATCCAGAGCGGAATCCATATAACAAGAGTGAGAATAAATAATATGCAGGTTTTTATTCCCTTATTTAGCTTCATAGCCAGTTAACTCCCATCTGCCTGCCTCGGCTGGTATTTTTCAGGTTTGATTTTCCTTTCCGATACAAAAATTCCAAATCAAACCTGAAAGCTGCCTTAAGTATATCAAAGAAAAATTGATGCGTCTGTACTGGCCGGCAGCCCCTTACTCCCCATCTTTATCCAGCTTCATAAATAATAAAATTATGATTATAAACAGCAGGACACACATAACTGCCGCCGCGCTCATTTTCTGTATATCCAGTGAGACAAACCAATTATTAAATAAATGCTGCAGCATATAAATACTTTCCTGGGGATAATCCCCGGAAATCAAATAAGCCTCCCGGAACACCTTAAAGGAATTTACAAAGGAAAGTATACTTATTACATATAGGGAGGGGAGCAGCCTTGGCAATGTGATATAACGGAACTTATCCCAGTACCCTGCGCCATCCACACTTGCCGCTTCGTAAAGGACACCCGGAATACCGTTTAAACCCGTGAGCCATAAAATCATATCATAGCCGTTATTTTTCCATATATAGCTGAAAATTAATATGATAAAAGCTTTATCCGTATTCATAAAATCTATTTCCGCTTTTCCCATATGTACAAAAAGTACATTAAGTAATCCGTTTTTGTGAAACAACACTCTCCACAGCAGTACCACGGAGGCCACCGGTATAGCCATTGGCAGCAGAAATGATGTTTTAAAAAAGCCGGTATGTTTTTTTTGTTTATATAACAGTAATGACAGCACCAAAGAGAGGATAAGAAGTATGGGAATGCAGGTAGCCAAAAACCTTAAAGTATTCCTTACCGCCAACCGGAATGCCGTATTATTCATTACCAGTTTATAATTATCAAGCCCTACAAACTGACTGCTCATAGCTTCACAAAAGGATCTGCGTATTACATCAATAAAAGGCAGAAATACAAAAATTGTTACCCCGCATAGGCTTGGAAGCAGGAAAAGCCAGGCTTTTCCCGCTTCCTTTTTCTGATTCAATGAATTCTTTTTTTTACTTTTCCCGAATGATGGGCTCTTTTTCTTAATATTTCCGAACAATGAACTCTCCTTTTACACTTTCTATTCTGCCAGATAAGTATTTACCTTTGTCTTGACCGCCGCCACTACCTGGCTTTCATCGGTCTCACCCTTAAGAAAAGGCACTGCTTCCTCAACAATCATATTAAGCAGAATTTGATTTGTCTCAATAGGTATCTTAACTTCCATGACTGTGGTTAAAAAGGCCTCCCTTTCTTCCTTTTTTGGCCACTCGGCAGATAATTTATATCCTTCCGCATCACCGATCGTTACATTAAAATCGGCGTTATCCTCAGCAATCCACTTCTTCATGGAGCCAGCGTTTACCGGAAATCCATCATAAAGATTGGTATCCTGAACCTTTTCCCCAAATAAAAAGCCGATAAACTTCTTTGCAATATCAGTTTCCCCGCTTTTGCTGTTAAGACCAACAGCACCGCTTGGTATATACATCTGATTAATGGATTGATATCCAATATCTTTGTCTTTTAATACTTCAAACAACAGCATGGTACCCATTATGTTTTTAACCTGCTCCGTGGATGTGGCAACTTTTTTCTGCAGAGAAACAACATTACCTAAGAACAGTTTGTCAAAAAACAGCTGGGATGGTATTGATTCGTTAATTGAATTCTCATCATTTTCTGATGCTTTTATATTTTCTGCTATTATTTTCATGTTTCTTAAAAAGAGGGTGAAACTCTCCTCATTCAGTTCACCATTTTGGAATAATTCCCTGGAATACAACGCTGAATAATCTTGAAGCAACGCCTGGTAGGTAGTTGATTCGCTGTAGGGGATATTCGTCTGCTTTATGTATTTTACAATGCTGTCCGTATTAACTGCTGCTTTAATGGCCTCTGTTTTTCCTGCAATAACAGGAATGGAAAACCGGAGGGGCATTTCATAAACTTTTCCGTCCTTATGATAATAATCCGATATATTAGAAAGCACTTCCCCCGATTGTTCCAAAGGATTCATGATATCCGTTATATCTGACAATACTCCTTTTTCTATATAGGAATCCACCGGCAATCCGTCCAGTACTAATACATCAGCACCGTTTCCAGCCAATAATTCCGTATTAAGTGCACGGATATAATCCGAGACATTCCCCCCCTCATCACCCATAGCAACCACATAGTTTACTTTTGTGTCAGAATTTTCTGCCTGATAAAGGGAGATTGCCTGCCTGATTGTTTTATTTTCCTTTAAGGAGTATACGGTGATTTCTTTTTCCGGTACGGAAGCTACCTTCTCATTAAATACATAGTGCATAAGTTCATATCCACTATCATTATTGGTATATACTGCATAATATTCTTCCTGCTCTCCTTCCCTTACAAACAGCCCGTTAAACTGAAGGGAGGGCATACTCATGGAATTAAGGGAACCGTCTACAACGGTTTCCCATAGGGTACCGTTATTTGGCAGGCGGTGAATACCGCCTGAATTACCTAATATTAGTGTGCCGTCTTCTTTGAGGGCATAGGCATTGGCACTTTCCGTATTGTTAAAATCTATGGTTCTTTCTGCTTTCCCTAAAGCCGGATCATAGAATATGACACCCGTACCGTCCTCATTTACCGTAATAATATCCTCATCAGAGGTTATGAAATTTTGTTCATCCCCAATTGAAAGTTTATCCAATTGATCTTCTTTTTCAGAATATACATGTAAAGAACCGGTTTCCCATCTGTCATATAAAACCAGGCTGCCATCCTTTAATACCCGCATTTTCTCAATACTGGGGTAATAATGATAATTCTCTAAAATTTGTGTTTCTTTTTCCAGGTATGGAATCTTTAATAACCCAGCCGTTTTTCCGCTGTCTTCTGATTTTATGATATAGGATTTTACATTATTATCACTATAATCTATAAAAGATGCATAATAATTTCCGTCCATCCCTAAACATATATCTTCGGCAGATTTATTTTTGACAGCCTCACCGTCATTTAACCATCCGGGAGTATTCCGCTTCCAGGTCATATCCTCTTGCAGCTGATAGCAGAAGTAACCAAATTCATCACCTGACTTTAAAGTATATATTTCCATCTGCTTATCTGCGTTTTCCAGGATTTTAATGATTCTTTCATTGGAGGACAATTCCGGTAATGCTACCTCTTCTTCCATATACCTTCCCATTGTCGGCTCTTCTGATTTATCCTTTATCTTCCCATTGTCTGTTTGACCGTCATTTACCGTACTATTTAACTGCCCGGCCTCCTGATCTTTTCCTTTTTTGCTGCAGCCCGGTAAGCTTGTTATGACTATCAGTAAGATGACGAATAAAGCTGTTATCTTTCTTCTCAATTTATATTCCTCCAGATTTCTTATTCTTTTTATATTCAGCATAACAGGAAAATCTCTAAAAAATCTTTAAATAAATAATTAACGGAACCGGCGGCTGAATAGTTACAATAATTCCTGCATTTTTTATGAACCATAAATAGCATAGATATTTTAAAAACGGCAATATGAAAGCCAAATAAAACACAGGATATGGCTGCATTATATTTGGCTGTTACAGTATCATGTTTTTTTAATACTTGAATTCATTTTATATTTTTGTCACATTCCATTTTAAATTATAATTTCATTCACCTCTTTTTTACCGTCATTTATAAATTGGTAATCCAATTATAAAGGTTGCTCCGCCGCCGGCTGTATCCTTTATGGATATGCTGCCCCCATGGAGTTCCACAAGTTCCCTGGCTATACTAAGTCCCAGGCCGAAATGATTTTTATCTTTTCTGGATTTATCTTCCCGGTAAAATCTTTCAAAAACTTCTTTCTTTTTATCCTGTGAAACACCTGCCCCATGATCTTCAACTTCAAGCCACAAACGGTTTTTCCTGCTGTATCCCCGAATCAGGATGGTGTCCCTTTCCACCGTATAGGTTACCGCATTATCTATAAGAACCGCCAAAATCTGTTTTAAACGTTCTCTGTCGCCTTCCACTTTCGGCAGCATTTCATCCTGAAGCTTGAGCTTTAGTTCCCTCCCCTGCTCCCTGCAATATGGATAAAATAAATCATAAACTTCAATCAATAAGGTGTCCATATCCATTATTTCTTTTTTGATTTTCCAGCTCTTTGCATCCACAGATGCTATTAATAACATGTCCTCTATCAGGGCAGACAAACGCTTACATTCCTCATCAATACCTTTAGTAAAATGCTCAGCCCTCTCCGGTTCCACCATTAAGGCAGATGCATTAGCCCGTATCACAGCCAGGGGGGATTTTAATTCATGGGACGCTGCCGCAATAAATTCTGTCTGCCGCCTTCGGCTTTCTTCCGCCGGTTTTAAGGATTTGCTCACCATCCATCTGCTTACAAAAAATAATGCAGCTATCCCCAGGAAATCCAGAAAAACCAATAACAGCCTTTGTTTCAGGACTGAATACACATTTCCTGATATGTACTGGAGAACCACAACACTTCGAAATCCTTTGCCGATCGGTACCACAAAAACTTCACCCAGATACCGGTCATTTTTATTACCCTTAAGCTTGTATCTCTGACTTTGTACTTCATTGAGGGAAATGGGCCGGATATTTGTATTGATATTATCCTTAAGTGCCAGCTCCTTTACTTTGTTAACCAGTATAAGCCGTTTTGTAGGAGCCTGCCAGGAACCCTTAAATATAAAGGGGGTGCCATTATCTTCAATATGGATAATTAAATGATTCTTGGTTTCCATCTCTGCCATCCATAAATTACTGATTTCATTATTCATCTGTACATTTTGATTTATGGTTAAAAAATTATTTTGAAAGGCATTAACCTGACTCCTTAATAACTGCTGGTCCGTAATAACCGATACAAAAATTAATACCGCCGTTAAAATAAGACCGGTAGAACAGGTATATAATAAAATCAACCTCTTTCTTATAGAATTAAGCATGTTCATTACTCTCCAATCGATAACCTATGCCATGTACTGTTTTAATACCTACTTTTGTATCAAGTGCCTTAAGCCTTCTCCTAAGAAAGAATATGTAATTATCAATATTGCCATCCTCTACAAAGGAGTCCAGCCCCCATACCCTGCTTAGTATCTGCTCCCTTGTTAAAATCTGTTCCTTGTGCAGAAGAAAAAACTCCAATAATGCCCCCTCTCTTTTCGATAAAGACACACTTTTCTCTTTGCAGGCTGCTACACAGGTATTGGTATTTAACTCAATATCCTGGAAATGAAGGACACCCGGACTCTCTATTTTACGCGGCCTCCTTAGAATTGCCCGGATTCTGGCCTGTAATTCCAAAACCTCAAAAGGTTTTACTAAATAATCGTCCGCACCTTTGTCTAATCCGTCTATTCTGTCATAGATTCCATTCATGGCAGTTACCATAATAACCGGTGTTGTATTCCCATGACTGCGTATATTTTCTAAGATTGTCAATCCGTCAACACCTGGCAGCATTCGGTCCAATATAATTACATCGTGGGTAAAACCGGACAGATAATAGGATACCTCCTCCCCATTATGGCAAATATCCAGCTCATACCCTTCTTTTTTTAAATGAACGGCTACTGCCTCACATAGTTCTTCATCATCCTCAATCATTAATAGTCTCATACAATACCCTTTCAATAGATAAAATTAATAAAATAATTAAACTTCAAAAAAATAATAACTAATTATCCTTATATTTTCTTAATTTTACCATTATAGATATTCAAAAACAATTATTATTTCTCCGGTTTCTTTATACACTCCCCTTATTATGTATTTATTTTATATTCAAATTTTTCTAAACGGAAGGTTATTGCCTTTCTTATTAATAAATGCCCCAGAGCTTACCAAAGTTTATTATTTTCTTTTCTTATCCTCTGGCGTATCATGCGCATCCCGCCTGGAAGACTTTTTATCGGATAGGACGCAATTTCCTATTCGATAAAAAAGAATCTGTCCGGGGACGGATTCTTCCGTACCACCGGGACAGATTCTCAGACCGGTATTACTTATCACTATTCATACTTACTACTTATTCTTACTTATTGCTGATGCTTATGCTGCTCCGTGGAACCATACTACCTTAATTTCTTTCACGTTCTTATCTTTTTTAATAGAATGGGTGATTCCTTTTCCCACATAAAATGCCGTTCCCTCTTCCAGACGGATTTCTTCTCCGCCTACAAGGGCGTAACCTCTTCCTTCCAATACGAAAAACCCTTCCTGGTCCTTATGGGTGCCCGGCGCGTTATATTCATCGGAGGAAAAGATTGTTACGCCCGCACTGAATCCGTTGGTGGTCCCAAGCTTCTCCGTAAGGAGACGATAGGTTGTAATGGTATCGCTGAATTTTTCCGGTGTTGCATCCTGTAATCGGATTGATTTACTCATAAATGATTCTTTCTTTCCGGGGGTGCTGCAAATTTTTAATTTACCTGTTTTACAGCAGTCCCTCATTATATGTTTATTTTAATATTAATTATAATATTTATTTTCCCTTAAGATATTTCTTCCGCCCTGATATATTTCCAGCGGCTTCATTACTATTTCAATATTCTCTAACGGATTTGATTCAAATACTACAAAGTCCGCTTTTTTACCTGCCTTTAAAGTCCCGTAATCCCCCTCAATACCAAGGAGTTCGGCCGCCGTTTTTGTGGCGGATGTCAGGGCCTGTTCCTGAGTCATTCCATGACGTACCATGAGAACCAGTTCATAAAGGCTTTTCTCATGTAAATTATTGCGGGTGCCCGAATCCGTTCCGAAAGCAATCTTTACGCCCGCCTTTAATGCTTTTTTAAAGCTTTCAACTGATTTTTCCCACGAAGCTTCTCTTTGTGCTATAAACTCCTCCGGATATCCTGCCTGTCTGTAATACTCCAGGCTGAAATAAGAGGCACTTAAGGTGGGGACAATATACACATTTCTTTTTAAGATTTCTTCTATTATGGCATCATCCAGCCTGGAAGCGTGCTCGATGGACTCTATCCCTGCCAGGACCGCATTGCGGATTCCCCTTAGACTGGTGGCGTGGGCCATTGTTTTCTTTCCCGCCCTGCCCGCTTCCTCCACCGCCATACGGATCTCCTCCTGGGTTAACATGAATTCATCCGTTTCCGTATTGGAAGCTATGACTTTAATAACATCGGCTCCCGCCGCCACCATTTCCCGCGCGGCCTTTCTTACCTCTTCTTTTCCGTCGCATATTCTGGCCCACTGCTTTCCATGACCGCCGGTAATGCTTAAGGCCCGGACCGGTGTCAGCATGCCCGGACCTTCTATGATGCCTTCTCTTAAGCACTTTTCTGCTTCAATATTGGCGTAATCCGGCCCTCCTGCATCACGGATATAAGTGATCCCGGAATATAGGTATTTTTTCAGGTTTTCCACGGCCCGAACCGTCCTTCTTTGGGGAGTTTCCACCCTTATATTACTGTCCGGATCTTTCGGTTCCATAATGACATGTACATGGGCATTGATAAATCCCGGCGTAATCCATCTGCCCTTTCCCGATATAACCGGCACGCCACCTGTCTTCTTTCCTTTTCCTATGTCTTTTACAATTCCCTTCTCTATGTAAATTGCTCCGTTTTCAATAATATCTCCGCCTCCTGTAAAAATAGAGACGTCTTCCATTACAAAGGTATTTTTCATTTCCTGCTCCTTTCAGGGGTTATTCCATTTCCGTGGACGGATCCAAAGCATCCCTTAATCCCTCTCCTACAAAGTTAAATGCGACTACCGTAAGTAAAAGCATAACACTGGCAGGAATCCACAGCCAGGGTTTGGAAGTCAATACGGTCAATGATTTTGCATCGCTTAACATATTTCCCCAGCTTGCCGTAGGGGGCTGAACTCCCAGTCCCAGGAAACTTAAGGAGGCTTCCGTTACAATTGTCCCCGCCACTTTAAAAGTGGCGTTCACCAGTACCGGTGCCATAACATTGGGCATTATCTGGGAAAAGAGGATTTTTCTCTTGCTGTAACCGGCCATTACCGCCGCTTTTACAAAGTTAAGTTCCTTTATGGTAAGAACATTTCCCCTTACCAGCCTTGCCAGATAGGTCCACCCGATAAGTCCCAGGGTGACTATAATAGTAATCAGACCGGGCTTTGCAATTCCCGCAATGACTAACACCAGAATCATCGGCGGAAAAGTCATGAGGATATCAACCAGTCTCATAATAATACTATCCGTAATCCCTCCAAAATAACCTGCCAGCAAACCTAAGCATAACCCCACGGCCACACTGATGAATGTCGTTCCGAACCCGACCGTCAAAGACACCCTCGCAGCGTAGATTAACCGGCTTAAGGTATCCCTTCCTATCATATCGGTTCCCAAAAGATGTTCTTTTGACGGCGCCGCGCCGAATTCTTCCGTCATGAAATAAGGATCATTACCCGACAGGCAGGGAGCAAAAATCGAAAGAAAAATTAACATTCCGAGAATAACTAAACCGAAAATGGTACGCTTTCTTCGGAAAAACCTGGAGATTCCCCGGTATTCTCTTGTTTTTATTTTCTTTGTCACATCCGCCCACTTCCCTTCATTCATAGGTAACCCTTGGATCCGCTATGGTATAAATAATATCTGTCAATAAATTAATGAGAAGGACTGAAATAGCCGATATCAGATTGATAGCCATCAGCGTATTATAATCCCGCTGCACTACGGACTGGTACATTAACTGTCCCAATCCCGGCCAGGAAAAAATTTGTTCCACTACCACCGCCCCGCCTAAAATAGTTGCAAATTGCATTCCCGTAACGCTTACGATCGTAGTTGACGCATTGCGTAAGGCATGTACCCACACGATTCTTCGACCGCTTAGTCCTTTGGCTGCCGCAGTCCGCAGATAGTCCTGGTTTAAGGTTTCTATAACCGCAGAACGCACATACCGTATTTCGTTGGCTGCAATGCCTACCGCCAGCGTCATAACAGGCAGGACTAAATGAATGGGACCGTCTCTTCCGCTGGAAGGGAACAGGTGCAGTTTTACGGCAAAAATATAAATAAATGCCAGAGCAAATACAAAATCAGGAATGGAAATACCAATCAATGACCCCAGGGTAATGATCTCGTCCCTTTTGGTAAAACGGTTTGCGGCACTGAATACTCCCACGGGAATTGCTATTGCTATTCCTGCTATAAGGGCTGTCCCCATTAAAACAAGTGTGGCTCCCGCCCTTTCCTTCAGTACCTCCCCAACCGGTGCAAAGGTGGTCATGGAATATCCGAAATCTCCCTGTAAAAGCATGGCCATCCATTTTAAGTAACGGACCGCAGGGTTATCATTTAATCCCAGTGCTTCTTTTCTTACCCGAATACTTTCAGCCGACATATTAGGGTCTACCAGCATATCCACCGGATCTCCCGGAACCAGGTTGATAAGGATAAAATTAATGACGGATATAAAAAATATAAGGATAACAGCCGTAGTAATTCTTTTTATTATATATTTTTTCATTATTAAACCCTGCCTTCCAAATTCGGCGAATTGTCTGTATCAAATGTTTTAAAGAAAACTCTCAAGCTTACCTGACCTATGTCCTCTCATATTTTTAATATAAAAATTTTTCATATAAAAAGCAGGCACACGCATGACTTGTATTGCCCTCTTGTACAAATCTTAACTTAGGCACGTTTTCTTTACAATGTCCGCTTGCATACTGGCATCTGCCATAGAATTTACAGCCGGACACCGTCTTAAGGGCATCCGCCGCTTCCTCGCACAATATATTATGTATTTCCCTCCGGTATTTAGGATCCGGTACCGGGGAGGCGTTTAAAAACGCTTCGGTGTACGGATGTAAGGCGTGAGTGAATATTTCTTCTGAAGTGCCGATTTCCACGATGCCGCCCAGATACATTACCGCAATCCTGTCACTGATATACTGCACGTTTCCCAGCCCATGGGCAATAAACAAATAGGTTAAATTATATTCCTTCTGTAAGTCTGCCAAAAGATTCAGAACCTGGGCCTGCACCGATAAATCCAGAGCTGAAACCGGTTCGTCACACACGATTAATTTTGGTTTTAATGATATGGCCCTGGCAATATTTACCCTCTGCCTCTCCCCTCCTGATAATTCTCCGGGATATTTACCTGTATAGTGCCTTGGCAGCCCTACGCTTTCCAATAATTTATACACCTTTTCCGCTACATCTTTTTTTGTTGCAAGACGGTTAATCCGCAGGGGTTCCGCAAGAATGGAATATATATTTTTCCGTGGATTCAGGGAAGAATAGGAATCCTGAAATACCATCTGGATCTCTGTCCTGCACGACTTTCTGACTTTGCGGGAGGACAAATCTTTTCCCTCAAAATAAATTTTCCCCTGGGAAGGATTCAAAAAACCTGCAATAGTCAAAGCCAGCGTAGATTTGCCGCAGCCGGATTCCCCCACCAGCCCCAACGTTTCACCTTGATATATCTCAAGGCTTAAATTATCTACGGCCAGGACATTTTTACTCTTCCCGGGGCTTGGGGTACCGACGGGAAAATTCCGTGTAAGATTCTCAATCTTTAATAACAATTCAGATGAATTCCGCGTGACACCCATAGCTTTCACTTCCTTCCGGCATGGTCTCATACTGCCAGCATCTTACTTTATGTCCCATATCCGCTTTAACCAACGGCGGCATATTATCCTTTCGGAAGCATTCCCCTGCATAAGAACATCTGTCCCGGAACCTGCACCCTTCCCCTGTTTCTTTTATGGCGGAAACACACCCTTTAATAGGCTCTAAACGCTGCCTTTTATATTCCCTGTGATTGGGGACCAGGCCAATCAGGCTTTTCGTATAAGGATGCAGAGGATTGGAAAATAACGTAAAAACATCCGCTTCCTCCACTATCTGCCCCATATAAAAGACAAGAACCCTGTCCGCCATTTCCGCCACTACTCCGAAATCATGGGTAATCATAAGGACCGCCATATTCATTCTTTTTTGCATTGACTTAATGCATTCCAGTATCTGCATTTGAACCGTCACGTCCAGAGCGGTTGTGGGTTCGTCCGCAATTAACAGGTCCGGGTCGCAGGAAAGCGCCATGGCAATCATAACCCTTTGACGCATCCCCCCTGATAATGTATGGGGATACGCATTCATAACTCTGTCCACATCCCGGATACCTGCTTTTTCCAGCAGGCTTGCAGAGAAATCGTATGCCTCCTTTTTTTTCATATGCAGATGCCGTTTCAGGACCTCTCCCATCTGATACTTTACCGTAAAAAGGGGATTCAGGGCGGTTAAAGGATCCTGGAAAATCATAGCCATTTTATTCCCCCGTATTTTTCTCATGTCCTTTTCCGATAAAGACATTAGATTTACATCATGGAATAAAATCTTTCCTTCCTGCGCGCATCCCTTCTGCTTATGAAACTGCATATTATGAAGCCTCATAAGGGAAAGGGCGGTTACACTTTTCCCGCAGCCGGATTCTCCCACCATACATACAACTTCTCCTTTTCGGACAGAAAAATCAACACCATCCACTATTTGCTGGTATTTATTGCCTGCACGGAATTTTATTTTTAATTGTTCTACCGTTAACAATGCCATTTCTTCTCTCCGTTTCCGCCGTCCGATAATTACGAATAAGTCCGGGCACTGACAGCCAGCCGGACTTATTCGTTTCCCTGTCCTGTATTATTCGGTTACGTCCCAGTTATAGACATCATTAAAGAAACCAAAGGCATTTACGTGATCTATTTTTAATCTGTTATTGACACCATAAATATTTCTCTCCCCGTATAAAAAGGGATCGGGAAAATCAATGGCAAACTGCTCCTGTATCTGGTCATATACTTTTTTACGTTCTTCCGTATCCACAATTGCCAATCCCTCGTTGAATAATTCATCTACCTTCGAATTATTATACTGGCTTAAGTTAAAACTTCCTGTGGATTTAAATAAAAAAGCCACATCCGGTTCGACCGGTGAAAGTCCGTATCCAAAGATAGTTAAATCAAAGTCTCCCGCACGCGCCATGGAAAGTGACGTCGCATGATCAAACTGCTGGATTTCAATCTGAATACCCGCTTCGGTTAATTGGTTTGCAATCACTTGCGCCGCACGTACCGCGGTAGAATCCCTTGTTCCTACCACAAGGCGTAATTTCTTGATTTTATCCCAGCCCGCTTCCTTTAAAAGCGCCTGCGCCTTGGCGGTATCATAAACCGGTGCTGAAATGGAATCATTATAAAACACATTGTTATCAAGATACGGTCCCTGTGAGACAGTCCCTACTCCGTTAAGGACGCTTTTTACCAATACATCCCTGTTAATTGCATAGCTGATTGCCTGTCTTACACGATTATCCGGAACTGTCTTTGTGTTAATGAATAAAATTCTTGCACGAAACGCCTGCTCCGGTGCAGTAACCGTTATATCGGACAGCCCCTTCACTCTTTCGTAATCGTCATAAGCAATCGTACTGGCGTTTAAATCGATTTCACCGCTCTCCAACTGGGCGCTGATGTTTTCTGAAGTAATTATTTTAAAGGTAATCTGATCAATTTTGGGCACACCTTTGCAATAGGTTTTATTGGCTTCTACAACTAAGGACTGCCCCTGTTCATATTTTACTAATTTATAAGGGCCGTCCGTAACGGTAGGTTCCTGGAACAGCTGGTTCGTTGGAAATTGTTCTACCGGCACATCTTTTAATACATGCTCCGGCAGGGGCCTTAAAACATTTAAAATGCTATATACAACCAATTCGTTTACCGGGAACTTGGTTTTAAAGGTTACGGTATGGTCATCTACCTTCTGAATTCCCGACACACTTCCGTCTCCCGAGGTGGAATGTCCCCCGTCATCCGTTCCTTCAAAAATATAAAATTTCGATGTCTGGACCGCAACCGCATCCGCATCCACAATATTTTTAACCGTAAAAAGCACATCGTCCGCCGTAACGGGCTCCCCATCGGACCAAAGGGCATCCGGCTCCAGTTCCACCGTATAAGTCTGGTTATCTTCTGTGGTAACGGCTTTTGCCAAAAGAGGATGGAAAGTACCGTCATCATCATATGAAACAATAGGCTGGAAGAATATGTCCAGAATCGCATCATCCGAACGTTCCAGTGTGTTAAAATTGACCGGCATGCTTGCAATGCCTACGTTAATGGATTTAAGAGCATTCCCGTCCTTTGTTTCCGCTTCCTTCCCGGTTTCCTGCTCTGCCGTATCTTCCGTAACCGTCGTGCCCGCCGTTTTTTTATCCCCATCGCCCGAACTGCACGCCGTGAATGCAAATGCCGAAACTGCCGAGACTAATAAAAACGAAAAGGTTCTTTTGATAAAAGATTTTTTTAGTAGTTTTGCCATAGTTATTTTACCTCCAGGATTCACATGTTTTGAAATAGGTGACCGTTTGGCCACCGGTATCTGTGTCGGTTATTAT
The DNA here is from genome assembly GCA_015655075.1 of Clostridiales bacterium. Lineage (GTDB taxonomy): Bacteria > Bacillota > Clostridia > Lachnospirales > Lachnospiraceae > Anaerocolumna. Next base: position 23,239 of record JAATFT010000073.1, on the reverse strand, counting down.
TTATATTCGCTGTTTAGCAGCAACATCGTACTCTCACCAGTACTTTCCCTGTGATAATATCTCCTGCATATTTATGTATCACATGCCGTATTCTCATTGTCATGCCCTCCTTGCAAACCTTCCTACCTCATGGAGACTTTCCTCCGTGATTCCCTCCAACGGTATTACGCAGCAGGGGGATAAAATAAACGGCCTGCCCTCCATTTGTCTTACGGCATCCTCCAATTCCGCTTCAATTGACTTTCCGTTATTACTTGTCAGGGTAGCTCTGCCGTTAATACCGCCCATAATGGTTCCTGAAAAATACTTTTTTCCTTCCTTAAGTGATACGCCCGGAACGGTACGTCTGTCCGCCCAGTTCAAAATTTCCACACAGAATCTGTCCGCCTCTTTTATCCGTATCGCATCGCCGTGCAGATGCAAAATACGGAATTTTACCGTGTCCTTTATGGTATTCAAAATTTCCTGGTCATATTTTAACTCGAATCTTTCAAACTGCCCGTCATCCACAAAGCTGTAATTGGCCGTCTGAGTGGGAAAATATACCCCGTCTCCTCCAAGGGATGCACAATACCTGATAAAGTCGATATTGGTTTTTGCAATATGCTCCAATACTTCTTCCAAAAGATGAGGTTCTTTTATCATAGTTTCTTTCAGCACCTCTTCCGTCGCTAACTTCTGAGCAACGGACAGGGGGCTGAAAACAGTGATCAGATTCGGTTTTTCTCTTTTTACATATTCTCCCAGGATCTGAATTGCTTTGGCAACTGTTCCATATTTTCCCTTCTCCGGTTCAAGGGGCCTGATGTTTTTCCAATCCCGGATTGAATTGACCGCTTTTCTTTTGCAGACCGGAACTCCCAGATGATTGCTTCCCTCAAACTCACATCCCCAATCAACTACAAAAGCTGCCGCCGCCGGGGCAATCCGGGCCATATCCCAGTTAAACTTATCCTGAAAACGGATTTCACGTTCCGCCATCTCAGCGGAATTTTCTTCAATTCCTTTTTTACTGTGAACAGAAAGCCATACCGGTATGTAATCCCCTTTTTCTTTTTTAAGCACTTTTTCAATTCTTTCCTGTGATGTCAAAGCAATTCACTCCTATCTTTAACAAATAATTTTTATTCTTCCGTAACGCCCGCCGGGAGTCTTAAGGGAACTGTCCGTGTTTTGGAATTTCCCAGCCAGGTGGAGAAGATTGCCGTATGAGCCGCAACGGCACCGCCTCCGCTTAATATAATGACATCCTGGGGTCCTCTAAGGAAAGGCACCTGTCCGTCATATAAATTGCCGTATACCCACTTGGGCCATCTTTTCCGGTCCACCTGGGCCCCTAAATTTTTCAGAATGTTATAAGGCGCCCTTGCATTTTCATATAGATACTGTTTGATATCCTCCTTGGTCCAGCCTGCTTTTGCAAGCCTTGCCCTGTGGGCGGGATTGAATACCACGATAAATTCACCCGGATTGTAATCTCCACGTGTGCCTGGCAGGGCAATGTGTTTTGACGTAAGATACAGAATATTTTCCGCATATTCACTTTCATCCACCATCAGACTGGGATTAATGGTTGTGGCAACCGTAACGGTTGTCCTGCCCGGAAATCCTTTTTCGCTATTGTAGGTATCCCAGGGAGTATCGGGATCTTCCGCAAAAGCCAGACCGCGGCGGGTCATATTGCCGAAGGTTGCAAAACTTCCGGCTCCCGGAAATGCGCCGCCTACACCAAATAAAACCAAGGTAACGGTACGCCCGATTGTATTGTTGGCACGATTACCCGGCCCGAACAGGCCGAAACCGGATTCCATATAAATTTTCTGTGCATAAGGCCCGCTTACGATAATGGAAGGCCAAACCTCACCCGTTGTGGTAACGACGCCTCCTAAATTAAATTCCGGCGTCCCCATTGCAAGAAACGCTGTTTCCAAAATCGGATAGTATTCCGGTTTGCATCCCGCCATAACTGCGTTAGCCGCTAATTTCTTAGGTGTTAAAATCCCGTTGCGGGGCGGAACTTTCAGTATTTCCTCCTCCGGCTTTAAAATAGAGTAACGCAGCATTGCTTCCACACGTTCCTTGGTGGGCAGGATAACCGGAAGTCCGTCATAAGCACGGTTCTTCTCCAGATATTGCTGGAATTCTTCAATTTCAGCAATATTCTCACCGTTTTCTCCCACCGTGATCTCTTCTTTTACTTCCGTTCCGATTCTGCCTATATTGTTGGAAGCGGAATACCCTGTCTTTAATATCTCCACATCCTGAGTTGTCAATATTTTTACGATATCTTCCAAAATATCTTTTGCATATTCCTTAATTTCCTCCGGGGGAAGATCCCCCGCAAGACCTGTGGGCGTCTTAATAATTGCGATGGGCAAGTCCGGGAGTCCTAAACCTGTTGCATTAAACGCCGCCGAGGTGGCAAAAATAGGGGTATATACAGTAGCTGTGGGTACTCCGAGTTTTTCCAGGGCCACCGCGTCTTTGGCAAGACCGGTAGAACACGAACCGCAGTCCCCGACGGCTCCCACCACCGCATCCGCCTTTGCCAGACGTTCAATCTGTTCTGTGGGAAGGGGCTTTGCCAGATGGGGCTTGAATTCATAAATATCACAGACGGCTCCCCTTTCCTCCAAATGCTTTTTTACTGATTCAAGTATTACATCCGCCCTTGGTTTTGCATTATCCAAAAGACCGATTCTTTTATCTTTCAGAGTATTCAGGCGCGGTGCGGGTTGTACACGGTCCGCGCCGTTGTAGCCTACCGGGTTTACTAAAATCGTTTTGGTTTTTGTTTCTGACATGATTTTATTCCTCCATATATCTGTCTTTATTTTCTGTTTTTTGTTTTCTATTTTAATATTTTGTTAAGGCGTGTCTGAAAACTGCTTGTGCCGGGCTGGGCGTTCCACTTGGGAGACAGGGAGCGATTTTGGGAATGCAGTAGGTTCTACGTTTCCAAAATTACGGCACAGTATACCGCAAAGCGGAACGGTCTGAACGATACAATGAGTTTTCAGACACGCCCTAAATATCTTCTATCGTCACTGTCACCTCATAATTAAGTCCAAGAGTTTCTTTTAAATTGGAAGTAATTATTTCCTGTACCACATCCGGCGGCATAATGCATTCCCTGCATCCTTCTTCTCCAACGACAATGCGGAGCTTCATTTTACCGGCTTCTAACTTATCTAAAATCAAATCACCTCCATCTGCCTGAAATGGCCGGCGGAAGGTTTCCAGAAGAGCTTTGATTTCTTCTTCCATTTTACCGCTCCTTTCTGCTTTTTTATTTTCCATATAAACATGCTCCATGAACAAGATTCATTGGACTATGTTCTATGAACCTTGTTCATGGAACACGTTATTCACATATATCATAGTAATTTGATATGATTTGTATGTTTTTTTTGATTATATACTTGATTTTCAAATTAAACAAGTATATAATTTTCATCAATAGATAGCCAAACGGCTATTAATCCCCGGGAGGTGCTTAATATGGACTTACTGCAATTCCAATATTTTCAGACAACGGCCCGTATCGGACATATGACAAAAGCAGCCGAAGAGCTTCATATAGCTCAGCCTACTCTCAGTAAAATGATAAACCGTTTGGAAAACGAACTGGGGGTTCCCCTGTTTGACCGTTCCGGCAGACAGATTAAATTAAGCCTCTACGGTGAGGTTTTTCTGGACTATGTGAATAAGATCCTTGAGGATTTGGACGGTTGTTATAAGGAATTAAATTCACTGAAGGAATCGCGTAATTTAAGTATTTCTTTCGCACTGAATATACCTTCCCTGCTCACACCGCTTTTAGAAGGTTTTTTGTTAATCAATAATAACATCAACGTTAAGGATGAAATCGGCTCCACTCCGGTCATACGTCAGAAATTAGAAACCCAGGATGTTGCATTTTGTATTTCCTGTCCCCCGATCGAAGGGAAAAATATCCAATGCATTCCCCTGTTGGAAGAAGAATTATTTGTTATGGTACCTAAGAAGCATCCTCTGGCTTCCAGTAAATTCATAAAACTGGCGGAGGTTTCAAGGGAACCCTTTCTCAGCTTTAAAAAAAATCATGGTATAAGAGATTTGACAGAAGCATTATGCAGAAAAGCCGGCTTTACGCCAAATATTGTCTATGAAGGAGAGGTGACCAATTCCCTGTTAACATTGGTGCGCATCGGTATGGGAATTGCCCTGCTGCCGGGTACGCATCCCTGGAGTCCCCCCGCCCCCGCCGCCTCTGTAGACTCACCGGTTATGCTGCGTGTGGAGGACGTCCCCTGTTACAGGACTATCGCCCTTTCCTGTTTAAAATCCCGGAAATTTTCCAAAGCGGAGACGCAATTTAAGAATTATATATTAGAACGCTTTGCAGATTATCAATTAAGTCTGGAACAAAATCTGGAACGGTTTTAATGGAGCTTTTGCCGGGAATTTTTGCATGCCGGGATTTGATATGTTTATTTTTCAAACACGCTCTAATATAATATTTCCCAATAGTGTTCTATTATATGATACCGCAGTTTGCACTGCAATCTTTTGTTTTGAACAACAGCCACACAGGAATAAATAATGACGGGAAGGCCGGCGTAGTGGTCCTCTTTTGATGAGAGAACATTTTCGATCTTAATGCTGCTGTCATCGCCATATAAATCCGTGTATTGAAAATATAGGGGTTTAATTTTGCCGGCGGCATTAAAAGAAGCAATAACTGCGGTCTCCAGTTTGGAATAAAGAATACCGCTTTTGGCATTATCGGATGGAAAATCGACTGAAAATGAAGTATCAAACATAATAGATCATCCCTCTACTTATAATCAAAAAGAACGTTTGTTCGAGAATATAGATTCATTATACAGAGCTTATATAGGAAAGTCAAAGGAAATTAAAGGGAAAAAGAATGGTTAGACCAAAATAATAAAGGCAGCTAGCCTAAAGAAAACCCACGTACTGGCATACGTAGGTTTTCTTTTCGTGCAAATATGCACATATTTAACTTTTCAGACACGCCCTAGAGGTGTTTGAAAAATGCTTGTACCGGGTTGAATGGATTCTAATCTGCTTTGTCGCATCTGCTTTCTTTCTCTTTTATAATAAAAAAATCGAGGCGACAAGATTTGAACTTGCGACCTCTGCGTCCCTAACGCAACGCTCTAGCCAAACTGAGCCACGCCTCGATTATCTTCCTGTGAAATTCCTGTTGATTTTCACAGCAGTTATATAATATAATATTCCATGAAGAAAATCAAGCTTAATTTTAAATTTTTAAAAAATATAAATTCTTTAATAATATAAATATTTTTGTACACGCTGGAGGTTCTTTATGAATATACAAAGAAATTACCAAAAAGAAATGGATAAGCTGCTCTCTGAACTGGTTCATGACAGTATTACGCCCAGCTTACTGCTGCACAGCTGCTGCGGGCCCTGCAGCAGTTATGTATTGGAGTATCTGACCCAGTTCTTTCATATTACTATATATTATTATAATCCCAATATCGCCTATGAGGAGGAATATCACAGGCGTATTGAGGAGCAGCAGCGCCTGATCCGTGAACTGCCGGTAAAAAATCCGGTTCATTTTCGGCAGGGCATCTACGAACCGGACCGTTTTTATAAGCTGGCAAAGGGCCTGGGACTGTCCCCGGAAGGCAGTGAACGCTGTTTTCGCTGTTATGAACTCCGCCTTGAGGAAACCGCCAAATTAGCAAAAAAGGAAGTTTTTGATTATTTTACCACCACCCTTTCCATAAGCCCTTATAAAAATGCTGCCAAACTCAATGAAATCGGGGAACGATTATCTAAAAAATATGATATTCCTTACCTGGGAGCCGATTTTAAGAAAAAGAACGGATATAAGCGTTCCATTGAACTTTCCAGAGAATATCAGCTTTACCGGCAGGATTACTGCGGATGTATTTACTCAAAAGAAATAATGCAGCCCATAGCGGATAAATTGTAACTTTCAGGAGGTACGGCTGAATAGTTACGGCTATTTTATTACAAGCACCCAGTCATTGCCACCGTCCGGGCGTTTTTTGGGTACAACTGCTATTTCATTTTTGCCTTTTATATCTCCGATAAAGCTATAGACACCTGTGGTCAGGATTCTTACTTTTAATTTCCCATTATCCCAGGGCTTTTTAATCTCTGTCATAAAAACATCTCCTTTATCCCTGATTCTGGTGCAAATTAAAATTTGTATTAATCAAAATCCTTTGTACTGCCCATATAAAGAGGTTCTTTTCGCTGCGGTATTTTGTCCGGAAGTTTGATATCTTTATAAAGGGGATAGTATTCTCCGCCTGGGGATATGCTTATTACGTTATCTCCGGCCCAATTTGTTTCAAACACATCATCTACGGCAGTTTCCACTGTTTTTCTCATTATGACCGGAAATACCACTTCAATTTCTTCCTGATTCCTGACATTTTGAAGTTTTAAGAAATAATTCTTAATCCAGGGAAGTTCTCTTGCACTTATGGTTTTTACCTCACCATTAAAAATCCTCTTAATGGTTACCGCACCGTAAGGTACATATTCCGGAATTCTTACACATAATTCTTTGATGTCGGTTTTGGCTGTTATTTCTAATTTACCTCCATGAGGAAGGTAACTGTATACATCCACCCATTGGGACGCCTTGTTAAGAAGCATGTTGACGCTTACTCTTCCTCTTTCTTCCGTTACAATATTATTCCAGCCATTATAAAGTCCCCTGGCACCGGAGGCAACACAGCAAACCTGGACATCCATAATATGTCCCCGTCCTTTCATTCCGCTGTATACGAAATCATTTGGCGCAGAATATCCGGCAAAGGTGCCTCTTAATCTGTCTGCAACTTTATAATAAGTTTTTTCTTTCGGGATATCATTTTCCTTGGTATCGGACTGTTTAATCCAGCCGGTGTCAAGAAGCTGTGCTTCGGTCAGCTGGTTACGCAAAAACCGTTCTGCCCTGCCCCAATATTCCGGGTAGCCGTTTTTCGCCAGGGTGATGGCCGTACCTATGGCATCCACTAAAGTACAGGTTTCATGTTCATATCCCTGATCCTCTAAATCACCGGGTGTCCAGCCAAAGGTAGTACATTTTGAAAGGCCCCAGTCGTAACACCTTTTTACCCAATTCATTAAAAATGCATCATGGGTAAATTCTGCATATCTGGCAAGAGAGGCAATGGTTCCCATTCTGGTGTGGAAATGCCCGTTCCGGTACCCCAGGCCTGCATTAAAGCTTCCGTCTTCTCCAAATGCTCCGCTTCTGTATACAATATTAGAAACAAAATTTTCACATAATTCCAGTGCATCCTGATTTCCTGTATTCTGATGATAACGAATCAAAGGATTTACCTGTCTTCCCCACATAGCACAGGGATCCGGGCAAAGCCTTGTAACCACCGCATCAAAGGAGGGCCACCCATGTTCTGTATATTCAGAGGCAGGATAATACCAGGAGGTTCTTTCTTTTCTTGCAATCCGCTTTAATGCCGCAACATGCTGATCCGCCCGCTCTTTAATTGCTTCATCTCCGGTATCGATAAACCAGGTGGTAAGTCCCAATAAAACAGCCCTTTGGTCGATCATGGAGGCACTGTCTTCAAATCTCGAATCACAGGATTTTACAAATTCTTCCGTAAAGTTATTATGTCTGTAACTTAACCCATCTTTTTTAAAAAAAGTAAGAAGATTTTCTTTGTAGTGATTTTCAATTTCTCTTCCTTCCTGTGTACCTGTCATGGCCCTTACCAAGGTCATGGAATCTACAAGCCGTCCGTGGCTTGAACCATAATCCCAGTTGCCGTGGCTCATCCATGCAGGATCTGATGCAAAGTAGCCGCTGAAGAATGGTATATAACCTTTATCTTCATCTGCAACACCTATCATTGCATTGAGGGCAATCCCTGCTCTTCCTGCTAAATCAAGGGTATCCGGTATTGATTTTTTATTACTGGCAGACATAATTCTTCTCCTTTTCTGATTTTAAAATTTAAACGGTATTCATTTCAATGCCTAAATTGGTCTTTTGACATTCGTACCATGATTTAATTTTTTTAATATTTCGGTGCAATATTCAATATTTTTCTGGCATCCTCCGGCGTTGCAGGTTCAAGTCCCATAGCCCGTATCAGATTTACAAGTTTCTCAACTACCTGATAATTATACAAAGCATTGGTGCCATCCTCTAAATAAGGGCTGTCTTCGAATCCGATCCGTACAACCGCTGCCCCCATGGCAATGGCTGCGGCAAGAAATGTCCAGTTATCACGGCCAAAATGAGTGACTCCCCACAGACAGTCCTGTGGTACGAAGGAGCGAAAAGCTGCCAAAGCTTCTACCGTAGGCTGCATGCCGCCCTTATGTCCAAATACAAGATTAAAAAGAACCGGATCACAGAACGGAATTTCCTTTCTCACTAGGTTGATATTATGAATCATTCCAATATCAAATACTTCAATTTCAGGCAATATCTGTTTCTCATAGCAGGTCCTGGCACAATAGCGGATATCCTCAAAGGAGTTTATATAAACCGCTTCCCCTAAATTAGTGGTGCCTCCATTTAAAGAAGCACTTTCTACTTTGTCATAGTTTAGCGGATTACACCTTTCTTTTATGTTCATATCAGAAACGCCGCCGGTAGAAGCCTGTACAACCACATCCCTCTTTGCAGTAATTGTTTCAAAAAGTTCTGTAAGCACGGTAATATCCGGTGTAAGTACACCTTCTCTGTCTTTGCAATGAATATGGCACATACCTGCACCTGCATCGATACTTTTCGCTATATCTTCTGCCACAGCTTCTATATTAATGGAAGCAGCAGGTCCTGGAATTGGTGCTAAAGAAATAATTACTTTTCTCATAGTGTTCATCTCCTATTTTAATTTTGAAGCAAGCATAGCTTCTCTTGCAGCCTCATAACTTAACCGGCCAAATTTCAGTACGGGAATTTTATATTCCGGATGTTCTACCAACGCCATAGATATTTGGGCAAATACAACTATGTCCACTTCATTCACTAGTTCAGCCAGGGCCTCACGGACTTTTTCATCATGAAGTGCCCTGCTGCCCTCCATTAAAGCTTCAAAAGCACCGTCTGCTACCTGAATCCTGACCTCTGCTTCTTTCCCTGCTTTTGCGGCTTCCTCTAATATTGTCTGTTTAACCGGTTGTGCGCTGGTTGCAAGGGATGATAGAATTCCTATTCTTTTTCCGGCTTTTACTGCCTTTTGCGCTACCGGTTCTTCAATGCTGATAACCGGAATAGGAATCATGCTTCTTATCGCTTTCGTCACAGTATTTACAGAGGTACAGGTTACCAGAATTGCATCCGCACCGGCATCTGCGGCACACATCATGTAATTATACATCCTCCTTGCCACTGCCGGGGTTGCATAGCCTGCCGCCTGTGTTTCCTTAATAAGGGAACTATCCGTAATATCCATCTGCTCAATTTCAGGATGTTCCTTAAGGAACGGTTTAGTAAATGGCTCTGACATCAATTCCATAAATTTGTCTGTTGTGTGTAAAGTACATAATTTCATGTTAAATTCCTTTCTGCCTGTATTTTCAGGCGTAAAACCCGGGTTGGCAGGTTGTAATATTTCAACTACTTCTTTTAATGTGTTCTTTTCACCTACATTTCCCGGAAATATAATATAAGGAATACCAGGGAATTTACTTGTGGCGTCTGTTTTCCAAACAGGGATGCCGGGCTTTATCTGTCCTAATACAAGGGCTTTTTTAACCTGCAAAGCCTTAACCCCCACGTCACTGGAAGTAATCCCTCCCTTGGCAATGACGAAGCTTGGCTGTACTGTTGATCTGCCGACAAGTGCCTGTACTGCTTCTGAAATTTTCACAGACCGAAGCAGCGCCTGTTCCGGTGTATCATCTTCTAAGGTAAGTACTGTACGCTTTGTATAAGCAGCCACTGTAATGCCTCCCGGAATCAATTGGGTGGCTTTATCAACAACCCTGTTGACTTCCTCTTCCAATTTATCCTGAAGTACCAGATCTGAGTTAAATTCAATAAATGTAATATAATCCAAATCTTTAAGCTGTTCCAGCTGCTCTGTGGTTTTAGCTGTGTGTGAACTCACTATCAGGATGCCGCCCTGCCTGTCATTCTTTTGTATCATATCTGATTTTATTAATAGGGGCCTGTCATTTAAACCGCCTATTACTTTAATAACTTTAATAAAGGACGCAGCTGTTCGAAACATAAAGCTTTTTCCCCTATATACCATGCAATTAATACAATTTCAGAGCTGAATCTTGCCCGAAAGGCAACGGAAGCTATGAAATTCGTATTAATTGTATGGTATATTCAGAAAACTATATAATTTCGCAATTACCTATTTAATACCATTACATTTCTTGCCTTTCGTTTTATTTTGCAGTCCGATTTCAATTATCCTTATTGCCATGTATTCGCGGCTGGGGAGGGAAATACGGAATTTTCCTGTGTGGGTGCCTTTGTTTTCTATGGTCATGTTCCAGGTGTCTATTACCTCTACTTCGTAATTTTTGCCGGGAGTAAATTCAAATTCTTTGAAGCCGGGACGGGTATGGCCGGTGTAGAATAGGTAGTATTTATTACGGTAACCCGGATGGGCTGCGGTTGCGCTGTTTTCTTCCCATTTTTTGATTTCTGCCGGTTCTAAGCCGAGACCCGGTACTTCGCACAGAATATCATGGAGAAACTTAAGTCTGGGGGCAGATTCACCATAAAGGACTCCTCCGTGGGACCACCACAATTTATCATTAAGATTCATATAGGTTTCGCCGTGACCGAGGTAACCGCCCCGGATAGTGGCTGTCCAAAATAGTCTTACCATTTCTTCGGCGGTAAGATTCCCCCATGAATAATTGATATTTCCTTCATATCCCACTTCATCTAGGACTACCGGTTTACCATATTGTTCTCTCCATGCTTTTGTATTAGCGGCCGAGAGGTAGATTTCAGTTCTTTGGATACTGCAATGGGTTACCCAGGGTCTTGTAAAATCATAAATGTTCTTACAGTTATGTATCGACCGGAGTCTGTGGTAGGGATCTTTTTTACATAGGATATCAGCATATTCTTCCCAGTCTTTTATGGTCTTTTTTTCACACAAGTCATATTCATTGGCAAGTGACCACCACACATTACGATAAGCTGAAAATCTTGCAATTATATAATTTATATAGAAAGCATTGCTTTCTTCATCCATTTCTGAAAATCCCCATCTGTCGTAAGGATGCATTAAGATAAGGTCTGCTTCAATTCCCAGTTTTATTAAATCCTTAATCCTGCTTTCGATTATTTGGAAATGCTTTGGATTAAAACATTTAAAATCCCATTTATTTTCGGGATTGGAGGGTTTATATTCCAGGAAATTTTCTTTGGATAAAGCTGAAATATCACAGGGGGTTCCTTCATAGGGATAGGTTAAAGGTTCATATAAGTTATAATCATAATGTTTTGGAAAAATACAGAACCTTATCTTATTAAACGGACTTTTTCTTAAGGTTTCCAAGGTTTGTTCCTGCATAGGAAGAGACTGATGGGTCCAGGCATAACAGGTTGTTCCTATGGAATAATAAGGTGTTCCGTCTTCATAGGCAAAGTGATACTTAAAAGCAACCCGAACCGGTCCATGGTTACCTTCTGCAGGCGAAACTGCTTCAAAGCTTCCCTTATACCGTTCCTTGGAAAAGGAGCCTTCTATAATATAGGTATAATTTCCTTCAAAGGAAGGCATAAATCTTACAAGGTAAATACCGTCTCCATCATAAAAACCATCAATCGTTTTCGTTTCATTTTCCCCGGTAAATGTTCCTCTGACAGCATAATCCGTAAATGGGTTTTTGTCTTTATTACCTTTTAAAACCACTTCGAAAACATCCCATTTTTCAACTTTTGTTTTTATTGCCTGATCCATTATTTTTCCCATCCTTCTTGAAAAAGTATTAAATAAGGTCTGCCGCAAAGAATCTGCAGCAGCCCCGCTTACAATAATCTATTTTGTTACTTTCATCGGTGCTTTACCGTTTAATTCATCAACCATATTAATCGCAAGTATATTCCAATTTATAAATCCGCCGTTCATAATTGGTTCTCCGGTAAAAGGATTGTAATATTCATGGAGGCTTCCTGTTTTTTCTAAGTCACCGCCTAATAATTTCAGCGTTCTTTCACACAGGATTTTTGCTTCCTTTTCATATTCATAATTCAAAAGACCCCTGAAAACCACATAGTTGGCAACTAACCAGACAGGCCCCAGCCAGTTAGACGGGTTATTTGTCACAGACAAATCAAACATCTTTTCATCCTTTGCCAAGGTGGTAATACCATAATCACTTGAAAAGGTATCTTTATCAAATATATGTTTTACCATATCAGCTGCTTGTTCTTTCGTGGCAAATCCTGCCCACATGGGGATAAATCCGGACCATACACGGACTTTAATCGGCAGTGTATTCCAGAAAACACCCAACCCTTCATGGAACCAGTCAAATTTTCTGGTTTTAATGGCCACATCTGCTGAGTAAAAGAATTTGTCTCTTTTGTCCCAGCATTCTTTTTGTATGGATTCAATTAATTGATCTGCTTTTGCCAGATAATCCGCTGCCTTTAGGCAATCACTCTCAAATACATTCAGAATTTTAGCCATTGCCCGGAGTTCTGTTACCATAAAACTGTTTAAGAAAATATTGGCAGTGGAGAATTTAGGTCTTCCAAAAGACGCCGGATCATTATCCATCCCAATCATAATGTCGTCACACCATACAAAAAGCCCGCAATTTTCAAAATAATAATTTTTATAATAACATTGAAAATACTTTTCAAGTTTATCGATGCCGCTTTTTATCCATTTATAGTCAGCCATATAATCACTGATCAAGCAAATCTGATTACATAAAAAAGGTTTATGCATATTCATTAATACCCCTTCTTTATGTTTCATGTTCAAATAGGGTTCCTGCCATTTTCCAACTTCTATCATCATGGGAATGTAACCGTCTTCTAATTGATGATCTAAGAAATTATATATATTCCCTTTTGCATGCCTGATTATTTGTTCCTGCATATCCGTACTTTCATAGCTATCCATAAGATTAAGCAGCCCATATACCGACCAATAGGTATCCCAATCCCATACATTGCCGTCATAGACAGAACCCGGATCAATGAACGGATATTTAATAAAACCCACCGGACTTTTTAGCACCTGGGGGATATTCTTCAGTATATAGTTCCTGATACTTTCTTCATAATCTTTCATTTTAGCTCCCATCTGCTTACTGTAATCAGCCCTTAACGGCACCTGCCGTCATACCTTCGATAACTGCTTTATTTAAAATCATATATAATATCAGCATAGGAATTACACTCATGGAAACAGAGGCAAAAATAGCTCCCCAGTTCTTAGAACCGAATTCATCCTGAAAATATAATAAACCAGTTTGTATTGTTTTTAATTTGGTGTCATTGATAAAGGTCATGGAAAATAACAGATCATTCCACTTAAAGAAAAATTGCAGGACTAATACGGTTACAATGGCATTTTTCATAAGAGGGACTACAACATTCCACATTAATTTATAAATACCACAGCCATCTACAACCGCCGCCTCCAATATTTCATCCGGCAGGGATCTTAAAAATCCGGTTATCAGGTAAATAGACAGGGATAAGCCGAAAGCTATATAAGCAAGAATTAAACTGGTTCTTGTGTTAATCAAATTCAATTTATTATAAATCTGAAATAAAGGAATCAACGCCGTAGCAATTGGTACCATAATACCTATTCCAAAATATTTGGCCACTTTATCTTTGTATTTCCAGTCCATTTTTGTTACTGCAAAACCAACGGTTACAGAGAAAAAAACGATAAATATCAGTGCGGCCAAAGTATTAATCAAACTATTTTTAAAGAAAGTTGCCATATTGCCTCTGGTCCAGGCATCTATATAGTTCTTTATATAAAATCCGTCATTTAACGCATAAGCCGGTTTATTAACAAATTCAGCGGGTTGTTTCAGTGAAGCAGTAACCATCCAGAAGATAGGATAGACTTCAACAATAACTAATACAGTTGTAAACAGGTTAATCAATATGGACTTAAGTTTAATTTTATCTCTTTTCATTGCCTATCTCCTCCTCCTCAATTTTTCTTATCAAATCTATTAATAATTCCGGAACCTGCGATACACAGTAAGAAAATAAATACTGCAATTACACTTCCATATCCGACTTTTCCATAGGAAAACGAAACATTATACATATACATGGACAAGGATTTTGTTGCATTACCAGGTCCGCCCTTTGTCAATGCCAACGCTGATTCAAACATCTTTACTGTCCCTGTAAAACTAAATACCAGACAGGTAATAATAATAGGACGCAGCAAGGGTGCTAAAATACTCTTAAATAAGTTGACTGCATTACAGCCATCAATTTTTGCCGCTTCAATTATTTCACCCGGAATATCAAGCAAGGCACCATAAAAAATAACAGAATAAAATCCCATGGCAACCCAGATATCCATCGCGCTTAATGCTCCTAATGCGGTAGAAGCCTGCCCAATCCAAGGCTGTACTAATTTCTGCAGTCCAATATTTGATAAAATACTATTCAATAAACCATAGTTTGGCTGAATTTCGTAAATCTTTACAAATAATTGTCCTACTGCTACGGTAGGTAATACAACCGGGAAAAATACCAGTGTTCTTATTATATTTTTAAAGTTTTTCAACCAGAACCGGAAGAACAATGCCAGACCTAATCCTAAACCTACCTGTCCGGCCATAACGATTGCAATGTATTTTAAGTTAACGACAAGTGCAGCAATAAAATTTTTATCTTTAAATAACCTTTTGTAATTATCTAAACCGGCGAATTCCCATTTTAATCCCGGTGAACCTTCATACAGTGAATAGTATACTGACCAGATAACCGGTAAAATAACAATTACTGTATATAAGATCAGTGCCGGTATAACGAATAATGCAATGGCTTTTTTATTACCTAATACTCTCTTCATTCATCTACCCACTTTTCTGCTTAATAGAGCGATCAGTTTCTATTTTTCTTATCTTAAAAACGGGAGCAATAGTATAAAGAATCACCTATTGCTCCTTCACTTTTTATACTGAATTTATTCCAGGCTTCCGTCGTATGCATCCTGGATGGATTGCATGTATTCTTGTGGAGTTGCATCACCATTGATCAGGGTTTGAACATTATCCTGGGCAACCGTTGATGTTTCACTGTTCATAGCCGCTTCAAACCAGGTGCTTGCTTTTGATACTTTTGCTAACTCATCTGCAACTATTTGTGAATATGTGCTAAGCTCACCGGCAACATCGTATTTATAACCTTTCACTGCACCAAATTGTGTCATTGCTTCATTACCGATATTTTCGACCATATACTTCAACCAGCCGGCTGTTCCTTCATCATACTTACTCTTATCTAACGCAAGGATGTTACCGCAGTTCATAGAGTACTCCGTAATTGTACCTTTTGCTTCATCTACAACCGGGATATTAAAGAATCCGATTCCGTCTGCTCCTGCAGGATTTGTATCTGCAGTAAGTGCCTCAGTAAACCAGCTTCCGTTATAAAACATTGCTGCTTCACCTGATAATAACATATTACCTGCCGTATTTTGGTCTACTGTTGTTACACCTTCCCCAAAATATCCTTTGGAAGCCAGATCCTGAATCTTTGCAGCCGCTGCAACATATCCTGCGTCAGTGTATTTTGCTTCTCCGTCTGCTGCTTTTTGCATTGCATCAACGCCCATACTTCTCATAACATAAGCATTGATTAAACGGGTAACCGGCCATTTATCTGCGCCACCTGCTGTCAGAGGCTGGATTCCGGCTGCCTGTAATTTTGCACAGGCAGCTTCAAAATCCTCCCAGGTAGTTGGGATTTCTACATCGGCTTGTTCAAAAAGCGCTTTGTTATACCAGAAGCCTTCTACGTTCATACCAAGAGGCAAATCATATAACTCATCGGTTCCTGATAAGGTTTTCAATAAGGATACCGCACCTTCATCAAGCATATCTGCAACGCCTAAATCCTCAAGAGCTTTACCTACATCCAGAAGCTTATCTGCTTCAATTAAATCAACAATTGGTTTTCCTGATTCATATACGAATACATCCGGCAAATCATCAGATGCCACCAAAGTTGCTATTTTTTGTTTTAAATTATCTGCCGATACTAATTCGAATTCATATTCAAAATTCGGATTAACATCACTTATATATCTTTTCGTTAAATCTGTAATTAATTTACCATTATCTTTGTCTTCAGCCCAAATAGATAAAATTTTAATTTTTTTAGCTATCTGTTTATCATCCCCGGCTGCCGCATTTGTGTCTGTTGTGTCTGCTGCAATGTCTGTGGTTGTATCTGTTCCTGAATTTGTCTCTCCTGTGGATGGCTCTGTTTTTTTACCGCCGCATCCGGTAAGCATTACTGCAATCATAGTTGTAATTAATAAAATTGATAAAATACGCTTTTTCATTTTGGACCCCCTGTTTTCTAAATACTTTACGTTGTTTTGTTGATTGCTTATAGAATCTTCCGGAATTTTTTCTATACATATACAATATCACAATTATGTTTTTTTTATAGTCTTTAATTTCTTATAATTTGTATAATTTTTATAGATTTTTATCAAAATAATTGCACTTTTACTTTTTTCTTATACGCCCCTTAAATTCATTGGGCTTCCGACCAATATTTTTCTTGAAAATATTGCAAAAATAATGATAGTCATTATATCCAACCATTTCACTAACTTCCATAACTTTATGACCTTTTAACAATAACTCTTTGGCATGATTTAGCCGTTCCTGGGTTAAATATTTTATATAAGTCATTCCAACTTCATCTTTAAATAAAACACTTAAATAAGCCGGATTCATATTTACCATATCTGCCAGTTCATTCAGACCGATATCTTTATTATAGTTTAACTTTATAAAATCCAATAATTGTATTATTATTCTGTGACTGCTGCCGGACTTGCTTGCTTCTATTCTTTCTGCTATTTTTATAACAATATCTCTTACATATTGGCTTATTTCTTCATAAGTTTCCATTTCCTCAATGTCTTTATAGGAGACTAAATTATCCCTCTCATATTGTTTTTTCTGCTCTAAAAATACACCTAAGGTAACGCACAGGAATTTAAAGCATTCGTTTTTATATTCCTCAATGGTATAACTTTGGTTTCTGATTACACTTATGATATTTTCTGACTGCTCTTTTACTATATCTGTTTCTTCCCGTATAATACCATGGATCAACTGATCCATATGGGCATTTAAGGCCTGCTTTACTGCAAGGTTTTCCTGTTTCTCCATAATAGCCTTTTCATGGCCTTCAAATTCTTTTTCTACCAGGGATAAAACTTCGCTTAACTTCTCCATGGTAATAGGCTTATCGACATATCCCTTAACACCAAGAGTTAACGCCCTTCTGGCGTATTCGAATTCATTGTAACCACTGATAATAATAAATGCCGTATCAGGAAGAATTTCTTTCGACTCTTCAATCAGGGACAAGCCATCCATCCCGGGAATCCGGATGTCTGTAATCACGATATCCGGTTTGGTATCCCTTATTACTTCCAAAGCAGTAATACCGTCATAAGCGAAGCCAACTATTTCAAAGCCGAGTTTCATTCTGGCTATTATAGCTTTAATTCCTTCTACTACAATAAACTCATCATCAATCACTACCAACTTATACATGAAACTTACCCCCTTAATTCCTATCTGCGCGCCACGGCGTGCATGCAAATCAGGATGGTGAAAATAATGTTACACCTATTTTTCACACTAACTCCTGGCTTGTACAACAATGGTTACCGTTGTACCGACATTTGGTTCACTGGCAAAAGAAACACCATATTCTTCACCATAAAATAATTTAATACGTTCTTTCACGTTATTAATACCATATCCTGTATGCAGTACGGAAAGATCTGCAATACCAATACCATTATCTTTTATTGTAAAGTATAATTTATCTTCCTTACAGCTGCCTTCTATCTTAATATATCCCTTTCCGATTTTCGCTTCCAAGCCATGATACATGGCATTTTCAACAAAGGGCTGCAAAATAAAAGTTATTATTTTATAATTTTCCATTTGTTCAAGGTCAAGTATTAATTCAAATTTATTGTTATAACGCATATTCTGTATTGTCATATACTCTTTTATCCGGTTGATTTCATCTCGTACTGTTATAAATTTATCCCCCTTATTTAAACTCAGTTTAAAGGTATTAGAAAGGGCAAGAACCATTTTTGCAATGTCGTCATCCTGTTTGATGATGGCCATAAAATATAAGGAATCCAGTGTGTTATATAAAAAATGAGGATTAATCTGAGCCTGAAGCAGCAGTAATTCTGCTTCCCGTTCATTTAATTGGGCATTTAAGAGCCGTTCTCTTAATTCCAGGTTATTGTTAACCATTTCCTTGAATTTATTACCTATTTCCCCTATCTCACTATTATCAAATTCATCTTCAATGTGTCTGTTGCCTTCTCCAACTGCTTCTATTGTCTTTTCCAGAATATTCAGGGGTTTGCTGATCTGATTAGAAATTTTTCTTGATATATAAATGTTTATCAGTATTAAGATGAAAACCGCAGCCAGAATGACTCCTCCGATATAGGCACTGTCACGCCTGAGTTCTTCTTTTTCGATTACGTTAACTGCCATCCATCCCGTTGATTCATTTAAGTAACTGCTAAAAAGATATCCGCTTTTCTTATCCTTCTTTAAATAGTCTTCTAAAATAATATTTTTAGCGGGTTGGTCTCCATTAAAATAAACACTTGGATAAATACTGTTTTCATCAATGATCATATACCGGTTCGTAACATAACCTTCTTTCAAAGTTCCAAAAGCTTTATCCAATAACTTTTTACTAATATTAACCACCATAAATCCCATTGATATTCTTGTACTTGGATTGATTAAATTCTTCACATAAGAGATGGTGTCACCTTCCTGATCGGGAATCAGCACATTATAACCGTAAAAAACTTCCTTGCCCTTAGCTTCACGTGCCTTTTGCACCCACTCTTCTTCCAGAAAATTATCTTTTGAATAATAATATCTGTAGTAACCGCTTGGAATACTTCTCTTTGAGAAAAAAAGCACATTCCCTTGTTCGTTTACAATGGAAATTCCGTCAACCAATACATCATGGGAGGCTATTTCACTAATGGTACGATTAATGGTCAGACTGTTAATACTGGAGAAATATCTGCCGCTCTTATTGTTTTCTTCACTGGTTAACGCTTTTATAAAGGTATCATTTGTCAAAACGCTTCTTCCCAATTCGATAATACTTTTTAGCTGAATGTCGATAATATTACTTGATACCTGCAGATTATAGGTATGGGAATTTTTATAATTATTTTCTATCGTTGTTTTAGAAATATTATATATTATCGTTCCCAATAAAGTACTCGATAACAATGTTCCTATAATCATTGCCAATAAAATTTGGTCTTTAATTTTTAGTTTTTTCAAAAGCTTCATTGCATCGGTACTCCTTTCTCTTATGTTAGTTTAAACACTTTACTCTTTTCCGAGCAATTAAATTGGTTCCTACTCCAATTTTCATGATATCCCTGGGTTCTTTATTAATATCTATTATTGTATTGGCAGCAATAACACAATCATATGTTTTGGAATCTGAACCGTTGTTAGCGGCGGATCCGCCATTTCAGAAAGTGACATATTCTCAACTCCTATAATCGAAATATCCTCCGGCCTTTCAACATTCTCAGTCATAATGAGTTCCTCATAACCCAATTCTTTTATTGCCTGATACACCCTGTTTCTTGTTACTTCACTGATACCAGGCTTATTATTGAGTACCAATGCCACTGTCGAAGGTGATAAATTTAATATATTTGCTAAATTTTTAACTTTAATCCTCATCCTGTTCCCCTATAAAAATATAAATTTTAAATAAACATTTTAAATATATCAATAAATTATTTAACTAATCATTTTATATACATATAATATAACTATTGACATTTTGTATATATCTTTCATTTTAATACTATAATTGTACCTTTTTTTCGTATAAAATCAATATAAATTTAAATTTTATTATTGAATTTTATAAATTATGCTCTTAATATTCACTATTATTAATTAAATTAATGAAAATAGAAGATAATTGTTTTATTGAATTTGCCTGATTACTATAGAAGCACAAACAAACACAAAAATAAAATGCATAATTATTGAAAATTAAATATACCTATGCTAAACTGTATATGATAATTTCATTCAATAAAAATACAATAATTTACAGATAAAAGCTTAATTATTAGCCATCTTGGTTTCTGCAAGACTATTATGAGTACTCTCGGAAACTAAATTGGAGTTACCAAGATATTTTAGATACTGAATAAATGCTATTTTATATTATAGGAGGATATAAAATGAGATGTCCCTCATGTGGTTCTGATAATTGTCATATTATTGAAGAGGTTGAAACCCGTCAAAAAGGGTTTGGTTTCTTTAAAGGCTGCTGTGGCTATTTAATATTGGGTCCTATTGGCTGGATATGCGGCTTATGCGGCATGGGAGAAGGTCATACCTCCAGAAAAGCATTCTGGGTATGTAATCAATGCGGCAGAAAATTCAGGGTATGATTCGTTTATGAAAAAGATTGAAGAAAACTCCATACAGTCACAGAAAACCTATCAAATATGGCGTAAATGGATGGCTTGGGGAGAACGGACCGGCTGTCATCAGTTTCCGGAACGCAGTTTCTTTTTAAAAGGTTATCAGATGCCGGTATGTGCAAGATGTACCGGAGTTATATCAGGGTATCTTCTGGCAGTTCCAGGCTATATACTATTTGGTTTTAACGGTATCCTTTCCATTTTGGGCTGCCTTTGCATGGCTACAGACTGGCTGCTTCAGGCTTGTAAAATCAAACCCTCTGCCAACAAGCGGCGTTTCATTACCGGTATGCTTGGTGGTTTTGGTATTATGTCCATACAAATTGAACTTATTAAAAAATTAATTTCATAATGAAATAATGATGCCTGCCGGGGATATATGGCTTTTTATGTCTGGAAGCCGTCTTCCCGGAACAGAATTCTCCTGTTAACAATACCCTATACCCGGGACAGCCGTCTTATATCAATAATACCGTATGCCCAGGGTAATATCCTATATTAATAATTTTATGGAAGGTGGAAGATAATATGCTTAAAGAAAAAATGGATGCTTTATCGGATGAGGATATTATCAACTTAATCCGTAACAGTGACCCGGATGCCATGGATTATATGCTCAACCGCTATAAAAATCTGGTACGGAAGAAAGCTAAGGCCCTCTTCTTAATCGGCGGCGATAAAGATGATCTGATCCAGGAAGGTATGATTGGTCTTTATAAAGCCATACGGGATTATAATCCTGATAAGGACAATTCCTTCCATAACTTTGCGGATTTATGCATTTCCAGACAGATATACAGCGCTATAAAAGCCTCCAACCGAAAGAAAAACCTGCCCCTGAATACTTACGTATCCCTATATACTCCTGCTTTCAGTGAATATGCAGACCACGAAGATAAGGAATCCCTTGTTGATTTAATGTATCAAAACAAAATCTCCAATCCGGAAGAATTAATTATTGACAAAGAGAGTACTAATATGTTAGAATATGAACTCGTAAGGCATTTAAGCCAATTCGAAAAAGATGTTTTGGAACTGTATTTATCTGATTTTTCCTATTTGCAAATAGCGGACAAGCTAAAGAAGGATCCCAAGTCAATTGACAATGCCCTGCAGCGAATCAAGCTTAAATTAAACAAGGTACTGAAGAAATTATATTAAAGTACACCATTGCCCCCGTAGCTCAGCCGGTAGAGCGTTACCTTGGTAAGGTAGAGGTCTCGGGTTCGAATCCCGTCGGGAGCTTACGAAAAATCAACGCTTACAGCATTTTGTAAAAAAGTTCTTCCATGAGTTATTCCATGATATTAAAATTTATCCCCTATATCAATTTATATAGGGGATTACTATATGCATAAGTATACATATTTTATAGGAAGAAACTGTATGCATGATTGTATTAATTTTTCTTATTATGTTAAAATAGCCTTGCTAGGCTCCTCAGCTTAGCATCATTTATTGCATGGGGCTTTATTTTTTACATTGACAAATTAGTCCAAAACTCCTATGATAAAAGTAAAATATTACATAGGGAGGTTTCACCATGGCATTGATAAACTGTCCGGAATGCAATAAAGAGATATCTGATAAGGCAAGCAGTTGCCCAAACTGCGGCTATCCTATAGCATCTCAAGAGTCTCTTTTTGCTGAAACTCAATCTTCAATGGATTCGATTCTTCAAGAAATTTATTCTATCTATCCAAACAATAAAATTGCGGCAATCAAGGAATTACACAAATGTACAGGAAATAAAATAGATGAATGCAAAATAATTATTGATTCCTATTACAGTGCTGCTATCTTACCGACTAAATCAGAATCTATTCTATTTAAACATAATTCATTTCATGCAACAAAAATAATTGGACCTATCCAAGTTGATGAAAACAACAAACTTTTTAAAATAAAAGGCAAGATAGTTGCTAATGGTAAAAAAGATGGATTGGGCAAAACCTTATTTAAAACTAGTATGGCGATAAGCACTTTGGGTCTTTCAACATTAGGTAATAAATCAAATAAGGTGGGAACTAATGATTGTTTTAATTTTGAAGATTTACTTAATTATGAACTGTTAGAAAATGATAGTCTTGTAATAAGCGGAGGAATAGGACAGGCATTAATAAGCGGCGCAATATTTGGAGGTGCTGGTGGCATTGCCGGAGGTATCACAGGGAAAAGAAAACAAAAGAAGAAGGTTGAGTCATTGACTATTAAGATTACATTAAATAATTTTGATGCTTCCTGCATAATGATCCCATTAATAACAAAACCTACGAACACCGATAGCAAAGAATACCAGACCGTTTTTAATCAATCACATCAAATATTATCAATTTTAGATGTAATAACGCATAACAAGTAGAGGGCGTAAATTTTTCTGTGTCCAAAGCTGAAGTATCATGATGAATACCATTGCTTTTGGCAGGAATTAAATATGTATTTCTCTTGTCGAATTTTGTGTTCATTTATAGTTTAACCATTTTGTGGATGTCTATTCATAT
>JAATFT010000097.1 GCA_015655075.1 Clostridiales bacterium | reverse complement strand
CCTTGGCAGGTTCCGTCATTACGGACAATTTACCGCTCTCGTTTGCGTCTGTCGTGACTTCAAACTCAATGACAAGGCTGTGTTCGTTATCGGCGATCGCCTGAACGTTGTAGCAAGCGTCAAGCGCCCTTCCATCGCCGTTTGTTCTCATTATGCGGGCGTCAGGGTCAACCGTTGAAACTGTTTCACCATTGTTTTCCTCGATTTGTTTTTGCCAGTCAAGGAGTCCCTCCTTCTTTTCGGAGAGGTGTTTCAATATTACTTTGACCGTTGCTTTGGAAATTTGGGATCCGTTTGTTTCTTCTTCATCGGTTTCGCCAAGCAATTTCATATATCGCTCGATTTTTTCATTCACCTTTGCGATGAATGCTTTTGTTCCCTGTTTCGTATGAACGCTGTGCCGATTTGCGTTGGCTCGAATTTTCGTGCCGTCTACCGAAGCGTCTTTGCCGCCATACAGTCCGAGCCGGCTGCACATCAGACTGAACTCATGGAACACTTTTTTGATTGCTTTGCCATTGTCCTTGCGGAAGTCGGCGATACACCTGTCATCAGGCACAACCTTGTCAAGCAGCCACATTACCTCAACGTTCACCCGCGCCAGGGCTTCAAGCCTGCGCGACGGCCGTATACGGTTCATATAGCCGTAGATATACAGCTTCAGCAACATCGCCGGGTCATAGGGAGGTCTGCCACACGCATTCAGTTTTGTATTCGTGAACCACAACCTTGCCAAATCCACTTGGTTGACGAACGCGTCAATGACCCCATCACTGCCTTTTTTGCACCTTTTCGTACCACCAGCCGCTGATATTGAGCAAAAAAGAAGGAATCCTTGTTTTTCACGGCGGAAGTGGCGCACTGTACCAGTGTCTTTTTGAGCGTTTTATTCCCCCTGCGCGTCTTTCCACTCTTTCTCTTTCCGGCCCTTTCATTGTTTCCCGGGCTTACCCCCGCCCATGCGCAAAGGTGACTGGCACTTGGAAAATGAGACATGTCTGTTCCTGTTTCTGCGAGGATTTGCTCCGCACTGTTCCTTCCGATGCCCGGCATGGTATCAAGCGCCTTTGCCGCACTGTCATATTCCTCCGTGGTATATGTCTGGACCATCGCTTCGATACGCTCTATCTGTCGTGTCTGTTCCTCTATGACCCGCAACACTTCCCCAAACAGTTCCCTTTGCAAAGGGAAAATAATGCTTGTGAGTGCATCCAGAAATTCCTCCGCACTGGATTTGCAACGGTTATGGCGCGCCTGTTCCACCTCCTCCACCGTCAGCTCGTCGTGTTCAATGATCATCTGGAGAAAGTTGTTCGCACTTTGGCTGGTAATATCGGAAAGCTTGATATTGGCTCCCTCCAGCATTTTTTGCAGGCGGTTGATTTCCCTTGCCCTTTCTTCTATCCGGCTGTTGCGGTACCGCGTCAGTTCACGAACTCCCGCTGCGCCTTATCCGTAATAAAACTGGCCCTAAGCAGGCCATGCCGCAGCAGTTTTGCAATCCACTGGGCATCGTTCACATCGGTCTTACGCCCCGGTATCGCTTTCATATGCTGTGCGTTTACAATAATTGCTTCCATCCCCTCCAGTTCAAAAAGGTTGTACAACGGCTTCCAGAAGGAACCAGTGCTTTCCATTGCAACCATCTGGCACTGTTCCTCCTTCAGCCAGGCAACCATTTCCCGAAGTTCCCTGGTCAGAGTTCCATACTTTTTTGTAACTGTCCTGCACTGTCCTGTGATCAGGCAGACTACTATTTCCTTCTTATGTACATCAATCCCACATGCACGCTCGTAAACAACTTCCATGTTTGCTTCCATAGCAGTTCCTCCTTTGATTACGGCGCTCACTTCCTCTTATCTATCAATTTACCATGCGTCCTTTGGCCTTATGGCTGGACAATCCGTGATGCGAGCAGGAAGTGAATCCTATATTGGCCCACGAGTTCGTATCCCAAAGTTGGTCGAACTTCTTGCCGTGATCTAACTATACTACATTATCCTGTTTCGTTCACTGTGGCGAGCGCCGCTCGTGGGGTATTGGCCCGAAGTTGCAGGGTTTGGGGCGCTTGCCCCAACAAGCAATTTTTAAGAGTTGACCGCAGGGAAATTCTTAAAAATGTGCAAGTGTCAATACACTTGCCCTGCTTGCCGTTTAACATAGCTTAGAAGAAGCATGATAAGTGAGAATGTTTTGTTTCTCTTATCTTCTCGCATGTTTTAATCGTGTACTTGCTGGGACTATGTTAATTATTCAAATCTACAACCTTGTATTGTCTTGAACAATAACATAAAATATATTTAATATAGTTTGACTTGCCCTTAATGTTGTTGTCGAAATTTTGACTTTTTTTATATAACATAAACTTCTATATTTTTGTTTATTTGCGGAAAGGAGTGAATTTCAAATGAAGAGCAAATTATTAATTATAGATGATGAAGAAATGATATTAAATATGTTGAAAAGAAATTTTGAAATGGAAAATTATAGCGTGTTAACAGCCAAAAATGCAGAAGAAGCTTTAGCGCGACTGACGAATAGCCCGGATATGATTTTGCTGGACATCAATATGCCTGGAATGAACGGACTTGAATTGTGCACTTTAATCCGTGAGCATATATCATGTCCCATATTATTTTTAACTGCAAGAGTAACCGAACAGGATAAAATAAATGGTCTGGCTGTCGGCGGTGACGATTATATTACAAAACCGTTTAGCATGGATGAATTAATGGCGCGGGTTATGGCTCATTTGCGGCGGGAAAAACGGAGCCATTCGGTGACGAAAGCCAAGTTTGAGGGTCAGTTAATAATTGATTATGGTAACCACACTGTATATTACGACAACAAGCAATTGGATTTTTCTAATAAAGAATTTCAAATTATAAGGCTTTTATCAATGAATGCTGGAATGGTATTTGATAGAGAAACGATATATGAAAAGTTATGGGGATTTAATAACGAGGGCGACAGTATCGTTATCAAGGAGCATATCAGAAAGATCAGAAATAAGCTGGCCGAATATACAGATAAGCAATACATTGAAACAGTTTGGGGGGTGGGTTATAAATGGAAAAAATAAAAGAACATTTCCGCAGAATGTCTATAAGAAAATCTCTGATTGTCCTATTCTCCCTGACAGTTTGTTGTATTTGCATTTTATCAGGAATTACTATCTATTTAGCAAATGTAGCCCAGCAAAAAATTATTCGTGACAGAATATTGATTGTTGACATTTCAAAAACCGAAATAAATCAAGATGATAATTCCATAAATTTAGAATTGGGACAAAACGCCGTCCAGTGGAAACCCATGTCCATTCAGCAGTCTATCAGCTATTATGGCTGTTACGTGGCAATGATAGGACTCCCAATTGCCTATATGCTACTGGGTATTAGTCTTGCATCAACCTTATACTATCGTATGAAACTTCGCAAGCCTTTCCTTGAACTAAAAAAAGGTATCACAAATATCCAAAATAATGATTTGGATTTTTCTATTGCTTATAGCAATTCGGATGAATTAGGCGAACTATGCGCTTCTATGGAAAAAATGCGCACAGAACTTCGCCATAATAACAAAAAGATATGGGAGCTGTCAGAACAGCGGAAATTAATCAATGCTTCTGTATCACATGATTTGAGAACGCCAATTACCGTAATAAAGGGATACTTAGATTATTTGAATAAAAACATTCCGCAGGACAAATTAACCGAGGATATGCTATTAGAAACAATTCAATATATGTCAGAGGCCACAAACCGATTGGAGCGCTATGTAGACAGCATTCGGGACGTTGAAAAAATCGAAAATTTAGAAATACACCTGCAAGAAGAAAAAATAACTGATTTAATTCATGAGATAAAAAGTAATTTAGAGCAGTTGACAAATGGAAACAAAAAAGAAATAACCTTGCAATCCGATGTTTCTTTATCCACTATTTCAATCGATAAGCAGTTGCTGTTTCGCATACTCGAAAACTTAGTACAAAACGCAGTACGATATGCTGAACATAAAGTGTCAGTTACTATTTCCACAGACAATGATTATTTTGTAATGTCCATACAAGATGATGGGAAAGGCTTTTCGGATATAGCGATAGAACAGGCAACAACACTTTTTTATAGCATGGAAAAAGAATATAACCATTTTGGCATTGGCTTAAGCATTAGCAAACTTTTATGTGAAAAACAAGGCGGAACCCTCTGCATTGCAAATGGTATTAATAACGGCGCAATTATTACAGCAAAAATTATGATATGATCTTTTTCGAAAAATTGTCTTTTAGGATTTAAAATCTCCTTACAATCCAAGTAAGGAGGTTTTTTTATGGAAATAACCATAAATCATCTAACAAAGAATTATAGGAAAAAAACTGCGTTACAAGATGTTTCGCTTACCATTCCTGCGGGAATGTACGGATTACTTGGACGTAACGGCGCGGGCAAGACAAGTCTGATGCGTATCTTGGCAACATTATCTACACAAACAAGTGGTGATATTTCTATTAGCAATGTCCCTATCAAGAACACGAAGAAGATACGGGAACTTGTCGGGTATCTTCCGCAGGATTTTTCGATGTATCCAGGCATGACCGTGTATGAGGCAATGAATTACCTTGGTCTGCTTTCAGAAATTCGGAACCCGGAACGTAAGCAACGTATTTCGGAATTGTTGGAAAAAGTAAATCTGCAAGATAATTGGAACACCAAGATAAAGGCTTTATCAGGCGGTATGAAGCGCAGACTTGGCATTGCGCAAGCTCTGCTCCACAATCCGCAGGTATTAATTGTGGATGAACCGACCGCCGGTCTTGACCCCGAAGAAAGAATCCGCTTTCGTAATCTGTTATGTGAGTTTGCGGAGAATAGAATTGTCCTGCTTTCCACTCATATTGTGGAAGATATTGAATCGACCTGCCAGAATGTTGCCGTTTTGAACAAGGGAAAGCTTATTTTTCAAGGTTCAACGGAAAACCTTATTCGACAGGCGGATGGGAAAGTTTATTCTATTGAAGTACCTAAAATGTTGGGAGAAAGGGTTAAGGAGAAATATACTATTTTAAGCTTGCAAACAGGCGTATCTATTCTGCAATGCAGAATTTTATCTGAAATTGCTCCCGAAGAAGTACATCTAGTTGAAAATGCAACATTGGAGGACGGTTATATGCAGCTGCTTAGAATGCAAGAGGGGGTGTTAAAGTGAAGTTATATCTAACTGAGTGTAAAAAAATAGCAACCAGTGTAATTTACTATCTTTTTATTGCATTCCTTTTGTTTAGCTGGTATCAGAATTTTTACGGTGTCACGAAGGAAGAAATCAATTTAGCGGATGGAGGGACAACTACGGGATTTTCATTCGACCGCCCTCTTTTAGCAAAACCATCTGTGGATGATGAATCCTTTGGCAGTAAAACAGTAGAAAACTCCGAAAAAATTATGACCGGGGCCACGGATGCCCTATTGCGGGAATATATAAATAACAGCTATGACACCTATCCGCTGGGGTATTATAAAGTAGTTTCGTTAAGCGAAGCCAAGCAGGAACGAGTGTTAGAAATACTATGTGAGATTACCGGATTAACGGAGGAACAACTCAATAACCTGCCCGAAGATTATTTTCCTGCAATAAATGGTACGATTATTCATTTTGGGGCTTCCCAGGCAGATGGAAACGGAAGTCTAAACATTACAATGGAAGGTGAAAATAAGTCATCTTCTGAAAATGATAAGACTAAGCAATTTTCATCACAGGTAACATACGAGCATTTCAAAGAGTTAATGTCTGAAATGGAAGAAATTATTGGTGAAAACGGCTCAAAATATTCCATGGATATGCTGCTTGCTTATTTCGGAATTACCGAAATGAATTACGACGAAGCACTCGCAGAATATCAGCAGACCATAAATAATGACAGGGTAACAAATGGATTCGCACGTTTATTCTGCGATTATATAGGACAAGTGCTGGGACTATACCCCGTATTTCTCATTGTGGTTATCTGGCTTAAGGACAGGCGCCATCGTATGGATGAATTGATTTTCAGCAAAAGCATATCTCCCGCCAAACTGCTGCTTGTTCGCTACATGGCCAATATCACTATGATTTTGCTGCCAGTAATTCTGTTAAGTTTGGAATCTCTTATTCCGCTTATCGGATTCGGTTCTAAAATGTCAATCTCCGTTGATGGATTTGCTTTTATAAAATACATTTTGTGGTGGCTTCTTCCAACGGTCATGGTTGTAACGGCTCTTGGGACATTCTTTACTCTGTTGACGGATAGTCCTATAGCAATTTTAATCCAATTTTTGTGGTGGATGATTGACCGGGGTATTACCGGATTGTCGGGAGATACTTGTCTTTTCACACTCATGGTACGCCATAACACGTTAAGAGGATATGAAATCATACAAAAGAACTTCGAGCTTATTTGCCTTAATCGTCTTTGTATGACTGGAATAAGTGTCCTGTTTATTGTATTTTCCATATGGATTTTCAGTCGAAGGAGAAAGGGGAAAATCAATGCGGCAAATGTCTACGCAAAATGGTTTGAGTTTGTTAAGGGCAAATTTCCGGTTGTGCACAAAAATTAATTTGATTTTGGCGGTCGGATACTTATTTCTCATTCCAGTGATTAGAGGAATTTCAAATTTAGATGAAGTACATACTGCCGAATGTCTGGAACAGGCGGTTGCGTTTATCGGTATATTCCTTCTTGTCCCAATTGTCAAACCGGAGCAGAGCAACGAAATTCAAGAGGTTGTTTTCTCAAAAAAAATTTTCTATTCAAAAATATTGGCTTTGAGATTAACAATTTCATTTGTAGTATTACTTTTCCTGGCCATAGGATTTTCATGGATTATGCTTGTTCTCAATTGCAAGTTCCCGTTTTGGACATATGTAGTCGGGACTTTTATTTCCGCACTGGCTTTGGGAAGTTTCGGGTTCTTCGTATCCTCTTTGTGCAACAATGTCATAGCCGGGTATTTTACATCCGCCGGATATTTTATCTTAAACTTGCTTGGTTCAATAACGTCTACAAGTAAACTTTCACTTTTTTCTATGAGCAACGGTATTTTTGATACAAAATATTGGTTACTGGCAATAAGTGTATTATTTATAGCTGGTGTTTTTCTCTATGAGCGAATAAACAGACGATAGAAATAATTTGGTTCATAACTACCCTGCGGCAAATAAAAAAAAGCCGCAGAACGGCAGTCGATTTCGTATGCCTAATTCACTAACAAAATGGCGGCTTTTGGACAGGAGGTTTTTATGTATCCAAAGCCGCTCTTTTTTGTCTGCGGAGGGCCGTCACTGTTCAGTGGCGGCTTAGGCTAGCTGACATTCTAACTTTAAGTAATTTAAAAATAGATTGCTCATTTATGACCGGCTATTGCGGCCATTTTTCATTCGACACCTTTCGTGCTAATTTGCACAAAAGTGTATTTTTGTACCCTTTATTCACTACCAGCATATGGAACACTCCTTGCAACTTCGGGCCAATCCCCCACGAGCGCCGCACGCCACGGTGAACGAAACAGGATGCGATGGTATACTTAGGTTACGGCAAAAAGTTCGAGTCAAGATGGGATAAGAACTCGCGGGCCAATCTGGGATTCACTTCCGGCTCGTACCACAAATTGTCCAGTCAAAAAGACAGAAGGACGCATGGTAAACTGAAAAGAAGCGGGAGTGACGCCGTAATCAAAAGGAGGATCATCTATGGAAGCGAACATGGAAGTTGTTTACGAGCGGGTATGTGGTATTGACGTACATAAAAAAGAAATCGTAGCCTGTCTGATCACGGGACAGCGTAAGGCGGTTACGAAAAAGTTCGGCACATTGACAAAAGAACTGCGCGAAATGGCAGCGTGGCTCAAGGAGGAAAGAGGTCAAATTATTGCAATGGAGAGTACCGGTTCCTATTGGAAGCCCTTATACAATATTTTCGAGCTGGAAGGCATGGAAGCGATGGTGGTCAACGCACAACATATGAGAGCGATACCGGGGCGGAAGACGGATGTGAACGACGCGCAATGGATAGCGAAGTTGCTGCGACACGGGTTATTAAAAGCCAGTTTTATCCCTGATAAAGAGCAGCGTGAATATCGGGAATTAACCCGTTACCGTAACAGCCGGATAGAAGAACGGGCGCGGGAAAACAACCGTCTGCAAAAAATGCTTGAAGGGGCTAATATCAAATTGTCCGACAAAATTTCTGACATAACCAGTCAAAGCGCGAACAATTTAATCAGGCTGGTCATTGAGCAAGAAGAGTTAAGCGCCGAGCAAGTGGCCAATGCGCGCCATAACCGGTGCAAGTCAAGCGTGGAGGAATTTCTGGATGCTATGACAGGTATTTATATCGCCGTTACAACGCGAGTTATTTAGTGAGGTACTGCGAATCATCGAAGAACAAACAAAACAGATAGAGGGCATAGAGGCGATGGTTCAAAAGTACACAACCGAGGCATATGACGCGGCAGCCAAGGCTATTGATGAAATTCCGGGAGTTGGAAAGGTCAGCGCGGAGCAGATCATTGCCGAAACGGGTATTGACATGACCCGGTTTCCAACGGCGCATCATTTGTGTTCATGGGCAGGGTTAAGTCCGGGTAATAACGAGAGCGCTGGTAAGCGAAAGAGCGGCAAGACGCGCAAGGGGAACAAAACATTAAAAAAAACGCTGATCCAATGCGCGCCATCGGCAATCAAGAATAAAGATACGTTCTTTTAAGCGCAGTATCAGCGGCTGGTTGTCCGTATGGGAAGGAACAAGGCCATCGCCGCGGTTGCGCATTGGATGCTAATTGCCATTTACTATGTATTATCGGGCAAGGAATTCCGGGATTTAGGCGCTGACTATTATAAACAATTCAACAAAGATAAAAAAAATTCAATCTCATTTGAAGCAATTGAAAAAACTTGGCTGGGAGCCGCCCTGTCCCGCTGTTGCCGGCTAGCCATATTTTTTAGTTTCCAAAACGGTAATTTTGTACCGTCTTAATGGAGGGTGGCCTTTTTGCGCCATCGGCTAGGGTAGTTTCATGATAAGTTGGCCCGAAGTGGTGGTATGAAGAAATAAAGAGGCACAGCGCCAATGTAAAGTGGTCCCTTTGTCAAGGACATTTATAAAAAGAGCATTACAATTAAAAATTATATAAGTTATCCTCTTCGTAAGGAGGAGATGCAGCAAAACAGGACAGTAACTTTGCTATGGATACTGTCCTGTTTACTATTGTCCTGTATCTGATTAATTTATGAATACTGATTTTATGAAGTCAATGGATGCATTTAAAAAATTTATGCTAAGTGAATCTGTTCCCAATTATGTTCAGAGATATTGTTCCAACTTAAATGAAGGAATATGGATCTGGTTTTATTCTCAAATGACAGAAGCTGTGTTTATTACAGATGAGCTGGATTACCTTTTCTATGTTCTCAAATGGATTTTAAAAGGTGATTTCAAAGATATTGCATATGAAATGTTCTGTATTGATATGACTGATCCTGAATGCAGAAAAGAATCCTTGATTAAAGATTCTCTGTGGGATGTGTACACTCAACACTATTTTCCTGTTTTTGTTCAGGATTTTGGATTAACTCACTAAAGGGATAAATACCAGTTTTTATATAGTCTGCATATTGATTTGGTGCTAACTTTGCCAATATCTTTCGTTATTGTAGTAATCCATATAGTCATCAATACAATAGCATACAGCTTCAAATGTCTTACATTCTTTTAGACTTATTTCATCTTTCATATGACCAAAGAAAGATTCCTGTGGTGCATTATCCCAGCAGTTTCCACGTCTTGACATAGATTGGCGGAGTTCTTTATCCTTTAATAATTGTCTGAAAGATATGCTGGTATAATGGCACCCCTGATCTGAGTAAAGGATTGTGTCTGTATGTAGGTCTGCCTTGTGCTTCTCAAACAGTAGATTTACCGTTTCAAGTACAAAATCCACTTCCAAAGATTCGCTGGCGGCATAAGCCAGTATCTGCATTGTAAACGCATCTTTTATGACTGACAAATACGCCTTTTGTACATGATTGAAAAATAAATATGTGATATCCGTTAATAATATCATGCCTGGTCCATGTTCACGGAATTCACGCTTTACAAGATTATCAGATACTGCATCTGTCTTTAATGCCTTTGCCATTCTGCGATATGGGTTTGCCTTTCTAATCGGACAGAATAAGTGATATTTCTTCATTAACCGGTTGATTTTTTTCTGATTCATAACAATTCCCATGTGCAGAAGGCGCATATAAATTCCACGCCTGCCTTTGTCATAACCACGAAATCGATATGCTCCTAAAATCAATTCAAAATCAGCACGGTCCCTGGTTTCTTTATTATTCCGATTGTCTTTGCTTTTTAACCAGTTGTAATAACCGCTTCTTGATACACAGGCCATCTCACACAGCCAGGTAATATTTAACTCGTTATTATCTCTTTGAGTTATTTCTTTGATGAGTCTGAATTTTTTTTTCGGAGCTGCTTCCGTTTTTCCTTCCATTCTGTCTGTCTAAAAATTCGATTTTTTTTAAATACTCATTTTCCTGTTTAAGTAACTTCACTTGATGCTCAAGCCTCGCTATTCTTTCAGCTTCAGTTAAACTTTTAGAGAAGGGCGTCCTGAAGCGTCTTTTCTTGCATCATGGCAATCTCCATTTCTTTTTACATATTTGCGTGTCCGTTCAACAATTCCATTGATTCTTCTGCGTCCAAGGACAGTAGTATCAAACCCGAATTCTCGTAAAATACAAGATGGACCGCTCCCTGCTTCATACTTTTCCATGAACAATTGTTTGAATTCATCTGTATAAGTAATTGCTTTATTACTAACCTTCTTAACGTAAGGATTATTCTGTAATTCTAAAACTTGTTCGTCTGAAAAATAGTTTTTTTCCATATGTCACCACCTGTACTTATTATAAAAGTATAACAAAAAAAGACCCTATAAGATAGGACCAGTTAATTTTGAGGTAAGTCCTCTTTTTTTAACTGTCTATCTTATAGGGTCCATTTTAATAAAAAACGTTGTACCTCTTTATTTTCTCATAGGACAATCAGAGAAAATCATAAACATGGAAGGAGGGGGCGATTATGGATGCAGAAGCGCATACCGATTACAGACCTCGCAAGCGTCAACATCGAAACGGTCAACAAAGAGGATCTGGTTGACGTGAGCGGTTTTACATTTGATACCTCTGTGCCGCAGGAACAACGGGCGGCCCGGATTATCCAGACAGTAAAAAATCCTTACTGTTTCCGTGTGGGCGATATAGGCGTAAAGCTGGAGTTTTCAGATAATGCCCCCGCCCTTCAAGATGTGTTTACCGACCTCCTGAAACGCAAGAAAAGCGGCCTGTAAAGCCAGTTCGCAAGGCCGCGACAACATTGTTCGCATTACGCCAAAATGGTATAATATAGGTGTAATGTGATGGGAAGGAGGTCAAGATGGCACGGAAAAGCCGGGCTGTTATCACAGAGCAAAAACAAACAAGATTTAGGGTGTGGCGTATTGCCATTTACATCCGACTGTCACGGGAAGATTCGCGGAGCTATGATGAATCAGAAAGTGTAACAAACCAAAGGGCTATTATCGAACAGCATATTGCCAGCTTCAGCGATGGGGACGAATATATCATTGTCCGGGAATATGTGGATGATGGAATTTCTGGAACGACGGATGATGAACGGGACAGCTTTCAGGAAATGCTGACGGATATTAAGAATGGGCGCGTTAATTGTGTGATTGTGAAAGACCTTGCCCGTTCTTTCCGTAACTACAGCGACCAGGGCTATTATCTGGATGATTGGTTTCCAAGATACAACGTCCGCTTTATCTCCCTGTTTCATCAACCCCTTGACAGCTACAAAGAACCCCGGAATATGCGGAGCATTGCCGTTCCGATACAGGGCGTAATGAATGAAAACCATTGTGCGGAAACCTCCGACAAGGTACGGGAAGTCTTTGATATGAAGCGAAGAAACGGTGAGCATATCGGCTCCTTTGCTCCATTCGGCTATTTGAAACACCCTGAGGACAATAACGCATTGGTGATTGACGAACCCGCCGCCGCTGTTGTACGGGACATATTCAATATGTTTCTGGACGGCATGAGCAAGAACGCCATCGTACATACGCTGAATGAGCATGGGGTTCTATGCCCCTCTGCTTATAAGCGTGAGGTACAAAAACTGAAATACACACAGCCAAGCCTCGACCCCACGAAAACACCGCTGTGGACTTCCACTTCTGTTGCGGGCATCCTAAACAACCGTATGTATTGCGGTGACATGGTTCAAGGCCGCTGGCGTGTAAAGAGCTACAAGGTTCATGTGCAGGAAAGAGTACCCGAAGATGAATGGTATATCGTCGAGAACACCCACGAACCAATCATTGACCGGGCAACCTTTGAAAAGGTGCAAACGCTGTTAAAAAAGGATACCCGAACAGGCCCACAACAAAAAAAGCTCTATCTTTTCAGCGGTTTCCTGCGTTGTGCGGATTGCGGCAAAGCAATGGCCCGAAGTCAGGTCAAAGGCACGGTTTACTATTTTTGCCGCACCTACAAAGACCAATCGAAAACAGCGTGTACGAAACATTCTATCAAGCATAACAGGCTGGAAGCGGCTGTACTCTATGCAGTTCAACAACAGGTTTATCTTGCTGTTCATTACTCCAATACGATTGCCAATATCAACAAAGCTCCTTTGATGAAAAGTCAGTCTGCGAAATTGGCTAACGCCTTGGAACAGAAGCAAAGGGAGCTTGTGAAGATAGCCCGATATAAGCAAGCGGTTTGGCAGGACTGGAAGGACGGCGAAATCTCCCATATAGAGTATCGCCATATGAAAGAGGATTACGACAGGCAGACCGCAGAGCTTCAACAGATTGTTGAAACGCTGGAAAAGGCAGAGCTTGAAAAAGGGATTGATACCGAAAATCCGTTCTTAGCTACTTTCCGGCAGTATCAGAACATCGAAAAGCTGACAAGGGACATATTGATAGAATTGGTTGAGTGTATTAAGATACACGAAAACGGCAACATCAGCGTTAAGTTCCGATTTGCCGACGAGCTACGCCGGATCATAGAGTTTATAGAAGTGAATACCCATGAGAACACGGTTTAACGGAGCCGCATTTTAAAAGGCAGTTCGTTTTCCTTTTATTGTAGGCTCCGTGGAGCCA
The DNA here is from genome assembly GCA_015655075.1 of Clostridiales bacterium. Taxonomy (GTDB): domain Bacteria; phylum Bacillota; class Clostridia; order Lachnospirales; family Lachnospiraceae; genus Anaerocolumna. The sequence continues at coordinate 36,208 of JAATFT010000097.1, read as the reverse complement.
ATTGGTCCCGGTGCTCCTGCCGGACCTTGGGGACCAGGCGGGCCTGCGGGACCTCTGGGTCCGCAAGGTCCGATTAAACCTTGAGGACCTTGCGGACCTTGCGGGCCCTGGGGACCAGGTGGACCGGGTGGGCCCTGACAAGGCGGTTTCGGTGGTTCCGGCGGACACGGTCTGGATGGGTCTGGATAAATCGGTCTTCCTGGGTTCCATGGATTTCCAAAACTAGAAGCTGTGACTTTATCTACATTTGAACTGTCAATTGAGGATTTCGGATTTGATGAGTTATGATCAGCGTTCATGCAAAAACTCCTTTCTGTTTAGATCAGGATTTAGAATCCTTACACAATAATAATATGGTTTTCGAAAAAAAAGGTGCAACATAATTCATCATAATTCAATTAAATTTATCAAAAATAACCGGGGTTAAACTGTCCTGATCATGTCCCTGAATCTATTTAATTATTTCTTTACTCAACAACGGTAATGGAACTGCGGATCATTCCCATCCAGCAGCTGTATCCAAAACTTCCCGTCTTATCCGGCGTAAATTCAATTACATTATCCCCTTCTTTAAGCTTAATATTCAGATTGTATTCCGGTATAATTATTTCATTATTGCAGCCATTAATCATTCCCTGGCCTGCCGTAATTGTCCACTTAACCGAGGTACCGGCTTTTACAGTGATTGCGGGATAGGTTCCATATTCTAAGGAGGTCGTCACCTCCTGATAATCTCCATTTATTTGTGCTATATTCGCCCCCGATTCGGACCCTGCTTGTATCCGGGGAACGGATATTCCCGATAATGCCAGTCCGTTATTTAACATTCCAATGCCTAATACCACAATCAGCATGGCACAGACAGACATCATCTTATCTGTAAATTTCTTATTCAGCCTGCTACTTAATGTTCCCAGGATATACATAAGGGGAACCGTACCAAGGCTAAATAAGAACATGGATAATGCACCTGCAAAAAAGCTTCCGGTGGAAAGAGCATATAGCTGCATGCTTTGAAGGGGGCCGCAGGGCATTAATCCGTTTAATAATCCAATATAAAAGGAAGAATGCGCTTTATATTTTCCCCTGCTCATCCTTTTTCCGATAAACTTTGGCATTTTTAAATTAAATCTGCGAAGCCAGGGAAAAATATCCAGCATATTAAGTCCCATTATTACCATAAACACACCTGCGAATACTGCAACCGCACCGCGCAGTCCGCCTCCAAAGCTGATAACGGAACCAATTCCGCCTACAATTCCCCCAATAGCCGTATAAGATACCACACGGCCAAGATTATAGAAAAGATTGGGCAGCAATACGGAATGTCCGCTTTTTACCGATTTGACACTCTGTGCCAGATTGATGCCTCCGCACATTGCCACACAATGCAGGGAGGTAAGAAGGCCGATTATAAACAGCATTCCATATCCCATACTGTTTTGTATCTGGGGAAAAAAGTTAGTAAAATTCAATAATCCAAAATGTTTTAAAATAATATATCCGCCAAACAGCATAATTAAAATAGAAAGCGCCTGGGAATTAACAGCAGGTTTCGGTTCGGACGGATTATCCACTACTTTATAATCCAAACGATTAATTGCCGATTTTATTGCTTCCAGTTTGACAACTTCTTCATCATAGACTACAACCACTTCGCCCTTACCAAAACTCGCTTTGACACTGATTACGCCCTTTATATCGGATAACGTATCTTCAATTGTCAGTTCACAATGTGCGCAGCTCATACCGGAAACTGATAATTTCTTTTTTATCTGTCTCATTAGAAATTCTTCCAGTTTGTAAATCTTTCGGCATTCTCGTCTAAGAATTTGGCCGGAATAATTATTTCAGTATCACTGACCGTTTTATCATCCGCTGTAATTGGCACAGGATTACAACCGCCGCGCTCCTGCTCAATCATATCCAAGCTGAATATGTTTTTACAGTTCTGACATTGAAAGGAATCCCCCTGCTGTTCAAAAAAGGCATAGGGGCTTCCATTACATACCTGACAGGTATTAAGTGCCGTACGGATTGTTCCGTCGCTGGCTTTTACAGCAAATAACCCTATCGTTGTTCCATTGGAATCATATTCATAAAAAACAGCATTTTCCGTAATGTCTGCAATATTAATAACTACATCTCCGTCTTCATTTAAAACGGCTTCCCCGGCATTGGAATCAGCAGATGAAGCCGCATTGGACTTACCGGAAGAATCTGTATTATTTTTCCCGGCAGAACCGCCTTCCGGAGCAAAAAATACAAGAGATACTGCTATTGCTGCCACAGCAACTGCACCAATCATAAGGGGATTTACCTTCTGATTCGCCGGTTTTTTTGTTTTTTTATTATCAGCCATAATTAGATTCCTTCCTTTGCCCCAAAAGCCGCGGCACATTGATCATACATATATAAATAATATTCTTTCTCCTCTTTCGTTATATCTTGGTTTTTGACGGCTTCATCAAGCTCTTTTATAAAGGTCTCACGTTCCTTAAGGTTTCCGTTGCCATCAATCATGTTAACAGAACCGCTTCCACAGCAATTTTCCTCTGTAAAACTGTCATCTGCCTGCCCGGAAGCCGCCGGTGTGGGATCTGCCTTCGTCAATGGAGCTGTTTCTTCAGGAGACAGATCTTTTGAGGCCGGTTCCGGTATATTTTCAGTCTCATAAAAATCTGTTTCGGCTGTCCCTTGGTCAGAATTACCTCTCTCGTTCGTTAATTGGGTTTCCTTGGTCTGATTATCCTCTATTTGTCTTCCATAGAAGGCATAGCCTGTTTTGACAGTCGCAATAGAAACGGCTATGACAGCAATTATGATTATCGCATTTTTCTTCATTCAACACTTCCTCCTTGACTTATTGTCTCTCTAGAGTATATTGAATCTATGTGGAGGTTTTATGGAGAAATGACCAGACACATATTTTTCACAATTAAGAACAAAGGGATTGAAAAAAGGGTACCCTGACCTCTTTGTCAGGATACCCCGGAAAATAATTTAACAGATTATTTTATCTCAATTCGTTTGGCTTCCACAATCTCTGCATTCTCTTTCGGAAGTTTTAATTCCAATATTCCGTTATTATAAGAAGCGGCAATATTTTCCCTGCTGATACCGCTTAAATTAAAACTTCTTGAATAGGAATTATAACGCCTTTCCTGTCTGATAAAATTATCTTTTTCCTCTTTCGATTCTTCCTTATGCTCGGCTGTGATTCTAAGAGTATCATTATCCAGATTTATGTTAATCTCTTCTTTTTTAAAGCCCGGCAGTTCAGCCTGTAACAGATAATGATCTCCCTTATCGATTACGTCCGTGCTAAAATTGTCAAAACGGTTAAACAGGTCTCCAAAGAAATCGTTATACAGTTTGTCGAAAAATAAAGGTTGTGTCTGTTCAAATAATGTTGGTCTTAGCATAAAAATCACTCCATTCTTTAAAATTTGTTATAACCATTTTTCTTGTAAAGGATTTAATATTTCATATCCTTTGTAATATATGTTATACACCATATATAACAAGTATGCAATTAATAAACTATAAAATATTTATTAAAACTTTATAAACTCAAGAAATCAGTCCGGATTTTTGAATTTAAAATCCGGACTGACTTCTTTCATCAATAATATCTTATTTTTAATGGCAATTTATTTTCCAAGATCGGCTTTTATTAGGGCGTGTCTAAAAACTCATTGTACCGTTCTGACCGCTCCACTTTGCGGTATACTGCATCGCAATTTTGGAAATGTAGAACCAACTACGCTCCCAAAATCGCTCCTTACCCCCCACAAAGTGGAACACCCAACCCGGCCACAAGCATTTTTCAAACACACTCTAGTGTGCTGACAAGTTGATACTTGGACTAATGGTGTAGAATGGATTTTCATTCTGCGAGGCGGAGGAATGAGGCGTAGCGGTGGCTACGTCGATTGACGGCAACGAAGCAGATGGAAATTCAAGCAAGCCATTAGACAAGATATCAACTTGCCAGTGCACTAGTTTAATGTCGCCGAATAATGATAATTACCGTCTTCATCACTGTAGAAATATAAATAATCCGTATCGGCAGGATTTAACGCCGCCTGTATTGCCGCCTTGCCGGGATTGCAGATTGGACCTGCGGGCAGAGCGGAGCATTTATACGTATTATAAAAAGAATTATAACGATTTACGTCACCGCTGATATAAGGTTTAATATAACGCTCAACATAATAAATGGAAGCATCCAGCTGCAATTGCATATTTGCATTCAAACGGTTATATATAACAGAGGCGATTAAAGGCCTGTCGTCCGAGCCGCCCGCTTCTTTTTCAATCAGGGAAGCGATTGTCAATATTTCATCCACAGAATACCCGAGACTTTTCGCTTTATTCCTGTCCTCCTCCGTAATTTTAGCTTCCGTATTGCTCAAAAATTTTCCGATTGCATCGGCAGGTTTACTTAAACGGTAAAATTCATAAGTATCCGGAAAAAGATAGCCTTCCAGGCGGAAACACCTGTTTTCATTTTCAGTAAGCTCTCCTGCTAACGGATAATTACTAAAGTCATAATTATTCAGCGCATCATAAAGTGTGTCCGTTTCTGCGCATACTCCTTTTTTAACAAGGAGATCAAAAATCTGCGCTACGGAATAACCCTCCGGAATGGTAACCCTTACCGTTTTGGAAATGTTGTTCACATTGGTGGACTTGGGTATTGCGGATACCGCCCCGTAGGGATTATAGGCAATTAACCCGCTGTAAGTATAGGTATCATATCCTGCCGGCTGCATTTGTACCGTTTTAAAGGATTTAACCCCCGCCGTTGTCGACATAACCCATTTCAGGGCGGACATATGTACCATTGTGGCTAAACTGTTTGAAGATACATACGCTTTATAGGGCATGGATTTTTTAACCCCCTTGGCCTTGGAGCCGGAATAATAATAGTAATACTTACTATTATTAGTAAATACCACTTTTTTACCGTTACCGGTATTGGTCACCGCTACTTTTTTGGCTTTGGTATTATAGCTGAAGGCCAAAACCGGCATCAGACTGCTTAACGTCTTTAACGGAACCATAATATTACCGCTGGAAGTAATTTCTATTCCTGCTTTTTTTGTCTTAGTATTAATGTCATAAAAGGAATATTTTCCGTTTTTATCCGCAATAACTATGCCATATTGTTTTGTCGCTCCCTTTACTTTTAAAGGAACTGCCGCTGACGATGCGGTTAGGATTAATACCATAAATAATGCGAATAGTCTCCCGTATTTTTTTAACATACTGCCGCTTCCTTTCTTAACTTAATAATTCTTCTGATTTATTTACTCCTGCCCCGGCTTTTATTTTACTCTTTCCGTATCAATAAGTCATCAGGAAATTGAAAATTTAATATTTTCGTAAGGATTTTCTCCTCCTTTGTTAAACCAATCCCTTATAAAATAGGATAAATTCCCGTGGAAATATTTTGCATAAAGACAAGGAGACATTTCATAAGATTAATAATGATATAAAGAAAGAACTTGGGCTGCCATGAATAAAAAACAAAATATACAAATCATTGTTAGCTGCAATGACTATGAAAATAATTTCAATGAAGTCGCAGCTATGGGAAAGGTTAAATACAAACTTCCCATGATTGATTCTTATGTCATTGAAGTTGAACCGGACAGACTTAATCAGCTGCAGGAGGAAAATACATTATGGAGTTACGAGATAGATACCCATATCACTGCCCAAATGAACCGTGCGGCGGAAATCATCGAATTAAAATGGGCGCATGACAGAAATATATTGGGGGAAAATATCGGAGTGGCCGTAGTGGATACAGGAATATGCCTGCACAAGGATTTTACTGAGGGAGGCAACCGCATCCTGGGATTTTACGATCTCATACACGGCAGGACGGAGCCTTATGACGATAATGGTCATGGAAGCCATGTGGCCGGTATTATCGGAGGAAATGGTTTTTTATCCAACCATAAATATATAGGTTTGGCGCCAAAATGTAACCTGGTGGGAATTAAAGTTCTGGACCAAAAAGGGGACGGCAATATTTCCGATGTACTGGCCGGCCTGCAATGGATTGTCGACAAGAAAGAAAAATATAATATCCGGGTTGTCAATATATCCGTCGGTACCACAACAAAAGAAAATGTGGATGAAAATTCTCTATTGGTAAGAGGGGTAAATGCAGTCTGGGACGCGGGAATTGTAGTGGTTGTCGCAGCCGGAAATAACGGCCCCGGCCCCATGTCCATATCAACACCCGGAATCAGCAGAAAAGTTATAACCGTAGGTTCCTCCGATGACCGGATTACCGTTGAGTTATTCGGTAATAAAACTATGGACTATTCCGGCAGAGGGCCTACGGCTTCCTGCATAAAAAAGCCGGACATAGTAGCCCCGGGTTCTAACATCATATCCTGCGGAACTATGAAAAACTACCAAAGATACCGTTACAATCTAATCAATAATCCCCGCAGTGACTATTCCAGTTTAATGTATACCATAAAAAGCGGGACCTCCATGGCAACTCCCATCATATCCGGTGCCATAGCTCTATTGCTTTCCAAATATCCCGATATGACCAATAAGGAAGTAAAATTAAAATTAAGGGAAAGTGCGGTAGACTTAGGTTATCCCTGGTCAAAGCAGGGATGGGGATTATTAAATATTCCCAGATTACTGCAATCGTAACTTTCCTCACAGATGTGCATCTTAGAGCGTGTTTGAAAAATGCTTGTGCAGGGCTGGACACTCCACTTTGTGGGAAGCAAGGAGCGATTTTGGGTGCGTAGTGGTGCTACACCCCCAAAATTGCGACGCCGCATTTAAATAAACAGGATGTCAAATAAAAACATATTTGAAAAACTAATTAATATTATGAATCTATATTTCCTTTTTATACAAATTCGCGGATTAATTTTTGAACCACCTGAAGGTCGGTCCTCCTGTCCACAAGGGGCACTCCTGTATTCAGTATCTGTTTTTTTTCATGGAAATCCGGCCTTGTTTCACGATAAATAACACCGATTGGTATTTTATCGCCGGCTTCCATGGCTTTTTTTAAAGCTTCCATTTTATCAGCCGGATTATAGCTCTCTTCAATATGGTAAACGCGGCTTTTATAATAAGCAAAGGTATTTACCTTATTAAAACTGATACAGGGCTGTAAAATGTCAACAAAGGCATATCCTTTATGGCTGATTGCCTCTTTCATGATAGAAACCAAATGCTCGCTGTCTCCGCTGAAGGCTCTTGCAACAAATCCGGCTCCTGCTGAAACTGCCATGAGAATGGGATTAAAAGGTGTATTGGCGTTTCCGTCAACCTGTACATCCGTAACATGCCCTTCCCCTGTTGTGGGAGATGCCTGGCCTTTGGTCAGTCCGTAAATCTGATTGTCATGTACAAAATGGGTTATATCTACATTCCTGCGTATATTATGCATAAAATGATTACCCCCTTCTCCATAGGAGTCCCCGTCACCGGTATCCACAATAACCGTTAACTTTTCGTTTGCTATTTTGGCGGCCACCGCTGCCGGCAGGGCCCTTCCGTGTAATCCGCAGAAACGGTTGGCGCTGATATACTGGGGGGTTTTGGCCGCCTGCCCGATTCCGGCTACCATCAGTACTTCATAAGGACTTTTACCAAGCTCCTCCAAAGCTTTTTTTAGGCATCTTAATATATTAAAATTGCCGCATCCCGGACACCATGCTGTTTCATAAGTTTTAAATGTATCCATATTAATTCAGGCCCCTTTCCGAATTCTTTGAACAATCTCTTCACCGGAAATTTGCCGGCCGTCATATTTTAATATACCTGATGAACATTGGATTCCGGTTTTTTCCCGTACCAGGTCGGCTAACTGGCCGGTTGCATTTTGTTCCACGTTAATTATGTACTTTACGGCAGACGCCAATTTTTCCAGCTTTTTTACCGGCAGAGGATAGATATCTCCAAATACCAATGCTCCGTACTCTCCTTTGCCGTCTTCATTAAGCCCTTTAACTGCTTCTGCAATGGGACCATAGGTGGAACCCCATCCAAGAAGTAAGGTAGTACACTTTTCTGTCCCTAAAAATTCCGGCTCCAATAACTCTTCTTCCAGTTTTTTAAGCTTTCTCATCCGTTTATCCATCATAGCCCTGCGGACCTGCGCCGATTCGGTTATAAAACCTCCTTCATCATGTTCGTCACTGTCCGCCGACACAAAATGACGTGACTTTCCCGGAACTAACCGGGGTGAAATACCATCCTGCGTTAAACGGTATCTTAAATATTCTCCTTCTGTTTCATCTGCTTTAGCCGCTTCGGCCACATGAATATTGCTTAATTCATAGGGTTTTACTGTTGCGGTTGAATCACCAAGATATTGATCGCTTAACATAATTACCGGTATCTGACATTCTTCCGCCAAATGAAACGCCCTGATGGTCTGATAAAATGCATCCTCATGATTTCTTAATGCAATTACCATTCTGGGAAATTCCCCCTGGGCCGCGGAAATGACAAATTTTAAATCACTTTGTTCTGTCCTTGTAGGCAATCCGGTCGCCGGTCCCGGCCGCTGCACGTCTACGGCAACTAAAGGTATTTCGGCAATTCCTGAGAATCCCAGGGTTTCCACCTTAAGGCAAAAACCGCCGCCGGAAGTACCTGTCATGGCGCGTACACCGGCATAGGAGGCACCCAGCGCCATATTAACGGCGGCTATTTCATCTTCCGCCTGCTCTACGACCATTCCGGTTTCATTGCTTTTCGATGCCAGAAATTCCATGATGGGAGTCGAGGGAGACATTGGATATGCGGAATAAAACTGTAACCCGGCGGCAATGGCTCCCATAGCTAAAGCCCTGCTTCCGGATATCAGCATCCAGTCGCTGAATTTTCCTTCCATATGGGCAAATCTTGCTTCAACACTTTCATAACCCGCCCGTATTGCCTCTAAATTAATTTCCAGATACTGTTCTTTTACGGAAGCTTTCATAATATCTTCCACATCTTCCAAAGACTCTCCGAATAATTTCAGAACCGCCCCGACGGCAATACTTCCTAAGACCCGGGCATTACCCAGATTCTTTGCCATCTTATCCATATCCAGCTTAATAACCTGAGGCCCCTCGGCCGACAAGCTGCCGTCACATAAAATGAACCCCTTTTCCTTCAGTTTATACTTGTGCAATACAACTGTTTCATCATTCAGCGCAATTATCCCATCCAATTTGTCATTGTGGGAAGTGATGATTTCCGTTCCGAAACGGATCATTGAAAAATTGTGGCCTCCACGTACCCGTGACATAAAATCCCTTACGGTAAATACATAATAGCCGGATTTTTTCAATAATTTTTCTAAAATAGCCACCGTGGTATCAATACCTTGGCCGGCAGCCCCGCCAATTAAAATGTTATACATCGTTTTCCTCCTTTTCTAAAAACTAAGAAGTATTATACTTTAATTATTAAATTATTACAACATAAGCGTTTAATATTTCTTTTTTTTATCAATTTTGATTCATATTTTTATACTTTAACAAATATTTATCTGAATTTTCTTATAATTAATCATTCATTTGTAATATTTCTCCGTTTTTATGCAAGCTTCCCTGGCTTATTATCTATACGAAAACCTGTCCTGTTTTTATCCTTTTTGTATTATAATGTCAATATTTGCGATAAAAACAGTTTGTTTTTTTATGGAATTATAGGAAATGAGGCAAGCATAAGTTCATATGATACAGTGTAATAACAAATAGGAGGCTCTTACATGAGTGATTTAGCAGCAACAAATTGCGGTATTGGTTGCGGTGAGAAAGGTTTCAGCGGTGCTTGGATTCTTATAATCCTTTTACTGTGCTGTGGCGGCGGCCATGATGGATTTTTGGGAGGCGGCTTCGGCAGGGATTGCGGCGGCGGCCATGACGGATGCGGTGCAGTAGTTTGGATTATTTTAATCCTTTGCCTTTGCGGTGGTGACTTCTAAATATTTCTACTCCATATCGTCTCTAAGTCTTTCATTTGTAAATCAGAAAAAAAAGCTGCTTTATGCAGCTTTTTTTCTGTTATTAATATTTCTATCTTTTATTCCAGTTCTGCCTTTGATTCAGCCTTTGCTGTCTTACTCTCTCAAAGCAGTCCTGGTCAATTTCATATACTGAATTGTCGTCAATAATTAAATCAGCTGATAATTTCTCACTATATTTTCTTCCTATTTCACCGGATGCATACATATTATTACTTTGTGAGTTTTTTGGTATTGGATATCCATTACTTTTATTAAAGTCATAATAATTTGGCATAGTAACCTCCTTGTATTTTAAATCTATTGTAAATTGATAAAATAAATTTCCAACCGGAGAGAATTACAAAAATAATTTATCAATCACTACAATATATGATTTTATTATCAAAATGTCCATAATACATATTGATTACACGAATCTTTTCTTATATACTATGTCTATTAATGTATAAATGTATATAAGAAAGAAAATGAGGTGACTTTTATGTCAGGTTCTGTATATGGAAATTTATTTAAAATAGCTACATGGGGGGAATCCCATGGAAAAGGTATCGGAGTTGTGGTAGACGGCTGTCCCGCAGGTCTAACCCTTACAGAAGAAATGATTCAGGTCTATCTAAACCGAAGAAGGCCCGGTCAGTCTAAATATGCGACACCCCGGAGGGAAAGTGATACCGTTGAGATTTTATCCGGAATCTTTGAGCAGAAAACAACCGGTACCCCCATTTCCATGGTGGTTATGAATACCAATCAGCAGTCGGCTGATTACTCGGATATATCAACCTATTACCGTCCGGGGCACGCCGACTATACCTATGATGAAAAATACGGCTTCCGTGACTATCGGGGAGGCGGCCGTTCCTCAGGACGGGAAACCATAGGAAGGGTTGCGGGGGGAGCTGTCGCCATGGCCATATTACAGCAATTGGGAATTCACGTTTGTGCTTATACGAAATCCATAGGTGACATATCCATAGATTATAAAAACTGCAATAAAGAAAATATATTACTCAGCCCGTTGGCTATGCCCGATTTACAGGCCTCTAAGGCTGCCCAGGCTCTTTTAGACGATAAAATAAAGGAGCTGGATTCCGTGGGCGGTATTATTGAATGCATCGTAAGCGGTATGCCCACCGGAATTGGCGAACCTGTATTTGAAAAACTGGATGCAAACCTGGCCAAGGCAATTTTATCCATAGGCGCCGTAAAGGGAATTGAATTCGGTTCCGGCTTCCAGGCGGCAAAAATGACCGGTTATCAGAACAATGATAAGTTTCAATACAATGGCTGCGAAAAAGTCACTAAGTTAACCAACCATGCCGGAGGGATCCTAGGGGGAATCAGTGACGGTTCTGAAATTATTTTAAGGGCGTCCATAAAGCCAACCGCCTCCATTGCCCAGACCCAGGATACCATAAATAAATCCGGTGAAAACATTAAAGTTAATATTAAAGGACGCCATGACCCCATTATTGTTCCCCGCGCAGTAGTTGTTGTGGAAGCTATGACGGCCGTTACCATAGTGGATTTGCTGTTTATGAGCATGTGCTGCAAAATGGATAATATTATTAAATTTTTCCAGCCGATTGCTTCCTGTCCTCATGACAAAGACATGAATTGTTAAGAAAATATTCGTTCATGGCTCCGAAAAATATGATGGAACCTATTCTTTTAACCCTGGCTCCCGGCGGCTCCACATATCCGGATAACCCCTATGAAGGGGCGGAATGTCCCTGCCCCTTCTTTTCTTGTAATTGCAGAAAAGTTCCTGCTTCTTTTATCGTGGCTATTCAGTCACGACGGTTCTTACGAACTGCGCATTCATGCACATATTTTGGTGCCAAAGAACTGGAGATACCGGAGTATTTCTCGATGCGGCTAAAATAATTCCTTTTATCTCACAATATTTCTTTCTTCCCCATTTAAATAAGCCTTAATATTCTCATAGACTTCCTGTATGCATCGCCTTCTTGCTTCAACGGTTGCCCAGGCTATATGAGGGGTTATGATTAATTTCGCACTGTCCTGGATTCGGAGTAAGGGATTATCAGGTAACATTGGCTCCACTTTTATAACGTCCAGCCCCGCCGCCGCTATTTGGTTATTATTCAAAGCATTGGCCAATGCTTCTTCCTTTACTATCGGACCTCTTCCCAGATTTAAAAGTACAGCCGATTTTTTCATTTTCCGGAAAGCTCTTTCGTCAATCAGGTTCTCTGTCCCTGGATTTAACGGTGCATGAATGGATATAATATCGGAAGCTGATAACAGGGTATTAAAATTCACCTGCTCATAATCCAGGTTTGTGTTCTTTCCTGAAGTTGAATAATAGATAATATGGCATCCAAAGGTTTTCGCTATCTTTGCCACTTCTCTTCCTATTTCCCCAAGCCCGATAATTCCCCAGGTCTTACCGTGGATTTCACTGAATTTAATATCAAAATGGCTGAATATGTCACTTCTTACATAGTCACCGCTTTTTACAAAATTATCATAATAATTTAACTTTTCATACAAATAAAAAAGGAGTGCGAAAGTATGCTGAACTACGGAATGGGTAGAATAACCCTTCACGTTGGCCACTGCTATTTTCCGTTTATTGGTATAGGCAAAATCCACAATGTTGGTCCCGGTACCAGTAATACAAATTAGTTTTAAGCTGTCAGCCTTGTATAACGTTGTTTCATTCATAGGTATTTTATTCACAATTATAACATCTGCCTTCGAAGCCCTTTTAGTATCTTTATCCGGTTCTGATTTATTGTACTTTATAACCTCTCCGAATTCATCAAATATGGATAAATCCACATCATTACCCAATGTATCGATTTCTAAAAAAACTAACTTCATCAAATCCTCCTAAAAGTGGGGCGGTCAGAACGGTGCAATGATTTTTCAAACACGCTCTAAGGCCTCCCCTTGCCGCGGGGTTTTGTCACCGGATTAATATTACCGGATTCTTTCGGGCAGACCTATCTTTTTTTGTACCTTGTGCAGGGTTTTTGAAGCAAAATACCCGGCCTTTTCCGCATTATCTTTAATGATTCCGTCAATATAAGCCTTATCTTTATTTAGCTCTTCTACTTTGTTCTGAATCGGCTTCAATATGGATGCAACCGCTTCTCCTACCGCCAGTTTAAAATCGCCATAGCCTTTTCCGTCAAATTCCTTTACAACCTCTTCCACGGTCTTGTTGGTAGCGGAACTATATATATCTATCAGGTTTTTAATGCCCGGTTTGTCCTCAGAATATAAAATCTGATTATCAGAATCCGTAACCGCTCTCTTGAACTTGCGGATAACGGTATCCGGATTATCCGTTAAAAAGATGCTTGCATTTGCATTTTCATCTGATTTCGACATCTTTTTGGCCGGATCCTGAAGGCTCATGATCTTAGCGCCGACTTTACCGATATAAGGTTGGGGAACGGTAAATACGTCTCCATAAATGCTGTTAAAGCGTTCCGCAATATCCCTGGCTATTTCCAAATGCTGTTTCTGATCCGCTCCCACAGGCACAACATCGGATTGAAATAAAAGAATGTCCGCCGCCATTAATACAGGATAGGTAAATAAGCCTGCATTAATATTATCGGAATGTTTTGCCGCCTTATCTTTAAACTGAGTCATCCGGTTTAATTCGCCCATATAGGTAAAGCAATTTAATATCCAGCATAATTCCGCATGTTCGGATACATGGGACTGATAATAAATACAATTTTTAACCGGCTCCAGGCCAGCCGCTATATAAAGCGTCAGTAAAGCCCTTGCCCTTTTCCGAAGTTCTGCAGGATCCTGTCTTATCGTAATAGAATGAAGGTCCACAACACAATAAAAGCACTGATACTCTTCATTCAAGGTCAGCCAGTTATTTAACGCTCCAAAATAGTTTCCCAAAGTAAGATTGCCTGTTGCCTGCATGCCGCTGAACAATGTCTTTTTTCCGTCTAACATAGTAATTTCTCCTTTATAATAAATTCTTATGATAATAGTAAAAGTCAATTCCCTTTTTGCAGCTGTAACAGTTCTGTGAAGGCATCTATGACATAATCATATTCCCTGGTATGTCCGAATCCATATCTGGCGTATACAAAAGGGAGCCCCGCTTCCTTCGCGGCGACCGCATCACCCGAGGTATCCCCCACATAAACCGGTGCCTTCAGATGATTGCGTTCTATTATAAGCCGGATATTATCGGCTTTCAGGACGCCGGATCTGCCGGGATACTCAAAATCTTTAAAATAGTCCTGTAATTGGTGTGCCTTCAAAAAACATTGGATATATCCTTCTTCGCAATTGCTTACTATAAAAAGCCCGAACTTTTTCTTTAATTTTTTTAAGGTTTCTTCCACTTCCGGAAATAGAATACCGCCCACTTTTTCTAAATAGGCACATTGCTTTATCGTACTTTCCCTCATAATCTCAACGGCAGTTTTCCGGGATACGCTGGGCAGTAATTTGATTGCTATCTCTTCAAGGGGTAAACCATACAGGGCTTTTAGTCTGCCGGCACTAATAATATCGGATACCTCTGGATATTTTCCCGCCACTTCTCTCCATATTACTGCTGCTGCATCGGTAGAATCCCACAGAGTTCCGTCCAAATCGAATATTATGCTGTCAATCATGTTCGGTATCCTTTCTTCTTTAGAGTACTCTCGGAAACTCTTTGTATGCAGATTTGTGAGATGATTTTTTGTCAGCTATGCACAAATTTATGAGGCGTACGTGGAGCGTACGTTGATTAAATTTGTGTGTAGCCGGCGAAAAATCAGCCGCAAAGATACGTACAGGGGAGTTTCAAAAAGCGCTCCTTTATTATATTTAACCGTACCCTCTTGCATTATAAATGAAATCCGGTGAAAAATCCAGTTTATCAGAAAATTTTATAAACTTTCTTTTACTCCCTTTTGACCGCCCGTTTGCTCTATAAATTATTTTTACAAATTTTATCATTGTCAAATTTATTCTTCTTTGTTGGAATATAATATGTTATAATAATTTTATCAAGTTTTCCAACATCGTTAAAGCATAATATTGACTTCTGGTTTTTCTTCACAATTTTAGACTTTAAGCAATGGCATTTTACATAATTATTTATAACTGCCGCCATAACAGGAATTTTAAGGAGGAAAAATATGAAACAGATAGCGAGTTTTACAATTAATCACATGAAATTATTAAGAGGTGTTTACGTTTCAAGAAAAGACACCGTAGGTGCCGAAGTACTTACTACTTTTGATATCCGTATGACCAGACCTAATTTTGAACCGGTGATGAATACGGCAGAAATTCATGCCCTAGAACACCTGGGTGCGACTTATCTTAGAAATCATCCTGATTATGCTTCCAAAACCGTTTATTTTGGGCCTATGGGCTGCCGTACCGGCTTTTACTTAATTCTTGCCGGTGATTACCAATCCAAGGATATTGTGCCTTTATTAATTAACATGTTCGAATTTATCAGGGATTTTGAAGGTGATGTGCCGGGAGCAGCGTCGGAAAACTGCGGCAATTACCTGGATATGAATTTAAATATGGCAAAATATTGGTCGAAACGGTTTTTAGACGAGATACTTATTGACATTGATGAAGCCCATTTAATTTATCCTGACTGATAATAATTACAGGGCTTGCCAGATTATAAAAATGAGTAAAAGGGCCGGAGGATTCCGGCCTTTTTTATTTGATAGGAAATTCCCCAAATTTTCTATTAAATAAAAAGCCTTCCAAGCAGGACGCGCATGATGCGCCAAAGGAAGTTTGTCACTAAAGTGACAGCGTGTTTGAAAAATTATTGCATCGTTCTGACCGCCCCACTTTGCGGTATTCTGCGTCGCAATTTTGGAAACGTAGCCCCAAAACACTGCGCTCCCTAAATCGCTCTTTGCCTCCCACAAATTGGAGCATCCAGCCCGGCACAAGCATTTTTCAAACACACTCTAGAGTTTGCCTTGGCAAACTCTTTGTTCTCGAAAGCGCAGAGTTTGCTTTGCAAACTCTTTCTTATTCAATGCGCGGCATATTTCTTCCGTTTTAAACAGCAATTGCCGGAAAGGGCAAGTCTTTCTGTGATATGTTAATTAGTAATATTTTCAATTCCTATGAATATAGTATAATGATAAAAGAGAATTGGAGAAGCCATGGATATTGATCACAATTCCAAAGATTCTGCATCAAAATTTGATCGTGATAAATTCAACCATATTATAGAAATCATCAAAACAGCTTTTCCTTATCTTGACAGTGATTCCCAGCAGTCTGTGGATCTGTTTATAAAAACCGGAGAATTGGTGGATGCGCTTCACTCATATAGGCAACGAAATTCAGTAACAACCTTTAGTCTTAAAAAACAGGATATTGATATAGAAACATTACTGACTAATGTAAGAGACGTATGCTATGATCAAGAAAAGGAATTAATTGATATTGTTTTAAATATTATAAAAGCCAAAAATTTGTATGATACTTACTCTGCATTTGCATCTACTATGGCTTCTCAATCTGAAAATGCAGATAATCCTGACGGCACACCCACTGGTAACGGAAACCCCGATATGATGGAAATCTTAGGCTCCCTATTAACGCCGGAACAAAAAAGTACTTTTGACGATATAAATACAATGTTCAACACTATGCAGTGATCAACAGCTTTAAGGGGTAAATCTCATTATAATTAGTCAAGTTATCAGCTTGTCGGTACAGATCAAAAAGAAGCGTGAAACTTACTTGTAAGGTTAAAATTATTTTATTATATGCGTCTATGAAACGCAGACAGGAGTCAGATATGAAAGATTTAGATTGGATTAACCATCCTGCAATGAAGAATATTGATGTGAGAAAATTAGCCGTTTTGGTAGATTTGGCTAATGAGGCGGAAGGGAAACCCGCAGATAAAGTTTTTCCTATTTTAATAAAAGCCAACACAAAAATGAAAGCGTTGGGCCTTAATTTTACTACCGACGAAACAAATTTAATAGTTGAAATTTTAACCAAAGACATGTCCCCTGCCGATAAACAAAAATTGGAACTCATCAAAAAAATGATATCCAAAAAGAAATAACTAAAAAACAAGAACCGCTTCAGACTTCTGTTATAGAAACAGGAGGGTACAGCCAAAAAATCATTCTTATAAAAAATGTTGGTATGTATTGGATTTTTATTTTCGTATGCCATAATTTTTTTAATCAAGATAGAAATCAGAGGATAGTTATTTGATTCCCTTTCAATGTAATACAGAAGAAAAGGGGGTGGTACAAATTGACAATGTTTGAAACCATAAATCTACTGTTTCAATCTGGTTTATTTATCATTGCATTTATCACCTTGATTATTTCTATAATCAAATCAATTATAAAAAATAGCTATCCTCGTCAAATCCAATGTTTATTAAGTGAATATCCATCTGTTTCTACTTTTGTGTGCAGCGAGAAAGAGTAACAATTTTGTTTTTACGTACAAATTTAACTTTACATTTTTTGCAAATACGTTTAGGTATTTCATGATTTTTAACCGCACTAAATATATCAACATTATATTCTTTATAATTTTGTAATTCATTGGAATGATAAGTAAAATAAAACAAATCATGTTCGTAATTATTAATCTCATTTAAAATTTGAGATGTGTTCTGTTTTTTTTCGTAATCTGCTATAGCAAAAAATAATTTAAATAAATATTGATTCGTACAATTACTATCAAAATTTTCAGTCAGCGATAACGATTGCATTTTTTCATAGCATTCTTCAATTATTATTTTACTGTCTAAATAAATTGTCAATATTCCAATATTGGTGATTAGATATTTTATGCTTAATTTAAACATATTGAAAGAAAGGCTAAAACATGTGATTAATATATCTAAATGTTTATATTTGGATCGTATACGAGACGGAAAAGTATAAAAACACGAATGAATATATTTATTTTCTTTTATAATATTATAAATGTCTTCATTAAAGTGAGATTTTTGAAAAATAGATATATCAATATCGGTTGGGTCAAAATAAAGATCATTGATTACTTTATTTGTTTCAACCGTAACAGGTAAAGGAATAAATTTATGTAACTGTATTTTTCCTATATCATTACAATACAGGAATTCAATTAGCTTTATAGTATCTCTTAGATTCTCTGACCTTTCATCAGGAAAGCCATATATAAAGGATATGGTTAAATCGAAACCATAGCCATGTAATGCCAATAATTTTTTATCGGCAGAATCTACAGTGATATTTTTATTTAAATTATACTGCATATCCTGAGAACCTGTTTCAAAACCTATATATATTGCATTGCAGCCGGAATCCTTTAGTGCTTTCATTAATCCTTCGTCTAATAAATCAATCCTGGAGGAACATCCCCATATGATATTCATATCGCTTACTGTTAGTTTTTGGCAGAACTCCATCACATATTTTTTGTTCGCCGTAAATAAATCATGCTCAAGCCGAAATTTTTTTATATTATAATTTGTATAAAAATATCTTAATTCAGAAATTATGGAATCAACGTCCTTAACTCTAAAGTTTCTACCCCAAAATATACTTGTCGAGCAAAATGTGCAGCCATATGGACATCCTCTGCCGGCTTCAATATTCTGTATAAAATTTACTTTATCACCATTTCTAAGTTTTTCATATTCAGCAATATTTAAGACGGTATAACGACTCAGTTCGGCCCCGGTAATAAGGGAAGCCGTATTATTCTTTTTTATACTGCCGTCCGCCAGTCTATAAAAAATATTTGGAACCGCTTCCAGATTTTTATCTCCCATTATCCGGTCAATAAGAGTTGTTATGTATTTTTCTCCTTCACCGGCGGCAACCACATCCACAAACGAATAGGTTTGAAGAGTCTGTTTGGCAGTCAGGCTGGCTTGTGGTCCGCCAAATAAGATTGTAATCCGATTATTTTTTATTTTTATACGCCTTGCTATCTCAATACTTAACGGATAAGTATTGCATATGGTGTAAAAACCAATGATAGGAGTTTTTAAGTTTAATAAATATGTTACAAACATATTTATATTATCATTTACACTATCTGAATATATAAGTTTACTGTTTTTATTTAGTCCGTCAAAACTAATAATTTCCACCTCATATTTTGCTTTCAGGACATTTTTTAAAGATAATAAACCCAGCTGCGGAACAATATTATCCTCTGTAAAACCTATTCCATTTATTAAAATAACATCCATTTTCTTTTATAATATTATTTATCTCCCTTCAATATTTAGGTTTATAACAGGTAAACCTATAACCCCGAATTTTTTATTCATACCGTAAAATAAAACTTTTTAAGCGAGCAATAAGCATTTTAGACCAAAGCTTATGGTGTACGTATCATTCTATTTAATATAATATATATTTATAATTTATACTTAACCCCAAACCACATAACTATTAATGTTATGATCATCATCAGGAACACTTACAACTATAGTTTCTTCTTCTACTTCATCAACAACGTTTTTTTCCTCAATCATATATATTCCCTCCAAAAATTTGAATTTAAATAAATCATCTATCAGCTTATTGCTCGCTAATTAAGCATTGGTCTCAAAATTTTCCGATATGTATCAACTATCACAAGCGATACTTAGGAAATCACGGAACTCATCATTATTGTCGTAAAGTTCCTTGAAATTTCCCATTCCTGCTATTTGTGAATTTTTTAAAAATACAATACTATCGTATTTCATCAACAGATTCACCTCCAGGTTATGAGTAACTGCAATTAATGTCAAATCCGGTATATCGAGTAAACTATTCTCAATATCATAAGCTGTTTTTTTATCTATCGCAGCGGTACCTTCATCTAAAATCATAATTGGCTTTTTCTGCAATAAGGCCCTTGCAATAGAAATACGCTGCTTTTGACCTCCCGATAAATTATTACCGCCTTCTATAACTACACACTCCAGGCCGTCTGGCAACTGCTCCAGAAATAAATTTACTCCGCTAATCCTGCACGCTTCGTCTAAATCCCTTCTATCATAATCATAGCCTAAGGTAATATTCTCCTGAACATTGGTATCAAATAGAAATGAATTCTGCCAGGTTACCGTAATATAGGATAAAACTTCGGATAAATTTAAACTTCTAAGCTCAACTCCATCAATTAGAATGGAACCTTCATAAGTGCTTGACAATCCGGCTAAAAGCCCTATTAAAGTACTTTTCCCTGATCCGTTTGCTCCCACAAGGGCATATTTCTTATTTTTCTCAAAATAACAATTTATCTGATATAAAATATCCTGATTTCTGTGATAGGAAAAAGATAAGTTTTTCAATTCAATTCCTAAATTAAATGTCGGCTTACTACTTCCTATAAATCCTTTAGGCTTAAAATTGATTATATTTTGAAATCTCCGGATTATTGATTTTCCCCCAATTACCCGGGGAATATTTTGCATGATTATCATAATCGGCTGGATAAATGTTCCGCTTAATTGCATGATGGCAACCATGGTTCCTATTGTAATATCTCCTTTAATAACTAACCATGCTGCGATATAAATTACAATAAATTCCGTTGAGACAGAAAGCACGGCCGATAAACTTTCGCTAAGACTTATAAACCCATCCATCCGCATTCTGCTGCGGGTGGCTATTTTATTTTTGAAATTAAATTTATCTATACATTCCCCTTGAATACGGTAGGAAAAAATAACATGAAACCCATTCAGAAAACTTTTACAAACACCCATAAGGTTCATTAAATCCTTCGACAGGATTATTTGCTGACACTGAATCATTTTTCCTATTACAAAGGGTACTAAATACATAATTATTATGCATACCATTACAACAAAAGCTATAAATGGACTGACATAAAACAACACAGCTAATGTAATTACCGCGGCAAGTATATTCTGCGCAATCTGAAGTATGGAATTAAGCGTACTTTCGCTAAATAATTGTATATCATTCGTTAATACGGACAGATAATTGGATGTATCATATTTTCTAAAATCTTCCATGTTTCTGTCAAAAATTCTTTGGAACAAAACAAACCGCAAGTCATAAATAAATTTGTTAAGCAATTTTTTTGTAAAATATGCTCTTAAAAAACTAAATATAAAATAAAATAATAAAAAGAGAATACTGTAAACCATTATGATATGTAGCTTTTCCCAGTTAAACTCTGATGCCGTATCTATAATAATCTGAATTAATAAGGCAATTAAAACAGATAAAACGGAAGAGATAATTATAACAATAATATTTATAATTATTAATTTAACATTTTTTTTCAAAATATCCTTCATAATTTATCTCAATTTTCGTTATCAACAAATGGTGACGAAATCAATGAAATTGTTCTCCCCGTTCTATTTTCTGCTGATGAAAATTTGAAATATCTTTTGCATAAATCCGTATATTCCTGAAAAAAATTTTCAAATTCAGGTTTGTCCAGAAAAAGTATTGTCCTATCAACAAACAGCATATCACTTTTTATATCCCTTGGTTTGTCCTCAAAATAATTTTGAAAATCAACCATTAAATATATTAAACAATTAATAATAGAAGTATATTCCGTGTTAAAATTTTTATTTGATTTATTTAAACTAAATACCTTTTCAATTGTTCCCCGTATCTGGTTTTCCTTTACTACGCAGAGTAATCCATTCTCTTCCAGGATCTTAATATGATTATATACCGTAGCACGGGACACATTGTCTATTATGCTTATAATTTCTGATGCAGTCGCTGTCTCATGTGTGGTTAAATACTGCATAATCATAATCCGTATAGGATTCATCAACAGTTTTTCTAAATTCATATATCCGCCTCCTATTTATCTAAAGTTTTATATTAATATAAATTTTTATATTAATCTATATTTATATAATATACTATTTTTTTAGATTGTCAATAACGAATGTGTATTAATTTATAATTTCTTGTATTTCTTATATTATGTTAAGGAACAAAGATTCTGCTTTGCAGTATTGCCGTGCAAATTCCCTATTAAATAAAAAAAGGCTGCCGCACTAAACTTTTCTTTACCGTATATAGCACTTCGTTAAGGAGCCTGTGCCATATATGGTGATTAAAACGTTTAGTGCGGCAACCCCGCTTCCCAAAATCAGGAGTTTGAAACTACAATATTGACAATCCTGCCCGGAACATAAATCTCTTTTATTATTGTACCGGTCAATTTATCTGCCATCACATCCTTAGCTTTTGCAACGACGATATCTTTCCCATCTTCTGCTCCTACCATCACAACCCCTTTGGTTTTGCCGTTTATCTGAACCGCAATTTCGATTTCCTTATCTTTCATTTTAGCTTCATCGTATTCGGGCCATTTTTCCTCAAAGACGCTTTGTGTATGACCAAGCTGGGACCATAATTCCTCAGCCACATGAGGAGTAAACGGAGCTAATAAAATAATGGCCGTTTCAAGGGTCTTTCTATCCACTCCTCCCTCTTTTTTCATTATATCAATGAGCTTATTGCTATATTCCATGAAACCGCTCACAACTGTATTTAAGCTGAAAGCTTCCAGGCGCGTGGTAATATCATAAATCATCTTGTGTCTGGTTTTGACCATTTCTTCCGTAGCTTTTACATTGCTGTCCCTGCTGTCCATTACCATGTTCCAGAAACGGTTAATAAAGCGGTAAACACCGTCCATTCCCCTGTCATCCCATTCGGAATCCAGGTCCGGAGGTCCTACGAATAATTCATAAAGCCTTAGGGAATCACATCCGTAAACCCTTACCAGCTCATCCGGAGATACCACATTTCCCTTGGATTTGCTCATTTTTGCACCATTTTTTCCAATCATGCCCTGATTGAATAATCGGTTAAAGGGTTCATCAAAATCAAGCACTCCGATATCATAAAGGAATTTGGTATAAAATCTGGAATACAATAGATGCAATACGGCATGTTCCACACCGCCGATGTACATATCAACGGGTAAATATTTCTTTGCTTTCTCCCTGGATACCAGTTCCTTTTTATTCTTATTATCCACATATCTTAAAAAATACCAGGAAGAGCCGGCCCACTGAGGCATGGTATTGGTTTCCCTCCTGGCCGGTCTGGTGCATACCGGACAGGTCGTATTGACCCATTCGTGAATATCGGCTAAAGGAGATTCTCCCGTGCCCGTAGGCAGGTAACGTTCTACCTCCGGCAGCAATAAGGGAAGCTGATCTTCCGGAACAGGAACCGCGCCGCAGTGCTCACAGTGTACAATGGGTATGGGTTCTCCCCAGTAACGCTGTCTTGAGAATACCCAGTCCCTTAATTTATAATTTGTCGTTTTCTTTCCAATCCCTCTTGCTTCCAGTATGCCCGGAATATCCCGTTTTGCGTCGGTGGAATTCATACCGTTAAATTCTCCTGAATTAATCATAATTCCTGCTTCCGTATAGGCTTCGGTAAGCTTGGGATTTTCTGCGCCGTCTTTTGCGATTACCTGAATAATTCGAATATGAAACTTTTTGGCAAATTCAAAATCCCTGTCATCATGAGCAGGTACACACATAATCGCACCGGTTCCATAGTCGCCCAGTACATAGTCGGAAATCCAGATTGGCACCAGTTTTTTATTTAAAGGATTAACGGCGTAGCTACCGGTAAATACGCCGGTCTTTTCTTTATCCTGTAAACGTTCTACGGAGGATTTCATGGAAGACCTTAAAATATACTCTTCCACCGCTTCCTTTTGCTCCCCGGTTGCCAGTTCATCGGCCAAAGCATGTTCCGGCGCCATTACCATAAAGGTTGCCCCATATAAGGTATCCGGCCTTGTAGTGTATACTTTAATCGTTTTATCCGATCCGTCAACCGCAAAGTCAATCTCCGCACCGTAGCTTTTGCCGATCCAGTCGGACTGCATCTTCTTAACCTTTTCCGGCCAGTCCAGTTTATTCAGGTCTTCTAACAAGCGGTCCCCGTACTGTGTAATTTTTAACATCCACTGCTTTAAGTTTTTCTTGGTTACCGGCTCGCCGCAGCGTTCACAGCAGCCGTTTACAACCTCTTCATTTGCCAGGCCGGTTTTGCAGGAAGGACACCAGTTGATGGGCATTTCCTTTTCATAAGCAAGGCCGGCTTTAAACATTTTTAAAAATATCCATTGGGTCCATTTATAAAATTCGGGATCGGTAGTATTTACCTCCATATCCCAGTCGTAAACAGCAGCTATTTCATGAATCTGCTTCTTAATATTGGAAATATTCTCCGACGTTGATTTGCTGGGGTGTACGCCCATTTTAATGGCATAATTTTCCGCCGGAAGACCGAATGCATCCCATCCCATAGGATGAATGACATAGTATCCCTTCAGTATCTTATATCTGCTCCAGACATCACTGATTACATATCCTCTCCAATGTCCTACATGAAGGCCGCTGCCGGACGGATACGGAAACATATCCAGACAATAATACTTGGGGGTTGAACCGTCATTCACATTCACCGGTTTCTTTTCCCAATTACTGCGCCATTTTTTTTCAATTACTTTGTGGTTATAAGGTATCGCCATAATTAATTCCTCCTACTATTTAATTAACGGATAAATTCATAGAAAATACCAATAATTTTCTAACGAAATAAAAGCCTTTCCGTCTCTCATATAAGAGACGGAAAGGCTTAATCCGCGGTACCACTCTAATTCGTCCATATCTTTATTCCGATAAAAAATCAGAATTATACAATAAACGCGCTTGATTTTCTGTAACGGGAATTCCCGCCTCAATCTAATATTGAAACTGCCATTACAACTGCCGCCATTACCGTTGCAACCGCAAATACAATGGCAGTTTCAATTGTGTACGGCCTGTCACAATAAAATTCAATTGAGGAACTCCAAGGCGAGTTGGGAGATATTCACGGCTGTCTTACACCTAACGACAGTTCTCTGAGCGTGCATTTTCTCTTAATACTCCTTATCACTGTTTTTAATAATATGAAAACTATAGTATATTCTATATCTAATGCTTCTATTTGTCAAGTCATTTCAGGCGTTTTTATACAATAGGACGTAATTTCCGGTTACATAAATACGCTGTGGCATAATAGCTCTCTTCGTCTTAATTACAAGTTTTCAATATTTTTATTCATGATATAAGGGATCAATTCATCAGCTATTTATGAACTTGGCTTATGGCCGTTTTATTTTATTCTGTCTGCAAGGCCTCCTTCTCTTCTCCTGTTTCGGCAGTATCCCTTTCAGGTCCTGGTTCCCCGTTAACCGTAAAATAAGATACTATGGATAATTCCTTACCGTCTTCATCCGTGATAGAATAAGTAATCTTATATACCTTATTATCCAAACTGCTTATCTTAACAGCCACTAAATCCGTACATACCTCGTTGTCGCTGTTTATGGCATCAATTCCTTGTTTTACATATTCTTCCGAAATAACCGTTCCCTCCGGAATATTATAATGATTTGCAACACCGTCAATTCTTATTCCTTTAAAATAAGTAAACTGTACTGTTTCACTGGTAATATTACCGGCATTATCCTTTACCTCATAGGTTACCAGATAAGCATAATCTTCCTTTGCCTTTACGGTTACTTTGATATCATCCGGACTTAATTTAGAATAATCATCCTTAACTTCAATATCTCTTAAAGCCAATTTTTTAATTTCATTTTCACCTGCTTTAAGCTGCTTTTGCGTTATTTCTCTGAAGTAGGTGCCTTCTATTACAGGCGGTGTCCTGTCTACATAAAGGACGGCCTTTGCCTTGCCCGTTAAGTTATTCTCTGCTTTGACGGAATAATCGATAATATAGGTGTCCTCCGTTTTTTGGGTTATTTTTACTTTGATCTGATCAGCGGACAGTTTCTTGGTAACTAAATAAATAGACACACCCTTAAGGGCATATTTCCTGTCAACTACGGTATCCGGACCGATACTTCTGTCCGTTACGCCTTCAAATCTTGGTTTCTCTTTGCATTCATTGACGGTATAGGTTACCGTCTTTTGCGCAGTCCTGCCCAGTGCGTCTGCAACGGTATATTTAATTCTATATTTACCGGCTTTATACACATCAATTTTACCCGCGACTTTTATTTGGGAAGTGATATCCGTTCCCGTCGTCGAAACAGCCTTTACACCGGTTAACAGATTCGTTTTTGTTCCCCACGCAATGGTTTTGCCGGTTACTCCTTTCAAGGTGGGAGTTTTATCTTTATATGGATTGTTTTTGCTCGGGTCCGTGGGATCCCAGCCTGTTCCCACCGGAATTTTAATTGTCTCCGGTTTTCCCAAAGGTCCCGGATCTTTCCCGTTATAGATTTTGACAGTTGTCCCGACAGAGCAATTATCATAAATCCATTTTGCGTCCGCAACCGTAAGGCGGATGCAGCCATGGGATGCAAAAGATCCAAGTTTGTTATACTGGTTTGCCGATAATGTGGTTTCATCCATTTCATAATACCAAACGGAATGAAATAATATACCGTCTACGATACGTGTGGAATACTGTCCCCACACATCTCCCATCAACAGCTTCCATCTGTATTTTATCAGAGTATTGTACGTTCCAAGCGGCGTGTCCGGTCCGGTTGAACAAGTCATTGCTTTTACCGGAATCGTATATTTTCCGGCTTTATCTTTTTCGTATATGGTTACACAATTCTGCTGCTTATTCACCTTAATATAATATGGGTATCCGGTTCCGGCGGATGTTGTTGACTTCATGACAAAAATACTAAGGAACAGACAGCCGATGCATAGGATTATAATCTTTTGTAATTTGTGTTTTCCAATCATTCGATCCATTTTTTACTCCTCACATAAGATTTTAATTTCTATGATTATTAATTGCCAATGATCGGTAATTAATTTCAAGCAAACCGGTAACAGTCAAAGCGGATATTTTGTGTCCGCTACGCTTCTTGTCATAACATACCAGCTTTGCCGGTATGTAGCCGCTTTGCTGGTATTTGTAGGTCCAAAGCCCGCCCCTTACGCTTCGCTAAGAAGCGGGGGACTTACTTATAAGGTTAAAATAGAAAATGATTGTGTTATTCTTATGTCAAAACTATTTCAAATCTATTAAACTGCAAACTGGCTGTAATATAGTTTATAATAGACACCTTTTTTCTCCAGCAATTCTTTATGGCTGCCCTGTTCCACAATGTCGCCGTGGCGTAAAACAAGGATCGTATCTGCCTCCTTAATCGTGGACAAACGGTGGGCAATAACAAAACTGGTCCTGCCTTCCATCATTTCAGCAAAGGCTTTTTGAATATTAATTTCCGTCCTGGTATCGATGCTGCTGGTAGCCTCGTCTAAAATCAGCATGGGAGGGTCAATGAGCATGACTCTGGCTATGGTCAAAAGCTGTTTCTGTCCCTGGGATAAATTGCCCCCCTCTTCATCAATCATGGTATCATAACCGCCTGGAAGCCGCTTTATAAAGCCGTGGGCTTTGGCCGCTCCGGCCGCCTCCACAATTTCCTCCCTGGTCGCCTCTGGTTTTCCATAGGCAATGTTTTCGGCAATCGTGCCGGAAAACAACCAGCTTTCCTGTAGTACCATACCTATGGTTCTTCTTAACTTATCCCGGTTAATATGATAGATATCCTTTCCGTCAATTTTAATCTTCCCGGAATTTACATCATAAAAACGCATTAACAGATTGACCAAAGTAGTTTTGCCGGAACCGGTGGGGCCTACAATTGCAATCATATTGCCTTTATCCACATTAAGATTCAGATTCCGGATAAGAGGAACCTCCTTTCGGTAAGAAAAACTTACCTGATTAAAACTTACCGTTCCCTTACAATCCGCCAAATCCTCCTCCGGTTTAAGAACCGGCTTCTCCCCTTCCAAATCCAATAAGGCAAATATCCTTTCCGCAGAGGCAAAGGCTGCCTGTATCTGGGAGGTAATGGCTGTAATTTCATTAATGGGCTTGGCAAATTGATTGGAATAAGTTAAAAAGCTGGCTATATTGCCAACGGACAAACGTCCCGCTACTGCCAGAAAGCCGCCTATCACGGTTACGGAAACATAAGCTATATTATTAATTAACCTGGTGGTGGGATTGGTCAGGGACGAATACCACTGCGCCTTTTGGCCTGCTTTATACAGCCTGCTGTTGATTTCCCGAAACCGTTCCAGGGATTTATTTTCATAACCAAAGGCTTTTACAACCTTTTGATTCCCTATGATCTCTTCCACATATCCATTTAACTCCCCTACGGTTTTGGACTGCTCCGCAAACATTCTTCTGGAATGCCTGGCAATAAAGGAAGCAATAAAAAAACACAAGGGGGTTATTAAAACAACCGCCAGGGTAATAACCGGACTGATGGTTAGCATGAAGATAAAACACCCTGCAATAATTACGATTGCGGACATCACCTGTGTTATGCCCTGGAAAAGTCCGTCTGAAATTGCGTCAATATCATTGGTCAGCCTGCTTATGGTATCTCCATGAGCCGAGCCGTCAAAATATTTTAAGGGTAGGGTATTTAATTTATCAAAAGCCTCCTTCCGGATATCATGTATGGTATTATTGGAGGCAACGCTGCTTACTACGGACATAAGCCATTGAAATAAGCTGCTGATAACATAAAGAATTAATAATTGGATAATAATTTTAATCAGCCCGTTAAAATCCACCTG
This sequence comes from Clostridiales bacterium, assembly GCA_015655075.1. GTDB lineage: Bacteria > Bacillota > Clostridia > Lachnospirales > Lachnospiraceae > Anaerocolumna. Next base: position 7,574 of record JAATFT010000097.1, on the reverse strand, counting down.
ATCCACACCTACTATTTTATCTATTGCATGTCCGGTAAGTAGGGGGGTAAATATGAACAGGGTATTCCCAAGGATGGCAAAAATAAAAACAACAACCAGAAGGGCTTTATATTTGCCCACATAACTCCATAGCCTTATTAACATGGATTTTTTCATAACACACTCCTCCCTGCCTTTCATTCCATGCTCTTTATGCTTCAAACACGCTCTAATACACCGTACTCTGCATTTCCTGGGACTGGCAGATTTCCCTGTATACGTCACAGTTTTTCAGCAAATTCTCATGTTTTCCTATGCCTGCAATTTCACCTTCATTCAGAACAATGATCTGATCCGCGTTCCGAATAGTACTGGCTCTCTGGGATACAAGGAAGGTGGTCATATTCTTTGTATTAAGCTTAATTGCCTTTCTTAAAGCGGCATCCGTAACAAAATCCAGAGCATTAAAGCTGTCGTCTAAAATGAGAATTTCCGGCTTTCTCACCAAGGCCCTGGCAATGGTGAGACGCTGCCTTTGACCGCCGGATACATTTACGCCGCCCCGATATATCAAGGTTTCATATCCTTCCGGCAGAGCCTGAATAAACTCCGAAGCCTGGGCAATTTCTGCCGCAGCACGCACCTCTTCATCCGTAGCCTCCTCTTTGCCCCAGCGGATATTTTCCGTAATGGTACCGGTAAACAATACGGTATTTTGGGGAACGATACCGATTTTATCCCTTAATATATCCAGGGAATACTCTCTTACATCCATTCCGTTTACGCACACACTGCCCTCCTGCACATCATAAAACCTGGGTATCAAATTAACCACCGTGGACTTGCCGGAACCGGTTCCGCCTATAATTCCTATCGTTTCTCCCCGTTTTATGCGAAAGGAAATATGTTCAATATCGGGATTTCCTTTTTCCGCATCCCTTTCCGTTGAATCCTTTCCCTTCCTTATACCTGTTTGATAGGACATGGACACATCCTTGAATTCCACTATAATATCCTCATTCCTATCCTTAAGGTATTTATTTTGTTCTCCGGATGATTCCTCCGGATTTTTAATAATACCCTTACTCCGTTCCAGGTCCGTAATACTTGCTTTCGTTTCAAAAACTTCAATAATCCTGCCTGCGCAAGCATAAGCTTTCGTAAAAATAACCACCAGATTTGATATAACAATAAGGGCGGCTAAAATCTGTGTCACATACCCAATAAAAGCAATTACTTCACCGGTAGCCATACTCCCCAGATTAACCTGTATTCCGCCAAACCATATAATGGCGCCGATAGCAAAGTTCATAACTAAGCTGGTCAGGGGATTTAAAAGGGCGGAAACCTTTCCCACTCTGATTGCATTATCAGAATATTCCCTATTGCGCATTCCAAATTTTTCCCTTTCATAATCCGTTCTGGCAAAGGCGCGGATAACCCGGACACCGCTTAGATTTTCCCTAAGAACCAAAGCAATCTGATCTAATTTTTTCTGAACGGTACGATACAGTGGTACTGTTTTCATCATAGTTAAAAATAAAATCAAAACAAAAACAGGTAAAACAATAATCATAATAACGGACAGCCTCATGTCCAGAATAAAAGCCATGATTAACCCGCCGATGCACAAAAACGGAGCCCGGATAACCAATCGGATTAGCATAGCCACCGCAAGCTGAACCTGGTTTATATCATTGGTAATCCGGTTAATCAGGGATGCTGTCCCAAATTTATCCAGTTCCGCATTGGATAAAGTACCGATATGTTCAAACATGGCATTTCTGATGTCAGTACCAACACCCTGGGAAACTAAGGATGCACTATATTGGCAGACCAAAGCAAAACAAACCCCTACAACGGCAGTAATAAGCATAATCCCTCCCATAGCAAGAATGTATCCTTTGTCTTTGTTGGCAACACCGATATCAATAACCTTAGACATAAAAAAAGGCAGAAACAGCTCCAGAATAGCTTCAAAAAGTTTAAACATGGGACCGATAATCAGAAGCTTTGTATAGGGCTTTAAAAATTTTGTTAATTGCTTCATAACACGTACCTCATATAAAGATATAAAAACACAATTATTTAAATTATAACATTCTTTCAGAGATTTGTTAATACCAAAATTAATCATGTTTATATTTAATAATAATATATTGTTATATATTAGCCTCTGGAGTCGTAATGAGTTATTTTATCGGTCTAATTACGAATATGGATTATTGGCTATGTACTTAACGGATATTAATTGGTTTCGGCTATCTTCTGCGGGAAAACCGGGATATTGCAGGAGATTATTATGCCCGATATAAAGATATCTTATTACCTCTCCTGGTTTATCTCGGGCTTATCCTGCTGAATCACTTATAGAAAGACAAGAATTGTTTTTAAACCTCCCTCATATAATTAGCTAAGACATACTTGAAAAAATAGTGAATTAAAGCGTGTTTGAAAAATCATCGCACAAGCATTTTTCAAACATACTCTAACATGGGGGTTTATATGATGAACTGGCATAATATAACAAAAGAGGAAGCCTTAAAAATGCTGAAAAGCTCACATGATAGCGGATTATCCAAAAAAGAGATATTTAAAAGGCAAAAAAAATATGGATTAAACATATTAGAGACAAAAAAGAAAAAAAGTATACTTATAAAATTTTTCAGTCAATTCAGTGACTTTATGATAATTACATTAATCTTTGCAGCCCTCGTATCTTTTCTGGTCTCTCTGCTGCATGGGGAATTAAATTTTGTCGATCCTGTCATTATATTATTAATTATTACTTTAAACGCAGTTCTTGGGGTTTTACAGGAAACAAAGGCAGAAAAATCTCTGGAAGCTTTGCAGAAAATGTCGGCGCCTGCTGCCCTTGTTTTACGGGACCATGAAATTATTTCCGTGGATGCCAAGGAATTGGTCCCCGGTGATATCATATACCTGGAGACCGGCCATTTTGTTCCCGCCGACGCCAGATTATTATCTGCCGCCAACCTGCGAATCGACGAAGCTTCCTTAACAGGGGAATCTCATCCTGTTGAAAAAGATGCGGATATTATATTAAAGAAAGAAACTCTTCTTGCCGACCGCCATAATATGGTTATGTCCACCGGAATTGTGGCTTACGGCAGAGGAAGCGCCGTCGTTACGGCAACCGGAATGCATACCGAGGTTGGTCATATTGCCAGGCTTATTATGGAGGATGAGACCCCCATGACCCCCCTGCAAAAGAGACTGGCCGGTACGGGAAAAGCCCTGGGTATCGCCGCCCTGCTAATCTGTATTGTCATATTTCTTTTGGGAATCCTGAAAGACATGCCGGTCTTTGATATGTTCATGACCTCCGTCAGTTTAGCCGTGGCTGCTATTCCGGAAGGACTTCCTGCAATTGTGACCATTATGCTTTCCTTAGGCGTTCAGCGTATGGCTAAAAAAAATGCGGTTATCAGAAAGCTGCCTGCTGTGGAAACTCTCGGAAGCGCCACCGTTATCTGTTCCGATAAAACCGGTACTTTAACACAAAATAAGATGACGGTAACAGAATTAGCTTCCGTTCAGGGAAAAGAACAGCCGGACAATCTTTTCAGCCGGTTTTTACTGTCCCTTGCCGCTTTATGCAACGATTCCATTTTACAGACAGCCGGTAAAGGAAAACGTGCCGCCATAACCGCCACAGGAGAACCAACGGAAAAAGCATTGATTATGGCGGCATATCATATTGATCTGCTGAAGCCCAAATTAGATGCCACAAATCCCAGAATATTTGAAATTCCCTTTGATTCCACAAGGAAATTAATGACCACCGTACATAATTATTCCTCCGAAAATATAAGAAGCATTACAAAGGGGGCATTTGACGTTTTAATCAACAAATGCACCCACATTTATCAAAACAGAAAACAGCTTCCCATTACAAAAATACATCTTCAGTCCCTCCATAAGCTAAATCAAAATATGGCGGAACGTGCATTACGGGTAATCGCTGTTACCTATAAAGATATCCCCTCCGTAAATGTGTTACGCCAAAACACCTCCTCTGACAGAAATTCCAATGAGGAAATATGCAATTACCTGGAAACGGGTTTAACTCTGGTAGGCCTCATCGGCATGATAGACCCGCCCAGAAAGGAGGTGGCGGACGCGGTATTAACCTGCCAGATGGCAGGCATCAAACCGATTATGATTACCGGAGACCATATTTCAACCGCATGTGCCATTGCCAGGGAATTGGGTATTATGACCTCGGAGGATTTAGCCATGACCGGCCAGCAATTAAGCCAAATAGACCAGGACACCCTGATTGAGCAAATTCCCGGCTACCGGGTATTTGCCAGGGTTTCGCCCGAACATAAAGTCCGGATCGTAAAAGCGTTCCAGGCCCGGGGTGAGGTCGTTGCCATGACAGGCGACGGAGTGAATGACGCGCCTGCCTTAAAAGCCGCCGATATCGGATGCGCCATGGGAATTACGGGAACGGATGTGGCAAAAAACGCAGCCGATATGATACTTACCGACGACAATTTTGCCACCATTGTATCCGCAGTACGGGAGGGCCGGGGTATATACGATAATATCAGGAAAGCAATCCATTTTCTGCTCTCCTGTAATATCGGAGAAATCATAACTATATTCACGGCAATCCTGTTAAGCCTGCCCTCGCCCCTTATAGCCGTTCAGCTATTGTGGGTCAATCTGGTGACAGACTCTCTTCCCGCCATCTCCCTGGGGGTGGAACCCGCCGCAAAAGATATCATGAAAAAAAAGCCCATTCCGCCGGACAAAGGTATGTTTGCCGACGGTCTGGTATTTAAAATCATTATTGAAGGTATTTTAATCGGCTTCTTATCTCTACTGGCATTTATTATAGGCATACGGGTTTACGACAGCCAAAGCATTCAGGATGCCTTACTGCGCCATGGCAGCACGGTGGAAATAGCCGGCAGGACCACACCTTATATCGGCCGTACCATGGCTTTTGCCGTATTAAGCTTATCCCAGCTCTTTCATTCCTTTAACATGAGAAGCGAGCATTCCTTGACAAAAATCGGCTTTTTTTCCAATATAAAGCTGCTGCTGTCCTTTATTATATGCTCCTTCTTACAAATTATAGTGATCTCATTAAAACCTCTGGCCGACGTTTTTAAAGTTGTACCCTTAAACGCAGCCCAGTGGTCCGTGGTACTTGTTTTATCCTTTATGCCCATTGTGGTTGTGGAACTGCAAAAAGGGAAAAGGTAACCTCATTAAAGCCTTTGCTGAGTATAGAAGTATGAGCCAAACAAATCATACTTCTTATACTTTCATAGTGCTGTTTATTGCTAGCGTGTGTTTGAAAAATGCTTATGCCGCAAAGTGGAGCGGCCAGAACGGTGCAATGATTTTTCAAACACACTCTAGTGTACCGGCAAAATGAGCATCCGTGTAACCTGGTATCTACACGGCCGGGGAAAAGGTCAGTATATTCAGAATACATTATGAAAACCAGGCAATATACTTGTCCCTCGTAGCTAATCTGTTCTTTATATCAAAAGTCAGATAAAATCATCTCTCTTTGGATTAAATACATCTACAAGTACACCTGCTTTAAGACAAGTAACCCCATGTACGGAATTACTTGGCATGTATACACTGTCTCCTTTGGAAACTGGCTTTGTCTCACCATCAATGGTAAATTCAAATTCTCCTTCTGCAATATAAGTAATCTGCAAATGTTTATGGGAATGTATATTTCCTTTCGCACCTTTTTCAAATGTTATTTCACACATCATAAGTTCATTTGAATAAGATAATACCTTTCTTGTTACACCCGGCTCACAGGCTGTTATCCTGCACTCTTCATTAAAAACAAACATTTCTATTTTTATACCCATTGCATAACACATCTGCTTGCAGATGTGTTACTGCCAAAAATAATAAGGTTGGAAGAATTGGCAGTCGCAATTTATCCTTTCATCAATTTTTCTTCCAGCCGCCCTGACATGATGCCGCCCTGCGGCATGATACCATTTCCACACCGGTATCCAGGGGTTAGAATCTTCTTTTTCAAAAATAAAACTTATGCGATGAATCTATATTAAAATACTCTTTTGTTAGAATGTAACCTTTATCTCTAAGAAGCTTCATATCAAATTGAAAAGGAAGGCCATTAATATTCGGAAAGAAAAATCTACCATCCTTTCTCTCCATTTTGATGTCCATATAATCTAATAAGGGTTGGTTGCATGGCTCTAAAAATTCCATTCTTGCATCATCATCAGCTGTAGCTATTAATGGAGCCGACAAAAACGGCACCCCCCCTGATGAAATTAAAATCTGATTGCTATGTGCCATTTCCTTAACTTTCATCCATTCATTTACTCCTGCAAAAGATGACGGAACCGGCTGAAAATGTTTAATTTCTGTATCTAAAAAAGGTTGAAACAAATAGTGGTTTCTAAAGGATTCGCCTATTGCAATAGGAATCGGGCATTCATTTATCAGTTTTTTATATCCAATAAAATTATAGCTGTGAATCGGTTCTTCAAACCATTCTATATTAAATTCTTCAATTCTTTTTGAAAATTCAATCGCTTGTTCAACGGTAAATGCCTGATTGGCATCTAAAGCAATCCCTATATCGTCTCCTACTGTTTCACGAACTAATTTAATTCTTTCTATATCCCTGTTTAACTGGGTTCCAAATAAAGTCGCAACTTTAATTTTAACTGTTTTAAACCCCTGATTCATAAAACCAATCATTTCATCTTCTAAAGCATTTTCTTCTAAGTGAGTGCTGCCCCCGCTTCCATATGCTTTCACGGAATCTTTATCAGAACCTAAAAATTTATGGAAAGACAAACCTGCCTTTTTCGATAAAATATCAATTAAAACATATTCCAATCTTCCAACTTCACCTGCTGTTTCACCTGCAAAACCGTCGTTCCTGCATTGCCAGTATACTCTGTTCATCCATTCCTCAAATGTTTTTTTCTCTCCTGTTAAAATATATGGGAGAATTTTATCTTTCATTATTGCAGAACAGGGTATTATTCCAACCGCACCGTCTATATCATATAATTCTAATAAATTAGTGATTTTGGCATAGGTAAAAGGTCCGCCTGTTGCATCATAAAATGGAGCCTTTTGAGGCAGTGGTTTTATCGTATGGAGTGCAGCACCCGCGAATTGTAATTCTATCTTATTATAATCAGTCATTTTATAATCAGTCATTATTCGCCTGCTTTCCCTTTAACCTTCAACCAAATTTTCTTTAATTACCTGGTCAAGATATTTTTTTTCTTCATAACTTAACGGTAAGAAAGGTTTCCTTGATAAACCGGCATCAAATCCCTGCTTTGCAAGCATATATTTAATTGCAGGAATCAACCCCACATCACATAACGCATTCATAATATTATTTGCTTTTATTTGAAGCTTTCGTGCACCTTCTTGATCTTTATTCCTGTATAAATCATAGATAAGTTTGTAATGGGGTAACATAAAATTAAATGTGCTTCCTATAGAACCATCTGCACCAAGAGCTAGCCCCGCTACCATAGTTTCGTCAAATCCATTAAATATAACTAAATTTGGATTCAAATGTTGGATTCGTT
>JAATFT010000084.1 GCA_015655075.1 Clostridiales bacterium | reverse complement strand
TAATCATAAAAGAGTTTTCCATTATTACCATCTGAACCACATTATTTGTATCTATGCCGTTTGCATATAAAATACCAAATTCTGATTTATGCTTTACTAAATAACTAATAAATGAAGTAGCCAGCAGTAAAATTATAATAAACGTACTAAAAATCATAATTAATATTCTAAGCTTATTATAGCTGTTTTTTTCACTATTCATCCTATTTATTTTCTCTGATACAGAATAAATAGATGCGTTTAATCCTAAGGAATCCGCTTTATCCTGAATTTCATTAATTATTTTATCAGTATGACTGTCATCTTCTAAGTTAAAGTAATATGTCTGAGCGATATCTTCAAATAAATTTTCAAAGAAAATAGGATTTATCGGAGCAACCATCATGCCGTCTAAATTATTTCCAAGAGAAAATGTATAGCTAAATGAGGCATCCCCAACTTCAAGCCAATTGGAATTCTTCTTCAAAATGCCTGCTACCTTATATTTTATACCAGATGAATCTTCTGTTATTATAGTTCCTATTGGTAAAATATCTTTTAAAGAATATCCTGCTAATAAAGGTATCGTTTCTGATTCCTCATCATATGTAATGTCGGCTGTTCCTTCATACACTTCTACTTTACATATGTTAATGGCTGTCGGCTCAACATATACAACACTGCTGATCCCCCGAAAATCTTCCGATTGTGAATTTCCATATAATTCTTTCATTATCTGATAATATTCATTATTATTTTTTAATTCCTTAAACCTATCCGTTGTCACCGTAAAGTATCCATGTGAATCCACGCCTTCCATATTAGCAATATAGGATGCTAATTCTCTGGATTCTTCATTCAAACTTCCGTCCTCCGGAAAACCTTCTTTGTATTCAATGCTATAGGTAAGATCTGGGTCCTTTGACAGAACTTTTGTAATAGACTCTCCTAAAACATTATTAAAACCCATGGTCACATTTATCTGAATGGTAACATAAAGTGCGATAATGCTGAATGTGAAACTTAATATGATACGGCGTTTTCGAACATACATAAATTTTAATGACATAATTATTACATTAATAAGTTTCAATCTAAATCACCTTCTTATTACGGTATTATTTTAAATATTTGATAGGTAAATTTTTAATGATTTTACATATGGGCAAAATAACGGTCATAGCAATGGTTATAAAAAAAATCTTCAATATAAAAACTTTATCTTGTAAAGTCATCTGATATAGATTTTGTATTGTGATATGATAATTTTCTTTCAGAAAAACATTAAGATAATGCAAAAATAAATTTTCTGCAAGACTAAAGATGATAAAGCTGCAGACTGCCAGTTGAAACAATTCCCTCATGATTAATAAAATAATCATACGATTACTCCAGCCGAAAGCTTTCCTAATCGCAATCTCTTTATTACGCATATTAATCCAATAGCCGGATATGATAATACAATGAATCACGCTGAATATATATAATGTGGAGATGATAGAAGCTGTTCTATTCATTGTGCCTGTCAACTTACTCAGGCCACTATATAAAATAGTTCCGTTTACTAAAAAAAATAATGTAACACCAATACCAAAACAAAAATAAGCAAAAGCAAAAGGATAATGTAAACTTAAATTTTTATACCAATATATTTTTTTCAAAGTTTTCTCCTTTAATTACATATTACAAAGACTATGGCTTGAAAGGGTTATTTTTTTATGAGAACTTTTGACTGTCCGGAATTGTCTCAGCTTTTCTTGAGCCGAAACACAAAGTGTATTTTAATTTCATAGCTGCCTAATCTAAAAAAGATACCGTAAGACTGAAAATAATAGTCTTACGGTATCTTTTTTAGATTAACTTTGAAGTTTTTAAGTTTTATGGCATTTTCTTGACAAAAAGTATTCAATATGATTTTTTCTAAAAGACACTTCCTTTATTGCTCTATGCATATCTTTAATTTCTCCATGCTTTCAATATATTCTTTTTTCTCCCTTAAAGCTTCATAATGAAGATTCAATAAGACAGCCTTATATAAACCGGTTTTAACATTATCTTCCAAAACATTTGTTACTGAGATATCCTTTGCAATTTTTGCAAAAAACGGCGATTTAACGCAATCCATCTCCAAATTGATAATATCTTCCACATATATCTGAAACCATTTTAAAGCATTTTCCATATCTCTTATGTTAAGATATATATTTACCGGCTCCGCTTGAAGATACGCTATTATTTTCTCAAGCACCTCTTATTCTGCCTCCCGAAGCCGTTCCACGATACTTTTCCGGTTCGTCATTTGATAGGATAAAAGGGGTATGCATATTCCAAGAAGCAAAAATACCGGCAGCAATATTATAATCGGCAGAACGGTAAAATGGAAGGAGAAAAACCACATAATATCCTCCATGGGTTTTAACGCGGAAAAACCAATTAAAATACTGAATACCAATGCCGCCGCCAGAGAAATAACTGCGTAAAAGATTCCCTCGTAAACCAGCATTTTCTTAAGCTGTTTCCCCGTCATGCCAATCCCCTGAAGCATTGCAAATTCCCTGCGTCTTGATAGAATGCCGGTGAGCTCCACATTGATGAAATTCAGTACGCCGGTAATCCCCACAATAAAGCTTAGGATGCCTCCGACCAGTAAAAACATGTTCCGGTAAGTGCTAAACTCTTTAACATAGGAGGCTTTTGATTCAAAATCCATATCCGGTTCCTGGTTTTTTGTATAATCCCTGATAAAGCTTTCCATTTGTTCCGTATGTTTCTTATCCACATTATACATATAAAGCATGGTATTATCCGTACCCGTATCCTTTATAAAGGCCTGGGCGGGCATAACAAACGCAGCTGATCCATAAGCGCGTTTTGACATATTACCGGGCATCATAACAACAGCCGCAATTTCATATTCCACGTCCCGGCCGTTTTGTTCTATTAAATTACCGTCATTATCGTACTCATAATCCATACTATAATGGAGCTTAACTTTATCTCCAATATCATAAATAGCTTCCTCCATTGGGGGATTACCGTAATCATCCGGAAAAATGACCTGGGCCAGATAATGACCGTCGTTCATTTTTTCCGTATCCAGCGTCCCTTTTATAAGTTTAAGCTGCCTCATGGGGAATTCCTCAAGCCCATATAAATCTACGCCGGTTATTATTTTCCCGTTTTTATCTTTGTTCTGCAGACTGTCTTCCAAAGCATCCTTGGGAAACCAGCTGAATAGTTTTTTAAAATCACCTTCCTCCATAGCTGTTGTGCAGAAGGAAGTATCCGCATAAATCCGGCCCGATTCGGTAACCCCTTCCCTCGCATTTATTTCCTTTATTATGCTGTCGGTTACCTTTTGGCTTTCCTCTCTGAAACGGGATTGAAAATAATCGGCATGCCCCACGGCAAAATCAGCCACGGCCACCCTGCTTAAAAATTTATCCATATCAAAGCCTTTTGTAAAGGTATAAACAGAATTAAAAAGTATGACGCTTAAGGACAGGGAAATAATGACCATGGTTGTTTTTTTGACATTAAGCCCTAAATTTTTCCTAGCCATTTGATATATTTTCGCTCCATTTCTGGAATTTTTATACTTTCTCTTTCTTAAGCCGCCTTCCGTATAACGCACCGCTTCAACCGGTGAAACTTTTCCCGCCATTTTTCCCGGTTTTCGGCAGCTTATGCCTACCGTAAGGAGGGAAAAAAGCGCCGCGCCAATAAATATCCATGGATTAAAGGTAATAAAGGCCTGTTTATCCGTCATACTGTTCATTATAACCGGAGTTATTTTACTTCCTGTGATGAAACCCAGGACAAGCCCTAACGGGATACCCAGGCCGGATAACAAAAGGGCCTGATTGCGTACCAGACGCCTGATTTGTCTTGGTGTCGTCCCGATTGTTTTTAACAGCCCATAAAAACGAATTTCTCCCGACACGGAAATCTGAAAAATATTATAAATAATCAGATACCCTGTAAACATAATTAACAGCAGCAGGATAGCAACGGCGGCCGCCGTTATAATCCTGTCTTCCCCGTTCATGTGGGTGGAGGTATAAGCCGTATTGACTCCAGTATAAATATAATTCGACGCGGTCGTATCATCAAAATTGTAACCGTTCTCCTCCGTAATTTTACGAAGGTTATTTTCTATATTCCTGCTGTTGGAAAACATTACCTCCAAGCTCCAGGTACCGATGGATTGATCCGGATAATCCTGTTTATCAAAGCCCGCAAGCTGCTCCAGCACATACTCTTTGGAAAGCCATACCTGACTTCCCGGGGCCGTTTCATCCGTTTCCCAGAAACCGCATAACGTAAAAGTACCGGAAACGGTTTTCTCCCCCAGAGGATAAGTTAAGGTTATTTTTTGTCCGGTTTCATGGGGAACCCCCAACAGGTCAAGAACAGCCGTATCCGCCGCCAGCTCCATTTTATCCTCCGGCATTCTTCCGGTAGTGGGAAGACTGAAAAACATTTTTGCTCCGTTATAATCCCCATAACACAGTTCCACATGGCGCTTATTAAAAGGCGCTTCTACGGGCATGCCGAGCATAAGGCTGGTTCCGTATTCCTTAATCAAAGGATGCACCTTAAACTGAGCCACCTGTTCCTTTGTCAGATACTTAAAACTCCCATGGGCACTGCCTCCCACCGTGCGCATATACTGCTGCTCGGTGGAGTAATTTACGGAAACGGCAATAGTAAACAGGGAAGTAAACAAAACGGTTGTTAAAATAATTGCCGACACCGCCACGATATTCCGTATTTTATTTGCCTGAAAGCTGCGAAAGGACAGTCGGTATATCACTTTTTGGTTTGCTACTTTAATCATTGTTTATCACCGCCTGCTATCTTCCCGTCTTCAATACGGATAATGCGGTCAGCCATCTGGGCGATTTCTTCATTATGAGTTATCATTACAATGGTCTGCTTAAATTGCTGTCCGGTTACTTTTAACAATCCCATAACATCCAGGCTGGTTTTACTGTCAAGATTTCCGGTGGGTTCGTCGGCCAGCAGGATGGCGGGCTTTGCGGCCAGCGCCCTGGCTATGGCGACTCTCTGCTGCTGTCCTCCCGACAGGTTATTGGGAAGGTTATTTAATTTACTCTCCAAGCCTAAGGTTTCTATAATCTGCCGCACATAAGCTTTATCAACCGAATTCCCGTCCAGCTCTATGGGAAGCACAATGTTCTCATATACATTTAAAACCGGTATCAGATTATAACTCTGAAATACAAAACCGATTTTTCTTCTCCGGAAAATAGTAAGCGCTTCCTCTCTCAGTGTAAAAATATCTTTTCCGTCAACGATTACCCTCCCCTGCGTGGGCCTGTCCAGTCCGCCTAACATATGCAATAAGGTGGATTTACCGCTGCCGGAGGTTCCTACAATTGCTACAAATTCCCCGTTTTCTATCCCCAGGTCCACGCCGTCCAGCGCCCTGACAAGAAGGGATTTATCGCTTCCATAATGTTTCTTTAGATTTTCTGTTTCAAGAATTATCATGATTTACCTTTACCTCCAAAATAAGTCTATATAGTAATACATCCATATATAGACTATAACACGGCAATCTTTCCAGCTTCTTTCTGAAATCTGACAGTTTTGAAAGATTATCCTAAATGGGTAAAAATACGGAAAAGACAGAGCCTTCCCCCGGCTGTGAGTTAACTTTAATATACCCGCCCTGGGAAGAAATAATTTCCCTTGTCAAATACAAACCGATTCCAACACCTTCGTACTGCCTTACCTCCAAGGAACGATAAAACCGTCCGAAGATTTTATTTTGTTCCTCCTTTCGGATACCCCTTCCGTTATCCTTAATATCAATACGGTAAAACATTTCATAGGAAATTGCGGAAACTTTAATGCTTCCGCCTCCTGCCGTATACTTTACCGCGTTATCTAAAATATTGTAAAGTGCTTCCGTTGTCCACTTCATGTCAAAACAGGCGGCGCCGTCACAATTGCAGCTAACAAGAGTAATATTTTTAGCGGCGGCTTTGGGAAGAATCGGTTCCATGGCAAATTGTAATAATTGGTTGATTGAATTTTTCTCCGGTACTACGGAAATAATTCCCGTTTCCAGCCGTGAGGTTTTTACCAAAGCATTGATAAGAAAATTCAGCTTTTCCGATTGGGTATAAATTTGCCGAATGCAGTTTTTATGCTCCTGCTCCGCCTTTTCCTGGTCAAAAGTATAATCCGTATAGACCCCCTTCTCCGGCACGGCTTTTATACCGGAATAACCCTTTTGTTCTGTATTATTATCTTCCCTCGTTGATTCACTTTCCAATAATATCTGGGCATACAGCATTATATTTGCCAAAGGTGTTTTAGTCTGGTGGGAAATATCTGAAATCAGGGACTTGACTTTTTCCTTTTCTTCCGACAGATTTTTGGAGGAAACCGTACAGATACTTAAGTATCGGTTTAATTTTGCCTCCAGAGCCGAGAGTTTCGATTCATCAAAGCTATGCTCCGTAAAACTCCCGCTGATTGCACGATTAAGCATTTCATCCAGCTTGTCCATTATTTTTTCCGTCCGGCGGCGATAGAAAAATATGGTTCCTCCGGAAAGGATACCACAGGCAAGTAAAACTGCTATTATAATAAATAAATTCCAACCGGCATTCATCACTGGTTCACCGCCCATACATATCCAATTCCATAAACTGTCCTAATATACCGGGGAGCGCAAGGCGTATCCTCCAATTTATCCCTAAGCCGCTTTACGGTAACGGACAGGGCATTTTCCTCCACATATGCGGCACCGTCCGTCCAAATCTTATCCAGGAGAAATTCCCTTGTAAGAGTCCTTCCTTTATTTGTAACAAGTATTTTTAATAATTTCTGTTCAGTTTTACTAAGTTCTATTAATATGCCGCCTTTCCTGAATTCCATACCGCCAAAATCAAAGGCGTAATCATCAATAACAATTTGCTCATTGTGCAATAAAGTGTTATGCCTAAGCTGGGCATTCACTCTTGCCCGCAGTACCATAAGGCTGAAGGGTTTCGTAACATAGTCGTTGGCGCCAAGTTCTAAACCTGTTACAATATCCGTCTCCAAATCGTTTATTGTTAACATAATTACGGGTATTTTCGTATATTTTCTGATTTCTTTTAAAAAATCAAACCCATTTCCATCCGGCAGGTTTACATCTAATAACAGCAAATCAAACCCCTCTGTTTTCATGAATTTTTTTGCCGACGAAAGATTAAAGGCCTGGGAAAATATAAAATCGTCCTGCCGTAAAGCCAGCCTGATTCCGTTGCTCAAAGCCATGTCATCTTCTACAATTAAAATATGCGGCATCGTAACCCTCCTGCCTTCTGAATTTTTCTACACTGCTTATAAACGTTCTTATAAAACTTAATTATAAACTTCCCTTCGGGAACAATCAATATTTATCTCTTTTTGTAATAAAATCCGCCAGAGCGTATTTGAAAAAGGCTTGTGCCGGGCGGTCAAAACGGTGCAATGATTTTTCAAACACGCTCTAAGTCATAAGCTGCCGGCGCCTGCAGGATTTTTAAATTATCCTTTATTATGAAAATCCTGTCTTTTTTTTCTCACAGAAGTCATCATATTATGAAAAAAAGTTTCATATGAGTATCAACACGTTGTAAAATTTATGCAACCAAGTTAGAATGAAATCAGTAAAAAGCTCTGGAACACGCTCTAAGGTTTATGTAAAATTTCTTCTAACTATACCGAAGGGAGAATATATACATGAAAGGCTTACTCGTACGAATTGAAGACTATGTCCTGAATGCAGGAGAAGCGGAAAAAGAACTGATAAACAGGCTGCAGAAGAATCCGGAAACGGTGCTTCACAAAAGTGTTAAAGTGCTTGCAAAGGAAACTTACACTTCCCCGGCAACAATCGTCAGATTGTGCAAGAAACTCGGATGCTGCGGTTACAGGGATTTTCAGAATACCCTTGCCTACGAAGTGGCACTGTTTCGGGAGAGCAGGGAAATTGCATTTCAGAAAATTACACAGAAAGATACGGTAGAAGATATTATTTATAAGGTTACCAAGAAGAATATAGAGTCCCTGGAAACGACCCGGAAGCTCATTGAACCCAAAATTGTGACGGAATGCGTAAAGCTTTTGGAAAGCAGCAGAAGTGTGACGTTATTCGGACTTGGCACCTCCCTTCTGGTAGCAAGGGATTTATATTTGAAACTTCTTAGAGCCGATGTTATCTGCAACATCTGTGACGACTGGCACGCACAGCTTTTAACGGCCAGAAACTTGAGGAAAAATGATTTGGCAGTTGTTATCAGCTACTCAGGTTTAACGGAAGAAATGCTGGAATGTGCCAGAGAGGCGAAAGCAAATGGCGCAAAAGTCATTGCCATCACCAGGGCAGTAGAGTCCAAGCTTGCCGAAAAAGCCGATTTTGTAGTGCCTGTTGCGGCAACAGAGCTGATACATAGGAGCGGAGCAATGTCCTCCCGGATTTCACAGCTGAATGTGGTGGACATTCTTTTTACCGCTTATGTAAATAGAAATTATGAGTTCTGTATGAGACAATTTGGCAGAACTCATATACAAAAAAAAGGAGGGGCGGAGCATGATTGATTTGTCAAAGCTGACAACGGAGTCCCGTAATCCGGATACCATGCAGCTGGATGAAATGACACCGTTTGAAATAGCCCGGACAATGAACAGGGAGGATGCTAATGTAATAAGAGCGGTGCAGAAAGTACTGCCGGAGGTTGCCGTTGCAATTGAATGGGCAACGCAGAGCCTTATCGCAGGCGGACGGATTATTTATATTGGCGCCGGGACATCGGGGAGGCTTGGTCTGCTGGATGCGGTAGAATGTCCGCCGACCTTCGGTGTTTCACCGGATATGGTGGTTGGTCTGATTGCCGGGGGCGAAAGGGCATTTGTCACAGCGGCAGAAGGTGCGGAAGACAGTCATACGTTATGTGAGGAAGACTTAAAGAACCTGAATTTAAAGTCAAAGGACATAGTGATTGGTCTGGCGGCATCGGGCCGGACTCCTTATGTGATATACGGACTGCGATATGCCAATTCCATCGGCTGCCGGACGGTTGCCGTATCATGTAACAAAGGATCTGATATTGGAAAAGAAGCAAGGCTTGCCATTGAACCGGTAACCGGGCCGGAAGTGCTGACAGGCTCTACCAGATTAAAATCGGGTACCGCACAGAAGATGGTGCTAAACATGATTTCAACAGGCAGCATGGTAGGTATTGGCAAGGTATATGAGAATCTAATGGTAGACGTAAAACAAAGCAATGAAAAACTGGTGGTAAGGGCCCAGAATATTACCATGACCGCAACCGGCTGTGACAGAAAGGAAGCAAAAGCAGCGCTGGATAAGGCCGACGGACATGTAAAAACAGCTATTACTATGATTTTATTAAACAGCGATGCAGAGGAAGCCAGGCAAAAGCTTTCAAAAGCCGGAGGGAAAATCCGCAGGGCTTTGAAATAAAAGGAACGGAATTTGAAATAAAGGAACAGAAAGGAAATGATTGGAAATTGTAAGGTTCCGGCAACATTTTACACGCAGCGATTATGCCTGCTCAAATCTTTAAATCTTAAATAAGGAGGATTAACTATGAATTACAAGGAAATCAGTGAGCAATTAGTGGAACTGCTGGGAGGAAAACCAAACATTACCTCAAATGCTGCCTGTATGACCAGGTTACGTGTGGGACTGCGGGATATGTCCAAGGCTGACACCGGAGGTATCAAAAAGGTGGAGGGAGTATTGGGGATAGTAGAAGGCGATACGCTTCAGATTATTTTCGGCCCCGGTAAGGTCAACAAAGTACTGGAGGAATTGTATAAGATTACTGGACTTGCAAAAGGTCAGGCGGAGGACGGGGATGTTAACGACTTGACCAGAGAAAATAAAGCGGCGCAGAAAGCAAAATATGACAAACCGGTCCAACGCTTTTTAAAGAAAATAGCGAATATTTTTGTCGCATTACTGCCGGGCATCATTGCGGCTGGTTTGATTAACGGCATCTGCAACGTCATCAATGTGTCCACACAGGGAGCTCTTTCGGGAATCTGGTGGTATGAATGCATCCGTACCATGGGCTGGGCAATGTTTGCTTACCTGCCTATCTTAGCAGGATATAACGCAGCAAAAGAATTCGGCGGGTCCGGTGTTCTGGGAGCGATTGCGGGTGCAATGTCCATTGCAAATGCATCCATGCCGCTGCTTGCAACTTATAACGATGCACAGATTACCCTGCCCATTACCAATGCAGTATTCAACCCGGCAAACGGAGGCCTTCTGGCAGCTTTAATCGCAGGGGTTTTCTTTGCGTTTTTAGAGAAAAAAATCCGTAAGCACATGCCGGATTTGATTGACACCTTTATCAGCCCTTTACTGGTACTGATCATTGGCGGAATTATCGTACTGTTAGTCATACAGCCTTTGGGCGCTGTTTTAACAAAAGGAATCTTTGCAATCTTAAGCTTTGCATATGAAAAACTTGGCGTGGCAGGAGGTTATATCCTGACGGCAGGCTTCCTGCCTTTAGTATCCGTAGGACTGCATCAGGCACTGACACCAATCCATGCGATGTTAAATGATCCGGCAGGCGATACACAGGGTATCAACTATTTGCTTCCGATTCTAATGATGGCAGGCGGCGGCCAGGTAGGCGCTGGCCTCGCATTATACCTGAAAACAAAGAACAAGAAATTAAAAGGCTACATCAGGGATTCCATTCCGGTGGGTATTCTTGGCATTGGTGAACCGATGATGTATGCGGTAACATTACCTCTTATCAGACCATTCGTCACGGCCTGCATCGGGGCAGGCTTCGGCGGCGCAGCTGCAGCACTTATGCATCTTGGAACCGTATCCCAGGGTGTTTCCGGACTGTTCGGACTGTTAATCGTAAAACCCGGTCAGCAATTTGGTTATATCATCGCAATGCTGGTTGCTTACGCAGGCGGATTTATTGTAACTCATTTCTTTGGCGTGGACGAAGACATAATCAATGAGGTATACGGAGAATAGGTTTAAAAACAAAGTTTTTTAACCGGAAGTTTTGTGCCTGCCTAACCAAAGTGTGCATGCACACTTGGCACAAACTTCATATGCGCACGTTTAATAGTTTGCATTGTGAACTATTAAACATGCGCAGGAATGGAGAAATAAAATGAATACAGGAATATCCTTATATTTTTCAAATGGTATAGAAAAAAGTGAAATGATTATTAAAAAAGCTGTGGAGAACAAAATGAAGTATGTATTTACTTCACTCCACATCCCGGAGGAGACGGGTGTGGATTATCGCGCAGATATCCGAAAACTTCTGACACAATGTAAAGAAGGGAAGTTACAGCTCATTGTTGATGTAGGACCTGAAACTCTTAAGAAGCTTGGCGTAAGAAGCCTCAAAGAACTGGAAGAGACCGGTATTACGCATGTCAGGCTTGATTACGGATTTACGGCAGAAGAAACAGTACGTTTTTCAGAAAAATTTCATATAGTTTTTAATGCTTCTTCCATTAGGAATGATGACATTCGGGTATGGAAGGCAGCAGGAGCGGATTTTACGAGATTTGCCGCATGCCACAACTTCTATCCGAAGCCGTTTACGGCATTATCCATTGAAAGGGTAAGGGAAATCAACCAATGGTTAAAATACCTTGGTTTTACTACCATAGCATTCGTTCCGGGCAACCGGGAACTAAGAGGTCCTTTGTTTGAAGGCCTGCCGACTGTGGAAGCACACAGAAGGCGCAAGGACGAAGTAATGCTTAATATGTTGGAGCTGTACTGTGACGGCTGCTGTGATGTGGTATTGATTGGTGACGCTGATGCGGAGGAAAAGGATTGGAAGGCAATCGGCTGCTTAAGCCGGAATTATGTGGAGCTGAGAGCTGATATCCTCCCCCGGTATGCGTTTGTCAGAAATATGATTCATCATGACAGGCCGGATTCCAGCGAACAGGTCATCCGCTCACAGGAATCAAGACAGTACATGCAGGAAATACTGCCGGAAGAAATACAACACATGATGGGTGAAAAACGGATGGAAGGCCCTATGGAAAAAACATTTGAGAGAAAGGCAGGCAGTATTTTCATTTCCAACAAAAAGTATTTGCGGTATATGGGAGAATTGGAAATCGCCCGTGTGGATTTGCCACAGGAAGAACGGGTAAACATCATAGGACAGGTTGCACAAAGCGATAAAAAATATCTGCCATATATCAGAAATGGTTTTGGTATGAAACTGGTATAACCGAAAGGATACAATGCTTCCTGTTCCATATACCGGTACGTCCGGTTCTTCATGCTGTAATCGGTAAATTCGGGAAGCTCTTTCGTTGTCCGGTAGAAAGTAACCGGAAGTCTTCCGGATGGTGAACCCTTTTCCAAACAACAGATTCACTGCTGCTTTTCCTCCCATCTGCCCGGGATACCATACCTGGAGAATGGCGAGTCATCCGGGCTACCAAATCATTTACTCCTTCTTCATCCGTCTTTGTCTCATCCAAATATATCGGTTTCATATTATCCCTCAATCTCAAAAATCGCCTCTATCTCAATCGGAATATTACCCGGAAGTACATTTACGCCGATTGCAGACCTGCTTGGTGCTCCTGCTTCTTCACCGAATAAATCCACAAGAAGCTGGCCCCCCCCCCCATTTGCCACATAGGGCTGATCACAGAATTCATCCGTACTTGCTACAAATACAAGTATTTTAACCGCCTGCTTCACCCTATTTAAATCACCAATCCGGTCCTGTAAAACTGCCGTTTATGCGGCTGATCACCTTATCATTTAAAACAGCAATTTTTCCGTTTACCATAACCATATGGAATCCTGATTCTGCATATTGATAGCAGTGCATACATGAATCGGAATCAGTGCAATCTTATCACCGACTCTAAGTCCCGTATCTCCTTTTATACTTGTGATGCTCCATTGCATGCCGCAAACTGACAGCGGTTCCATCCTATATAACAGAGTGTGAAAGTACTCCTCTCTCACACCATATATCTGCTTAATCAGCCTTTAATTCCGGAGGTTGCAATTCCTTCCACAAAGTTTCTCTGGAAGAACAGGAAGAAAATTATAACCGGAATAACAAATATAGTTGCTGCGGCCATCAGATGTGTCCAGTCTACGGAATACTGGTTTAAGAATCCCTGTAAGCCTAAGGACAATGTCAGTTTTTCCGTCTTATTAATATATATAAGCGGTGCCAGATAATCAGACCAGGCATTGATAAATGCATAGATGCCAACGGTGGTAAGGGCCGGTTTTGACAGAGGAAGGGCAATTGCCGCATAACGCCTGAACTCCCCTGCCCCGTCAATCTTGGCCGCTTCCATCAGGGAATTGGGCAGGCCTGCGAAGAACTGTCTCATAATAATGATATAAAACGGACTTCCAAAAAAAGTAGGCGCGATTAACGGTATATAGGTGTTGGTCATCCCAAGCCCCGACCAGATTTTATAAAGAGGAATCATGGTTACGGTATATGGTATCATCATGGTACCTATGATCAGACTAGAAATAATCGGAGCGCCTTTCCATCTGATTTTAGCAAGGGAATACGCAACCATCGGCGTGGAAATCAACTGGCCCCCAATGGATAAAACGGTGATAAATACAGTATTCATCATATAACGCATATACGGTATCTTCTCCATCGCTTCCGGAAAATTAGACCAGATTATTTTTCTAGGAAATAATTTTACCGGAAGTTCAAATGCATCCGCATTGGTTTTAAGTGCCGTAGTTACCATGATCAGGAATGGCGAAATAAAAACCAGACTTAAAATAATAACTAAAAGATATATGGGAATCGGTTTCAGACGTTTTTTATAATATGCCCTCGTATAATTCATTATTATTCGCCTCCCATTCCGTTATTCGATATCTTCTTTGTAACTTTAGTCATAATAAAAGTCAGGACACAGACAATTACAAACAGAAACCACGCCATGGCGGAAGCCCGTCCCATCTTCATGTAAGAGAATGCTGTATTGAACAGGTACAGCGGATACATAAGAATGGAGTTGGCCGGTCCGCCGCTTGCATTGCTTGATCCTCCTCCGGAACTGGCGTTAATAATAACATAAACCTGTGTAAAATACTGGAATGCATTAATCATATTCAGGACTGCCTGATATACCAGGACCGGTGCCACACACGGCAGCGTAATCCGGAAAAATTTATGTATGACGTTGGCACCATCGATTTCTGCCGACTCATAATAACTCCTCGGAACATTCTGAAGTGCTGCCAGGCAGATTAACATGGTTGTACCGGTACACCACGTTCCCATCAGTACAAGGGCCCATTTTGTATATGCCGGATTAACCAGCCAGGAAGGTCCGTTGATTCCCATAAAACCAAGAACCCGGTTGATATAACCATAAGTAGGATCAAACATCCAGATCCATACCATGGTGGCTGCAATCATTGGGATAATGGACGGCATAAAGAAAATAGTTCTTGCAACACCTCTTCCTTTAAACTTGCTGTTTAACAGGGAAGCAAGCAGCATTGCGATAAAAAGGTTAATCGGTGTAGATACAAAAGCCATGAATAAAGTGTTTTTTAAACTTTTGAACACCAGCGGATCTTTAAATAGATATTGATAATTTTCCAGGCCCACCCATTCCGGCGCCTTTACCGGGTTAAATGAAGTAAAGCTGTAATAAAATGAAGTCAGCAAAGGAATCAGACTGAAACAGATAAAGCCAATAATCCATGGAAGCGCAAATAAAAATCCGTTTATATTGTCCCGTCGTTCTGATTTTTTCATTTTTATTCCAATTGGTTTCGACATAGGAATACTCCTTTCTAAATTTAAAATACGCCGAGGCCTTATCCCAGCCTGAGATAACCCCCTACAGGGGCTGTTGCAAAAATCAAAATATAACTTACTTGGGGGAGAATATGATTTATATTTTGTAAAAAGTATGCGCGAATGGCTCCAAGAAAGAGAAGGGAGCCTTACTGGCGCGACTTGGAACAAAATTCAAGAAACATAACCCATATTCTAGACACAAGTCCAGTAAATTGACTTTTTTGCAACAGCCCCTTCATAGGCAGCTGATTAATTTACTATTTATCTGTTATTTCAAGAGTTTTGCCTGTTCTGCCAATTCCTTTAAAACCTCTTCCGGTGTTTTCATGCCGTTATAGGCATAATCCACATATTCTTCGATTAAGGACGTATACTTTGAAAGATCTTCAATCTTCGGATACTGGATACCGTTTTCCATTTTCAGCGCTTCAATAAATACGTCAAAGTTAGGCTGCGACAGGATATCGGGATCATCATATAAGGATAGTTGGGTTGGCAGGTTTGCTATTCCAATCAGGAGCTCCTTGGTTGCCTGTGAGGTTGTAAAATATTTTGCAAAATCCCAGGCACCTTCTTTTTCATTTGCTACGACCGGGATGGTTAAGGAATTTGTTTCGTATCGGCTGGTCCCCTCTAATTCCGGATTTGCCTCTGTTCCGGGTATTAAAGCTACTCCGTAATTTACATCCGAGTTAAAATTCTTTATCATAGCTGCTAACCATGGTCCGTCAAAACGGAATAACTGTTTTCCTGCAAAGAACATATCATTTTCCGTATAGCGGTTTGTATTGGCGGTTGCTACGAATTCCTGTACTTTTCCAACACCGTAAAGACTCCTGTACTTAAGATTCATATTTAAACTGTCAAGTATTCCGGAATTATTCGGTGTCAGGGTTAATCCGTCTTCTGCCCACCATCTGCCCCCAAATGCATAAATTAATTCCTGTCTTGCGCTTGCTAACGGAAACAGAGGATACCCAAGTCTGGTAATTGTACCGTTTCCGTCAACTTCAGTAGCTTTAACAGCCATCTCGTACAATTCTTCCATCGTCTTCGGCGGTTCCGAGTATCCGATTTCTTCCAGAATGTCCTTATTATAGAACATCTGTATTATTATGGATGCAAGAGGTATTCCGTAAGTCTTGTCATTTAACGTATTTGCATCCAGTGCCTGTTTGGCAAATCGGTCCGTTAAAGAATAGTTTTCGGCTGCCGCGAGATCGGAAACCGGTTCAATCAGTCCGTTGGCTGCATAGGATATAATATCCTGATTGGATGCTTCAATTACATTCGGCGCCTCATTACCCGAAATTGCTACGATAATCTTTTGTTTATCGGTAACGCTTAGGCCTTCAACTTCATACTTGTCCTGGCTTTCATTATAAGCTTTAATTGCGTCTTCAAAACAGGTGGCCTCATCCCCCGTATGGGAATACCAGAATACAACTTTCTTCTTCTCTTTGCTTGCCGCAGTTGTATCATCGGATTCATTCCGGGTATTTCCCGTACTTTCCGGTGCCGTATCCGCCTCGGAACTTCCGTTTCTTCCACAGGCCGTCAATGCGCTGATTGCCATTGCGAGCACCAGTATGCAGAATATCCGTCTTTTCTTCATACATTGTTCCTCCTTCTCCTTGCATAAAATTTCCATAAACAATTGTCATGCTTATCAAACTTTTTTTATGCTTTTTCTCACGGTTTTTTGACAAGTTAAGAATATCATACTTTTTGTTTGTTTTCAAGAACTTTTAAAGTTTTTTTTATACTTTTTACACAACTTTTCACATTTATACTAACTTTTTTTAATTGATATTTGGTTTTTATTCACGAAATTGTCAGTTCTTTTCTAACTTTATGTTTGGTTTTTTATATTTTTAACAATATTTCCCAACTCACAGTAAAATACGGCCGGTTATGGTTATCTTTTACGGATTGTATATTCTTTAATTTTTTTCTTTTTATAAAAATTATTTAGAGCAGAATCCTCGTTTATTGCTCAAACTGGAATTTTTTTCTGCCAAAAATTTTGTTAGATTAAATACGAAGGGAATGCAGCCTCTCTTCAAAATAAATTTATTTACTTACTTTTTAAGCATTGTTTCCAGGCTCTTACTTTTTTTCTGATTATAATATTGTTTAATAACTTTTTATATGATATAATAGTATCAATCTATGCAAGGCTGTACTAGAGTGTGTTTGTAAAATGCTTGTGCCAGGCTGGTTGCTCCACTTTGTGGGAGGCAAGGTGCGATTTTGGGCGTGTAGTGGTGCTACGCTCCCAAAATTGCGACGCAGTATACCGCAAAGTGGGGCGTTTCGAACGGTGCGATGATTTTTCAAACACGCTCTGGTTTTATTTCATTATATGAGGTGAATTATATGAAATCAATAGAAGACGCTATGCCGTTGCTCCAACAATTACTGACTTTAATAGAAAAACATTTCGGGAATAAATGTGAAGTAGTACTCCATGACCTGACAAAAGATTACGACCATTCCATAGTAGACATACGTAACGGAAATATTACCAACCGCATTATCGGCGGCTGCGGAAGCAACTTAGGACTGGAAGTTTTACGCGGTACAGTAGTAGACGGTGACCGTTTTAATTATATCACTACTACGCAGGACGGAAAAATTCTCCGTTCGTCTTCCATCTATTTGAAAAATGATGACGGCAATGTCATCGGTTCCATCTGCATTAACCTGGACATTACGGAAACCCTTCAGTTTGAAGGATATCTTCGACATTTTAATCAATTTAAGAGTTTTTCCAACGAAGAAGAAATCTTTGCACCGGATGTGAGCAATCTGTTAGCACATCTGATTCAGAAAGGACAGGAACAGATTGGGAAACCCGCCGGCGAAATGAATAAGAACGAAAAGATTGAGTTCATTCATTTTCTTGATGAAAAAGGCGCTTTCCTGATTACAAAATCAGGCGAACGGATATGTGAATTACTTGGAATCAGCAAGTTCACATTTTATAATTATCTGGAAACCAGCCGCAGCCAAACGGCATCTGATTCTGGCATTGCACAATAGTAAATACGGAATCAGCCATGAGGGGCCGGAACTTCCATTATCGTCTTTCATGATGGTCGTCAGTAACGCGCTGGCCGTTATCGGTGCCGGCGCAGGGGCCCGTATCCTTCCTGTGATTAGGATACGAAGCTGCCTTCAAAACTTAGAATCTTAGTCATTTCTGCAAATGTCAATTTTTACTTCAAACATATGATTCCATGGTAAACATACCTTATCTTCATAATTATTCAGCGGGTACCTGTCGTTTTATGGCTTCCAGCTCCTTTTTCTCATCTTCTGATGCCGCACCTGCAGTTATTTTGTCCGCTATAACACCGTACCGGAAAATCCGGTACCCGTAAGTCTCATAGTAATCCGGTTCTTCACCGCTTCCTTTTAGATATAAATATCAATTCAGGAAAAGATGATATGAAATGATTTATTTCCATAGTAATCAAAATATAGGAAAAATCCCATAAGGTATCCGACGGCAGGTACCGCTTCCAGAGAAGCACCGAGCACATGAACCGTCTTCTTGCTTTCTACCGGAGGAGGATGCAGAAAAAGCCGGCAATAAGACGACTTTTTCATTCTATTTTCCACAATCAGGCTCATTTACCGCCTTCCATAGCTTAAACAACGCCGTTTCCATATAATCTCCGATTGTATAGGCCGATATACCTTTTTCCTCCAATATGCTTTCTGCTCCTCTTCCAATCTGATAGCACAGTACATAGTTACAATCGGAAATCCTGTCAACTGCTTCCTCTAATGTATTTTGATTATGTTCCCCAAAATTACAGGGGGGGTTTATTTTTCTATTTTCTATAAAGCTATACTCTGTTCCATTCTTTACGTCAAAAATGATAAACTGCTCCGCATGTCCGAAGTGCTGGTTTACCACTTTTCCGTCTGAAGAGGCGACTGCAACCCGAAATGACATAAAACCTCCTATATCTTATAATCCACCAGATCATCCATTAAACCAAATTCAAATAAAATTTCTTCCAAACGCTCCTGCGTCATAGGAGTAGGTATGGAAAAATCCCTATTTTCTTCAACCTTTCTGGCCAGCTCCCTGTATTCGTCCGCCTGTTTGGAATCAGGCTCGTAATTGATAACGGTCTTTTTGTGTATTTCCGCCCGCTGCACCACGTTATCCCGGGGAATATAGTGTATTAATTTTGTGCCAAGTTCCTTGGCAAATGCTCTTAAAAGTTCAATTTCCCTATCGACATTACGGCTGTTGCAGATAATGCCCCCAAGTCTTACTTCGCCTTTTTGCGCATACTTACGGATACCTCTTGAAATATTGTTTGCGGCATACAATGCCATCATCTCACCGCTTGCCACAATGTAGATTTCCTTTGCTTTTCCTTCGCGGATGGGCATTGCAAATCCCCCGCATACGACGTCTCCAAGGACGTCATAAAATACATAATCCAAATCTTCCGTGTATGCTCCCAGTCTTTCCAGAAGACCAATGGAGGTAATGATACCCCGGCCCGCACAGCCGACACCCGGCTCCGGCCCGCCGGATTCAACACATTTGGTTCCGCCGTAACCCTCCTTTAAGATTGCACTCAGCTCAATATCCTCACCCTCCAGGCGCAAGGTGTCAAGCACCGTTTTCTGCGCCAGCCCGCCGAGCAATAATCTGGTGGAATCCGCCTTGGGGTCGCAGCCCACAACCATCACCTTCTTTCCCGCCTCAACAAGTCCCGCCGTCAGATTTTGAGTCGTTGTTGACTTGCCTATTCCTCCTTTTCCATAGATTGCTATTTGTCTAATTCGTTTTTCAGCCATAATTTACACCCATAGTTATGCCACAACATAAAAATATAAAACAAGTTTTACAGGTTGAAAGAATTCCGATGTGGCATCCTTTCTCTATTTATATTTTCTTTCAACCTTACCGACATGATGCCGCCCGCGGCATCCTAAGAATAATAAAGTGGCAACCTACTATTTCAAGTTGCAATTGCATACCGCAGGCTGGCCCGCGGTAATGCCATAAATAATCTAATTTTACTATTTACTCACTAACTATATAGGTAAATGGATCTTTTTCCAGCCATTCTTTTTTGTAAGGTATTTTTAAATTCTTTGCGATATTTTTATTAAACTGATTGTTTTGCAGCTTCCGAAGCAGCCTTCTGGCAATATCGAAAGCACCCGAATAACCCATATAATGAAAGGTCGGTCCAAACAAAGGAAGTATCGGCGCCCCGTATTTTGGAGTTATATTATTCAGTCCGCTGTGAATAATAATAATATCCGGCTTTAACTTATCCACCAGATTTACCTGTTCAAAGGGCTGCTGTGTCGCCACATTAAATGTAACATCGTCAACCTTCTCCAATGCCTCGAAAACCGGCGTAATAAAATTATCGATATGGTGGCCTTTAAAGCCCACGATTTCCATTCCCAAATCCTGTAGCACCTCTGCCGTCGCCACAATTCGGATGGCTCCGCCGCCCAGATATACGGTTTTGCCTTTTAACTGCTTTCTGTAGGGCTCGAGGCTTTTTTCCAAAGCCTCTTCCTCTCTTTTGAGAAAAATCTCCGCCTCTTTTTCCAGGCCAAAATGTTTTGCAATACCCAACACCCATCTTGTCGTATTTTTTCTTCCGATGGGAATGGTATCGATAAGAAAGGGAATTTTGTACTCCTGTTTGAGATATTGAATATAATAGTCGTCATGGGTTCCGCAGATGCTTACATTCAATGCATTCTCCAGGGTATAGGAGAAATCCTCCGGCGCCGAGTAACACGGCAGGAATTTAACATAAAGTCCGATTGCATTTAAGAGTCTTTCCAGCTCATCTTCATCCGCCTTGCTCATGGAACCCACATTAAAGATATTTACCGTTTTACTTGCCAGATATTTTCTCTTATACTCGTCAAAATCTTCAAAAACCGTGGGCAGATTTCTCTCCACACTGCCAAGGAGTTTTTTCATAATCCCGTTATACGCCGCGTCATATGCCGTCGCCATTACCTTTGTCTTAAAACCTTCACAGGTTACGGGGATCAGTTTCGCCGAAATCTCCGGCTGCAGGTCGGCTAGTATTGCGTCAATATCGTCCCCAATCAAAGCCGGTACGCAGCCTCCTACTACAATTATGATTTCAGGCCTGAATTCCCGGTCCGCATAACAGACTGCTTTTTTTAAATTTGCCTCTCCTCCGTTGATTACATTCACTTCATCCAGATTGGTATTAATAATAATGGTTCCTTCGGCGCCCGGATCACGCAGCCTTTGAAAGGTTGCTCCCTGCTGGCCGACACTGTTAACGGCGGATACTCCGCATCCTAACGGCGCATGCATAATAGTAACCGCATTTCGAATGGTATTCAGGATACCAAGGCTTAGTCCGTGCTGACATCCGTAGGTTTGGCTGAAACTGCGGGTCGCACCGCTTAAACAGCCTTTACTTAAACATTCGTCAAGATAAGCGCAGGTTCCGCCATAGGCAATGCCCGCTTTCAGCCTTTCTTCTCTTGCCGGTGCAGTCTCACTTAATACAATACTCATAAATACCTCCTACCTTCCTGCCACTAATGTGCTTAATATATCCTCGGTTAAAATTAAGCCTCCGTTAAATCCGATATAAGAACGGTTTAATACAATTCTATTTGTAATGGGATAGGAAACCGTAATCAAGGGAGCGTTTAAGCTTGCCGCCAGATCCTTCTCCAGAATGCTTCCAATCACGGCCAGGGGGGACAGGGCGTCATAATACTTTTGATTTTTATTTGGTTCCCACACTTCACGCAGATATTTCTTTACGGCGGCCGCATTTGTGTCAAATTTTACGGCAACCTTTAAACCGGATTCATAATTCTCATAATTTTTTTCTAAATTTATCTTCTGTTTATCGGTAAGTATATCGGTAATAACGGAAAGTTTTGGCAGCCATCCAAGCTCATCCGATAGAAACCTTGTCACCGACGGTGCATAATTTGCATCTCCCACCACTACGGCATACCTCTGTAAATCGGCATCGGTATAGATATCCGTAAATCGTTCAAAATAGTCGTAATATATACCGCTTTCCCTTTCCAGTACCTTTTCAATCATTTTCTTTGAAATACCAAATAATTTCCCAATCTCTTGCAGAAATTTCTCTGTCTGCAGGTAGCCTATGGGAATCTGCTCCGTGATGTAGGGAATGCCGAATTTCTCTTCATAGGCCTGGGCCGCCTTTACGCCGTATACCTCCGAGAGCACAATATTATAGCTTGCATTTGATGAATTCTGAATCTCCTTTAAACCTTCTCCTTCGCCAAACAGAGTATTTGCCCTAATGCCGATTAAACTTAACACTCTCTTTATTTCTTTCAAATTACCCTTCCAGAATACGTCTTCTCCGGGAACAATACCAAGTATATTAACCGCTTTGTCTATTTTTTCTTCCGCCGGCTGTATGTAGTATTTTACAAGTCCTTCCAATAATAAATCATATCCGTAATAGGAGTTACCTTTAAAGCTAGGGGTTGAAATTGCTATTACCTGCTTCCCCGCTCTTTCGAATTTTTTCACTACGGAATCTATATCATCCCCTATCATTTCCACCATACATCCGCTTAAAACGACGAACAAATCGCCGTCCATGATTTCCAGCGTTGTTTTAATTTCTTCCTCCAGCCTTTTTTCTCCGCCGAATACAATTTCCCTTTCCGTAACATTGGAACTCGGTAAGGAAGCCGCGCCGCAATAACCGCCTCCTAAATAGGCCGAACCGGAATTCATTGTATTGTATAAATTATATCCGCAGCCGGAGGCCGCGTGAACAATTGGGACCGCTCTTGCGATTGCCCGCATCGTCGACAGTGCACCGCCAAGCGCGCAGGCGTATCGGGGCCTTTCTATAAAATTACTCATATCCTACCTTCTTTTCCCGCTGTTTTATATATAACCCTGTCTGCTATGTCAAATAAGTCCGTTGATAAATAGCGCTCACCGGTGTCCGGCAACAGAACCACCACATTTTTATCTTTAAATTCCGTTCTTTTGGCTATCAGCATTGCCGCAAAGGCTGCCGCTCCGGAAGAAAAACCCACCAGCAGACCTTCCGTTCTGGCTAAATCCTGGGCTGTTTCAACCGCTTCTTCGTTTCTTACCTTGAATATTTCATCCACCACATTATAATCAAACAAAGGAGGGACAAAGTTTGCGCCGATACCCTGGATTTTATGGGAAGCGGGCACGCCCCCCGATAAAACCGGCGAAGCATAAGGTTCCACCGCAAATATTTTAATATCAGGATTTTTTTCCTTTAACGCAGAACCTACTCCCGTAACAGTGCCCCCTGTTCCGACCCCGCCTACAAAAGCGGCAATATCACCGTCCAAATCATTCCATATCTCCTGGGCCGTTGTTCTTTTGTGCACCGCCGGATTCACGGTATTCTCAAACTGACTGGGGATAAAGCTGTTGGGTAATTGAAAAGCTATCTCTTCGGCCTTCTTGATTGCTCCCCTCATACCGTCTTTTGCCGGGGTAAGGACCAATTCCGCATTTAAAGCTTTTAACAGCTTCTTCCGTTCACTACTCATGCTTTCCGGCATGGTTATAATAATTTTGTAGCCTTTTGCCGCCGCTACAAATGCCAGGCCGATACCTGTATTACCGCTGGTAGGTTCGATTAAAACTGTGTCCTTATTAATAATTTTCCTCTCTTCCGCATCCTCAATCATTGCAAGAGCAATTCTGTCCTTTACGGAGCCCAGCGGATTAAAGTATTCCAGCTTTGCAATCAGGCTGGCTTTCACATTTTTTTCCCTGCTATAATCGTTAAGCTTTAACAGAGGGGTATTTCCTACCAGCTCCGTCAATTTTTCTGCTACTTTAGGCATGATATGATCTCCTTTTTTATATTAGAGCACTCTCACAAATCTGCATACAAAGAGTTTCCGGGAGTGCTCATATTAATACTCGGCTTTATATTAATCTCAAGCCCCCTGCCATCCCCCTTCTTTTTTGATTATTTGCATAGTACCGGATAATCTTTTCCAATGCTTCATCGATTCTTTTTTCAACGGTAAATGCTGTTATATTCCTTTTACCCAGCTCTCTTTCCGTGCCTGCCCCGCACCTGGCACATAACACACATCTGCAGTCTCTGATACTTTCAATTCTCTCATC
The DNA here is from genome assembly GCA_015655075.1 of Clostridiales bacterium. GTDB lineage: Bacteria > Bacillota > Clostridia > Lachnospirales > Lachnospiraceae > Anaerocolumna. Next base: position 123,926 of record JAATFT010000084.1, on the reverse strand, counting down.
TTTTCTGCGGCTTTTGCCGCAGCCTGCGCAGCCCCTTCTTTCGTTTTCACATGCTGTGTTTATTTCCCCTGCGCTTACTCCCCTTGCTGAACTTTCTTCATCCCTTGGACTTTTTCTCTCTGCCGGACTCACTTCCCCTTCCGGGCTTACTCCCCCCGCTCTTCTTTTTTCAAGCTGCACATAACTGCCATCCTCATTTACTTGGTATATGGTAAAGAATTCTGTCCGCCCAAAGTGCAGATCAACATGTACGCCGTCACTTGTGGCAACTGCAATTTTATATCCCATTCTTATTCTCTCCTTACAATAAAGCGGCTGCTCTCATATATATACAAGTAAGCCCCAAACCCGCCGCCTATATTTCGCTATAAAGCGGGAGACTTACTTGTAAGGTAAAAAAATGAGGCTTTAGAAAGCAGAGTATTCCGCTTCATAAAACCTCTAGTTTGTCTAGTTAATTTCATTTTATATTACATAGTATTCATATATGTATTGTATAGTATAAACAGGATATCCGGCTTTGTCAAGTATAATTTTAAAGGAATTATTGAAATGTATAATTATTATGTTTGACTTAAAAAAATACTGCTTAAAGCTAAATACCCTTCTTCCGAATTATTTGTTCATTCTATTATTCATACTATATAAATATAAATAGTACGTTAAAAAACACACAAAAAATCATTGACTTTTTTGTATAAAATCAATGATTTTTGTACGTTTAATTTATTTATAAATTTATATGATATCACCAAATATATCCTCTTCCAAAATCCCAAACCCCCAATCCTGATTAGGATAATTCACGGTGCCATCTCTCCTGGCGCTGCTGGTTAATATATATCTGATAAAAGTACAGTCCATATCGGTTAAATTGCCATTGACAACTCCCCATTCCATTAATCTCGCAGCTATTCCCGCAGCATATGCAGCCGCCAGACTGGTGCCTGTAAAATAAGCGAACAGATTTTTACCCACGGGTGCCATAATATTAACACCTGGAGCCGAAATATCCGGTTTAAATTCGTTATTTTTTGTAAAACCTCTGCTAGCATAGTGATACAGTTCCCTGTCCGCCGGATTATATGCCGTTACCGTAATTAAATTAACCGTATTTCCCGGTATCGATATGGTTGTATAGGTATCCGGATGCAGGAAATAAGTAGTACTTGAAACAAATTGATGTATGGGCAGCCAAATATGGAATCGGTTCACTAAATCATAGGATCCGGAGATCCGAAAACTCCAGATTCCTTTTTCCGTATTTTTAAACCGTAATAAGATCAATTGGGCTCCTGTAAAGGGCTCCTGTAAACGGTTATCAATATAAATAGTAGTGTTGTTATAATAAACAGGTATCGTATTCAATTGCTGATAAATAGAGGATATATGATGAATTAAGTCTCCGCCGGGCGCTATGATATCAACGGCCAGAAGGTTAGGCGGGTAACCCCATAGCTCCATAGTAAAATTTTCATTATTCGTTCCCACATTTAATTCAGCAGTATTGAAATAATTAGGAGATATGATCTCTCCGTAATAATGCCCGCCTCTGTTCCCTTCCTCGCCTGCTCCGATAATTACGGCAACTCCTGGAAATTCCCCGATTTCAGATATATATTTGCTTATAAAGTCCTCTCCTATATGGGAACCCTGCCCTGAACCAAGCCCCAAACAAATAACAATGGGACGCTGCAGATTTCCGGCAACCTCCAATAAATATTTTATCCCCATCATGATATCATTTTCCTGATAACATAAATGCTCTTCCGATATACCAAAATAATCTTTCAAATATGGTTTTGCAGGCTTTAATTTAACAACCGCAAGTTCAGTATTTGGTGCGGTCCCTGAAAAGCTGAACCGGTCATTATAACATCCTGCGGCTATTCCTGCCATAGCCGTTCCCTGTCCGATTGTTTCTATACTTGGAACAACCGACAAAGGATCCTCCGACTGCAGCGCCTGATTAATTTGCTCCCTGCCAAATTCTGTCCCATAATAAAAACCGGCAGGATACCTGTTCGCGCTTTCTATGGATTGATCCCAAATGGACACAATTCTGGTAGTATTATCAGAATATTGGAACGCGGTATTACGATAATCGATTCCTCCGTCCACCAGCCCAATTAATACGCCCTTTCCCATATAATCACACATCGGTAAATTTCGCATATAATAATCATTTTCCGGTTCCACGGAAGAAGTATACATGAAACCATAACATTTCGGTATTGAGGCATAACCGTATTTATAGACGGCATTATAGCTCATTTCGCTAACCGGTATATACAGCACGGCATACCTCTGATTTATGATATTATAAGATGCATTGGGATAATTGGAAAGGGCCTCTAAATTATAGTTATAATCGATAATTAAATCAGCATATTCATTACTGGTTATTTTAAAACTTTCTGATGCAGTCATATTATTTCTTATTCTCTTATTAATCAATTGGTTAATTTTATGAGTTATATAATGTAATGATTCCTATATTTAAAATTAGGTATTCTGTTCCCGTAAATTCTCCGCTTCTTTCAGCCTTGGTTTATATCTGTACGCCCTATTTCATCATCTCATTCCATTGGGCCCTCGTAATTCCATAATGAACCACGTCTTGAAATATTCCTTTAATTTTCACTTCCTGAACGGAAATGCCTTCAAACCTCATGCCGCTCTTTTGCATAACCCTGCCGGAACCCTCGTTGCCCACATAATGGCTTGCTTCAACCCGGTTTAATTCCAGCTTTGTAAAACATAACTCCAAAATCGCCTTTAAAGCCTCCGTCATATACCCGTGATTCCAGAATTCCCGGTTAAGCATATAACCAAAGCTTGCTTTTTCATGCTGAGGCTCAATCCGTATGTCAATGCATCCGATACACTGATTACTCTTTTTTAGTTCCAAGGCATAAACTCCCGGTTTGGAATAGTATACCGTTATGACCTTTTCCGCCTCAGCCGGATCGGTAATTCCGGTCCAAACCAAATACTTTAATGTCTGCTTATCGCTTCCATATGCTAAAACCGCCTCTTTATCTTTTATATTAAATTTTCGGAGTAATAAACGGTTGGTTTCAATTACCGGATTTTTTCTTATGATATCAATATAATTACATTTCATAAAATTACCTTTTATATTATTTTCCAAAGAGGTCCCCCCCACAGCTATGAAAATATAATAAAACATTTTTTCCCAATTAGCAAGTCAAAGCGGAAATTCAGGGTGCGATGTGCTACTTACTCATAAACAAGTAAGTCCCAGCCCCACCGCTTACCCTTCGCTACAAAGGGGGGGCTTACTTGTAAGGTTAAAAAGAAAAAAACTACCGGCTCACTTATCCCAGGGTAGTTCTGATTCACACCGTTGTTTTAACAATACATATACCGTTATATTATGAGCAAAAACCATGTTTCTGATCTGTTGTCCAATTATTCCGCTTTCATTATATTATTTTAACGTATTGTCCCGTTCCAAAAACCTCATCCTGCAGTTGGCGGACTTTTTGGGTTTATCTCCTATTTGAAATTCATCGATATGCATTTCACGTTTTAATTCGCTACTTAAAGAATCTCCACATGCAGGGCATAATCTGCCAAACTTTATATTGGCTCCGCAGATTTCGCAATTTAAAAAAATCAACGAACCGTCGGGAATGATAAGCCTTCCGTCTCTTAAATAACTTTTTATTCTGCTGATTTTAACTCCCGTTTCCTTGGAAACCTGCATGATTGTAGCAGAAATATGTTCATAGATATAATTCTTTACAATTTCAAATTCAGCTTCCTCCTCCGCTTTGCATTCCGGGCAAATGCACTTTCCCACCCCTGTAAAATAGAACATTTTCCCACATCTTTTACACTCCTGTATTTCTCCATTCCTATTCCTGTCCATATATCCCACCATTCTTTCAAGCCAGTAAAATAATCGTATTTTCCTGATAAATTATCTGCTATGTTCCAAATTTAATATAAATAATGCTTTTATTATATATAATAGCTGAAATAATTGTCAAATTATTTATTCAAACTTTGGGTACTGCCGCATTAGAGCGTGTTTTCTGCTGTGTATAAGCGCTTTGATTAGGTGTAAAGCTGGCCTCCTTTTTACGGCGCCAAGTCGGAAAACGGCGGTTTTGATTTCTGGTTCCAAAACCGCCGCTTGGCTTATATCCTTGAAAAATCTTTCGTGAAAACCAAAATTGTTCCTGCCCCATCAGCTTTTGCGGATAAATTCCGCCCTGCATTTGGGACAAGTGATACATATTTTACCTTTTCCCTTTGGAACGCGGATTTTTTGTTTACAGGTGGGACACACATAAATACGATAATTTTTATTCTGCATGCGGCGGTCTTTAACCTGCCCAAAATATCCGAAAAACCGGTTTTTCCATGTTAAAAATTTTTGATTCTCGTTGTACCTTTGATTAATATTCCTTGAAAATATTCTAAAATAACATATAATTAGTATTAAAAAAGATAGTATTTCAATCCCGTTCTGGAAAAACAATGATATAAGCATAATAATAACGGCGATCCATAATAATAATTTGCTTAACTGATCCACTCCGTATCTGCCCACCATAAACCTTCTGATTTTATCCTGCATATGAAACCTGCCTCCAAATTAATTTAATTAACATAATATAAATCACCATACAGCCATAACCAGCTCTTGTCAATGCTTTACGGCGATTGTTTATTTACTTTTAATATATATTATTTTTTCTTTGGAATTAATTCATTATTTCATGGATTTTAAGATTGTATTCAGGGTAAACAGTTCAATTTGATAGAATAATTGTCTAAATAAATCAAGCATTATTTTGCAAATTTCCTATCACAATGTTATCATTTTCTGATTCTACGCATATATAGAAATTAAATATATAGTAATAAAGCTGATATTTATACGGAGAACATACTACTCTGATTCTATTCGACAGTTCAGATGGGAGCCAAATATGTATACAATAAACAACGGAATTTATCTTGTCCAGTCAGGAAAAAAATATTTTGGTATATTACAAGTTCAAGTTGTATGTGAAGAAGCAGGGTCAAGGCCTGTTGAAAATGCCGGGGTACAGGTTTTTCACAAGTCTGATCCCAATACGGTTATCGTGGATTTAATTACAGATATTTCAGGAAAAACCACGGAAATTGAATTACCGGCGCCTCCAATTGAATACAGCATGGAACCGACAACTTATCAGCCCTATTCGGAATACAGGCTGGTTATTACCGCCCCGGGGCTTCAAACCCTAGAAATTGACAGCGTCCAGCTTTTCCCCTATGTAAAAACGGTTCAGCCGGTTAAAATGCCAAGAAAGATTAACGGAAATGAACCTGCAAAAACTATTCTGATAGGGCCTCATTTCCTTTGCGGAAAATATCCACCTAAAATCTATGAAGATGAGGTGAAAGACAATATTGTACCGGAAGAAAACAAACCGATTCTAATCCCCGAATTCATTATTGTTCATGACGGCATACCTTCAGATGCCGCCGCCGGCAATTATAAAATAGAATATAGGGATTACATAAAAAATGTGGTTTCGTGTCAAATATATGCTACCTGGCCTCTGGAGACCATTTATGCAAATATTTTAACCATACTTTCCTTTTCGTTAAACCGGATTTATACGGATTGGTATCCAAGCCAGGGGTATGATTTTACCATCACCTCGTCAACGGCATTTGACCAGATATGGATTTACGGAAGAAACGTTAACAGTAACATCTGTTTAGCAGTCGATTATATTTTCAATTACTTTTTATCTCTGCCGGACATCACTCAGCCCATATTGGCACAGGCCGGTAATTCAATGATCTGTTCCAACATGATTTCCCTGTGGGATTCTAAATTTTTGGGGGACCAGACCTATAAAGCCCTTGATATCCTCCGCTATTATTACGGCGATATGCTGTATATTAACCACACGGACAATATAGCCGGCGTCATTGCCTGGCCGAATACGGAATTAAAAGAAGGCATTACATCGGAAGAAGTGGAATATATTCAAAAGCAATTAAGAATTCTTTCCTGCGCTTATTATGAAATTCCGCTGATCAACGCGGACGGGATTTATGAAGAAAACACGAAAGCCGCGGTTTGCGCATTTCAGAAAATATTTGATCTTCCGGTGACAGGTACGGTGGATGCGGCCACCTGGTATAAAATATCCCATACGCACGCCAGTATAACCAGGCCCGCCGGTTCCTATACAGGTAATTCCCCGAAATAATAATTGTGATTTGCATTTTGGCAATCCAAAATTACCTTTAGGTGCAGCTGCAGACAGAGCTGGTACAGCCTCCTTTGGCAAGTTATATTAATATAAATGCATTTTTTCTCCCAGCCTGCAAATCTTTTTACCCATAGGAAGATCCTTTAATTCTTCTTTAGAAAAACATCTGAAAATCAGGATCAATATAAGATAGGTACAGGCGGCAATCGTCATTGACAAAATAACCCCTATGGCATTACTACCCGCCGCATAATACACAAGCCTGTAACTTCCCCCTGCAATAATACCCATAATAGCGGCTGCCAGCAAAGGAAAAAGAAAAGTTTTTCTTAACTCCTGTTTATATTGGAGGAATTTTGCCACGGCCCTCCAATTTAAGATACAAACCAGCAAAGGAAATGTAATATTTCCCAGGATGAGTACATAAATGCCAAGGTTTGTACAAAAAAGCAGAAAGGATACCAGTATTATGTGTATAATCAGGGAAACCGCGGAATGAACAACCGGAATCCGTATCCTATTTATTCCCTGCAACATTGCCCCGGTAATCGTGGAATAGGAATAAAAGATTACCGCGGTGGAGCCTGTGATTAAAAGTTTGGCGGCTACATCCCCATAGGAACTCAAACCCGGGAACAATAAAGTAACAATCGGCTTTGCTAAAACCGCCAGGCCCGCCGCGGCAGGAAAAGCTATGGTCATATTAAACTTAATCAGAGAGCCTGCTTTCTCCTTTAATTCACGGTACGATCCTTTGGCAAAGGAAGCCACCATACTGGGAACGGCAGAGGATGCCATGGCTGAGGAGACGGCAACCGGAACATTAATGAGTAAATTATACTGCGTATTAAACACTCCCAAAACACTATTACTTTCCGTTGTAAAACCTTTAAAATGCATTATATTTTTAAAAATAAAATTATCCAAAAAATATCCAAGCTGATAAACGGTCTGGCTAAGTGTTATGGGCAAAACGGTAAACACCAGCATTTTAAGTATAATCCCGCCGGATAACCCTAAGGTATGCCTGTCTCTCATAATCTTATTTTTAAGGGCCGGCCTGTAAATACTGAAAATAAGACCTAAGAATAAAAACGCCGTAACGGCTCCCATAAAGGTTCCTAAAACACCTCCGGCCGCCCCGTAGGCAAATATAAGCTTTGATGCCCTGTGACTATTCATAAATACATAAATAGCCCATATGCTTACGAAAGCGTTAACAATTTGTTCCAACACCTGGGAAATTGCAGTGGGCAGCATCGTGTTTTTCCCCTGAAATAACCCGCGCAATGCACCTAACACAGCCATCACAAATACAGCCGGCGCCAGAATCTTAAGAGGCTTTGACAAACCCACGCTGCCGGGAAAGATTCTTTCCAGAAAATCGGCCCCAAAGTATAAAAACGCACTTCCTGCCCCTCCAAGAATTGCCGCATAAAAAAATGCCGTTTTAAAGATTTTGTAAGTATTTTTATATTCCTTTTTAGCCGAATACTGAGATATCAATTTGGATACCGCCAGAGGAAGACTGTAGGATGATATGGTTAAAATAACATTGTAAATGCTGAAGGCAATGGAATATAAGGTATTACCTTCCGTTCCCAGCATGTTTGACATGGGAATACGGTATACCATTCCGATTATCCTGGATATAATACCCGCCGCGGCTAAAATACTGCCCTGCATCATAATACTGTCTCCGCCCTTTTTCATCCGTTTATTCCTCATAACTTTCCCTGGACTGTCATATGTAAAATAGATTAAATAAGCGCAAAACAAAATATGCCTTGAACGGCATTCTGAATATTGATTGCCACTTTTTCATTTCCTGATAAGTTATTATAAATTATTAATTCCTTACTGGCAAGGTAAATATGGCATATCACTTTTAATGTCAGTTTTTTATGGGATAACCTACAAATTCATAATACGGATTATATCCTGTATATTATCAACCGCTGTTTTATTGTGCTTTGCAAATTCTTCAAAATCATTATAATCTGTCTTAATCCCAATGAATTGTGCCTTTGCATTTTCTGCAAATTCCATGTCCGTTACACTGTCCCCTACAATTAATAATTCACGGGGGCTGATCTTCATCTGATTGCAGAAATCAAAGGCCATATCCGGAGAAGGCTTGGGATTGACACCTATTATCGTAAAAATAAAAAAATAGCATAAAAGCAATGTAAAGAATTAGTTAATTCTTCTTTAAATTTGTCTTTATGCTTTATTTTTTTGCTTTCAATTTATTAATTAATCTCCAATAATACGGTAGCCGTTGACAAGCCCAGGGCATTTGCAATATCTTTTGATTTTATCTTATATTTACCCCCATTAACTTAGCAATTTTGCCAGATTCCCCCGATATACGATATGCAGTTCATGCAGAGCCCGGGTAATGGCCACATATAAGAGCTTTGCATCGGCATCACTTGCCTGGTAATGTTCTTCATCCGGATTCCAGAGTATAACGGAGTCAAATTCCAGGCCCTTGGTCATGTGGATGGGAAGTACCATAGCACTGTTGGTAAAGCTCATCTCTTCCATCTCCTGTGTAAGGGGTTCCAATGTTATATGGCTTGCTAACATTTCGTATATCGCCCTGGTTTCATCAATGGTCCGGCAGATAACAGCAATGGTGGTGTAACCTTCGGTAAGGCTTTCCTTAATAATTTCCACTGTTTTTTGCAGCATAGCTTTTTCATCCGCTAATTTCGTTACCTCCACCTCTTTCCCATGCCTTATAATCGGTTCGATATCATAGGTTTTAAAAGTACACTGCCTTAAAACCTTACTGGCATAATCCGATATTTCCACCGTATTGCGGTAGCTTTTGGCCAGGACATAAAACTTATCCTTATCCGGAAAGAACACCTCTTCCCTTAAGGCTTCCCAGTCGTTCATACCGGTGTCATAATGGATATTTTGTGTAATATCACCCATTATGGTATAGGTGCAGTCCTTAAACAATTGTTTCAATACATAAAATACACAAACCCCAAAATCCTGTGCTTCATCCACAACAATATGGCTTACAAATTCAAAATCCCTTGTAAGCTTCAGCCGCTTTTTGATAAGCGTAAGCATCCCCATATCATAAAGGTCAATAGATTTACTGTTCAGCTTGCGGATAAGCAGCCCGACGGTATCCTGGTCCGGTATCTCATACTTTAATTTGACATATTGGGAACGGTTTGTAATGAGATTGTTTAAAAATGCAAGGTAAATATCCATCAGATTGAATTTTATCTGCTTTTTTCCGAAATAATTCCTGAATTTTTTAACCTCAATGTTAATGATTTCTTTCTCCTGTTGTTCCTTTTCGTTTACCAGCCGTATTTTATTGATTAACCGTTTATTTAACAGATCTATTTTTTCCTGTAAAGGTTTTTCTTTAAAAATGGAAAGGAAATCCAAAATTTCTTCTTGGGAATAAACACTACTATCATGATAAATAATGGGTTTCGGCGTCAACGTCTTTAATTCATAATCCTTTAAATAGGTTTCCAACGCTTTAATAAAATAAATGGAACCCTTAAATCTTTTTAAGGTAACGGCATTTTCAGGCTGTTTGACGGTGCTTAACCTGGCAAAGCTGTTATCCAGGACATATTTTCCTTTTTCTATATCAAAGTCCTTATCCAGCAATTGATTCAAAAATTCTTCCATGGTCATCTGATTAATATTATAGACATCCAGATTCGGCAGTACTCCCGTAATATAATTTAAAAGCATCTTATTGCTGCCAATGATATAAAATTCATCGGACCGGAACCTGTCCTTGTAATTATAAAGGATATAGGAAATACGGTGCATGGCTACCGTTGTTTTTCCGCTGCCGGCTACTCCTTGTACAATTACACTGTGCCAGGGCGTATCTCTGATAATTTCATTCTGCTCTTTCTGAATCGTTGCAATGATTTCACCTAACACCACTTCCTTATTTTTACCCAGATATTTTGTCAGAAATTCATCATTCGCAATGACATCCGTATCATAAAAATCCACCAATTTGCTGTCTGCGATTTCAAAGGTACGCTTTAAATTAAGACTGATAGAAATAGGCTCGCCATAAGGTGAAAGGTATGAGCTTTCCCCTATGTCACTGTCGTAATACACACTGGAAACCGGCGCTCTCCAATCAATGATTATCATTTCCGTACTGCTTTTGCCGATTCCGTTTTTTCCGATATAAAGTGAGCAATTTTCAGGGTCCTGGGTTTCATCGGCTAAATCACTTTCCTTCCCCTGTTCCACATAGTCAATACGGCCGAAAAACGGCTTTTTTAAGGCCGCTAAATTTTTATTCAGCGTCCGCTCTATCTGGGACTGCATACTAAGCCCGATTACCAGCTCGTTATGAAGCTCCGGATTGTCGGAGCGGTAATTATCGTAGAGTTCTTTGGTTTCCGCCCGGATTTCCTTTAGCTTTATGGTATTCTCCTCAATATTTTTCCGTATTACCGTTAAACATTCTTCCAGCTTTTTTTCTTCTTTTTCCCACTCACTTCTTAGCTCTTCCTGTTTCGGCATGAAATGGTCATCTTCCGTTTTTAATTCTTCCATAATATCCTTGATACCCTCCTTCTAGGTCTTTGGTCTTTTGCGAACAAATTTAAGACCCGAATAATTGCGATATGAATTCCCGGGAAATGCTCCTCTTACCCTCTATTTAAAATAATAATGGATTTTTTAAAAAATACTAGACTTTTATTTCTAAATATGTTATGCTGAATAATGAAGTGTGTTTTAAAATAAATGGTAGCTGTCGGGAAATTCTGACAGCTTTTTTATTTCTCGTTTTCTCTAAATTTCATTTTATTCACGATATCATCCCAGACCTCCATAGAGTGTGTATGAAAAATCATTGCACCTTTTTGGCCGCCCCATTTTGCGGTATGCTGCGTCACAATTTTGGAAACGTAAGCCCCTCTACGCTCCCAAAATCGCTCCTTACCTCCCACAAAGTAGAACGCCCAGCCCGGCGCAAGCAGTTTTCAGACACGGCTTAGTTGTTTTGGATAACTCTTTTAACATTACGGATAAACTGTTTTCCTTAGAAAAAAAAAGAAAAGTATGGGACGTGGTTACGGCTTACGCTCTTAGAGGCCATGAACCGCTTCTGACTTAGAAAAAGATAAACGATACCCCCTAAAGTAAACACCTAAAAAGACTGTGTTTACTTTATAGGGGGCCGTTTATCCTTTATTTCGAATAAGTTCTTTTATTTGTCAATCTAAAATATCCTCAATGTCTGCTGTAACGGCATTATAAGCATTTACCATGCCTTCCGTGGCAACCTTATTCTCTAAGGAATCAAGGGATTCTGCCGCAGCCAGTACAATATCCTTGGCCTCCATGGCTGTAATATCTTCATAATAAGAATAGGTCATGGCAAGAACAGCGGTTACCATAGGCGCGGACATGGAACTTCCGCTTAGATATTCATATTCATTTCCGGCAGTCGTGCTCAATATATAGGTGCCGGGTGCTGCAATATCCACGCTTTCTTCCCCGTAATTGGAAGACGTATCCAGGGTTCCGTCCGATTTTAAGTTTGCCACAGATATAATATTATCCAGGTCAAATGACGCAGGATAAAGCGGGGTCTTATCAGTATCAATTCCAACACCTTTGCTGTCGCCGTTGCCCGCCGCACATACAAACAACATATCGGAATCTTTTATGGCAGCTTCCAATTGTTTATCGTAGCTTGTGGTTCCGAAACTTAAATTACATATATCGGCGCCCATACTTTCTGCATATTTAATCGCTTTCGCTATGGAAGCCGTATCACCGGAACCGTCCTTTCCTCCCAGGGCCTTTACACTCATAATCTTTACGTTACCGTTTGACGCGATACCCGCAATCCCGGTATTATTGATTTCGGCAGCTATGGTTCCGGCACAATGGGTAGCATGATCATATTCGGAAGGATTGGAGCCGTTATACTCATAGGGCTCATTATTGTAGAAATCCCACCCATAAACATCATCCACATAGCCATTGTCGTCATTGTCGATGCCGTCATCCGGAATTTCCTCCTCATTGGTCCAGATGATATCCTCCAAATCCTCATGAGTATAATCAACTCCCGTATCAATAACGGCTACCAAGACATCTCTTCCCGTATCCCCAACAGTCTCCCAGGCTTTTTCCGCATCCAGATCTATGTCTGCAACCGCAGTCGTTAAAGCTTTATATTGTGAACCGGATTTTTCAATAAGATAATTTAAAGGATTTATATCCGTTACACTATATTTCTTATATTTTCCACCGCCAGAATTAGAACTCCGGTTTCCGGGATTTAACAAGGAACCGTCCATAAATAAACCGCCGGGCTTGGAAAATCCGCCGTCTTTAAATTTCTTTCCATCCGGTGTACTGGTTTCCATGGAAAAGGTTCCATCGTTGTATAGCGCCCACTGCTTGGAAAAATACGGTTCATAATCGGAATCACTTTCTTGTGTTGTTTCAGCCGTTTTTGACGTCATAGTGTTTTTGATGCTGTAGGTTATATTATCAGCAGCCGCAATATTTACGGAATCCCCGCTTACAAACAGGGAAATGCTTAATAATATTCCTGTTGGAATTAATATCATTTTTTTTATCTTTTTCAGTTTTCTCATTTTCTTCCTCCATTCAGTTTATGAGCACTCTCGGAAACTCCCCTCTACGCACCTTTGCGGCTGATTTTTCACCGGCTACACACAAATTTAACTAACGTACGCCTCATAAATTTGTGCATATCTGACAAAAAATCATCTCACAAATCTGCAGCAAAGAGTTTCCGAGAGTACTCTTTATATATTAAATCCATAATTTACTATAAAATAAAAATATGAAAAAAATTTGAAAATTTTGTGAAATCTTTAAATAAGAAAAAAAGAATAAAGAATAAAAAAAATTTAAACTCCTTACTTCATCCTTCTAAATCTGTTTCCACAACGTCCACATCCTCAATATCAAAGGCCTTCCCTTCATTTCCTTCCAAGGTGACATTCTTAAGGGTCAGATGTTCCACCTGCCTTACAAAAATACCCTGCTTACAGGAAGGTTCGCATCCGGACATCATGGCGGCCGTTCCTTTTACCGCATTCATGGCATAGGCAATATAAATATTTTCCATTGCAATGGATTCTATTTTTTTCTCCGGCAATCCGTAAAAATAGGCGCCCGCCACATGGCAGTCCTTACACACTATGTTCTTAAAGCTTAAATTCTTAATACAGGGAGTACGCTCATCCACCGGAAGGGCCCTCTTGTCCGAAACATAATCCGTCTTGCCGTCCGGGTCACAGTAATAAAAGCTGTTAATTACAAAAGGCGTTTTGACGTTATCCATTCTTATATCCTCAAATACAATATCCTTAAGTACGGAATCCTTCCCCCGCCCTCGCCTTGTCTTTATTCGGAGTCCCCGGTCCGTGCAGGAGAACACGCACTGTTTTACCCGGATATTTTGGGCGCCGGCCGCGGTTTCACTGCCTATGGTTACCGCGCCGTGTCCCTCCTTCATATAGGAATGGCGGATAAAAATATTTTTCGACGGGATCTTATATTTTTTGCCCATATAAATTTTACCGGATTTAACGGCAATGCAGTCATCCCCCACCGATATATAGGCACCTGCAATCTCCACATCGTCGCAGGATTCCGGATCTATCCCATCCGTATTATGGGAATCCGGCGGGGATAATATGGAAATATCAAAGAAACAAAGCTTAAGCGAAAAATAAGGATGCAGATTCCACGCGGGGGAATTGGTGATAGTGATTCCCTGTAACGTAATGTTTCTGCAACGGTTAAAAAACATAATTCTGGGACGGGCAGGATCATTCCTCCTCTTTTCCTTATTCCACCAGTTATCAAAGTCAGCGCAGCCGTCAATGATTCCCCTTCCGCAGATTTGCACATTCTCCACTCCGATTCCCGTTATGAGGCTTGCAAAACTGTCAAGAGGCTCACCCTCCCATGAGGCTAACAGATATTCCGATTTTTTATCGTAGCTTTCTATCCTTCCCGGCAGTAACGGCATCCTGCTTTTATCCGTATATGCCGAAAGGGTCGCTCCTTCCTCAAGCTCCAGTATTAAATCACTTTTTAAAAATAAATTTGTGAATTGATAGATACCTTTTGGAACAAGCACGCGGCTGTTCTTCGGACAGCTCATAATTGCGGCCTGAAGGATTAGGGTATCATCCGCGATACCGTCTCCTTTTGCCCCGAAATCCCGTACATTCAGGGTAACAAATTCTGCTTTCGTATGAATATTAAACGGCTTAGAGCATTCGGAATCCCTCTTGATGCAAACCGTATAGTCCGTATCCGGTTTTAAACCGTATACGGACTCCACCGCCTTATTTGTGGTTAATTTCCTTTCCCCATTCATGTAAATCTCATATTCATCCGTATAATAATAAGCCGAACTGTCCTGCAATTCCAATACGACGCTTCTGGACATAATTAAAATCACATGAAATTCCATCCGGTTTTCCTCCTTCAGTTTTTTACTGCCCGCCGGTCTGTAGTTTTAGCTATTTCCGTACACATAATAAGAAAGGCGCCGACTCCATGCAAATCATTCTCACTGGTAGGACGGGAACAATAATGCTCATAATTTCCCACACCTGTTCCGATACAGATATTATCAATTACGACACCCTTTTCATTATATTTTAAACGGTCTATGATTCCCCTATATCCCTTTTTCGCATATTCTAAATAAGCAGGTTCTAAGAAGCCTTTTTGCACCGCCTTGCAAATAGCGGCGGTAAACAGGCAGGTGCAGGAGGATTCCAGCCAGTTGCCTGACCTGCCGCCTTTATCCACTACCTGGTACCACAATCCGCTTTTCTCATCCTGGTATCGGCAGACGGCCCGGATCAGGTCCGTCGTCAACCGGATTAATTCCTCCCGGTTCTTATAGCCTTTGGGTATAAAATCCAGCTCCTCCAGTATGGCAACCGGCACCCATCCTATGGAGCGGCCCCAGAATTCCGGCGAGAGGCCCGTAACCGGATCCGCCCAGGACTGCTTCCTGCTGCAATCCCATGCATGATACCAAAGCCCCGTCTTTGCATCTTTCGTTTTTTTCTCCATTAACAAGGCCTGGAATATTGCAATGTCAAAATATTCTTTTTCCCCGAATTCGGACCCAAACTGGGCGCAAATCGGACCCGCCATGTATAAACCGTCCAGCCACATCTGCTCCGGATACACATCCTTATGCCAAAAACCGCCTTCTTCATTCCTGGGAAAATCCCTGATGACGGGAAGTAAGGTAAACAAAGCTTTTTTGTACCTGTCATCGCCGGTTCTTTTATAAAGCATAAACAATAATACTCCCGGCTGGATATCGTCCAGCTGCCCTCTGTCAAAGGTGTTAACCGAACCGTCCTCCCCAATAACCGAGTCCACCCATGTTTTTATATATTCATAATATTTTTCCTCCCCGCAAAGTTCATAGGTCTTTTGCATGCCGGATAAAAACACGCCCTGATGGTAATGAAAACGTCCTTTGGGCGGCAAATCCTTTGGCGCAAATTTCTTCATTAACGTATCGCTTGCTTCTTTTGCATATTCCAGTGCTGTCTTTCCTTTATAAATCCCGTTTTCCATTCTATTCTACCTCTCTGCTTATTTTTAATGAGGTAATTGCGAAACTATATAGTTTACTGAATATACCATACAATGAATACGAATTTCATAGCTTCAGTTGCCTTTCGGGCAAGATTCAGATCTGAAATTGTAATTGCATGGTTTATAATTACGATAATCTTGTTTCGCAATTACCTATATTTTTAATCATAACGGCTATCCTCAATTTCCTCTATGGATTCATAACAATGTTTTTCCCGGTTAAAAATCTCTCCCTCAAATAAACCGGCCGCCGTGGTATCCAGGTAAATTTTTATCAGGTTCCCCTCCTTGCTTATATACTTCTTTGGAATCTCAAATTCGTAAGGCCGGAAGGCGCAAACACCTGCTTCATAATCATTTACCCGTAACCCCACCGCATCCTCCAGCCACATGTCCTTAATACCTATCCATAGGGAATCCCCATCGCACCGCATATCCTCCACTCTTTTCTCATAGAGAACGGTCCCTGCAAAAAAAGGCAGTCCGTTCCCTACCGGATCGTCCATGTATCCTTCCGTTACGGCGGAATCCAGATTCCAGACACCCCCTTTTTTTACCGCGGCGAATTTTCCGAACAGGTACAGCGGATTACGGATTCCCCCATAGGCCGCGTCCGTATGGATCCATATTTTGATTTCATTCCGTCCGGTCTTAAGATAGGGAGTTATCATCAGACCTAAATTTGTATTGGAATAAATGGGCGTCACCGCAAAATCTTTTTCCGTCAGCACTTTCTGATTCAGGGAAAGCCTCCACTGCCCTAAGAAAGTACCGGGCTCCATCACCAGGTAAATATCCTCTTTCTCCCCGTCCGCAGGAGCGCATATAAACTCCTGCCTGTAAACGACCGGCACTCCCGTAAATTCCGGCTCTTTCGGACAGCCGAAATAAGCCTTGGACCGGACCGGCATCAATATACGGGCCTGTTCCAATTGATCAAAGAGCGGGAAGCTGTCAACCGTTGCCGTCTGTCCGTCCGGGAATTCCGCCTTCCACAGGGAAAGACGCAGGGCATTCCTGCCAAGTGGCGTAATCTTCATCCGTGAACGGATATCCAGGTTATATATTTCTTTTTTCCCAGCTTCCACGGCAGGTCCCGTCTTAAGGGAGCCGCGGTACTGCCTTAAGTCGGACTCCCGTCTTCTTAGGTCGGACTCCTTTAATCTCCTTGATTCATAAGGCTGCAGACACACCATACCTTCCCGTTTTTCCCTGAATTGAATTTGGAATATCCTTTCCTTATTTGACAAATTCATCACAAAAACTTCCCGCCCGTCTTTTGTTTCGCCCTGCAGGCTTCCTAATTCCCCATAGCCTAAATCATCCTTGGGAATGATATTAAAATCCATATGCACATTTTTCTTAAGCCAGTCCAGTAATTGCGCCGTATTGCGGGCAAAAAATACGGGCGGGTTTTCTTGGGAAGGAGCCGTTTTGCTCTCTTTCTCTGTTAACAGATTCGTATCCGGCCGTGCTTTTGTGATATATTCCTGCAATTTCTTTCCGTGATATATTTCCGCAATTTCAATGGGAGCTCTTAAAAATAATTCCTTCATCACCGCCGCGGTATCCATATTCTCGATTTTCTCATAAGGAAGGCAGGATACCCCGCACACCTTCCCTCCGGCACGGACATATTCCGCCAGCTTATTTGCGGCAATATCTTCCAGATTGGTCATGGGAGGCAGTACCACGACGTCATATTCCTCCCCGTTTATCTCTGCGGCCACACAATTTCTGTTACCGCTGGTTTTTAGTTTTACACGGCTTTCCCCGAAAAGCTGGGGGTCCGCAATATAATAGTCAAAGGATTCCTCCAGCATTCTGTTCTGCATCTGTGCAAAGTCCCGCCGGAGCCGTTCCTTTCCTCCCGCGTCGGCTGTCCATGTGGAGGTTGCCGGATCTATCACCAATATCTTAACTGTGCGTTTCAAAGACCTTAAGAAGTCACCAAGCCCGACTGCGTAATCCGAAAGGATTTTCATATCCTTCCACCATGGCATCTGATAAAAGGCCGACGGCGGCGCGTCGTGTTTTTTTAACGCGTCCGCTGTATAATAAAACGCATGTATCACGTACCAGTCAACACCCTGAAGAGCCAGCCAGTCAAAGGTCCACTTCATATCCTGAAGGGTCATTCCCCATCCGATGCTGTGAAAAGCCTCGCAAAGGGCCGCACTTTTCCGGTAAAAGTGTGCCGCGGAGGAAATGATTTTACCATTGGCCCGGTATCCGGCGCCCACTACCTCGGCCTTACTCCCCACCTTTTGATGTCCCGTATCAATACCCGGAACATGGACAAACTCAAGTTCCTTACTTCTCATTATGGGCTTCTCGCCCACATACAGGAGGTGATTTTCCTCACACCAGCGATAAATACTTTTATCATAGCTTTCTATAAAACCTTCGGTAGCGGCATTCCAATAGGCATACCTGACCCTGGAGGTGAGCTCCCCCATATCCTCCCACAAAGCCGGAAGATAGGTAATCAGGTCAATCCCATGGAGCTTTTGTACCAGCTGGGGCAATAAGGGCGACCAGGGCTGCCCCGGGGGAAATGCGGTAACTTCATCGGTAAATACACCTTTAATTGTCTTCCCGAACTCATCACCAACATATTTTTTATATCTTTCATGGGTGGTTTCCAAAAAATAACGCACCGCACGGGGATTCAGAGGATCCACAAAATTTTTAAAATATTTAAAATGCTCCATGACGGTCTCCACAAACAGATAAATCCTCCACTTTCCTTCCGGCGGCGTCCACATGAGTTTTTTGCCGGGATCACCTGTAAAATACCTTTTTTTATTGTAATCCGTCAGTCCGTTTAATTGGAATATTTCCTGCCTGTAACCTGTTCCCACATATTCCGTCAGATCTATAAAATCGGTGAAATCACACTCATCTTCCAGGATCCGGTACGCTTTGGCCGATATCAGCTTTCCCCAGGGTGCAAATAAATGTACCTCCCTGCCGCCTGAAACCTCTTTTATCACCTTCTTTAATTCTTTGCACAGATACTCCGGATGATCCAGTATAACTTCGCCGCCGCTGATGCCGCTTGGATAGGGATACTCGTCATAAAGCCATACCTCAAGGCCGTATTCCTTTGCGGCATATACCGCTGTTTTTACTCTTTCAAAATATTCTTTTGAGAGATACGGCAGCTCCATTCCCTGCCTTGGATGAATGAAAAATCCCCGTATTCCCTTATCCGCCATCTCATGGATCTGACGTCTTATTTCCTTTTCTTCCATGTCCCCGTTCCAGAACCAAAAGGGCTGAATTCCATATTTTAACGTATCCGTCATTCCGACTCCTCTCCTATGTCCAAACCTGAATCCCCCCTATACCGCCTCCTGATACCGGGGCGGGTTCGGTTCTGCCTTTTATGCGTATTTTCCCATGTTCCCATATTCTACGATCCGGTTACCGTTTCAGCCATTTTGAGGGCAGATAGCCCGAGGTTTTCTTTATCATCTCATAAAGCAGCTTTTCGCCCTCTTCTTTCGTACACTTTGCCTTTACCTGAGGATCATTCATCAATGCCTTTAAGGCAGAATCAAAATTACAGTTTACAGCCGCATCAAAAATATCTTCATGGTTTTGGACATGGGGGACTATTAATTTTAAAATCGGAGCCGGTAATTCTCCCGCAAATAACGGCTTAATACTGTCTTTTGAGAATACGGCGTTCGTTTCCACCACGGCGCCTTTGGGTAGGTTCGGAATCTGCCCCGCCGTATTGGGAATGTTAACATTACTGATAATCCGGTCCAGACCGCAAAGTGATTTGATTATCCTGACTCCCTCTTCCCCCGAGGGTTTTAAATCAATCTTTTCTCCGCCTTTTAACAGCCGTTCGTTTTTCTCCAGACGTTTCCTTAAATCCTCTTTTCTCCAGTCCACTGTCGTTAAATGAAAACCCCAGCTTTCAACCGTTTCCGGATCCTTAAGATATTCATCCCCCGGCATGAATTCCGCCAGATGACGGTCCCCGGCCGCCGCGATATATCCAAATCTGCGGAATAAATCAAACTTGACACGGTTTGTGCTGCCAAATGATGGATTCGTCAAATTCTCCCCGTCTTTCATAAAACCATGTTCAAAATTTTTATCAATATATTCTTTATATACCTGGAATAAATCAATGCCCTGATAAGATGCCTCGCTGAACCAGGTAAAATGATTGATGCCCAGCACATTGACATGTATCTCATCCCTGTAGATATCCGTTAGTCCCAACGTCTGCTCACATATATCTTTTAATAATTTTTGTGTGCCAAATACCTCGTGGCAGCACCCAAATGCTTTCACTCCGGGGAACACCTTATATAAAGTCTTGACGCAAAGGGACATGGGGTTGGTATAATTCACCACCCATGCCTTTGTCGCATATGACTTAATCGCCTCCGCAATTTCAACATACATGGGAAGGGTACGGAGTGCCCGCACCAGACCTCCGGGCCCGGTAGTATCGCCCACCGACTGCCATATATTATATTTTTCCGGCGCATGTACATCCACTGCCATCTCGTCAAAAGTACCGGGAAGTATGGAAATGATTACAAAATCCGCCCCTGTTAACGTCTCTTTTAACGTGCCGGAGGTGATATATTTCCATTTTCCGGTACAGTCCTCCTGCTGTGTCAGGTTGTTTCCAATTATTTCGTTACGGCGCGCCGCCTCTTTATCTATATCGTAAAGTGCAATCGTTCCCGCCAGGGCGGGCTCCATAGCCAAATCTGCCATCAGACGCCATGCCCATCCTCTGGAACCGCCGCCGATATAGGCAATCCTTACATCCGTAATTTTCTTATTTTCATATTTCATAAAGCTTATACCAAACCTTTCCTTTTTCTTTTAACCTTACAGGTAAGTCCCCCCTCTTTTAAGCGGTAGGTTGGGGACTTACCTGTTTTCGTTACTTTGTAAGAATTATTTCCATCCCTTCTATTGTTAATTATAGTTATTTTTTGTATAATAAGCTAGGATTATTTTCATGTATCATCCCAATTTTCAAACTATATTACACAAAAAAAGAGGGGAAAGGAGGCTGTTATGAAGCATACCATTTTTGAGGAACAAATAAGGGGAATTAAAGTGGATCGGGTCATCCGGGACTCGGAATTCTCCATGCCTATAAAACATATGCACCCGGAATATGAAATTTATTTTCTTATAGAGGGCGAACGCTATTATTTTATAGAAAACGAAACCTATCTGATCCATGGGGGCACGCTGGTATTTATCGGCAGGAACGAAATACATAAAACCGGCTCTGTGTTAAATCAATCCTATCATGACAGAATGTTAATCTCAGTAACCGGCGAATGGCTGAATCCCTTTTTACAGTCATTCAGCCTCTGGTCTTTGGATCAATTCTTTGAAAGTCATAAAGTGATTTCCTTAGACAAAGCGGGCCTCACCTATATAAAGAATTTATTTGAAACAGTCGCTTTGGAAATAAAAACAAAGAAAGATGGTTTTGAATGTATGATTAGGATAAAGATGGCCGAACTTTTACTTTATTCCTACCGTAATCATAAAGACCCCCGACGCATTATAGATTACCGTATATCCCAATCGGGAAAGCATAAAAAGGTCCAGGAGATTACCGCATATATACGCGGTAATTTCCAGAATGCAATAACCCTTAAAGATATATCGGAACAATTCTTTATCAGCAAAGGGTATATAAGCAGGATATTTAAGGACGTTACCGGATTTACCATAACGGAATATACCAATATCCAGAAAGTAAAATATGCAGAGGAATTATTGGAAAACAGTCATTTTAATATGACACGGGTTTCTGCCATGGCAGGTTTTGACAATATCACTTACTTTGAAAGGGTATTTAAAAAATGTTCCGGCCTTTCCCCCATGAAATACCGCAAATTACATAAGCAAAACAGAACCATCCCGTTCCCGTAAATACAAAAACCCCCTTTGCCCGTCTATATTAGATGTCAATTGATGCAGCCGCCGCTATGTCTCTTTCCATCGCCTTGTATGGGAAGCAATATCCTACGTATCATATGCAACAATTAAATGTTTCAAGGTATCATCCTTTTACAGCCCCGATCATAACGCCTTTTTCAAAAAATTTTTGAAGGAAGGGATATATACACATGATTGGAGCCGCACTTACCACGATCAGTGCATATTTGATTAACTGCAGCGTCTGAGGGGATTCCCTCATCCCCACATCCGCCAGCATCTCATTGGCTTGCCCTTCAATCAATATATTTCTAAGCACCAGCTGCAAGGGATACTTATCACTGGAACGTAAATAAATGGAAGCATTAAACCATGCATTCCAATGGGCAACCCCATAATAAAGCACCATAACGGCTATGGTAGCCTTTGCCAGAGGTATCATGACTTTCGTAAGTATTTGTAAATGGGTTGCCCCATCCATCCTGGCAGCCTCCG
The DNA here is from genome assembly GCA_015655075.1 of Clostridiales bacterium. Lineage (GTDB taxonomy): Bacteria > Bacillota > Clostridia > Lachnospirales > Lachnospiraceae > Anaerocolumna. Next base: position 101,592 of record JAATFT010000084.1, on the reverse strand, counting down.
ACAGGCTGTCCGGTACTGCAAGAAAAGCACTTCTCATAATAATTAAATTACCGGTTGTAACAGCCTCCGGGATAATTAAGGATAATAAGGAGTCCATCATTCCCAGATCACGGACATTCAGATAGGAGGGAATCATGCCGCCGCTGAAATACATGGTAATAATAACAAAAATAGTCAGCGGTTTACGCAGCAACAGATCCTTAAGGGATAATACATAAGCTCCCATAATTGTTAAAATAAGATTAATCGTCAGCCCGATAAAAAGGATGATAAGGGTATTTTTATAGCCCGATAATACCAGTTTATTGCTAAGTACCAGCCTGTAGCCTGCCAGGGTAATATTTTTTAAGGGAGTAAGCAGCAGGCCGTCGTATGCAATTAATTTCACCGGATCGCTGATTGACGCAATTATGACATAATAAAATGGATACAGGCAGGCAATGCCTAAAAAACCCAAAACCAAATAATTAAAAAAAGTAAATACCGTATATGCCCTGTTTTTATATTTCATGACTTCCTCCTACCACAATCCCATATCCATTGTCTTTTTTGATATTTTATTAGACATAATTACTAATGCAAAATTAATGCCGGAATTAAACAATCCCACCGCGGTACTGAAACTCCAGTTATATTCCAATAAACCTTTGCGGTAAACATAAGTGGATATGACATCCGCAATCTCATAAATTTCCTCATTATACAATAAAATGACTTTTTCATGTCCCACGCTCATGACCTGTCCGATCCTTAATATCAACAACATTATAATGGTTGGCATCAGACCAGGTATTGTAACATGTACAATTTGTTTCCATCTGTTGGCGCCGTCAATCCTTGCCGCTTCATACAACTCCTGATCCAGTGCGGATAACGCGGATATATAAATAATGCTGTTCCAGCCAATGCTCTGCCATAAACCAGATATTACATAAATAGGAACAAAATAATTTTTCTTTGTCAGAAGGGAAATGTTGCCTTCCGTTATCCCTAAGTCTGATAATATATTTGTAATAAATCCGGAATCAGAAACAAATAAACGGATCATGCTGCAAATCACCACCAGTGATATGAAGTGGGGCATATAGGAGATTGTCTGTATGGTTTTTTTATAGGATTTACAGCTTACCTCGTTTAAAATCAGAGCTAAAATAATGGGTGCCGGAAAAGTAACCAATAATGTTGAAAAACTGATAATCAGTGTATTTTTTAAAATCCGTATAAAATAAAACGAATCGAAAAAATTTCTGAAATGTGCAAATCCGTTCATTTGCGCCCATGGACTTCCCAATACCCCTTTCATGGGCGAATAATCCTTAAAGGCAATCAGTATTCCATACATCGGTTTATAAGCAAACAATATATAATAAACCGCTACCGGGAGAAAAATGAAATATGCGCCGTAATTTCTTTTCATATCTTTTTGTAACCGAAGGCTGAGGGGAGCCTTTCCTTTTATTTTCCTTGCCATCTTTATACCTTTCCATATCACAGGCCGGCTTGCGATATTGCTTAAATAATGGGTGAAGGGTCTGACTGCCGGGAAAGTCCCGGGGACAGCCAGATATCATACTTAACGCGAATAATATTCGTCTACCGCATCCTGTACAATTTCCCTGATACGTTCAATCCCCATTTCATCCAGCCTTGCCAGGTACCCGTCATAATTATCCAGGGATTCCGTTCCCCTGATGAATTTAATTGTCATTTCATCCAAATAGGTTTTAATGTCACTTAAAATACTGCTGTATTCCGATATGGAGTCAGCATTTATTGAAATTCTCGGCAGTTTATAAAGAGCCGCATCATTATCCATCCAGATTTCCATTGCCTGCTTTTGTTCCGGAAGATCTGCGTACTGCTCCAAATATCTTTTATCCTGGACAAAAGGGCCGTTGCCAAAGGCCAGGATATATTCACTCATTGCCTGCTGCTTGGATAATCCACCCGGGTTATTCATAATGTAATCCGTATAAGTCGGATATCCGTTTACCAATTCATAGCTTTCCCCCTCCACTCCGAAATTGTACAGCATATGGCCTGCTTCCGTATATCCGAAATTCAGTAATTTTGCTGCCAGTTCCTTATTCCTGCTGGTACTGGTAATAACAGCCGTACCGCCTACCACATCCGTATTGTAATGTCCGTAAAGAGCCTTGTCCCCACGGTTTTTTACCAGGTTATGGATTCCTGCAAGACTATAATTTTCCACCTCTTTATTAGTCTGCAGCCAGGTTCCTAATCCACCGTTTAAGGCACCGCTTGCAGCACCGGACTGTCCGGATAAAATATTGGAGGTAACTGTTGCACTGTCAAGGGTTGAAAAGTTCGCATCAAGCAGGCCCCCGGAATATAATTTATTTAAATATACCAGTACATCCTTATATTCTTCCTGCGCATAACCGATTTGTACCTGTTTATCTTCCATGTAGATATCCCTGGTTACCAGGTCAAAGGCAGAAGTTATAATTCCTCTGTCAAGCAGGCTCTCTATATCGTCGCTGCATACGGATAACGGGGCTGCCACTCCTTTCCGGTCACGGAAAGCAGCCAGCATATTATAAAATTCCTCCGGTGTTTCCGGTAATTCAATTCCTAATTCCTTACACCAGTCATCTCTTACGGTAAGTCCATATCCCGTTTTTAATTCCTCATCCCCCAAAATAAAGGTAAAGCCATATACTTCCTTCTCCGGTGTGGTACTTCCCCGCATATAATCTTCATCACTGTTAAGTACCTTCCAATACTCCGGCGCATTCTCCGCCAGAAAATCACCGGTTAACGGATAGATTACCCCGTCATCAATAGCCTTTGCCTCTCCGCCCGTATATTGGCTCTGGAAATTAAATAAAATAATATCGGGCAGATTGCCGGAGGCAATTAAAAGATTCATTGCGGTGTTATTTTCCACATGTACCATTTCAATTTCAATACCGGTCTGTTCCGATAATGCTTTTCCTAAGGGAAGGTCCATAAAGTTATTAAAGCGATCTGACCAGGCACTGCTCATTACCATCCCGAAAGTCAATTTCCCGCTGTTTATTAAGGGATAGGATATCTCCGCTGGTCTTTCCTTGTTTTCGCCGTCCGTTTCACTTGTCTGTATACCGTCTTGTTTACCCGATGTTAAATCGTCTGCTTTTTTACCACATGCAAAAATACTAATTGACATCATGGCAAGAATTAAAATAAGAACGCTCACCCTTTTTTTATCTTTTTCCATAAATACCTTTACCTCCTGTTATTTCATCACCTGATTTTTTAATCATTATATTCATTGCAATTGCATCTCATCCGGTATCCCGGCTGTCCCCGGAGGATTGCATCATTGCCAGTTTATACAATGAAGTAACCACATACAGCTTATTTCTTTTACGGACTTTTGTATAGTGACAGTTTATAACCTCCGGACAAAATGTAAAAACAGACTGCCGGATTGTACATTATGTCCATTTTTTAGTCCTTTTGACCTCGACTTTTTCACTTTTCCTAACTATAATAATTATTGAGGTGAATTCCACAGGAATCCATTTCCTTACTCAGTGCCATTATAAAATGAGAGAGGAGGGAAAGTATTATCAATGTTTTTAATAAATAAAAAGCACAGAAATAAAATCTTAGTCCGCTGGATCCTTTCCTGTATCCTGATACTGCTGATACCCTGCATCAGCATCATTGTAAATTACTTTTTCAGCCGCAAAATTATCAGCAGACAGATTAATGCTGCCAATGAAACCGTATTAAAAAATATACAGTATACAATCGATATGAAATTACGGAGCATAATGAATTTAAACCAGCTGCTTTTATTGGATTCCGGCATAAAATCACTGGTTAATTCCTTTGACATGGAAACCTTCTGGGACGAAGCACAAAACTGCTATTCCAAACTGAATAATTACAGTTATGTATATTCTGACCTCGATATCCTGCTCTACATACCCTTAAAGGACTATATGGTAACCAATAACACTGCCAACATCCCTTCTTCCATTTTTAATACATTAACCTACTTAAAAAATACGGAAATAACCTTGGAACAATGGGAATCCTTACTGAACCGGAACTATTCCCGCGGGGTATTTTTTGTCTCACCTTACTGCAGCTATCCTAACTTTGGCAGAGACTCTTTTGTTTATGCCTGTACCAGCCCTTTTATTTATAAGGATGAGTCTAAATACAATATACTGGTATCCACTCCCTGTAGTTTTATTGATTCTAATTTAGAGAGCAGCAAGAACAGTTCATTTTTTATTTTAGACGGCAACGGTACAATATTACAGCAATTCGGAGCCTCTATAGGCACTGAACCCTTCCTCCACCATATCCTTAAGGAAGGCAACGGCCCTATGAGCAAGGTAAAACTCTTTAATGACGGGTATTACATATATTCCTATATAAATTCTGAAGTAACCGACTGGATTTATTTAATATGCACCCCCTCCAGCCTTTACTTAAATAATGCACTGGTAGTCAGAAACGTAACCTTACTCAGCATTATCCTATCCTTTTTCATAGGCCTCCTGTTTATATTCATTACACAAAAAAAGAATTATCAGCCCGTAAAAAAAATTATAGAAGAAATTCCCTCAGGCAATATTTATCCCGCCTTTAATGAATTTGAGCTGATGGAACAGTATTATAACTCCCTGCATAAGGAAAACCTGAATATGAAAAGAAAAATCGGCACCTTTTCAGAAACTGCCAAAGAAATATATTTTTTATCAAAATTAAAGGGCCGGGATTTCCATCTCAGCGAAAATGATATTGTTGAATCCCTGGACTTAGAATGCAGGAATAAAAGCTTTGCCATTGTTTCCGTGTATATGGATACGAACCAGTGTCTGTCTGAAAAAGACTGCATGACCCATTTTGCCCTGCTGTCCTTTGCCATCTATAACATTATGGATGACATCCTAAATAATGAATTCCATTATCAAAAAGTAATAGACGGCCTGTTCCACATATTCATATTCCTGATCGACAATGCAGAGGAAGAACTTTGGCTTTCAAAGAGCCAGCTGTATTTTAACCAGTTATATGAATTTTTCTCGGAGAAGTTTAATATGGAACTGTCAATTACCATTGGGGATACCTTTCAGAATTCTAACCGCATGTCCTCCCACTATGTCGATATTTTAAACGCCTTCGAATATCGTCACATTGTAGGTCAGACCGGTGTATTAAAGGTCTCTGAATTAACCAAAATCAATAGCAGTGCCAATGAAGCAAAGACAGAATTCAATCGGCAGATCAAGGTTGCCATTGTACAAAGAAAACTTGAAGACGCCCTAAACCTGACAACCCAATTTTTTTCAGGACAAACCATGGCAGAACTTACCTTCACTAAGAGCCAGTACCTTATATTTTCACTTATTAATTCCCTGCTGATAAACTTTGATAATTTTATGAATAATTTAGAGAAGGAATCCCTGGAATTACATTTAAAACGATTGCTGCAATGTGAAGACAAGATTGACCTGCAAAATCAATTTATATCCTTGCTCCGTTTCTTTTGCGGAGCTAAAACCATATCCAAAGAAAATATTAACAGTTCCTTAATCTGCAAAATCAAAGATTATGTGAATGCAAATTACAGTGATTGTAATATGAATATTGCAACCATAGCAGATGCAATAGATCTGACCCCGAAATATATGTCCAAATTATTTAAAGATGAAAATTTCGCAGGCCTGCTTACCTTTATTAATACGGTACGGATTAACCATGCAAAAGATCTGCTAAAATCCAGTGATTATAATATTGATGAAATCGCAAATATGGTTGGTTTCTCTAATTCCAGGTCATTCCGCAGGAATTTCTTAAAGATTACCGGAATCACGCCGAAAGAATACCGGAGATAAAAAAATTAGATATTTAAATCACTTTCAGGACATCAGGATACAGGAAATAGCTCTTGGGATACACATTATATATAAAAATTTACTGGCGAAGCTGCCAAATAAAAGTGTGGATTTGCTTCATAAATTCAATCAGTACAAGATGAATAATTACCAGACTGAAAATCTTCTATGTAATAGTACAATTCAAAGGGATTTAATAATAATTAAATATTAAAAATTACTATTGTGTTAATTTATTAACAATGTTATAATGTTTTGTGAAGGTCATAAACAAGCAAAACATTTATAAGGAGGATTATATCATGATGAGATACACATTACCCCGAGATATGTACTATGGAAATGGCGCGTTAGAACAGCTTAAGAACATAAAAGGGAAAAAAGCCATCCTGGTTTTAGGCGGCGGTTCCATGAAAAGGTTCGGTTTTGTAGATAAAGCAGTTAATTATTTAACGGAAGCTGGAATTGAAACCAGGTTATTTGAAAATGTGGAACCGGACCCTTCCGTGGAAACGGTAATGAAAGGCGCCGCTGCCATGAGGGAATATGAACCGGACTGGATTATCGGCATGGGAGGCGGCTCCCCTATTGATGCCGCTAAAGCAATGTGGGTATTTTATGAATATCCGGATACCACCTTTGATGAAATTATAAAGCCCTTTTCCTTCCCGACGTTAAGACAGAAGGCGAAATTCATTGCAATTCCCTCTACCTCCGGTACCGCTACGGAAGTAACGGCATTTTCCGTAATTACGGACTATGCAAAGGGCATTAAATATCCTTTAGCCGATTTTAATATCACTCCTGATATTGCAATCGTAGATCCTGCCTTAGCCCAAACCATGCCCCCCACCTTAGCGGCCCATACCGGTATGGACGCACTGACCCATGCGACGGAGGCTTATGTATCCACCCTTAACAGTCCCTTTACCGATCCCCTGGCTTTAAAAGCAATCCAGATGGTATTTGAATATCTTCCCGCCTCTTATCAGGGTGACAAGACGGCAAGAGAACAAATGCATTACGCACAGTGTCTGGCCGGGCAGGCATTCTCCAATGCACTTTTAGGTATTGTTCATTCCATGGCGCATAAAACCGGAGCGGCTTTTTCAACCGGACATATACCTCACGGGTGTGCCAATGCCATCTATCTTCCCTATGTAATTAAATTTAACGCAAAATGCGCCGAAAAACGTTACGCCGATATTGCAAAAAACGTGGGAATTACAGGAACGGATGCGGAATGTGTAAAAGCCCTTTGTGATAAAATAGACGAATATAACGTAAAGCTTAATATTCCCAAGACTTTAAAAGATTTTGGTATTAAGGAGGATGAATTTTTAGAAAAGGTTGCAGCCATTGCTGAATTAGCAATTAGTGATGCTTGTACCGGTTCCAATCCCAGACCTGTAACTCCGAAGGAAATGGAAAAATTACTTGCCTGTACTTATTATGGAACAGAAGTCGATTTTTAAGATTAAAACAGGGAATATCCTTTCTCCTGATATAGATCCCTTACACGCCTGTTCCGCTTTATTACGAAATAAAACTTTTCCTTAATAATGAATCACAACGTCCAGATTATTTGACCTGGTAAAAATTGCTGTTCTCATAAAATTAATAAGAGGACCGTTACAAATAATCAGAAGCTATTAATGCTATTTTGAAACGTTCCGGCTAATAATAAATGAACGTGCTTATAATTTCGGTTAAATCCCAAATTACAAAGCACGTTCCCTATTTTTATATTCCTTTATTATCTGATTTACCAATTTTACTTAGGCTTACTCTTCTTTTATCTATTTTTGTTATTTTATTTCATTCGGTCATAGGCCTATTCACCTTAGCTTATAACTAATACAATTATCTGCTTATTTTAATTAATTCATCCTTCTCCTTCACTTGACCAAACTTTAAGGGTTTTACCTGTTTATAGTCGGCGGTATTGGTTATAATGATTGGTGTGATCACAGGATAACCTTCCGTTTTAATGTTTTCCATATCAAATTCCACCAGTAAATCCCCCACATTCACATGATCCCCAGCATTCACATGGATAGTATAATATTTGCCGTTTAATTGGACCGTATCAAGACCGATATGAATTAAAATTTCAACTCCGTCCTCTGAAGTGATACCGATTGCATGTCTGGTTTCAAAAGCCACGGATACCGTTCCGGCAACCGGTGCTACTGCACGGCCTTTCCCCGGTTCAATTGCAATTCCCTGGCCTAACATACCGCTTGAAAATACTCCGTCACCGACCGTTTCCAGATCCACTGCATTTCCTTCTATCGGTGAATAAATGATTATTTCTTTTGCTTCCTTCTTCTCATTCCTCCTTATACCATTTCCCTCATCTTTGCCCTGATTTGCTTCCTGGGCCCCTTTCATTCCAGTGGCATCAGATGCTGCCTCTGAAGAATGGCTGCCATCTGCCAGATAATCCTCTAAGTTGGATTTTATTACGGTTACCCGGGGTCCGTAAATAACCTGGATACCGTTACCCTTTTTTATTATTCCGGCTGCTCCGCTTTGCTTTAAATCCTCTTCGTTAATTATATCCGGATTATTTACCGTAATACGTAATCTTGTTGCACAGCAGTCCACATCACTGATATTATTGCTGCCGCCAAGGCCCCTGATTATTATTGCAGATACCTCATCATTTCCAGGTGTACCGGCTTTTGCCTTATTTTCTTTTGCCGCATTTACATCAGCCCTTGTATATAACTTTGTTTCCTCGTCATCCTCTTCCCGTCCTGGGGTTTTAAAATTAAATTTCAAGATTAAAAATTTAAATAAAATATAATAAACGACAAAATAAACAACACCGATCAGGACAATATTAATCCAGTTTGTTTTCGCATTTCCCTGTAATATACCAAACAGGAACAAATCTATAAATCCGCCTGAGAAGGTCATCCCCACTCCAACGTTTAACATGTGCATAAACATGTATGAAGCTCCTGCGAAAACACAATGTATGACATAAAGCACAGGTGCAACAAACAGGAAGGTAAATTCAATAGGTTCCGTAATACCGGTTAAAATAGATGTCAGTGCTGCAGAAAGCAGTAACCCTCCCACTATTTTTTTCTTACTGTCCTTGGCACAACGATACATGGCAAGTGCCGCTCCCGGCAGACCGAAAATCATAAACGGGAATTTACCGGACATAAATCTGGTTGCCTCTACATTAAAATGAACAATATCCCTTGTTCCTAATTCCGCAAAGAAAATATTCTGTGCCCCTTCAATCAGCTGGCCGCCTACCTCTGCAGTGCCCCCCACCGCTGTCTGCCAGAAGGGAAGATAGAATACATGATGTAAACCAAAAGGAATTAAAGCCCTTTCCATAATTCCGTATAACATAGTACCGCCGTAACCGGAATTGCGGACCAGATTTCCCACGGAATAGATGCCGCTTTGCACCGTTGGCCATATATAGAACATCAAAAGTCCTACTACTAAGTAAACAACTGCTGAAATGATTGGAATAAATCTGGTACCGCCAAAAAATGATAATACCTGCGGAAGTTCTATTTTATAATAACGATTGTGTAAGGATGCAACGCCAAGTCCCACAATAATACCGCCAAATACCCCCATCTGAAGGGAATTAATACCTAGCACCGATGCAGTTGAACCGGCTAACATAGCTTCCGATCCCCCGTTAATATCAATCATTGCACCGATTGAAGCATGCATAACAAAAAATGCAATGGCACCGGATAATGCCGCTACCTCTTTTTCCCTTTTTGCCATTCCAATGGCGACACCCATGGCAAAAATCAGGGGCAGATTGTCAAATACAATGGCACCTGCTGCCTTAAGGACGGAAAGAATGGCATAGGCAAAGGTACCTGGTCCTAAAAGGTTCAATAAATTATAGGTCTCAAGCATGGTTTCATTGGTAAAAGACCCTCCGATTCCTAAGAATAAACCTGCTATGGGCAATATGGCAATGGGCAGCATAAAGGACCTGCCGACACGTTGTAGTACTCCAAAAAGTTTATCTTTCATTAAAAATTCCTCCATATGTTTTTAATTTGTAAAACCAGTCAAACCGACAGATCAACGCAATTTTCTATTGCATAAAAAAAGACCCAATTATTGCTAATTAGGTCTTGCCTGCATAACCAGTCACAATCCATCTTCATTCCATTGTAATTCTTTTTAAATGTATTGTTAAAAACATCATCTCCTCCCCTGTTAATTCCCTGTGATACTTTTCTTTTACATAATTGCCTATGATTTCTGCACATTGGTAATCCTTGCTGTAACTTGTTTTAATCATTTCCTGCAGTTGAAAGTCATCGTCTTTTACCGTCTTATTGTTAAATAACCTTTGCCCGAAATATTTCAAATGGACGATAAATCTTTCATAATGCAAGGATTCTTCATCCAATTCAATTTGATAATAATTTTTAGTTATTTCTAAAATATCCTGGATCAAAGTAGTTATTTTCATCATATCGCCGATATTGGTATCCAGCTCCGCATTCACGATATGAAGTGCTATAAAACCGGCCTCATCCTCCAAAAGACTCACTCCAAGCTTATCCTTAATAATATCCAATGCACGCAAACCCATTTGATATTCCGGCTGGTAAAATTTTTTGATTTCCCATAAAAGAGCATTCCTGTATTCTAAATTTAAGCGCTTCCGTTCTATGGCAAAACTTAAATGGTCCGTTAAAGAAATATAAATATTATCATTTAATCTTTTATCCAATTTGGTTTTAATATCTTCAATGATTTCAGTACAAATCTGGATATGCTCTAACGGTATATTATTTACCAGGCTTTGGAGTTTATTTAGTACGGACTGGGAAGACATGCTGTATATTTTTTCTATTCTGCTTTCTTCCGCTATATCATTGATTTTCTTTTGAAAGCCAATGCCAGGACCTCTTAAAATAATTTCTTCGCCTTTTTCATTAATAGAACATACAAAATTATTATTTACGACTTTAATTATCTTATACATCCCCGTCCTCGTATTCCCTGCATCCCCTGAAAGAAAAAAGACCTGGCCTTGTAATATTTTTAATATTACTAAGTCGGTCTTGCCTGTGCGTACAGTCACAATCCTAAATGTTAACTTATCTTATCTTTATCATTCTAACATCAGGTGAATATAATGTCAACCTTGTTTTAATTTTAAGTTCCTTTTAAGTTCCCCATTTTTTCTAAAAAGTAGCTCAAAGCATTGGAAACGGCCGACGTTTTGCTTTGGTTAATCTGTTCTTAAAAACCTATAAAACTCCCTATGCAGCGTTGCCATTTCTTCTTTTGCTTTCATTGCATGCTGATACATAAACAGGTTTCCAAAATCACTCTTATATACATACTTCAGAGTATATGCCAGTAAAGGTACCGGCAGGAAACATATTATATTCATTTTAAATGGTGATAAGCGAACCCCTTTTTCCCGTAGCAGATTAAAATTCTTCTTAAGGCGTTTTGCCGTCCTTTTCATTGTTCTTTGATCCCAGGCTACCTTTTCTGGTTCTTTTTCTGTTATATAGTATGCATCTGCCAGGGGTACTACCATCGCCAGATGACAAAGCTGCCATTTATGCATATCCGGTACCGTTTGTACCGGTATTCCAGCCGCAGTAAACATTTTCTTCAATCGCATTACCCGATCTGTTTTTTTACCGTCTATTTCCCCAAAAGTAGTGGGTTGAACCAAAGCAGGTGTAAGCTTCGCTTTTAAAACTCCGTTTTTTATACTGCCCCCGGCTCCCGGAAATGCAGGCAGTATTCGTCCTTTTCCTGCTATATTCTCCCATTCCCCATAGTTTTCAAGTGTATTCACCATAGTTACAATTGTAGAGCTTTTATTTTCTTTCAGCATCCCTAATGCCTCATGCACCTGTTCTGCCCTGACGGTAAGGAAAATGTAATCAAACTTATCCCCCTCTGCTATTTCCGATATCACCCTGACCTTTGCTCGTTTTATCCAATTCTCCTGATACAGCAGCCCTTTTTCCTGTAATTCCTTCAAACGGCTGCCCCGTGCTAAAAGTGTTATTCCGTAACCGCATGCTGATAACTTTGCCGCATAAAGGCTTCCAATCACTCCGGCTCCATAAATCAATACCGTATTCTTACATTTTTTCATAGTAACACCAGCTTTGCTATTAGTGTGCTTGCTTTATTATATAATCTACAAATGTGCTTTTATAAACCGTATTGCTGACTTTGCTGTTTCAGACAGTTTGCCGCTCTTAAAATCTTCTTTCATCCGATCCGTTCCAAACGACTGATCTATCGTAGTATATTGATGGTAAAAATAAAATTCTATGAAACCGTGCTCCATGCCACTGAAAGTCTGACAATATACCTCTACTCCACTTTCTTTTAACATATCTGCATATTTTTCACCCTCAATGTGAAGTCTATCGTTTTCACCGCAAACAATAATGGTCTTTGGCATACCGCTAAGTTCTTCCTGAGCGGCATAAACAGGTGATACCAATGGATTTTTTAATTCCGTTTTGTCATTTACATATTGATCAGGAAACAAATAGTACATTAACAGTTCCTGGTCCCCATGTCCCTTTTCTTCCGGGTCTGTTGCCAAATCCAGGTATGGATAGTTTAAAATCTGTGTTTTAATATAGTTCGTGCCCTTCTGCCTGTCAAGCAAAGCTGCTGCCGTTGCAAGATTTGCACCGGCACTGCTTCCGAAAGTCATTGCTTTTTCTTTATCAAAATCAAACTCCCATGCGTGCTCCATAAAATAACAGATGGTATTATAAACATCATGTAACGCACATGGGAATCGGTAATCCGGTGCTTTTCTATAACCAATCGATATTACATTACACTCATATTCCTTTGAAATTGTTTTCCAGAGAAGGTTATCATAAGCACAGCCGCCCATAATAAAACCACCGCCATAGGCTCCAAATATTACCGGTGCATTTTTCTTATCCGCTTTATAATACACCACTTCAATTTCGCGCCCTTTCAACGGTATCCGCATACGTTTTCCGTCCGTAGGTAAAGAGGCATATACCTTATCCTGCGCTTTTGCCATATTAACAAACATCTTTTCCAGTTCTTCATACGGGGCTATTAATTCCTGTTTCATCGTCGCCGTCCTCCTTCACATATAACATTTATTGTAATTACAGTATTTCAGCTTCATTATGGCTTCCAGATTATTTCATAGCTGCTCCTGTCAATATTCATCCGGTTACTGTCAAACGCAGGTTCCTCTGATACGCCTGGGGGCAGCACTGCCTGCCAATCTGCTTACGCTCAATCCCCTCAGCCTTAACATATCGGAATCCATGAAATATAAAGCCTGGAGAATACTCTTGGATTACTATCAGAGCAGGTTAGTTTCTGCTAACCTGCTTTAATAGTACCACACTAATCCTTAATTTACAATAGGGTTAAACTATATGCGTCCGCCTCGGTACTCTGGTCAAGCCCGGCTTTTAAAATGAGGGGCATCCCCAGACTTATTAAGATAATTCCTAAGAGCATTTTAATAATACGTATCTCTGTATCTTTTAACATAACATTATCCTTTTCAAAAAGATAAGGATGTTCCAAAAGTAATTTTTCTCTGAACTCAATACAATATACAGTGCTTTGTTCCAAGGATGACACTGTATATCGTATTATGCGAAGCTGAAATTGGACTCTAGATATCTTCTGTTTTTCTCACATTTCTCGTTGCTATCACAGAGACTCCCGTCCCTGCACAGTCCGCGATGATTACATCTCCGATGGAAACCGGGGCAGAAACCAATGCTTTGCGGATCTCTTCCATGCAGTCAAATATTTTGTCTTTCGGGATGTCTTCCCTGGTTTTTACCGGCACCATGACAAAGTCTCCGCCTTTGATGCTTACGGTTGATGTCACCACCCTGGTGGGGCTTAAGACCTCTTTCTTCCCGTATTCTGCGCCCCTGCCGCAGGAATTGCCTGTTACTGTAGTCCCTCCGTTTTCCATGCGTACCGTTAAGGGACAGCCCAGGGGACAGCAGATACAGATCAGTTCTCTCTCTTCCATGTTATTCCACCTCCGTGCAGACAACGATTTGTTTCAAATCCGGATATTTTGCCAGACTTTCTTTTTTTAAGACCACCTGCTCCATCTCACCGGGAGCCAGGACTTTCCTCTTTTTGTGGGATACCCTCTCACTGTCAAAATAAACGCTGATATAGCGGTCCCTGTATACGTCCGACACACGGAAACGGACCTTTACCTGATCCTCCATGTTTTCTGCATCAAGATACTGGGGCACTGTGTAACGGACTCCTCCCGCGGCTTTTATCTTTATCTGAGAGGAAGGAGTTTTCTCTTTCCGGGGTTTTACATAGGAAACAGCACTGGTTCCGGCAAGTGACGCCTCTTCGGATACATAATCCACCAGGTCATGAACGTGGAGCACGTTTCCGCAGGCAAATATTCCGCTTATGCTGGTTTCCAGACGGTCATTTACCACCGGACCGCTTGTTATCTCATCAAGCTGTACGCCGGCACCCTTTGAGAGTTCATTTTCAGGGATCAGACCTACGGAAAGTAGAAGAGTGTCACAGGTGTAGTGTTCCTCCGTTCCTGGAATGGGTTTTCGTTTTTCGTCCACTGCCGCCAGAGTGACTCCGGTCACCCGTTCCTTACCTTCAATATCCACCACCGTATGGCTTAATTTTAACGAAATCCCATAATCATCAAGGCACTGAACGATGTTCCGCTTTAAGCCGCCGGAATAAGGCATAAGCTCCGCGACCGCCTTTACCCTGGCGCCCTCTAAGGTCATGCGTCTTGCCATAATAAGACCAATGTCTCCGGAGCCTAAGATTACCGCTTCTTTTCCCACCTCATAGCCTTCCATGTTCATAAGTCTCTGGGCGGTTCCTGCCGAATAAATTCCTGCCGGGCGGAATCCCGGTATATTAAGGGCTCCCCTGGGACGTTCCCTGCATCCCATGGCAAGAATAACGGCGCCTGCTTTTATGGTGGTCAGGCCTTCCCCTCTGTTTATGATGGTCAGCACTTTATCCCTGCCGATATCAAGAACCATGGTATTTAACAGGTAGGGAATGTTCTCTTCTTCGATCATTTTAATATAGCGGACTGCGTATTCCGGTCCGGTCAGTTCTTCCTTGAATGTGTGAAGGCCGAAGCCGTTGTGAATACACTGGTTTAAGATGCCTCCTAAATAAGCCTCTCTTTCCAGAATCATTATATCCTCGATGCCGGCCTTCCTTGCCGCATCAGCAGCCGCAAGACCTGCCGGACCTCCGCCGATAATTACGATATCATGCTCTGTCATGTCGCTCTCCTCCTTATCTTTTTCCGGTCAGCAGATTGGAACCGGTTCTGTTCTTACAGATGTCTTCTATCTTCTTCCCTGTTTCCCTTGCCAGGAGCTCCATGGTCTTGGGGGTACAGAAACCGGCCTGACAGCGTCCCATACCGGCACGCACCCGGCGCTTGATTCCGTCTAAGGAAACCGCTCCCAGGGTTCTTGTTATGGCATCTACGATCTCGCCCTCGCTGACGCCCTCGCAGCGGCAAATAATGGTGCCGTAGCTGGGATCTTTATTAATCATCTCTGCCCGCTGTTCAAAGGAAAGCTTCTGGGGATTTACGATCCCTTTCCGGGTTTCCTGAAAATGTTCTTTCTTTTTAGCATTTGCCTTTTGCGCAATCAGCTCCGCCAGATAGACTCCCACAGCCGGAGCGCTTGTAAGCCCCGGTGATTCCATGCCTGCCGCATCAAAGAATCCGGCTGCATCCGGAACCTCTCCGACCACGAAATCTTCTCCGTCTTCATGAGCACGAAGACCGGAAAAGGAGGTAATGGTATGGCGGAAAGGAATGTTTTTCACACCCCAGGCCGACTTTACCATGATATCGGAAAGCTCCTTTGCCGTCGTACCTGTGGCTTCTTTATCTTCCACATCGGATGCCGTAGGTCCGGTGAGCAGATTGCCGTGGACTGTGGGAGTTACCAAAATTCCCTTTCCCATCTTTCCCGGAAGCTGGAAGATAGTATGGGACACCAGAGTGCCCGCTTCTTTGTCAAGAAGACAGTAATCCCCTTTTCTTGGGGTAATGCGAAGCTTCTTTTCGCTTACCATGTTATGAAATTCATCGGCATAAACACCGGCCGCATTGATCACATATGAGGTATGAATAACCTTATCTTCCGATATAAGATCATAACCATGTTCCGTCTTCCTGATGTCTTTTACTTCCATCTCAAAAAGAAATTCTACTCCGTTGTCACAGGCGTTTTCCGCCAGGGCAATGGTGAGTCCAAAGGGGCATACGATTCCTCCAGTAGGAGCGTATAACGCCGCCACCGCAGTCTCCGTTACATTGGGTTCCATTGTACGGACCTCATCGCCGGTAAGAATCGAAAGATCAGGAACTCCATTTTTTACTCCCTTTTCATAGAGGGCGTTCAGTGCCGGTATATCTTTCTCGGAAAAGCAGATAACCATGGAGCCGTTGCGGATAAAGGAAAAATCAAGAGCTTTTGACAATTCTCTCATCATACGGTTGCCTTCCGTGTTAAATCTTGCCTTTAACGATCCCGGGACCGCATCATATCCCGCGTGGACAATGGCACTGTTGGACTTTGATGTGCCGGAACAGACATCTTCTTCCCGTTCGCTCACACAGATCTTTAAATCATAGCGCGATAACTCTCTTGCTATTGCACAGCCGATTACTCCGCCGCCGATGATCGCTGTATCGTAATTCATTTCCTTCATGTTATTCTCCTCCAAATCCGTAATGGTCTCCCGGTTCTCCGGGATCATAGAAAAAAAGAGTAAGGACAATAAACGGATTGCTCCGTATTATAATCCTTACTCTTTCATCTCAAAGGCTATTGATTTAATTGTTTTAATGCTAACACAATCCGGATAGGATTGTCAAGATATTTATATTTTTTAAGTTTCCTATATGCGTCCGCCATGGTACTCTGGCCGAGCCCTGCTTTTAAAATGAAAGTCATCCCCATACTTATGAAGATAATTCCTAAGAGCATTTTAATAATACGTATGGCTATATTTTTTAACATGACTTATCCTTTTCAAAAAGATTCCTCCGTACTTTTGTACAGAGGAAAGGAACAGGGAAGTTTGTTTTTGTATACTAAACCATCATATCAAGTATTTGTTTTCTTCCTTTTACACCGGTAGTAGCACCTACACTTTCAACAGAAACAGAAGCGGTTGCATTCGCAAACCTGCCGCACATGTCTAAACGTGCTCCGTCCAATAAGGCGCTGATAAAGCCCGCAACAAAATATCACCTGCACCGATCGTATCTACACGCCTGGCTTTATTATAGGTTGGTATGGTATATACATTTTCTTTTGTTTTAATAAAACAGCCGTTTTTCCCATTTTTAATTACAACCGTTTTGATTCCGCAGGAAAGTAAAACCCCGGCAATTTCATCCAATTCTTTTTTTCCCGTTAACCACGATGCTTCTTCATAATTTGGGAAAAAAATAATCCACGTAATAAAGTGATTTGCGGATATCCGCCAAAGATTTTCCGTCTCTGCTTTTCATTATATCTGCGCAAATAATCAGATTATTTTCTTTGGCCCTCTGAAAGATAACGGTTAATGCATCATCATCCAAAAGCGGATTAATAAATATGCTGGCAATTGTCAGCAGTTTTGCGCCCTTAAATCTTGAGAAATCGATATCCTAAAGAGATAGCCGAAAGGTTCCGCTACTTTTGCTTACAATAAACGTTCGTTCTCCATCTTCTTTCACCAGTCCGATACTTAACGGCGTATTCGCTTCCGGGTCTAATATCATTGAATCCACATCAATTCCCGCTTCTTTGCAATGATTGATAATCATTGTTCCTAATGCATCCCTGCCAATGTGAGCCATCAGTGCCACGCGGTATCCTAATCTGGCAATAATGGTAGAAACATTAGTTCCACTGCCGCCGATAATAGGAACTATCGTATCAACCGGATAGGAATCCATGTGCAATACGGATGCATTTATTGGGGATACGGGAACATCCACTGCTGAATTTCCGATGCAAATCACGTCTGCCATAGCTTAATTCCACCTTTGTTCTTTTTAGTCAAAGCGGATATTCCGGGTCCGCTACGCTGTGGCTCATAACCAATGCCATCATAGCTGGCATTTACCTGTAAGGTTAAAAGCCTAATAATTTCATTTTGTTTTTTGTAACGACTTTCATATCATATAAGGGTCTTTTCAGTAAATCCAAATAAATATAGTCATTTGGATGTGTTGCCAATTCATCTCTTAATCCTCTGTCAAATGCCAATCTTAGAGCAGTACCGATATTTACTTTCGAAACATGATACTTTCGCATTTTGATCAGTTCCTCGTCTACAAGACCGGTTGAACCATGGATTACTAACGGAATTTTAACTTCCTGCTGAATTTGCTCCAGTAAATCATATCCTAATGTCTCATGTAAATACCCAGAAGGCGCTTTTTATGCCTGGGCCAAATTTAACATCGACGGGATGAATTCTTTTGATATCTGCAACTTCCTTATAGATGAAGCGCTTGTAGTTGGAGTTCCCGGAGACGCTTATGGCCTCGGTGGTGATAAATGCTTACGTTTTTCGTTTGCAAATTCAATGGAAGATTTGATAGAAACTGCAAAACGCATAAAAGCAGCAATGAAAAAATTAAAGGAAACCGGTAAGTAAAAACCGGCAATAAGAAAGGAAACAGGTACCATGGCAAATATCGGATGTAGAATATACACAAAAATTAATCGGCCTGCAAAAGAACTGGTTGAAGGTTTTAAAGGCCTTCCTGTCGCAAATATCGATGACTGTATGGGCCGGATCGCCTGCTGCAACAGTTCACTAATCCCTATGAATAAAGCCCCCCTATTAGGTACTGCTTTTACTATCCGCGCCCCGGAAGGGGATAACCTAATGTTTCACAAAGCACTTGAATTAGCCCAACCTGGAGATGTTCTTGTCATCGCTGCCGGCGGAAGCATGCATCGCTCTCTCTGCGGGGAAATCATAAGCCGTACGGCAATGGCTGCCGGCTTGAAGTGATTTGTTATTGACGGCTGTATAAGAGATAAAGATGAAATTGCTGAATTCACGGATTTTCCTGTTTATGCAAAGGGTGTTACTCCAAATGGACCTTATAAGAACGGACCCGGCGAAATTAATGTTCCCGTAAGAATGCAATAATATTATTTGTTTATAGAAATTTTACTATACTTTTTCATATATAAATGGTTTCATAAAAATCATATGAAATCATATGAAAATAAAAAGGTTATAATATAAAAAAACGTTATAAAAAATATTTCTTGACCTCGAGTTACCTCTAAGCCTTATAATAAAATTATTACAGATTGAGATTGTAATAAAAAACATTTTAAGGAGGTTTAAATTTAATGAAGTCTTTAAACGATTCTTATCAGCTATACAACGGTGTTTCTATTCCCTGTATAGGATTTGGAACCTGGCAGACTCCTGACGGAGATATGGCCGTATCTGCCGTAAAGTATGCAATTGAGTCCGGATACAGCCACATTGATACCGCCGCGGCATACGGCAACGAGGAAAGCGTAGGGAAAGCCGTACGAATAAGCGGCATCCCCAGAAAGGATTTATTTATCACCAGTAAGCTTTTTAATCCCGACCATGGTTATGAAGCAACTCTGAAGGCTTTTGATCTGACCATGCGGAAACTGGATATGGACTATCTGGATTTATACCTCATTCATTGGCCCAATCCCATTCAATTCAGGGACCGCTGGAAGGAAGCAAATGCCGGAACCTGGAAAGCCTTCGAAGAATTGTACAAGGCAGGTAAAATCCGTGCAATCGGTATCAGCAATTTTAGGACCCATCACATTGAAGCTCTTTTAGAAACGGCCCAAATAGCACCGATGGTAAATCAGATCCGCCTATGCCCCGGCGAAACCCAGGAGAAAGTTACCAAATACTGCCGGGAACATAATATTCTATTGGAAGCATACAGTCCGCTGGGCACCGGACGGGTATTTGAAGTTCCTGAAATGAAACAGCTTTCTGAAAAATACGGAAAATCCATAGCACAAATCTGTCTGCGCTGGAGCCTTCAGATGGGATATCTTCCTCTGCCTAAATCCGTTAATCCAGACCGTATTAGGGAAAATGTGGATGTATTTGATTTTGAACTTTCTGCGAAGGATGTCACTCTGATCGCCGGTTTAAAAGAATGCTGCGGCCCGACCAGTAACCCGGATACCGTTAACTTCTAAGGTCCGGCGGATGCATTTTGACCGGATGCACCCGCGACCGGAAGAAACCCGCTGCGCGAGTTTCTTCCGGTTAAACTTCATAATATTTTTGTAATATCTGCTTACTGCCTTCCATTACAAAGCATCCGCTCCCTTCTTTGTTCGTATGGTCTCACCTGCTTCCAGCTGTTGCAGAGTTCAAATTTTTTCTTTATAATTGGATAATTCTTAGACTACTTTACGCCTATCAAACAGAGTAATATGGTCAAATCCGGCCTGGGTTTGGAATCAGCTCCCACATCCAAAGGCTTGTGGCATCCGGAGAAATACTGCTGTGCACGTGGTAATCTGCTTTTCTGTAATCCATGTAAATACTGCTCCTTTAAATCTGTTTTTTGTGTCCTCACCCCTTTACCGCTCCGGCAGTCAGCCCCCGGACAAATTGTTTCTGCATACATAAAAACAGTGCTATCATGGGAACCGACGCTATGGTAATACCTGCCAGCATGACGGTATAATCCGCCTTCATATCTCCTTTAAAGGTCATAAGGCCAATGGAAATAGTCAAAAGTTTTTTACTCTCCAAAAATACATTTGCAAATAAGAATTCATTCCATACAAAATTTAAATTTACTATAGCACAGGATGCCAATACCGGCAAGCTGACCGGTACAATAATCTTTGTAAAAATCTGAAGACTGTTATAACCGTCTATCACAGCCGCTTCCTCTAATTCCTTGGGAATTGAGATAAAATAAGCCCGTAACAAAAATGCCGTAAAAGGAATCCGGAAGGCAATATAGGGTAAAATCAGCGCAAAGTAGGTATTATAAAGATGTAAGGATTGTAAAATCTTATATAAAGGCACTAAAGCTACCTGTTCAGAAAGCGCCATACCGCCAAGAACAATAAAGAAAATGATGTTGCTGCCTTTTAGTTTAAATCTGGTAAGGCCGTAAGCTAAAAGCGAGCTTAGTAAAAGAATAAATATTAAGGAAGTAGAACTTACAATTACAGAGCTTTTAAAATATGCAAAAAGCCCTTTTTCCCATGCAATTTTATAATTTTCAAATTGCCAGGTTTCAGGCAATGCCAGTGAATCCGCAAACAATTCATTATTGGTCTTTAAGGAGTTAAGAATCAGCCATACCATGGGTAAAAATATAATTACTACCAGACTCATTAAAAACAGGTTTAATAAAATTTTTATAATCAGTTTCTTTCCGGTCACTTTATTCTCTGTTTTCATTACCGCTCCTCCTATACTTCGCCAGATTTGGTCGCTTTAATATGAATCATCGAAATAGTTACCGTAATTACAAAAATTAATACGCCTGTTGCGGCCGCCATACCAAGATCATCGTGAAGGAATGCATTTTGATAGAGAAAAGTGCCCAGTACCTGGGAACTCTTTCCCGGCCCCCCGCCCGTAGTGGAATAAACTTCCGTAAACAGCTTGAATGCGCCTATAATTGTAATAATGGAACAAACCAATAACTGTTCCTTAGCAAGAGGAAGTATAATACTAACCGCTGTCCGTATGGGGCCTGCGCCGTCAATTTTGCCGCCTCCGTATAATCACTGGAAATATTCTGAACTGCCACCACCATTAACAATGTAATATACCCGGTAAACTGCCACTGGCTCATTGCAATAATACAAAATATGGCCAATTTAGAATCCCCGAGCCAAGTCTGTGTAAACCGCCCTAATCCTACCGATTCCAAAAATGTGTTGATTAATCCCAAATCAGGTGAATATACAAATGTAAATAATAAACCCACGGCAGTTAATGAAATCAGAGCCGGAATAAAGTATATATTGCGATAAAAATTACGTAATTTTCCGGTTAGCTTACTTTCTAAAAGAAGTGCTACCAATGTGCCGAATCCAACCTGTATAACCAAGGAAATAATACAATAATAAAGATTGTTCCGGATCATAATGGGAAATGCTTCATCCGTAAATAATCGTCTGAAATTATCTGCTCCCACAAAAGTCTTTCCGGCCGAATAAGAGGATAACCGGAAAAAACTATAGAAAAAATTTACACATACCGGAATATAAACAAATAGTAAAATCATGAATATTCCCGGTAATATATATAAATATGACAATAGTTTTTTTCTTTTCATTACAGTAACACCAACTTTCTAAAAAGAGGGAGTGTGTATAATCTTTCCACTCCCTTTCTGTCGTTTTTAAACCTTTAGAAAAATCCGGCCGCTTGTATGAACCAATTTATTCTTCCGTGCTTTCTGTAGCTGACAAAGTCTGTGCTTCTTTTGCAGTTTTCTGAATTTTAGCCATTGCGTCTGCCGGGGATAGTTCTTTGTTGGTTAATTCAGATACCGCGGTCAAATACTCATCGCAAACCGTTGAATATAAAGAGCTGTCAAACCAGGCTCCCATTGATTCTGCACCGGATATTACGTTGTAAGCTTCTTTCAGTGATTCATCCGTGATGGCCTTATCCACACCTACTGCACCGTTAAACCAGCCGATTTCCTGTGCCTGCTCGGCACCCACTTCCGGCCCTAAAAACCATTTCAGGAATTCCACGCATTCGTCCGGATATTCTGTTTTTGAGGATACTACAAAACCTTCCGGTGAACCGGTTAAGATTGCCGGATCCCCCGCTCCTTCCACTGCCGGGAAATTAAACATACCATAATTTAAATCCGGATTTTCCTGCTTGATATATGGAATTTCTACTAATTCCACATAAATCATGGCAGCCTGTCCCTGGGAAAAGGTAGTGCGGGCCATATCATGTGTCATCCCATTGGCACCTTTATTAAAATAAGGAATCAGCTCCTGATAATAAGTTAAAGCTTCTTCATATCCCTGATCCGTAAATTCACCGGTGGCAGGTTCATAGTCAACAGCCCTCACTTCATTGCTTACAAGCATCTGATTTAACGTACCTATGTAATGTGCGGACGGCCATAGATCCTGGTTGCCGTATGCAATGGGCGTTATACCCGCCGTCTGAAGTTTATCGCATGCTGCAATAAATTTATCCCATGTAGTAGGAATGGATAAACCCTGTGCGTCAAAAATCTCCTTATTATAAAAGAACATTTTTCCGTCCAGACGGAAAGGAATACCATATACCATGCCGTCTTTTGTAGTGTATTCAGCCAGCTGTACCGGTAACAGTGAATCTTTCCATTCCTTGTCCGCTTCTAAATATGGTATTAAGTCTAAAACCAGATCTTCACGGATAAAACGTTCTGTAAACTCACCGCACCAGCTAAAGAAAATGTCCGGACAATCTTCCATGGCAATTACCACTTTTATTTTCTCTTTGTAGGGATCATTTTGCGCGCTGGTTATAACAATATCAATATCCGGATGATTCGCTTCATATTCGGCAATTTTTGATTCTATGAATGAGTTATAGGGTTCATCCGGAAATCTGTGAAAGAACTTAATTACCTTCTTTTCACCGCTAAAAGTCAAAGCTGCGTCAGTATTCGTATTACTGCCTGTATCCGCATTACTCTTCTTATCGGAACTGCCGCATGCCGTAGCTGATACTATAATACTAATTACTGTTGCCAATCCGGCGAGTTTCTTAAAAACATTCTTTTTCATAATACTTCTCCTTTCATATTTAAAGGCATTCGCTTGCTTTTTTAAGTAATTAATATTTAAAAATTTTACCATAACCAAATGCCCCATCCTTTAAGCAGCTCCGGGAAGAAAAAATTCCCGCCTTATAAAGACTGATTTTAGTAATTAAGTCCTGATACTCATATATTGTAGTAACGCCTTTCGTACCCGATTTACCCGTATAATCTGCTGCATCCTTCATTCCTTCTGTATAATTTATCAGGAAGCTGGTAATAAAAGAATCCCCGGCACCCATGGTATCCTTTGCTTCCACTAAACAAGGAGATTGTTCATACAATCTATTGTCTACCATAACCAAAGCTCCTTTTACCCCCCTTGTGGCAATTATGATATGCCTGCACCCATATGAAATAATCCGTTTCATTAAAGCCAGAATATCCTCGTCTGCCATTGAGCTGCATGAAATATCCGCACAGTCAATATAAGGTGCGCACTGTTTTAAATACTCATCATCAGCCCTGTCCGAAAAATCCATGGAAATAAAATTGGCACATCTGCGAATAATGGGAAGTTGATCCTCTAAATAGCTGAAAATACTGGTATGAACAATATCATATTGCCGAATATAGTCTTCATCAAGCCGGGTCAGTTCAATGAGATTATTTTTACTGACGCCCCCTTGATTTGATCCGATAAACACCCTGTCACCTTCAACTAATCGGACCTGGGCATAACCGTTTTCTCCCTTGTAAAACCGGCAGCGTGACAAATCTATTCCCATTGAGCGTACTGTATTATACACATGCCGGGCTGCATCATCATCACCAAATCCCCCTAAATAGGCGGCTTCCACACCAAGGATAGCTGCATATGCTGCAAAATTAAGAGCATTGCCGCCAGGATACATGGTAGATGTATGCATATACATATCAACAACATTATCACCTATTCCAAGAACTTTAATCATACCGAATACCTATTGCCTGTCACTTCGGCTTACTTTTTCCTTTCCTATTTATTTTGTATATTCAATCTAATTTGTGTTCTGTTGTATACAGTCATTATATTACGTCTTATGCATAATTGCAATACTTATTTACACAAATCAATAATTTTGTACATTATTAATTGTATTATATCATTTTTTTTATACATTATATATGCTTTTTAATTTCAATGTTTGATTTTTTCTTAATTAAAGGCAAAAAGAAGTGCATATATAAAATATATGCACTTCTTCGTGCCAAGAACATCTTATAACGTCTTATTTATACAACATTTAAAAGCTTCTCCTCTTTCTTCTTTTTTGTCAACCGCAAAATATGGTCATCTTATAATGTGCAGGATTCAGTGCGGATTTACACAAATGAATTGGAACCTTGTCCTTGTCATAAACAATGTCTCTTTGCAGTATTAAAGCCCTGTTCAATTCCACCTCCAGATGTTTTGCTTCCAGCTCGTTAGCGTAACAGATATCCAGCGTCTTAACTGCCTGAGTTGGAACAGCTTGATGATTTCTAAGTATTTCATATAAAGATCCGGTTAAATCCTCGGCTAATAAATACGCATATTTAGTGGAAAAAAAATTTTCTTCAAGGATAACCGGTATACCCTCACATTTTCTTAGTCTCACAATACGGATAACCTTCTCATTATCGGATAATTCCAGCTTATTTATCATATTCGCAGTGGCGTCTGCCAACTCTGCCGCCAATAAATCGGTGGAAGCTTTTTTTCCGTCATATTCACATATCTCCGTAAATCCAAGGAAATTATTCACAATACGATTTAATTTTTTTCCTGCCACAAAGGTGCCGACCCCCTGACACTTTTCCAAAATATCCTCCTCCACAAGTACCTCTATCGCTTTACGCACCGTAATCCTGCTGACATCATATACTTTGCTTAACTCTATCTCAGTCATCAGACGGTCATTTTCCTTTAACTTGCCTGTAGCGATCTGCTCTTTAATAAGTTCAACCAACTGTTGATATAACGGCACACTGGAATTTTTATTTAGCCGGTCATTCATTTATGTTCTCCTCCCTTATAAATTTACAATTTTATTTGATGATATTATAGCATACAATCATCTTATGTGATTATGCATAATATTATATCATCTTATAGTAACATCTTCAAATAAATTTACTTGGATTTTAGGCTATGTAAAAATACCAGCATAACAGAATAACTTTTTTTCAAAAACCTTATTTTATAAAACAGTAGTATAGTTAAAGCATTCCGGCAAAAAATATTTCTATAACAACCGGTCTTTAATAATCCAGTCTTCTGTAATATCTTCGGATTGCAAGGGGATGCCTTCTTTTATACTCCAGATGTACGGAAACCCTTTGAAATGCGCAACGTATTACAATAGGAGACAGTAGGCCCCTGAATTCATCGCTTATTCCCTCCAAAGGGTAATCCTTAGTATCAAACACCGTTACTTTTGCGCTTACTTTATTAACGAAGTTTTCTACACGTTCCATCAATGGGCGGGTAACATCTTCACCTTTTATTAAAATAACCGAAGTATTCCTGTCAATCACCTCCAATGTACCGTGGAAAAAGTTAGACGCAGAAATTGGCCTGGTTCTCATCCATTGCATTTCCTCCAAAATACACATACCATAACATACGGCCCAGTCTTCCAGGTTCCCTGATCCGATTAAATACTGGATTGGTTCATCCTGATAGGCTTCCGCAAAAACTTCCGCTTTTTCATCTGCCGCCTTATATATTTCTACGGCATTTTCCGGCATGCTTACGATTTCCGAAAAAAATTTGTCATATTTTTCAAATTCTCCCGCATTTTTCATAAAACGCAAAGTAACCGTATACCAAAAATAATAACCTCCTCCTGCTGTACTTATCAGATAGTCCGAATTATCGGCCAGGAACGTACCTTTTTTTTCAACATAACCGATGACCCTTGCGCCGGCTTTTTTCGCTATCCTAACAGCTTCAACCACTTCCTTGGTATCACCTGAAATTGATTCCATTACGACTACCGAGTTTTTTCCGAAATGAGGATTTCCTACTACACAAAAATCTGCGGCATTTTCTACATATAAAGGTATCTTTGAACCAGCTTGCTTTGCTATGGCAGCCATCTGATTTGCATAAAGAACGGTACCGCCGATTCCAATATAAAAAATATTCTCATAACCGTTCCTGCAGACAGTATCAACGGCTGCTTCCACCAGTGGTATAATATCCACACCGTTCTGATGTTCCCTCATAACCTGCTTGGCACTAAAGTTAAACATAATCCGCCTCCTTTTTTGCATGTTGTTGTAATATATTGTATCATAATGTTATATGATATACAATACATAAAATATATAAATTTAATTATTTTTATTTTTTCTAAGTTCATTAAATCAACCGGGACACAACCCGCCGTAAATGAAATATTAGTATATCCCGACGCAGTATACCGCAAAGTAGAGCGGTCAGAACGGTACAATGAGTTTTACGTCCTAATAAAATATAAACCAAAAACAAGACTTCCTGCAATTATAAACAAGAAATTAATTTTCAGAAATATCTTCCTTACAATGCTTCATTATTTAAATGTAGAGAAGAAATTGTATTGACATTGTATATAAGATGTATTATAATGTTATATATATAATGTCTAACAATTAATAATGGAGGAAAGAAATACTATGGAAATATCTAAAATTATAACTAATATTAAAAAAGAACGCCCTGAAATCAATTCCGTTTTCTTTGTCGGATGCGGTGCTTCAAAAGCAGATCTTTATCCGGCAAAATACTTTCTGGAAGTAAATTCAAAAAAGCTTCGTACATCTTTATATACTGCAAATGAATTTTTTTATGCAACTCCTATTTCCGTTAATGAAAAAAGTATTGTTATAACATGTTCTCTGGGAGGTTCCACCCCTGAAACCGTACAAGCTTCTAAAAAAGCCATGGAACTCGGTGCTAAAGTTATTGCTGTTACCCATAAGGCTGATTCGCCTCTTACATATAATGCGCATTTTGTAATTGTTCATGGATTTGAAAAAAATTATGCTGCAAAACTCGAAAAAATGACAAACGTGCTTGGATTAGCAGCAGAAATCTTAAACCAATACGAAGGATATGAAAATTACGATGCCCTGTGGGATGGTATCGGCAAAATCTACGGTTTAATTGAAAACTCCGTTGCAACCGTTGTCCCGTCTGCAAAAGCATTTGCAGAAAAATATAAAGACGATTCCATTATTTATGTTATGAGCAGCGGTGCCACCTATGAAGTTGCATATGCTTTTTCTATTTGCCTTCTTATGGAGATGCAGTGGATTAATTCAGGCACTTTCCATGACGGCGAGTTTTTTCATGGCCCATTTGAAATAACAGAAAAAGGCGTTCCTTTTATCTTACTTATGAACGACGGTAAAACCAGGGAAATGGACTCCAGGACACTTACTTTTCTAAATAGATTTGATGCGAAAACAACCATAATTGATGCAAAAGATTTCGGACTTAGTTCTTTTGTTGATTCTTCTGTTATAGATTACTTTAATCCCATGCTTATTACGGCTGTATTACGTGTATATGCAGAACAATTGGCACTTCAAAGGAACCATCCGCTGACAAAAAGAAGGTATATGTGGAAGCTGGAATATTAAATATAAATTATATTAATATATAATGAAAATTAATGAACTCCCTCAAAATAAGCCGCTACCGGTTTAAAAGAGCCCCTGACCGCCTGCATAATCGGAGGAATTAAAGCCGGTTACGGAATTGGAAAAATATCCATATTACTTAGGAGATATTTATTTACACGGAAATGGATACTGCATACTAATTATTATAGCTTAAAAATTTTACAGCAATTTCTTAAATTCGTCCGCTACAAATTGTACTTTTGGTCCTATAATAATCTGAACACTGGTTTTACTTGGTCTTATGACACCCGCCGCACCTGCGGATTTAATTTTCTTAAAGGAAAACTCCAAAGGCTCCGTTACACCGGTAAGGAAAGAACAAAGAGCTACCGAACCCAACAGACCGGCCGCAATCTTCTTCCCCTTTGTTTTGGCGGTATGTATCACCAAGAATAGAAATACCGTATACAATTGGTTCTGTTACACCTCCAAGCAATGCAGGAACTAAAAAAGAACTGCTGTGCACATTCCTTTGCACCCAGCAGTTCTTTTTTATCCGAAAACTATACTAATTCCTTTATGACTGCCAGCAGTCTTTTTACATCTTCAATTTTTGTGTATCCACTTTCTTTATCAATAATAGAACTATAGATATGCGGTATAACTTTTTCCACACCTGCATGCAGGATAATTTCCATAATTTCGCGGAAGTTTTCCGGACTGATTCCACCGGTTGGTTCCAAAACAAAATGGTTTCTGGCACAAGCTTGTGCCACTGTTTTCAATTCTTCCTTACATTTCAAGCCACCCATTGGGAAAAACTTGATGGAATTACCACCCATTTCCTTGATCATGGCAATTGCCGTATCCACTGGGATTACAGCAGGTTCTTCACAAGCTTGGGAGACCGGTCCCGTAGAGATCTTTACCATGCCCGGTGTTCCGGCAGGAGATACCAATGCATTGATATGACTTGTCTCATTACCTACATTTGCTCTTGTATAACCAACTGCTGAAAAAACCTGATTAAAATGATTGGCCTTAATTTCCTTTGCAATATCTGCAACTGCCTTCCACTGAGCCGGGTTTCCGCCACCCAGACCAACAGAAAGATTTCCTTCTAAAACTTCCATATACTTTTTCATGTCTTTTACTGCACTTAAAACATCCGGATAGCTTGCAGAAACCACACCAACTTCTACGTGCTTTTCTGCTGCTTTATAAATTTCTTCTGCATTTTTTAAACTTCCGGCAAGTACATTCAGACATACACGTTTCTTATAATAATTAATTCCCATGCTTTCATCCCTTCATGATTTCTTTTAATCTGCTTACAATCAATTCTTTGTCTCCTTTGCATAGCGGTCTTGGGTCAAAGTCCAGTTTTCCCAGATTCAAAAACTCCGCCCTGCAATGGATGAGAGGATCTCCGGCACGCAGCTCTTTGTTGATTTCTTCAATTTTTTTATTGCCTACTGCCGTATCTACCATAACTCTGGCACGGTAAATAGCCCGTCCCGCTTCATCCTGAATCTGTATTGCCTTCAGTCCCGGAATCTTATTAATTTCCTCGCACAGATACTTAACTTTTGCTATATTCTTCTCTACTTCTTTTTCCCGGTCTTTATGCTCATAGAGGTCCAGAGCTTTCAAAAGCCCCATAATACCTTCTTTACCAATCTTCATTGGACGGCCGATTCCATGGTACTGCTTTTTCGCATATTCAATATACTCTTTTTTCCCGGTTACAAATCCGGAAGTTGTAGCCTCCAGTGCTTTGGCTCCGCTGTACATCACCAAATCTGCTCCCATAGCAATATATTTCCGGAAATCTTCTTCTGCCGCCGCATCTATCATAAACGGAAGATTATGGCGGTGTGCAATATCTCTCATCGTTTCAATATCAACCATTCCCTTTTGAACACAGTGATGGCTCTTAACATATAACAAGGCAACCGTTTTTTCATTAATTGCTTCCTCAATATCTTCCGGCATTACTTCATTTACGGTACCTGCTTCTACCGGCACTCCGCCACCGAGTTTAAGCATCGTCACCAGCGGTGCTCCAAACTCAATACTATGTCCTTTCTGGAGAATAATCTCATTGGGAATTCCGGAAGAATCCGGAAGGCGATCCATAATGGATTTCTTTCCTTTTGAGATTAATCCGGCTACTGTCAGACAAATCGCAGCGGAAGCACAGGATGTCACGCAGCTGTCTTCACCTCCCGTATATCCGGAAATAATCTCACCTGCCCGATTAATCAAATCCTCAATCACTACATATGACTGTCCTCCGTCAACAGCGGCCTGTGCCACTTCCTCACTCAAAGTAGAGACACCCAGTATCGTCACTCGGCCGCAGGCATTAATTACTCTTTTCAATCCTATATCCTGATATACACTCATTTTTATACCCATTGCATATCGCAAGCAGGCTTGCGATACTGCCACAACATAGAAATGCGAAACTGGTTTCGCAGGTTGAAAGAATCTGTCAGTGGCATCCTTTCTTCATACTTTATTTTCTTTCAGCCTTTCCGGTATCATATTTCCAAAGAAACTGCAAAGCAGTTTCTTTTTCACACTTTCCAAGTCATTATAAAAAAATCGCGCCCAGAATCATCGCGCCCAAAATTGCGCCTCCGGTCATCTCTTTTTCCCATTTGTAAAAAAATGCTGCTCCGATAAGAGCGCCAATACCTGTATATACATTATACTGTGCCGCTGCTATTATAATAAGCGGGGCAAGATAACGTCCAACGGCATTTCCGGCTCCCATCATAATGCCGGTTCCGCCTACAGCCATACCATCCGGTACTATTTTGCGGATAATTATGATAATACCGCCTATGGTAATTCCGATTATTGCCCCAACCAGCAATGCTGAAAAGAAATTAGAAAATGGGAACTTCCAGCCCATGGATAAAAAAACCGCCGGAATCCCGATACCTACACCTGTCATCAAACTACCGCCGATATCCATCAGACCTACCAGCGGGCCTTCCAGTATCCGGGCAATCAAAAACCCTGTGGCAAAGCCGGCAGCTGCCGCATAATCACCGCTGCCCATTCCGTCGGTTAACATGGCAACAATAGAGATTTCATTAAAGGCACCTGTGCCAAATTTAATAAATAGATAAGTTCCTGAAAATATCGCTGCCGCCGCTCCCATGACCAGCAGAATAAAGGTACTGTCTTTCATCATAAAAGCATCAAATTTCTCTGTAAATGTTTTCTTCTCCATCTGTGTCTCCTCCTATACGAACTTTCCAAAAAATCCTCTGAAGTAAGCAATTGCAATAAACATGACAATTACAATTGCAATCAATATCTGTACCATTTTATTCTTATACCCATTTTCCTCTGCAGATTTTCCAATCAGAATCCCAAGCACAATGCCTGGCACCGCATTTCCGGAAACCAGCGCGGATATCCCGCCTAATACCGTTCCCCACAATCCAACTACCTTGCCGGCATCAATGGCAGCCAGCCAGAAAATGGCAGGCATAACCGGATTGATCAGCCAGCCGGTGGCCGGGGTCAGTACATTTTGTGCAATCAGGGACAGCTTTTCCGGAATTAACTGAGCCATGGTATTCAGAAAGACAACGACAACCGCACCTATCACAGAACCGGCCATCATCATCTTTCTCGGATTCCAGACCGTTTCTTCTACATTTTTATTTTTTACCAGCAGGGATGCCGCACTCCAGTTTGGGACAATTCTGTGCAGCACCTCTCCCGTCAGCGCACCGGCTGCAACAGCCGATGCCGCGGCGGAAAAGAAGAAACCCAAACCAAAAGAAAAATGGGCAATCGGGTCTCCGCTACAGGCATTCATTTCACCCAGCGTTCGAAAAGCTCCCATAGCCTGTACCTTTGGTGCATGAAACATACGCGCTGCACCGGCAGCTATACAGCCTCCGCCTAAAGCACCGATAACCATTGAACAAATAATAATCTCTAACATTTATAGATCCTCCTTTGTAATATTTAGATACTTTACCTTTACTACGATTTTGGCAGTAATCGTAAGCGTAAGTTTCTCCAGGGGCCAGAAAAAGAACATAAAATGCTCCGTCCTGCGCTTTGTATCCACTTGCTGAAAATAGACTTCCTCCGCTTCCATTTGGATAATGGGCCCCTTAATATCGAGGAATATCTGCTTACGCATAGTCTGAAATATCTTGCCTGTCACCTCTTCCAAAGAATCCCCGCTCATTGTAATCACAACTTCATGACGTATTTCTTCCAATAACTGCTTTTCCCAAATATCCCCTTGCATATTATTCTCCATAAACCCTGCGATAAATTTTTACTAATTTTTCTCCCAGTTCTTCCACATCCAAAAATCCCAGGCCAACTACCTTGCATCCTTCTTCTACCGCAGTACAGGCCGCCTCTACAGAACGCAGTTCTGATTTGGCCGGATAGCCATATTTATTCTTTGCCGTCAGTGCACCGGCGCCGCCGCTTCCGCAAAAACTGATTCCAAGGTCTGCATTATTTTCATGCATCACATCTCCCAGCTTCATATCCGCTGCCATTCCCGGAATCACAATCGCTTTTCCCCCCGCTTTTTCTACTCCCCGGGCAACCGCCTGGCCTTTTCCCATACGGTGCCCGATTACTACCAGTACTTCTTTACTCATAATCTTTTCCTCCTTTTTTCTGTATAGCAATTTCTATGTGAGTTGCCACGAGAAATACTTCTGTTTTATTGGCGGGAAGATGCTCTTTCTCAAACAAATCTGTGACAAGATTTTCTGCCGTTTTAAATGCTTCTTCTGATACCTGCTTAAAATCTTCCTCCTCCAAGTCTTCTACAAATGAATGCGCTTTTACTCTTTTAATCAGTGACAGGATATGGTTGCTAAACATGAATTCCGCATCTTTATCCATGGGAATTCCGCAAACCTTCCATTTCACTTTTACTCTCTGATAGGACTGGATAATATCATCCCGGACA
The DNA here is from genome assembly GCA_015655075.1 of Clostridiales bacterium. Taxonomy (GTDB): domain Bacteria; phylum Bacillota; class Clostridia; order Lachnospirales; family Lachnospiraceae; genus Anaerocolumna. The sequence goes on along the minus strand of JAATFT010000084.1, from coordinate 68,303 downwards.
GATGGATCCAGACTGCTATCTTTTAACAATGTGTTCAAAAATTTCACTCTCATTACCTCTGCTGTAAATTGTTTTCTTTAATACCAGTTTCTGCGCCAGTTCCAGAGAATCTCCAATGGCATCCTGTACCTGTTCCCTGCAGGAAACTAACTCCATCACATTCAAGTCAGCAGTCATGCCGACAGCAAGTTCCCCTATTCTCTTAAGACCAAAGTGTCTGGCCGGTGCACTGGTACATTTAGTCACTGCTTTCTCCAATTCTTCCCCGCAGTTAATCGTCTTGCTGACAACAGCGGCCAGGTTGTAAACAGGTCCGTTATAATTTTCAATATGTAAATCCGTAGATATCAGATCACAGTCAAATCCTTCTTTTAACGCCTGCTCAAAAACACGGAAGCTAAAACTTGCTGACCCATGGCCTATATCAAACTGAACTCCTCTTTCCCTGGCTTTCCAGGCTTCCGGAAGGATGTGATTTGATTCGGTCAGAATACCGCCTGCTTTTCCATGAAAGGCATGGGTTACGATATCATCTTTCTGAAGCAGATTCAGTACATCTTTAAGTTCAGGCGGATGGTTTCCGATATGTACCATTAAAGGTTTCCCTGCTTCTTGGGCCGTCCTGGCAGCAAGTGCAATGGGTCTTAGTCCCATTTCTCCGACTACACTGGCACTGGCTCTGGCCTTTAATCCTACAATATTGTCCGGATACTTCAGTAAAATCTCTTTCAGCGCAGGAATGTTAATCTTTTTCCTATCATCCAGTTCATGACCTTGCATCAGACCGTCTTGGGACAGATTCAAAAGGGTATATACTTTTGTCCTGCTCTTTTCAATATAATTCTTGTAAAAACGTTCATAGTTGCAGACTCCGCTGCTTCCTGCGTCCAGGATTGCCGTAGATCCCCGCCGGATTCCCAGCTCATCCGGTTCTAACCCCAAGAATGTTTCCGGATAACAGTGCGTATGGATATCAATAAAACCAGGTGTAACTATGCATCCGGCTGCATCAATGACTGTTCCCGCCGGATTAATTCTATCTTCAATGGCCGCAATTACCCCATCTTTGACCAGGATATCTTTCACATCACTGTGATATCCGTTGACCGGAGAAACCAGCTTTCCTTTTTTAATAGTAAGTACTTTCATCCTCTTTCTCCTCCTTTATAATGTATAAAAAAAATGCAATTTTCTCTTCTATGGTTATACTCACCTGCAGGGAGTTCTCTACCAATGCAAAAAATTTTTCCATAACCTCAAAGATTACCCTGTGATTCTCCTCTATCTTTATGTATTCTTCTTCCATCTCTTCCAGAGTATCCTGGCTTGTCCCCTGAAACCATCTCGGAACAGCCATACTCATATGAATAATCATTCCAAGAAGTACGTCCTGACTCATTCTGTATTCTTCCGGAAACTTCGACGTGTATTCTAACAGTGTCAAAATTAACTTACTGATGACACCGGCTGCATAAGACAGATTATTCGATGCCGCTTCCTGTTTTATTGTTTTCGCTATTTCAAATGGGTCTGCCTTGGAACTAAAGGATGCTTTGTCCCGCTCCTGCAATGGGATCTCATCCACCAGTTTTCCATAATCCAGAAACTCCTGAATTCTCTTTATATCTTCCATTGAAAGAATCCGGGAAATTTTAAGCACCGGTATTCCTGTAATATTCAACGGTATGGTTGATATAATAAAATCCACTGTTTTTCCAAAATTCATATTGGACAGCTGATAAGGGGAAACCTGTCCTGCAACCTTCAACATGGGAAATACATTTTCCAACCGGATTGCCAGAAGATGTGACAGGCCCTTTCCGGTCGCACAGACCAGCAGGACATTTTTTCTTTTATTTACTCGTCCTTTACAATTTTTATATAAATAAACGGCAATATAACAAATTTCAGTATCCGTAAAATCAATTTCATAGTCCTGTTCCAGTATTCTGGAACATTCTGCCGCCATACGGTAAAAATCGTAATAATTTTCTTTTACTTCCTGAATAACAATATAATTCTCCTCTATCTTATCTTTTGAAATCAGGAACAAAAATAGCAAATTTTTTAAGTGTCCGTACAAATCCTCGTAAAGACCTGTCATATCAAACTCGTAGTTTAATTTCTTTTCTTCCTTTTTTAAATATTCTATAATCTTTTTCAGACTGGAATTTACTTTCCTCTCATCAGTCTCATGGATATTTACAACAATTTCGTTTTCAATCAGAACCTCTTCCAGATAGTTCAATTCTGTGCTGTTTACCTTTTTATCAAGCCTTTTTAAAAGGGTCTGCGCATATCCCTGTGCCTCGTCTGTAAAATCTGCGGGGCTGTAAAATTGATTCCGTATATCACCCGCAATGCAATAGGATAAAAGGTTTAAAAAAGCCGTATTGGAAATCCATACATTATACTTTGCGTTAACTTTTTTTATTTCATTGCTGATTGTAATCAGCCTTTGAAGATTCATATATTTTTTTAAAGTATCCGGCAGCAGCAGATACCAGTCTTCCGGCATATAACTTCCTTTAAACAATTGAGCCAGATGCTCCATAACAATATGGCGTATTATCAATTCATCTCCTTGAAGCTCATATCCTCCTGTCTTATGGGACAGCAGATGAATCCGGCCGCCGAAATACTCATTAAACCTCGGTATGATCCTCATCAAAGTGGATCTGGAAATATAAAATTCTCCGGCTATTTGTTCAGCCAGAACGTCCTTTTTGTTTACAAAAAAATAAAAAAAAAGTTCTATAATACGTTGTTCCGACCTATTCATCAGAAATCCTGCCGTTTTCCCGGGCCGTCCTGCAATCAGGATCTCCGGGCATTTTGCTTTCTGCTCGGCCGGTATATAAAATCCCCATCTTGTCCGATACCGTATTTGCACCTCTTTTTCGGCACAAATCCGTTTCAGTTCATTGATATCATAACGGATGGTACGCTCGCTCTTTTCAAATTCATTCTGAAAAAACGCAATATCCAGCGGAATAGAAGAAGTTGCCAGAAATTTTAATATTTCATACTGTCTTGGCTTCATCTTTTCATTCATCTGTCCCCATCCTTTCCAAAAGTTTTTCCAGAATCAGCGCCACACCTTCCTCCCGGTTGCTTTTTGTCACTCTATATGCCTGCTTTTTGATAAAAGCTTCCGCATTTTCCATTGCAATACTATATTTTACCTGATGAAACATATCCACATCATTCTCACCATCTCCAAATACCAGTACTTCTTCACGATTAATACCGTGTTTTTCCATAAGTCGTTTTAAAGTCTGCCCCTTTGTAATGCCTTTGGGAGAAATCTCGATCAGCCTTGAGCAGGTTCTTACTATCTCATAATTTTCACCATACTGTTTCTTCAGGCAGTCGTATACTCTTTGATTTGTCTTTGGATCCGCAACACAATTTATTTTATTCAACTTCTTTGGTACTTCTTCAACAGACTGTATCTGCAGTTGCAGCGGGTAACCCTTTGTCATATCCGTTATCCATGTCCAAGCCCCGCCCAGATTCGGATAATCTTCCGGCAACCCCCGTTTGGTCCTCTCTTTTTCTTTTACCATATTCTGCCACTCCGGTATCCAGTAATAAACTGCCTGATCTTCAAAACATTGTAGTTCCACCTCCATATTCTGCCCATAAGGAAACAGTTTCCGTATATCTTCTTCCTGAAGCTGCCGGATAACCTGCCGTTCTTCTTTTTCCAGATTGTACACTGCCATACCGTTTACTTCGATAAAATAACCGCCATGTTCTTTCATCTGCAGGAGCCGTGCATAAGGAAGCAGACGTGTGAAGCTGCGTCCGCTGGCCAAAATAATCCGGATTCCTCTCTTCTGGCAACGGATCAGACAGCTTCTTGTTCTTTCTGTAATCTGATCTCTTTCATTTAAAAGTGTGCCGTCCATGTCCAAAACAATCCATCTAATCATTCCTTTTGGCACCCCCTGTCTTCTTATTATAATTATGTTACCACTCTTTTTCTTTTATATTACTTTATATTTTTGCAATTTAAGATATTCTTTCTGCAATTTTGAAACTATGAAAAACAAGAATAAAGAGTCTGGCAGGCCAGACTCCGGCGCCTTTGGCGGCCGCTTGCGACACAATTCCAAACACCGAAGTGCGCATCCTGCCGGTCGGGCTTTTTATCTCATAGCATTTTCATATTACATTAATTCTAAGTTGTCTGTAAATAAAATATGGAAATTTTTTGGTGTATTTGCTTTTGAATGCAGGGTCTTGCCAAGTTCCTTTATCCTGATGATTTCAAGGATCTGGAACCGGATAATGCAATACCATAAGGAGAACATACTATAATGGATTGGAGAAAAGAGCTCTACCGGAAATTAGGAAAAAAATATTTTACGTTTTACATAAAAATATTTATTGATCTCGAGTTACCTCTAAAATCTTATAATAAAATTATTACAGATTGAGCTTGTAATAAAAAACATTTTAAGGGGGTTTAAAATTAATGAAGTCTTTAACTGATTCTTACCAACTATACAACGGCGTGTCTATTCCCTGTATAGGCTTTGGAACCTGGCAGACTCCTGACGGAGATACGGCCGTATCTGCCGTAAAGTATGCAATTGAGTCCGGATACCGTTAATTTCTAAGGTCCGGCGGATGCATTTTGACCGGATGCACCCGTAACCGGAAGAAACCCGCTGGGCGGGTTTCTTCCGGTTAAACTTCATAATATTTTTGTAATGTCTGCTTACTGCCTTCCATACACGGCATCCGATACCTTCTTTGTTCGTATGGCCTCACCTGATTTTACAGCAATTTCTTAAATTCGTCCGCTACAAATTGTACCTTTGGCCCTATAATAATCTGAACGCTGGTTTTACTTGGTCTTATGACACCCGCCACACCTGCGGATTTAATTTTCTTCTCGTTTACCAGGGTATAATCTTTAATTTCCAAACGAAGTCTGGTAATACAATTATCGGCGTTGGTAACATTTTCTTTGCCGCCCAGTCCTTCTAATATAATGGCTGCCACTGCGGTATAATCATCATTGGCCAGGCCGGCCTTAAGTTCCTCCTCTTCCTCATCCTCCCTGCCGGGTGTCTTAAGATTAAATACTCTTATAACAAATCGGAATACAACATAATAAACCACATTGAATCCCACACCAATGGGAAGCAGCCATAACGGATTCAAAGCCATAGGGGATTTAAAGCTTAAGATAAAGTCAATTAACCCGGCACTGAAATTAAACCCTGCCCGTACCGGCAGCAAGGCTACAACGGCCGCCGAAATACCCGTCAATAACGCATGTACCACATACAGGACAGGCGCTAAAAACATAAAGGAAAACTCCAAAGGCTCCGTTATACCGGTAAGAAAAGAACAGAGCGCGGCCGAACCCAACAGACCGGCCACAACCTTCTTCCCATTTGTTTTGGCGGTATGGTACATAGCCAGAGCGCCTCCCGGCAGACCAAACATCATAATCGGGAAGAAACCCGACATATACATACCCGTTACCCCTAATTCACCTTTGCCTGCCCAGAAATTACCTAAGTCATTAATACCTGCCACGTCAAACCAGAATACAGTATTCAGAGCGTGATGAAGCCCTATGGGAATTAAAAGCCTGTTAAAGAAAGCATAGATACCGGCCCCTATGGCACCTGTTCCGGTTATGGCGATACCAAAAGCCACCAGCGCGTTATAAACTACGGGCCATACAAAAAACAATATCACACTTGCCACAACGGAATATCCGGCAGTTACAATGGCAACGCTCCTCTTTCCGCTTAAAAAGGAAAGATAATCCGGCAATTTCGTATTTTTAAACCTGTTATAACAACTGGCGCCGATTAAACCAGCCAATATGCCTATAAACTGATTTTTAATGTAACCAAACGCCGGATCAACTTCCGCTCCCGTGTACATGGCCACCGCCTCACTGGAAAGCAGGGACGTCATTAACAGCCAGGAAACCAAACCGGCAAGCCCGGAAGTTCCGTCCTTATCGTCAGCCATACCTACCGCGACACCAATGGCAAAGAGCAAAGCCATATTATCAATCAAGGCTCCGCCGCCCTTAACCAGGAATGCCGCCGCAACATTATTGGCACCCCATCCGTCGGGATCGATCCAATAACCGATTCCCATTAAAATCCCTGCCACCGGAAGTACGGCAACCGGAAGCATTAAAGATTTTCCTAGTTTTTGAAGATACTTCATCATAATAATTTCCTCCTTTTTGTTTTAGAGCACTCTTTTAACTTAGTAAAACGGATATTCCAGGTCCGCTATACTACTTGCTCATAACCTAATACCAGCTATGCTGGTATTTCAGTCGGGGTTCAAGCTCCGACTGAAACAAGTAAGCTCCAAACCCACCGCTGCATTTCGCTAAGAAGCAGGGGACTTACTTGAAGGTTAGCTAGTAAATAAAACCTAGTTCTCCTTATAAACTCACTTTCCTATTCCCTGTCCCCTTTCATTTTATAATCCGTGCATTACCAGGCTGCTTTACTTCCTACTACTGGGTATCCCACCTCTTTTCTCATAAAAACTTACGGTAATGCTTATATTTAAACCGGGAAAAATCCATATACGAGTTTCTTCCGGCCGCGGGCACGTTTGCAGAAAAAAGACCAAACTTTATGAAATATTGCTTTTATTTCACAAAGCTTGGTCTTGCCTGCCTAACCAGTCACAACCCAGTTATATATATTCAGTTATTATTGTTTAATTATACCGTTTATATTTTAAATCAAATTAACATATTCTGGAATTGGCTTTATTCTCTATAAAAATATAATATAAGAGCGGCTAAAATATGTCAAGCGCTTTTTTTTGTTCCCACTTCGCTCCCAAAATCGCTCCTTACCTCCCACAAAGTGGAGCACCCAACCCGCACAAGCATTTTTCAAACACACTCTGGATAGTGCCAATTTATTCTTGTAAATAAATTACTTTTTAAGATTATCATCAAAGAAATTCAGTTATGTATATTCCGTTATTACCCGCTATTACTTTCAAGATTGACATTAAAACCCTATGAGAATATAATACAAGAGTAGCCAAAATATGTAAGGCTCTTTTTTACATCATTTCAAATATTAAACAGATAGATTGAAGAAAGGAACAGGTGGATTCAGAATGAAAGTAAAATCAAGCCATTATTTAAAAGAGGCAAAACCATTCCTTAAAGAATTACTCAATAGCCTGCTTGAGCATTACAGTTATGCTTCTATTCTTGCATCGGATTCCAAAGCCATGATTTATAGTGTGTCAAAACAAGGCACCGTTATTTCGGAAGACGATATTTTAAGCGGACGGGGTTTTGTCGCAAAGGTATACGACGGCAAAAGCTATGGGGAATATTCCTTTAATGAGATTACAAAGGAAGGGATTCCCGGAATCCTGAATAAGATTAAGTATAGCTTAATGCCCCTTAAGGATTATCTGCCCGGTGGAATTTCAGAAAGTGAATATCCTGTGCTTCCCGACGATCCAAAAACTTTAAAGGAAAGCACCGAATACATACAGGATCCGGAAGAACTGGGAGATGAAAAAATTATAGCTCTTCTGTCAAAGCTTTGCGAAGAAGGCCTGGCTTATAATAAAAAAATATTGGATTGTTCTGCCGGCTGCAGATATCAGCAGTACCATAAATTATTTTTATCAAAAAACAAGGACATGGAGCAGAATATTCTATGGACAAACGGAAGCCTGATGGTTATGGCCTCCCGGAGTGAGGAAATCAAATACTTTTTTAAGACTTATTCCAACCTTGGCGGCACGGAGCTGCTGGGAGAAATGGAACGGGATTTAAAAAGTGTGGCTTTTACAGCCCTTGAACTGTTGGAAAGTGAACCGATCAAACCCGGCGAATATGACTGCATCTGCACTCCGGAGGTTACCGGTATGATAGCCCACGAGGCCTTTGGCCATGGTGTGGAAATGGATATGTTCGTAAAAGACCGTGCACTTGCCAGGAAATACATAGGCAAATATGTGGCTTCTCCCCTTATTACCATGCATGATGGCGCTACTGCGGCCAAAGAAACAGCCACTTATCTGTTTGACGATGAAGGCGTGCTGTCACAGGATACGGTTATCATTGAAAAAGGTATCTTAAAACGGGGTATCAGTGACAGCCAGACAGCCATGTATCTGTCCTCAGCCCCCACCGGCAACGGCCGGCGGGAAAGCTACGAGAGAAAAGCTTATACCCGTATGACCAATACTTATTTTGAGGCGGGAAAGGATAAACCGGAAGATATGATTGCCTCCGTTCAATATGGATTTCTATTGGAAAATGCCAGAAGCGGCATGGAGGATCCGAAGAATTGGGGAATTCAATGTATGGTTAATATAGCAAGGGAAATTAAAAACGGTAAACTGACCGGCAGGATTTATTCTCCTATTGTTTTAACCGGATATGTGCCTGACTTACTAAAATCCATTTCCATGATATCCGATACCGTAGAGCTTAAAGGCAGCGGTTTCTGCGGCAAAGGTTATAAGGAATGGGTAAAAGTTTCGGACGGCGGCCCCTATATAAAAGCCAGAATCCGGCTTGGTTAGTAATTTCATCGCTTCCGCGGCCTTTAGGGCCGGATTCAGCTTTTGAATTGTATTTAGCTGTATGATATATAGATCCAATAATGTTGTTACGCTATTATCTGAATAGCCACAATAAGAAAGGACTGGTGAGTCAATCTTGCTACATAAAATATTATCCGCCTTAAAACAAAATAACATCGCAACCTATTTAATAAATGACAGCAGAAAAGAAACCGTGGAATTATTTTTCATAAAAGAGCATCTGGATATGAAAAGGCAAAAGGAGGTACGGCAATACAGAATTACCGTTTACCATGATTTTGAGAAAAACGGTGTAAAAATGCGCGGTTCCTCTACCGTCGGCATCCACTGCGGGATGACTGATAAAGAAGTGGAGGAAACAATTAAAAAAGCTTATTTTGCCGCTTCCTTTGTATGCAACCCATATTATGAACTGCCGTCCGGCAAAAAGGAAGAGCCCGTTATCATAGAAAGCTCCTTAAGCCGTAATACCCTGGCGGAAAATGCCCGTAAAATGGCGGAGGCCTTATTTGCTGATGACAGCTGGGAGGATACCTTCTTAAATTCGGCTGAACTGTTTGTTGAAAAAAACTCCTGCCATATTATCAACTCCGGCGGAATTGATGTCGGCTATGAAAAACATACGGTCAAAGGCGAATTTGTCACCCAGTGTATCACTCCCCAGGATGTTGAAACCTATCAGAGTTTCTCCTATGACGAGCTGGATACCGAAGCCTTAAGGGCAAAAGTAAAACGGGCACTGGAAATGACAAAAGCCCGTGCACAGGCGAAATCCGCCCCTGCCGCCGGGACTTATACCGTCCTGCTGTCCGGGCAATATGTCAGGGATATATTTGAATACTTTTTAAGCCGTTCTTCCGCCGGCATGGTTTATCCCAAATATTCCAATTATCGAATCGGGGACAGGATACAAGGCGGTGATGTTACGGGAGAACTGCTTACAATCACGCTAAAGGCAAAAGAGCCCTACAGCAGTGAAGGCATCCCCATGACCCACCGTCCCCTGCTAAAAGACGGCGTTTTACAGACCATTCATGGAAACAGCCGATTTGCTTATTATCTTGGCCTGGAACCTACCGGCGTCTATGACAGCTTTTTAGTGCCTGCCGGTACCAAATACTTTTCCGAAATGAAATCCGGCAAATATCTTCATGTGGTAAATTTCTCTGATTTCCAGATGGATGCCTTTTCCGGGCATTTTGCAGGCGAAATCCGTCTTGCCTTTTTATGCGACGGCACTACCGTAACCCCGGTGACCGGCGGCTCCGTTAACGGCAATCTGCTTAAAGCCCAAAAAAATCTTGTATTTTCAAAGGAAATGCAGATTGAAAAAGGCTATGAAGGGCCCTATGCGGTACGGTTTGAGGAGGTAAATGTGGCAGGGACTTGAGAGCTTTAACTGTTAAGCCATCCATAGTCCCGACGTGTGTCGACAATCACATAAACGATCTTTTTTTGATTGGATAGATGACCAGCGGGTCGTTAAGCCGGGGATTCCGTTCCAGAAACTGTGAAGGGGCGATACGCTCTCTTTAAAAGTATCAATTAAGCGTACGGCGGGCGGGTCGGACACGCTGGAAGCCGGCTATTCAAAGTCTAGCTTTTTGCAGATTCTCCGACGGCTTCCATAACTGCCAAAACCCTCCTGACCCGCGAGGGTTTAACCAGGAAATCTTCTTCTCCTTGAATAGCCTTAAGGTAATTTTTAAAATAGTTTTCATATTCTATATTTACCTTGGGTATATCCTCCGCAATAATAAGTCACATATGGCTACTACCTTAAATTCTTTCATTCCTTCAAACATTTTGGCATGTACGTGTCCCATAAATCCATATCCGATAATACCTACCTTTAGCATTATAAACCCTGCCTTTCTATATTTAGAGTACTATATTTAAATTTCTTACGTCTTATCTCCTATTCCAATTCAGACAGGCAAATCCACAGATTATTTATTTCGTTTACTCATTCTTCCGACAATCGATTTATCATAGATACAAAGCGAGATAATTGTTCCTTGGCATCAATATCAAACCGGTGTCCCTCATATTCACATGCAATATATCCATGAAAATCGGACTTTTTTATTATTTCTATAGCTCTTTCATAGGGAATGGTAGGATCTTTACAATCTTTTGTAATATAATGGAATTTTCCATGAATATACGGTGTGCACGGAAGTAGTTTTGCCAGCTCCTCCACCTTTGCAGGGGCACTGAATCTATGTTTTATATCGGCTATCACCTCTTTTTCATAATCGGTATAATCGCCTCCTGATATCATCTCCTCTTCCCCCAAACCTGCATCATGCATTGCAATAATGGTGTCCAGGACTTCTTTACGGCATCCCCCCTTAAGGAAGGCATCGATTGCTAATTTATGGGGCGTATGCTGAAAAATGCTAAAATCCGGAACTACTCCGAAATAATCTTCTGTTTCAGGGTCCGCCATTATTTTTAAATATTCTTTCCATACTGGCACCTGAGGATGATGAGGGGAATGCATTTCAATTACCAGTTTCATGTCCAATACCTTACATAATGGAAGCATTTTCCGATAAACTTCCGGAGTAATCCCATGTTGGGTACGGACCATCCGGGCCCCCGCTTTCTTTGCATAAATCATATCATTTCTTGTATATTGTATAATTTCTTTTTCTGTTAAATCCCTGTCAGTCCGGATTCCCATATCAATATAGGCACTCCAGGTAATTAAGTTTAGCTCATATTTTTTAAGCAGCGCCTTAAAATTTTCCAGCCATTGATCCGAAGGATTCGGATAATCCGGCACCATCTGAGCCGCCACCAGCTCAATTCCCTGATATCCCATCTCGTGCACTTCCTTTAGACAGCGTTCAAGGTCCCATTCCTTGGTAACATAGTAAGGCGTTAAGCTAAACAGAGTAATACCCAATTTAATTTTTTTATCACTCATATCCTTGTCCTCCTCTTTGCCGTTATTTTACCGTAAGCTCTTTTTCACAAACCGCGTCTTCAATCATATAGTTTCCAAAATATCCTGTATAGGGAATCCGATGACGCAATAAAACGTGCACCCCATGTTTAGATCCGGCTTTTAATCCATCTCCATATATCCGGACAGAGGCATAATCAAGTATAAACCAATATTCCCGGAACAAATCGGGAAATTCCTCCACCAGCACCTCTTTCCCATTAACATAAAAGCCGATCCGGGAAGTATCGATAATCTGTCCGTCTATTTGTATTTCTAATTTTTCAATACAGCTTAAATACGTTCCCCTATAAGATGGGTATTGAACATAAAATTCATAACCTACCGCGGCGTCTTCAGCTTTCATATTCGTAATCTCTTTATCGCAGACCAATAATCTGTTAAATAGTTCAAATGCCATACAAGTGCCTCCCAGTTCACATATTTTTAAAGGTAATTTCTTTTCCTTCCGCAGCCGACCGATAAATTGCATCCAGGATTTTCGTCACTATAAACGCCTGTTCCGGCTTTACCAACGGTTCCTTATCATGAATAACCGCCTCTAGCCATTGTTTTGCTTCCAATACTTCCGGTTTTCCCTCTTTTCCATCAAAATAAGCAATATTACCCGCCGGCGAATTCTTCTCTTCCGTCAGCATCCCATGATTCGTCTTAACATAAATTAATTCACTGGCAGGATAACTCATTCCGGCATTTATCTGGGCGCCCGCCTTGGTTCCGCACAGAGTAGTCGCCGCTTCCTTGGATTCCAATACATTTAAAGCCCAGGAAGCTTCCAGGAATATAGCCGCGCCATCCTCCATTTTAATATATCCAAAGGCAGAATCTTCCACTTCATAGGTTTCCGGCTTCCATGGTCCGAATATTGCCCCTGATGGCTTCCTGAAGATGTCCCAGCTTTTCAAATACGGAGCCGGTTACAGAGGCAACCTTATAATTGTTCAGCATCCATAGCGTAATATCCAGAGCATGGGTGCCGATATCGATTAAAGGGCCTCCGCCTTGCTGCGATTTATCCGGAAATACCCCCCAGGTACCATTTCACATAAATCACTATTCAATTTCAATGCCGGAAAATGTTTTTGATTTGCAATTCCTCCGCAGCCTATTACCGCAGCTTTTAATTTTTCCATTCCTGTTCCTCCAATCATTTATATATATTTACTATAGATAATAATATCCATGATATCGCCCACCACAAGAATGGGCTAAGCTATTCTTTTTTGTATGGATTGCCGCCTTAATTTTCATGCTTTTTTCATAGGTATGTTCCTCTTTCCTGAAAATACGGTTCATTCAGTAATCCTGCGAAATATGGATAAGGCGTTAGGATTCAATCCTTCAAATCGTCTATGACAACATTACGCTTTAATATATTTCTGCAGCATCTTATGATGCCGCTTTACTTCGTCAACGCTGCTGATATCAAAATAGCGCAAATCGTGGTAATGCCGCTGGCCTTCAAATTCGCTGCAAATATATCCGGACCAGTTGCTTTCCTTTAAAACGTCGATTACTTCCTTATAGGGGATACTATATTCTTCGCCCGCATTGGTCATTTCATAAAATTTTCCGTGAATATTCGGAATATAAGCGACATATTTTTTGAGCAGCGACGGATCGCACCAGACATAATCAAAAGCTTCCTTTGCCCAAAACAGGTCAAGTTCATTTCCGCCATGATTACGTACATATTCAACGGTTTCATCCATATCGGCGTGATTCATATAGGCTTTGCATACATATTCCACCAGTTCCCCGGTTGCTCCCGCCCTCAAATGTTTTTCATAGCATAAACGCACCGGCCTTTGACAGAAAATTCCCATATCCGGAATAAGGCCAAGATTCTTAACATTGTTCTTATAGACATATTCCATGAGTCCTTCCACCAACGGACCGTCCAGGGTATTGGGCGAATGGATTTCCTGTGCTAAAGTAATTCCTTTTTCATCCGCATAACCCAAACACATTTTTAGTGTTTCCAGGTTGTTTTGTGCACGGATAACCGAAAAGCCCATCCGATGCGCGACATCAATATCCTGCTTTAATTTTTTTGCGGCGGCTTCATTACCGGGTATATATCCAAAAGAAGCGTCAAAAACAATCGGCCTACAGCGGTATTTTTCAAGGATTTCAAACCACCGTCCGATAAAATAATCACTGGGATTGGGATAATTCTTAACACAGGCTTCCGCAAGAATTTCCACTCCGTCGGTATCCAAATCAGCCACGGCGGCAACCATATCCTCCAGCGTCATATCGCCTGTATAATACTCCTGCTGATAGCTGTATAAAGTTACTCCCCGGCGAATCATGCTGCCCAGGTTAAAATTAAATATAAAACGGTGTTCCGTATCCCCGCGGCCGTAGGCGTCTAAAATCTCTGAAAAAATAATTTCATGGTTTCCCTTTGACAGTCCTCCCATGCAGGCAACGGTTATTATGGCCACCTCGCCGAATCCCCAATAGACATCCATATGATTTTTCATTTCGTCCAGGTTAAACACCTGGTTCCTTAATATAAAACGTATGGCATCCCTTCCATATTCGACGCCGTCCACTGTAATCCTGAAACCTTTTACAATGGCAATGGGTATACCATGATAATGGGTTACTCGTACTCCCACCTGGAAACCGGTGACAACACCGTCTGAAGCAGTATTACGAAAGTAACGTTCTACTAACATTTGTTTTTCATACATTTTTCATACCTCCAATTATTGATGTGATTTTATTTATATTTTTTTCAGCCTTTAACAGCGCCAATGGAAATGCCCCTGACAAAATACTTTTGAAAAAACGGATATGCTATCAGTATAGGCATTATTGTTATGACGGCAATCGCCATACGGACGGCCGTCGTAGGCAGGGAAACCGCCGCGGAATTTACCGTGCTTCCCAGATTGCTGCTGGAGAGAAACTGGGCGTCGGAGATAATCCTGTTTAAAACATTTTGTATACTAAACAGCTTGGGATCCGTAATATAAATCAAGCCGTTATACCAGTCGTTCCAATATGCAATACCTACAAACAAGCCGATTGTCGCCACAATAGGCACAGCCAAAGGCATGACAATCTTGATATATATCATAAACTCCCCGGCGCCGTCCATATATGCGGATTCAATAACGGCTTCCGGTATACTGGAAACAAAATAGGCGCGCATTATCATAACATAAAAGCTATTTACCAAAAGCCCGGGAATCAGCAGCCCCCAAAGAGTATTTTTTAATTCGAAATACCGCACATACATTAAATAGGTGGGAACTAGCCCTCCGTTAAATAGCATTGTAAAAAAAACAATAAACGCCAGTACTTTTCCATATGGCAAATCCTTTCTTGAAAGGGGATATGCCAGCATGGAGACAAGCATTACGCCGACACATGTTCCCGCTATTGTCACAAGAATCGTGATACCATAGGCCCTTACAATCACAGCAGCCTGCTGTATCAGATATACATAGGCGGTTATACTCCATTTCTTTGGTAAAAATGAGTATCCATGAACAATTAGTTCATTTTCATCCGTCAGCGACGCTATAACCAATAGAATAAACGGGGCAACACACAAAATGCATAATAAACTTAAAATAATATTGGGTACAACAGCTCTTTTTTTCATGTATAACACCCCCTCTAAAATAATGCGCTCTCTTTGTCTATCCTGCGGACTGCCAGATTCGAACAAAGAACAACTACAAAACCGACAACCGACTGATATACACCTGCCGCTGAGGACATACCAATATCCGATAGTTTAATTAATGCCCGGTAGACATATGTATCAATAACATTCGTTGCCGTATACAACGCTCCTGAATCCATAGGAACCTGATAAAATAGTCCGAAGTCCGAATAGAACATACGGCCTATGCTCAAAAGAACCATAGTAATGATTGTCGGTCTAATCAAAGGTATGGTAACAAAGCGTATTTGCTGTATCATGGAGGCACCGTCCAGCTTGGCGGCTTCATAATATTCGACGCTGATACCAATTATTGACGCATAATAGATTACGCATAGATACCCTATATTCTTCCATGCATTTACAAATATAATGATTAAAGACCAATAACCCGCCTCGGAATACCAGGAAATACCGGACTTTCTTTTTAATAATCCGGTAATAACAGCACTGTTGATAAATCCCTTGTTATCCAGAAAGGCCAAAACCAGATATGCAACAACCACCATGGAAATCAGGTAGGGTAAGAGCAGGAGGCTTTGATATATCTTCACGCGCCTTACCTTGACAATTTCATTGAGCAGAATTGCCACCATTACCGCCAGAAAAGTATTAATCACAATAAAAGCCAGATTATATAAAATTGTGTTGCGTGTAATAATAAATGCATCCGTGGATTTAAACAAAAATTCAAAATTTTTAAGCCCAATCCAATCGCTTCCCCAAAGACCTTTTCGGAAATCTATATTCTTAAATGCCAAATACAGGCCAAACATAGGAATGTAATTGTTAATAATCAAGTAAACCATACCTGGTACCATCATCAGATATAACATAAAATAGCGTTTTAATTTAACTCTTTTTTTTCTTTTAAGGGCGACTGCCTTACCGTCCGCCATAATATACCACCTCTCTGTCCCTGCATTCTTTACAAATGATAATTGTGCAATGTGCGTAAAGCAACGCCCTTTTTTTAACTAATCATTTCCGCCAGCCTTGACAAATGCGTCCAGCTGGGCCTGCTTTTCAGTAACAATTGCGTCAATGCCAGCCGCTTTTAATTTTTGTATAAATTCCGGCAAATACTGTGTCGGATCAACCGTCCCTTGTCCCAGGGCGGTTTTGTACTGGTTAATAACCGCATTAACCGATGCGTACTCCGTCTTTACCTTAGTTGCATCAAACTGAAAGCCCATAGCCTTGGAAACCTTGGCAGACGTATTGAACTGTTCCATATCCTTCCACAAAGTAGGAGAATCCCCTTCCCATATGTAGGACAGCAACTGATTGCCAAATTGAAAATCAATATTCATATCATAGCCGGTAGTATCCGGCGTAACGCCGTCTGCAAAATCAATTATATTATTTTCTTTATCCACCACCTTGTAATGCACGCCTTCAATACCATGATCCAGCAGATTAATAAACACCGGATCGGTATACATTAAATTTAAAACCTCCATAGCTTTTTCCGAATATTTACTCTCCCCGGCAATCGCCCACATGAATCCTGTTACTTTCTGGGTATCGGATAAAGCTTCCGTTAATGGTATTTCCGTTATATCTTCCCCAACGGTGGAAGCTATTTGCGCTTCCATACCCGGTTTGGAGTTTGAAATATATCCAAATACGGTGCCCGCCTTTATCAAGTCCGTAGGAGAAGATTGATTTGTCGCCGCGTCCTGAAGAACATAGCCTTTTTCATACCAGTCACGAATACGTTTGCAAGCTGCTTTACATTCCTCCGTTTCATAATAATCCGCAACCTTAAGAACCTGATTGTCCATTAACACGCCTATCATATCGCTTAGCTGGTCTCCGGCAGTGTCAAAGCTTAACCCAAGGCTGTCAAAAATCGTCCCCGAGGCACTGTCGGCAATCATTAACGGAGTTACCGAAGGTTCCTTTTCTTTAATTGTCTGGAACAATCCCTCCATATCTTCATAGGTCTTAATAGAAGCCGGGTCAATCTTATATTTTTCAAGGAGGGAACTGCGAACCAGCAGGCTGACACGCGCCGCCAGATCTCTATTTGTCGGAACGCCATAAATTTCTCCGTTGACAACCGCCGCATCCAGATACTTCCCCATAGCTTTCTGAATCCCCTGCCCATATTCATCCAGCAGATCCTTCATGGGATATAGCTGGCCTTTGGACGCATGGGAGGTGTAGTTAAACAACGCCGTAATGGTGCCGTCTACCAATAAATCTAATTTCTCACCGCTTGTTAACATTAAATCAATCTGTTGGGAATAGGAGCTTCCACTAATTGGCAAAAGAGTAATAGTGGCGTTAACTTTTTCCTTTAAATATTCATTAATTTTTTCATTAATCTTGTTCAAATCCATGGGTGTTTCACCAAAAATAGCAAAAGCCACGGTTAAATTTACCGGTTCCTCCGCATCAGCCACCTGCTCTGTATCCTTCCCAACATCAGTCTGCTTTGTATCCTCCGTAGTTTTCTCTTTTGTTGTTCCCGCATCATTTTTGCCGCAGGCCGAAAGACTTAAAATCATAGCGAAAGACATAACAAAAGACAGTAACATTGTAAAAATATTTTTACATCTTTTCATAAACCCTTCCTTCTCCTTTCAATGTATGAGTACTCTCGGAAACTCTTTGTATGCAGATTTGTAATATGATTTTTTGTCAGATATGCATAAATTTATGAGGCGTACGTGGAGCGTACGTTGATTAAATTTGTGTGCAGCCGGCGAAAAATCAGCCGCAAAGATGCGTACAGGGGAGTTTCCGAGAGTGCTCTGCATTTATATTATTGATTTTTACACAATAATTATATTATATTCATTGATTCTTTTATATTTTTTTCCCGACTTGATTATGTATTTTTCCGACCAAATAGCAAAAAGCACTATAATTTATAATTAAAGTGCTTTTTTATATATATATTATACAATTATAAGTTAGCTAATGTTACTTATGCTTCTGCCTATAAACGGTGGGCGTTATTCCATATATCTGTTTAAACATTTTTGTAAAATGAGAATAATCGGAATAACCTACTTCTAATGCAATACTGTTTACCGACAACTGGGTATCAGTCAGCAGCTTGGCCGCCATATACATCCTCTCGCGAATAATAAACTTAATCAGAGGTTCCCCTGTTTCCTTTCTGAATATACGTGTCAGATAATCCGGATTCAAATATATCTGCCCGGCTATTTCTTCCACTGTTAAGGTTTCTGACAAGTGGAATCTAATATATTTGGATACCTCATCAACAATTTCTGCAACCGTTTTTTTAACGCTCTCCTTGCATTCTGCATTGCCGGTAAATTCTTTAAGATAAATTTCTCCATATTGCATTACTTTGCTCTGATTCATTTTATCATGAATCTTATCAATAACTTTATGCAGGATTTCTTCCAGTTTATCATAAGATACTGGTTTGAGCAGATAATCAAAACTGTTTAATTTTATGGCTTCTCTTGCAAAATTAAAATCGGCATGGCAGGTAATAAAGATACATTCTATACTATTGTAATATTCACGAATCCAACGTACCAGACTAATTCCATCCTCCGGAGTCATTTCAATATCACACAAAAGGATATCTATCTTATCTTTTGTCAAAATTTTCCTTGCCTGTACGGCACTATTAGCCGTGTATATTTTATCGATATCCATATGTTCCCATTTTACGCCGTCCAAAATAGCCTTAATTGCAATCATCTCATCATCGACAATCAGCAGATTCATCCTTAGCCGCCCCCTTTTTCAATATCTGTATGATAACTTCGGTGCCCTGATTTAAAATACTTTTCAACAAAAGCTTTGCATCCTCCCCATAAAAAGATTTCAGCCGCTTTTTACAATTAAGAATTCCTGTATGAATCCCCTTTTCATCAACAAACTCCCCTGCAAGAATAAGATCCGCCTTGGTCTGTTCCATACCTCTGCCATTATCAATTACCTTAATTTCCACGTACTCCCCTCGGTCCTTGGCAATAATGCGGATATTTATGCAATCACCCGGTATAATTGCATGTTTAATACAATTTTCCACAAAATTCTCTACCAGCAAAGGAAGCACCGGATAATCCATCAACGATTCGTCCACATCAAAATCCGCAATAAAGCAGTCTGGAAAACGCATGGAAGAGATATTAAGGTAATCCCGAACGAAATCCAATTCCCTTTTTAATGCCACATATTCGCAGTCCTTCTGGAATATATACCTGAAATAATTGGATAAATTAAAACATAACATCTGCACTGCCTTAAAATCCTTAATCTGAGCCAGACTATACATAATATTAAAGGAATTAAGCAGAAAATGCGGGTTAATTTTTAACTGGAGTATTTGAAAATCTGCACGCTGTTTTTCAAGCTTTTTTTCGTAATTCTCTATAGTCAGATCTTTAATTGCAGCGGTCATTTTATTAAAGGTTTCATTTATCTGTGAAAATTCATAGGAAGTACGGAATTGAGGAATTTTATAATCGATAACTCCCTCCTTAAACCGTTCCATCGCTTTCTTTATTATTGACAAGGGTTTAATCAACCAAAAATTTAATAGAATAATCCACCCCGGAATGCAAAAAAAGCTCCCGATTGCAATTACAAATGCCGCCTTTTGGATTATCGGCAGCTTCCTGTAAATCTCATCCTTGGAGATTCCTCCAATAATTTTATACTCTCCCTTTTTCGACGCACACTCCATTATAATATGATTTTTATCTTCTATACTCCCGTTCAGGCTGTGGATTTGAACAATCCTGCTTTCATAATTTTCAATAATCTTTAATTTGCGCAAGAGATCCGAAACCCGGATAAATGCTCCCAGCATACTCTGGTTATAACTAACTGTCCGTACCAGATATTTCTCTTCTCCGATCTGTATAACTGTCCAGTTATTTTCTCTTTGTGTTTCTTGGATATTTAGAATAAATTGTTTAAGCTCCTGGCTTCTGGCATAGGTCAGAGACCGTATTCTCAGCAATAATTCATTATTTTCGGGAACAAACAAAAAAAGAGCTTCGGCATAGTTAAAACTCAGAATTTGCTTACCCATGGAATTCCAGAGGATTGTCCGCGACAAATGGTACTTGTTACTGTCCTTCATCGCCGTATCGCTTAAAACATCAATATCTGCATTATCTGTCATCACAGAATACAAATAATTATTTATATTTACCAATTCACTGTCAATCTGATTTACAGCCAATTCAATATTATATTCACCGGTTTCGATAACCTGCGCATGAAGCAGATGCATTGAATAAGAAGCGCTATAAGTCGCTATAGACGAAATTAAAAATGTCATAATACTAAATAGGAGTATGATCTTTATACTAATTGAGTTTAATAATTGTTTAATCATTAATTTTACTCTATTACTATAACTAAATAATGTCTGCTTTTTCAACGGATTATCTCCCATCTTTTTAATAAAATCTTATAACTAAGATACCAAAAGCCTAATATGCACATAGAAAATTTAACACTATTTTACACAAAACGGTTACATTTGTTACTTGTAGTTTTTCACTTTCATTTTACAACAAATATTCTTGAAACTCAACCCTCACTAATTCTATTACAGGACAAACGCACGAAGGAAAATAATTTCAAAAACTAAGGCAGCTTCCAGGTGTAGTTGGGAGACTTTTGTATTGGAAAGGTTCCTTATGACACTTAAACTCCAGAAATTGCACCAGGAGTGAGAAGCGGAATTGTCCCCGCGTAGCGAGTTTTCCGTTTTTCACTCCCGTTTTAAGCAATTTCCGGGAGTTTTCAAACACGCTCTAGTGTCATAGGGGTTCTTTCCCTGCAAAATTGAACAACTACACCTGGAAGCCGTCCGGAAATTTTACAAAATATTCCCTCCTGCGTTTGTCCTAAATCTATTATTAAATTTCTTGACATATACTTTTATATACTATATAATCAACATCATATTAATATTAGATAGAAAATGCGACGATGCATAAATGGGTGTCTGTCGCCTTTTTTATTTGTCCCCGCTGATATATCAGTGGGATTTTATCAGGATATTAGGAGGTGGTCTGATATTGGGTTTAAATAGTATTGAAGAATCCTATTCAAAAGAAATTTATCAAAAAATCAAATCCGATATTCTTAACGGGGCTATTACGGATGGAGAATTCCTTACTTTAGCTGAATTAGCCAGCAAATATCAAGTAAGTAAAACTCCTATCAGAGACGCACTGGGCACACTGGAGAGTAAAGGATACCTAATCTCTATTCCCAGAAAAGGATATCTGGTTAAGCCTGTTACCGGAAGGGATATAAAAGAATCTCTTGAGATGCGTATTATTTTTGAAAAAGCTGCTGCCAGACTGGCAATCTTAAATGCAAGCGATAAGGAATTAGAGAATATATGCGACCTGGCAGATCAGTTTCCGGAAAAGATAAGTCAGAAGGAACTATTACAATTCAATCATCTCAACGACATATTTCATATGGCAATTGTGAAAGCCTCACATAACTCCCAGTTAACACAGATGTACGGGCAGATTATGGAAAGTCTTACCCGCATACGGATGCAGGATACTTACTATCTTACCTTTCCGGAAGAAAAAGTTGCCCACTCTGAAATAGCCAGGGCATTAATGAGCCGGGATGTTGAAAAAACCGAAAAATTATTAGACCTTCACATCTATAGTTTAGAAGAGCGGATACGCCTTCATAACTCCAATATCTGGAACAGCTAAAGGTTTTGTAATTTATTAATTAAAGGAGAATGACTATGAAAAGAAAAACAATTGTTGCACTTACCTGTACTTTAATACTTGCTATGGGAGCACTTACAGGGTGCGGTTCGAAAAAGGACCAAACCGTTGCTAATAACTCGGCAGATACGGCGTCAGAAGATAAAGTGTATCTCATTGCCTGCGATGCAAAATATGCTCCATTTTCATTTGAAGAAAATGGAGCATATAAAGGAATTGATGTCGAGCTTTTAGATGCCATTGCAGAAATCGAAGGATTTGAATACGAACTGAAACCAATGGATTTTAGCGCTGTTATCCCAAGTATTACTTCCAGACAGCTTGACGGAGCCATTGCCGGTATGAGTATTACAGATGAAAGAAAGCAATCCCTGGATTTTTCCGACGGCTACTTCGAATCCGGCCTTTCCTTAGTTGTTAATGCAAAAAATACGGATATTAACGGGGAAGCAGATTTAACAGGAAAAGCTGCTTCCATCAAGAAAGGAACCGCAGGTTCTCAATTTGCGGAAGATAATGCTGATAAATACGATTTGAAATTAAATTATTTTGATGATTCACCAACCATGTTCTTAGATGTTGAAAATGGTAATTCTGATTTCTTATTAGAAGATTATCCTGTTATTGCTTATAAAATTAAGGTAGACGGTGATTCAAAATTAAGAATAGCCGGAGAAAAATTAACTACCGTTAATTATGGTTTTGCAGTTAAAAAAGGTGAAAACCAGGAGCTTTTAAAGATGTTCAACGATGGCCTTAAAAAGCTTAAAGAGGATGGTACTTACGATAAAATCGTAGGCCAATATATAGGAGAATAAATAAGGAGCGAATAAAATGCGGCTGTATACTATATTCATGGATAATCTGCCAAGCATATTATCCGGTATCATGGTTACCATTAAGTTGTCAATAATATCTTTGCTTATGGCAGTAATATTAGGAATATTGTTCGGAATTTTCAGACTCAGTAAAATCAGGATACTGGAAGGCATAGCTGCCTCTTATCTGTATATTATCAGAGGTACTCCATTAATGGTTCAGGCGTTATTTATCTATTTTGGTATTGCGCCGTTAATCATTCCCAGAAGTGATCCTTTTATCTGCGGGGTCATTGCTCTGTCTTTAAATGCAGGTGCCTACATGTCAGAAATATTCCGAGCCGGAATTTTAGCTGTAGATTTCGGCCAGACGGAAGCCTCCAGAAGCTTAGGCCTAAGTTATTTAAAGACAATGCAAAAGGTTATATTGCCACAGGCAATTAAAATAATGATTCCCTCCATAATTAATCAGTTTATTGTAACAATTAAGGATACTTCCATCCTCACAGTGATCAGTATCCGCGAATTAACCGCCAGCGGCCAGATTATTGTTGCCAGAAACTTTAGGCCATTGGAAACCTATGGCGTAATAGCGGTTATGTATTTTCTTTTAATTACAGTCTTAAGCTTATTATCATCTTACGTAGAAAGGAGATTACACCGTGGTCATAAAAGCAATTAATATTAAAAAAAATTTTGGTGATTTGGAAGTGTTAAAAGATATCTCCTTGGAAATTAGGGAAGGTGAAGTCGTATGCATTATCGGTCCTTCCGGTTCCGGTAAAAGTACATTGCTTCGATGCTTAAATCGCTTGGAGGAAATACAGGCAGGGAATATTAATATATTGGGGAAGGATTTAGTAAAGAATAAGAAAATAGATAATATACGAGAAAATATCGGCATGGTTTTTCAGCATTTTAATCTCTTCCCTCATTTAACCGTGTTGGAAAACATGATCTTAGCTCCCGTTGAACTTAAGAAGATGTCAAAAGGAGATGCAATTAAAAAAGCGGAAGAATTATTAGACCAGGTAGGATTATTTGATAAGAGAGATGTGTATCCTGATACTTTATCCGGTGGTCAAAAACAAAGAGCTGCGATTGCAAGGGCGTTAGAAATGAATCCTAAAATCATGTTATTTGACGAGCCTACTTCTGCACTGGATCCGGAAATGGTAGGAGAAGTACTTATAGTTATGAAAGATTTGGCAGCCAAGGGAATGACTATGGTCATCGTGACTCATGAGATGGGATTTGCTAGGGACGTTGCCGACCGTGTTATATTCATGGATCAAGGATATATATTGGAAAACGATACTCCTGAAAAGATATTTACCAATCCGGCATGCGAACGCTGCAGAGAATTTTTAAATAAAGTAATTAATTGTGAATAAAAGCAGCTGTCCAACCTCTTACCGCTTATGGCATAAGGAGTTTTCTCATTACATATATATTTATACTAAGAATCAGAGAAGGAAGCATTATGAATAAAAGAATTCTTATTATTACAACCGGAGGGACCTTAGCTTCTTCGTACAGTAAGGAAGGTTTAGTTCCACAGCTTGATAGCAGCTATATATTTTCAAGAATTGAAAGAATGGCAAAAGATTTTGATATTATAACAATAGATATGTTTTCTTTAGACAGTTCTAATATACAGCCGGAAGAATGGCAGGCTTTGGCGGAGACTATTTACACAAATGTAAAGGAGTTTGACGGCATTATAATTATACACGGAACAGATACTATGGCTTACACTGCGTCCGCGCTCACCTTTATGCTTCAAAACATTTCAAAACCTGTTGTCCTGACCGGCAGTCAGCTATCTATCTTAAATCCCATTGCTGATGCGGAAGAAAACTGCCGCCTTGCCATTAATATGGCAGTAAGTAATGTACCGGGTGTTTTTATCGCTTTTAATCGGAAAGTAATTTTAGGATGCAGAGCCTCCAAGGTTCGCACCATTAGTTTTGACGCATTTGAGAGCATTAACAGCCCCTATGTAGGGGTTGTTAATTCCAATGGTCTGGACCTTACCAGATACACTATTATTCCCCCTAATGAAACCCTTATATTACAAAAAGAGCTGAATACAAATGTGTTCCTGCTTAAACTGATTCCCGGACTTACCCCGGATATATTCCATATGCTGTTTCAGATGGGGTATAAAGGAGTCTTTATAGAAGCTTTTGGTATCGGGGGATTGCCATTTTACAGACGGGATTTAGCAGAAGCTATCGGGAATGCCATAAAAAACGGTATGACAATCCTAATCGGAAGCCAATGTATTTATGGCGGCAGTAATTTGTCCATATATCAGGCCGGACAAAAAATATTACAAAAGGGCGCCCTCCAAAGCTATGATATGACTACAGAAGCCGCTGTCACTAAACTTATGTGGGTTCTGGGACAGACAGAGAATCAAGAAGATATCAGAAAATACTTTTTGAAAAGTTTGGCAGGTGAGGTTAGTCTTCCCTAGTAACAACCCTTACATACTATGATAGACTGAATACTTTCTCCTAAAATAGCATTATGGAATGACAGCTTTATTTATTTTTTTACCCGTTTCACTCCCGTCCCTTTTTATACCAAGGTCAATGGCACAAGGAACCCCGGTGAGCGGCGGCTCCGTTAATGGCAGCCTGCTGGAGGCCAAAAAATCTTATATTTTCAAAGGAGATGCAGATTGAAAAAGGCTATGAAGGGCCATATGCGGTTCGGTTTGAGAAGGTTAACGTGGCGGGGACTCAAGGGTTTTACAACTGAATGTCCCTTACAACTTAATAAAAATGTTTTATTACAGGCCTTTAAAAATATCCTCCATATAGCTTAAATCAATAATATCTTCTTCGGTTTTATAATACCAACCATTGTATATTATTGTATTTTCATCCTGGATAGTAAAATCATAAATAAGCTTATCAGTAGTATAAAATTTAACCCGATACATCCAGCCTTTATGTCCTAAAGCACTCTTATTTAGAACAAATTCTTTATTAGAAAAATTATCACAAAATTCATCTAGCTTTTCTGATTCTTTGATTGTTATTTCTTGAGTTTTATACTGAATAGTAACTTTTACTATATCGATTGTATTTATTCTAAACTTTTTCATATTAAAAAACTGGAATAAAATCACAATAGCAACTATTACTACAATACCTATTAAGATTTTAACTAATATTTTATTTTTCACATTCATACTATTACCTCCTGGTTTATTTATAAGTATATCTTGGCATTTATTTTAATTAATTGATATGATTTATATTATACTACATTATATTTTAAATAGCAAATATTTACAAAATATGCACACAAAATAACTTCATATTCTCTCTTTTTATAAAAATAGGCATATATATTATGCTAATATTATTAAAGAATATAAGAAAATATTTATTAAATTAATATTAAAAAGACTGCTCTCTATAACATTTATAAGTCATAGAGAACAGTTGTTCATTATTATTATTTTTTTTGAATATTTAAATTTCTGTCTAATACTAATACTACTTTTATATAGCTTTAATATTAATTAACATCAAACAGCTATACACACTATTTTAAATATACGCATGAATCGACATACACATAAGATACTAATATGCCTCTATGGCCCCAACCATCATTAATATTTACAAATTCTACATTTTTTTGATAACCTGTAGCTACTGCCCAATGTTCACCATATGTAGGCTCTTCAGTTAAACCAATAATACAAGGCTTAGAAGCTGCTATACACAATTCCATTCTCGTTGTAGGTGAAGTTATAATATTAGCTATTGTTACATGGGAAGCCGTTTTCGAGCTACGCACACTATCTAAATATAAATCAAGTCCTGAATCCAACACAATAACATTTGCACCACCTGGTACATATGAAACAAGTAAATTAGTTAATATTTCACCATCACTGGTTATATTGGCAGGTAATACAACAGAAGAATCAATATGTGAATAGTAATATTCTAACAGTATTGCCGAAGCAGTTGCTCCACAAATATTACCATTATTTGTATCATATGGTTTCGTCAAATATGGTAATGAAGATGATGTAGCAGATACTGAATTACTTGATTCACTTGAATTCAAATTTTCATCATTTGAGGTATCATATTTAAAAAATGTTTTACTTTCAAAGTTAATTTTATTTTTAGAAATTTTCGTATGTCTTTTACAATCATAAATTTGCTTATCTGATAATGAAGATGCTTCATAGTAACTTAATGGACCGCTGTAAAAATAAACTTTGTTTTGATCAGTTATGTATTCACTATTTTCAGATACACAATATTCAATTACACCATTAGTTTTACTGTCAATAATTATATAGCCGATTGGTGTAAGTTGATAAAAGTAGGCAACTATGTCATTGTTTTTATCATGCAATGATATAATACTATCTTTTACAATATTAACTTCTAAAGTATCTTCAATAGCTTTAATAAAATCATCATTATTTTCTGTTGCAGCTTTAATATAGGTAACATTACTACATATTATAATACTAAAAATTAAAAGAAAACTTGAAAAAAGCTTTACAAATTTATTATACATATTACCATCCTTTCATATTACAAGCATTTACATTTTCACTCTGTATATTTTGTCACTATCTTTTTCTCTTAAATTTATTCATAGCTTCCGGAATTTTTGGCTGATAATACCATCCAAAACAAGCTGAATTAACCGTCGATACGCCCATACATAGTACTATTGCTATTATAGGTTTACCTAATCTTAATAAAATAGGCTTTAACCTTAACATTCTTATGCCTCCTTTCTTTTGTACATACTATATAAAATAGTTTCCTTTAAAAATTTTTAGTGGAAATGATAACTCTAATTCATTTTTGCTTTCTCCTTAAGTAAGTTTAGATTAATAAATATATTAATCTTTTGCTAGCATGTTTTTTAAAATTCTTTATTTTTATATTTTGAAAATAAAGCCATCAATATTGAAACCGCAGCAAATACATTTCCCAAACATAATGATAGTATATATATTCCATAATCTTTATATAATTTAAAAGAACATAAAGTGTAAATAATTGTAAATAAAATAATAATAATCCTGCTATTTCTTTTGTATTTTTTAAACTCATCAGCATCAAAAGGCTTATTTCTATCAGATATAGGAGCAAATAGCCACATAATAACAAAAGATACAATAAATAAAATTAAAGTCATCCAGTAACTCCAAGATAAAAAAATCCAATTTATTATTAATCTAAAAATGAGGTACATGATTACAGTTAAAATATAACATCTAAAATGTGTCTTGGTATGGTAACCACCTGTCTGCGATCTTAAAATGAAAAAACCTATTATATAATATACAGTTTCTAAAAATCTTCCTGTTATAATTGAAATTAAAAAAATTGTACCAAAATTAGCTATACTTGAAATAAAGATTTGAAAGCAATATTCATAAATATCCTTTTCTTCCTCTTTAATAACTTGATTATGAATAAAAAAAGATGTTAACTTTTTAGCCATGAGGAGCATTAATACTTCTCCTTTCTGATTTAAAGTTTACACCTTTTTATTTCTTTTACAATATTTTCAACGTAAATGGTAGGTTCTAAAACGTATTTGGTCAGACAACCTCAATTAATCTCATTATACAAAATAATTTTAATTTGAAATATATTCTTGTCAAATTTTATTAGAATATTACCCTTATTTTTTTCAGCAATATTTTTTATACTTTGTACTCCATACCCATGAAACCTGTTATCCTGTTTTGTGGTTAAAATGCTTTTAATTGTTCCATCCTGACATCTATCCAAAGGTCTAAACATCTCCGCAGATATAGTATTTATTATGATTATTGTAATATAATCATCTACCTGTGTACAGATTAATGATATTTTTCTTATACCCTCCTTTATTTTACAGCAGGCCTCTATTGCATTATCCATTGCATTTCCAATAATAATACAAAAATCAATATAATCTATTGTTAACTTGTCCGGCATATTAATTTTATGTTCAAATTCAATACCTTCCTGTTTCATTCCAACCATTTTAGCAACTAATAAAGCGTCTAGGCAGATATTTCCAGTATGTATTCTATGTTTATCAATAAATAAATTTTCATTCGCCTGATATATTTTTTCTTTTGCTCTATCATATTCCTTGTTATTTAAATAACCACCTACAGCAAGTAGATAATTTTTCATATTATGATAGAACTCATTTCTTTCACTTTGTGATTGTTCCATTTCTTTATAATGTTTGCTTTGTAGTTCCAATTGCTTCTCCATAAATTGGATCCTCTTTTTGCTATTTTCAAAATCCAACAGCTTATTAATGATATAGATTATGGCCATATTAGCCATAACTAATAAAATAACTGCAATTTCAACAAGAATTACAATATGTCTGTTCTGAATCCCATAAGTTAACAAAAAAAGCAAGTATATTATAAATGTGGAACAGACAGGCATAATTAAAATAGCAAAAATATATTTAGGCTTCTGCATCTTGTTCTTAGCAACCTTTTCTCTTACAATCAGAAAAATGAGGTAAACAATGAATTTGGATAGGATAACTGCGCATAAATAGAAAAATAAATTTTCTCTAGTAATAGAAATTGTTAAATCATTAGTAGAAATTAATATCATTCCTATTAGAATTTCTGATACCATAAACATAGAAAAAATAATTAAAGATATAATAATTCTAATAATATATTGTGCCCTAAAAATATAGGATAGAATAAATACTGCAAAAAAAGAAATAAATGGGATACTATTCAGTTCTTCCGGTACTAAATTTGAACTGATCAATAGAAATAATGAGAAGGGAAATAAAAAGAAATACTGTCTTTTATTATTGCTCTTTCTTTCAAATAAAAGAGAAAAAAACTGAAAAACCATATAAATTTCAAAAAAAGCACCGAATAAATCAATAATTAATTTTATACTGTTCATATGCATTTTCCAGTAAGATAAACTGCAAATTCATCTAAAACTGTTTTTTTCATCCGTCTACTAACAGGAATGCTGGTTCCGTTTTTTTAAATAATCTGTCCTTCACCAATTGATTTAATCCACATCATATTTACAAGAAAGCCCTGATGACAACGGATAAAATCACAGCTTTTCAATTTAACTTCTTCATTCTGCAGTTTTCCTCTTATCATATATTTTTCACTTACTGTATTAATAATAATTATATGATTTCTCACTTCCATGTATTGTATGTCGTGAATTTCCAAATAGGTAATACGATCATTCATTTTTAATTCATATTTTATATGATTAATCTTGTATTGTTCTAATGCACGTTCGAACTCTTTTATAACCTCTTCCTTCTTAACCGGCTTTAAAAGATATTGAAAGGCACGTAGGCGAAAAGCCTCCTTAACATAATTAGAATAGCCGGTTAAGAAAATGATTAACACATTTTTATATTTTTCTTTAATTTTAATAGCACTCTGAATTCCATTTACTTTGCTCATTTGAATATCTAAAAATATGATCTCAAATATGATACCTTCCTTAAATGCTGCAAGTAAATTTTCCCCTGAGTTAAATTCTTCTATGTACAAATCGGGAAATTTATCTTGAAATCGTGACAAAAAAGCTCTGATCGAGCGGGTGATAGCCACATCATCATCACATATTGCAATATTCATTATCAACCTCACCTCTTAAAATGGTTAAATATACTTTTTTCTACATTAAATAGTATATTATTTACATGCATCAGTCAATAATTTCTGACGAATTTAATCTGGAATTTTAATTTGTACTCTTTGTATTCTGCGGACTTTCAATTCCGGTTACCTTGCACACTTTCCTGTCATAAGTCATCAGACCGTTTACCTCGTCCTCCACATCGGAAAGCTGTGTAAAAACTGCGGCCGCTAAACCCTTTTTAATCAGCTGCCTTATTTCAATATTATATAAATCCTGAAAAGCTTTATTCAACTGTTTTTTATTAATGTAAACTTTATAACCGAATATATGGTCCGAATAGGAGTGCCTCGGTATATAGCAGGCATATCCTGCAAATTCCGACAGCACAACGGCTCTGTTTTCCAAAACGACATCCAGTTCGCGGAAATAATTGTGGACGCTGCTAAAGTCCCCGCCCCTTTGGTCAAACCATCCGCTGGCCTGATCAATCAGCCGGGTCTTATCGATTCTCCTTATCAGCTTAACCGCCTTAGCGGCATCAAACTGCCCCCAGCCTTCATTAAAAGGCACCCAGACGGCAATACAAGGACAATTGTATAGATGCTCCACTGTCTTTTTACATTCACAGATCCATTCTTTCCTGCCTTTTTTATTCATTCTGGAAAATAAAAAATAACAATTATCCTTTACCCTGGTTATTAATTCAGGAAAGACGGTGGGTATATACCCAAGCCAGATCATATTGTATTTCCCGCCGCCGTTTACCATATCCTGCCAAACTATGACTCCAAGCCTGTCACAATGATAATACCAGCGAAGAGGTTCAATTTTAATATGTTTACGCAGCATATTAAAGCCCAGGTCTTTCGTCATCTGTACATCATAAATCATGGCCTCGTCACTGGGCGCCGTGTACAGGCCGTCCGGCCAGTATCCCTGGTCCAAAACCCCATTTTGAAAATACGCCTTATTATTCAGATAAATTCTAGGAATTCCTTCCTCATCTTTTTTAACCTCAAATTTACGCATGGCAAAATAGCTTTCTACCTTATCTTCTCCTACGGCTATAACCATGTCATATAAAAAGGGGTTTTCCGGGCTCCAAAGCTTAGGCTCTTTTATGGGAATAATAAAACCGGTGCCGAAATCCTTTATGGAACAGACCAATTGCTTATCTGCAAAAATTTCAACACGGATTTCTTTCTCTTCCCGGTGATTCATGGCAATTTCCAGCTGAATACAGCACTCCTCCACCGACGGTGTTATTTTTATAGATCTGATATATTGCTCCGGTACCCATTCCAGCCAGACCGTCTGCCATATTCCGCTTTGTGCCGTATAAAACATACCTCCCCGGTCCAGCACCTGTTTTCCCCTGCTGTGGTAAGAAGTATCACTTAAATCAATTACCCTTACGGTTATACGGTTTTCACCTTTCTTTATAAACCTGGTAATATCAACGGAAAACGGCAGATATCCTCCGATATGCTTCTTTATCTTTTTATTATTTATAAATACTTCACAGTATTGGTCAACAGCACCAAAGTGCAGGATACATCTTTTCCCGTCAGACTTTTTATCAATTACGGCAGTCCTTTCATACCACAAATAATCCTCCGGCATTACCTGCCTGCCGACGCCGGATAAAACACTTTCAGGTGAAAACGGAACTAAAATCTTTCCTTCAAAATGAACCGGCTTTCCCTTTTCCTTGGTAATACAATAATCCCAATACCCGTTTAAAATAGTAAAATTATCTCGTTTCAGCTGAGGCCTGGGGTATTCCTCCAAAACGTGTTCCGCATCCAATTCTTCCCCCCATTTTGTGTACAATTGATTATAAAACGTCTTCCTTTTGGAAAGCATAGAGGTTTTAACCACATCTTTTATTTTCATTATATCACCTGTAACTGATTTTATATTAATACATATTGCTAATATATGAGAGTATAACATAATGAAAATTTATAATCCACCCTATTTTTTACAAATTTATATAAATCATATAATTCCAAAGAAAAAGTATCTAATCATTTTTGGCAAATGGATTAGGGGTCCCCGGAACTTCGCCTGAGATTACCATTTTAATTAATTCTTCTTCATCCGTTTCAAAAGTATAAGGTTTATACTCACTATAAACATCTAATGCATCTTTTCCTAATAGGGTAACCACTTGGATAGGACTCTTTGAAATATCTCGTAATGTATTAGCTATACCTATAAATTTTAACCTATCCTCTTTTGTACACGCATAGACAACACTACCGATTTTATTAAAATCCTTAATTACAACAAATCTATCTGGTTCCATAGTAATTCATCCTTTCTATAAATTCACTTTCATTCCGTATATATCCTTGGTCGTATTCAATTCTCACCTGCCTAAGCACCTCTGAAGATTGATACTTATACCCATACAGATGACTCCAGTGATTAAAATTATAGTCATCAGATCCCCATAATTGTACTTCAATCTGGTAATGAAAATTATCTAATTGATAATAAAGGTGGATTGCCCTGTATCCATCATTTTCTCTTTTACCATTACGTAAATCAACAATCCTGTAATAATCAGGATAGTCCTGACTGTACTCGTCAACCTTAAGTCTAAAACCAAATAAATCATTAGAGGTACTATTAAACCTCAAAGACTTATTCAACCCTTTATAGTATTTCTTTATACATGAATCTTTAGACTTTATTCTGGAAGTATAAAAAGTTATTTCATCACAGAGTAAAATTTTACTATGATAGACTGGTAAATCATCAATAACTATTTTCAACAGATCTTCCGACAAAGAAAGTTTATTTAAACTCTTGCCATAACTTGACCTAAACGATAACTTTTTTAACAACTCTTCAGAAGGTATTTCGTTATTTTTAAAAAGATTCATGTTATCCATTAATTTAGCGCCTCACCTGCTTATTCCTGTGACTTATTGACTAATTATACCATACACTTAACTTCACTGCAATCGCGCATGTCGGTGCAATGCTTTTTCAAACACGCGCGAAAGCTTATATTGTAAATATTTTTACGTCATGTTAATATAGATAAGGAAAAATTGCAAACATTTCAAAGGAAACTTGGGAGGATTAGAAATGGTAAGATATTTTAACAACAAACCTGTAGAGCTGCTGGCCCCCGCCGGGAACTTTGAAATTTTCAAGGAAATTATAACCTTAAAATGTGACGCCGCCTATTTCGGGGGTAAAATTCTGAATATGCGTCTGCACCGCAAGAACTATAATTTTACGGACCAGGAATTGTCCGAAGCGGTCAGGATGGCTCATTCATTGGGAAAGAAAGCTTATATTACCGTAAATAACATGTATAACGATCAGGAACTCGGCCAGCTTAAAGAGTTTCTGCTACTGCTTCACGATATAAAGCCGGACGCCTTAATTGTTCAGGATTTCAGTGTAATAGAATTGATAAGGGAAATGTCCCTTAAACTGCCCGTACACGCATCGGTAATGATGAATGTGCATAATCTTCAAAGTATGTATGCTTTGCAGGAGCTTGGCGTAACCAGGGTGGTACTCTCCCGCGAGGCCCCCTTAGCTTACGGCAAATATCTGGCGGCTAAGACCCATCTGGAACTGGAATACTTTGTCCACGGTGACATGTGTATTACCCACGGGGGACAGTGCCTTTACAGCGGGATGCTGTTCGGACAAAGCTCCAACAGGGGACGGTGTTTAAAGCCCTGCCGCTGGGGTTATGGGATACACTATAACGATAAGGAATATGTAACACAATTTCCTCTGGCGGTAAAGGATATGTGCATGTATGAGAATATCCCGGAGTTAATCGACGGGGGTATCACTTCCTTTAAAATTGAGGGACGTATGCGGGATCCGGATTATCTTACCATGCTCATCAATGCCTACGGTGACGGGATTGACAGATATATTAAGGATCCTCTGAATTATGACCGCAGGAAGGAAGCCGTAAAATTAGATGAAAGCCGTAAGCGGGATACTTCCACAGCCTATGCTTTTGGAAGACCCGGACTTAAGAATATTAACGCCAGATACGAAGGCACCGGCACCCTCTTTAGCA
The DNA here is from genome assembly GCA_015655075.1 of Clostridiales bacterium. Lineage (GTDB taxonomy): Bacteria > Bacillota > Clostridia > Lachnospirales > Lachnospiraceae > Anaerocolumna. Next base: position 33,803 of record JAATFT010000084.1, on the reverse strand, counting down.
GCGGGAAAGTTTTCAGCACCGCCACACAGGAAAGGGAAACCACCGGGGAAAGGCTCCGGAACGTCGGTGCTTTGCTGAAAGAACAGGCCGTCGGCGGTAAGGAAAAAGCTAACTTAACCGTAAAGGTAAATAACTTCCGCCAGGCAAAGACATGCCTGGATCTAAAAGCGGACGCCATTTATTTATCCGGGGACGTATTTTTACCGGATAAACCATTTTCCAGGAAAGAGATAGAAGAACTTATCAAATGCAAAGGGGATACCAAAGTATATCTGGGTATGCCCCATATGACCTTTGATATTCAGATGGAAGAGTATGAACAATTCCTATCTTCCTTAATACCCCTTGACGGACTGCTGGCAACCAATATCGGCGGTATCCGGGCATTTAAGGGCAGGGAGCTGATCGGCGATTACCCGTTGAATATATTAAATGCCAAAACGGCAGAATTTTATTTAAGACAGGGACTTAAGCGTTTTACCATTACACCGGAGGCAACCCTGTCCGAAACACTTTCCATTTTAAACCATATGGGCGGCCAGGCTGAGTTGATTGTCCATGGTTCCCCGACGGTCATGTATATGGAACATGATTTATATGATAATGTAAAGGAGGCTGGAAACGGCCTTTTGTATTTAACCGACGAAGCCGGTTTTAACCACCCGGTTTATAAAGACCAGTATGGAAGAAACCACATGCTTTTATATAAAAATATCTGCTATCTGCCCATACTGAAAGAGTTGTATCAGGCCGGGCTTAAAAATTTCAGGATAGAAGCATGCCATTTAAAGGAGGAGGAACTGGCATCGACCGTTGCCGCTTATAAACAGGCCTTAAAGGATATGGATGCCTGCGAAGATTTATATGAAGAGCTGGCTGCCGGCGGAAGTTTCTCCCTTGGTTCGTTTTCATTATAAGGAGGATTTTGTATGTTAAGCTCCAAAGAAATATTACAGATGCGCAGGGATTATTTAATGCCCTGCCTGGGTTATTTTTATAAGGATCCCCCTGTGTTTGTCCGGGGGGATATGCAGTATTTATTTGACGAAAAGGGAAAGAAATATCTGGACTTTTTTGCAGGTGTCTCCGTAATGAACTGCGGCCACAGTAATCCTGAAATAATTGACCGGGTGACAAAGCAGCTTGGCACCCTCCAGCATGTCACCAATGTTTACCTGACACAGCCGGTGGTAGAACTGGCCAAAAGGCTTTCTGAAATTTTACCGGGAAATCTGCATAATTCTTTTTTTTGCATGTCCGGCTCGGAAGCAAATGAAGGCGCCATGCTCTTAGCCAGAATTTATACGGGCAAACGGAAATTCATTGCTTTAAATAGGAGCCTTCACGGCAGAACAAACCTGACCATGGCGGCCACCTCCATACCCATGTGGCGGGCCGATCCCTTTCTTCCTGAGGATTTCTGCTTTGTATCCAATACTCCGGAAGAAACTCTTGCCCAAATAGAAAGTATTTTAAAAAAGGACAGGGACATCGCCGCATTCATTTTTGAACCTATCCAGGGAAACGGAGGTATCATTACACCGCCGGACGGGTATTTTAAAGAAATCGCAAGCCTTTTAAAGAGTTACGGGGTTCTCATGATTTGTGATGAAGTGCAGACGGGATTTGCCCGGACGGGAAAATTATTTGCAATTGAGCATTATGGTGTGGTTCCGGATATTATGACTATGTCAAAAGCCCTGGGAAACGGCATACCCATTGCCGCATTTTCAACAACCAGAGAAATTGCGGCAAGCTTTACCTCCCCCTCCGCCTCTACCCTGGGCGGCAATCCGGTGGCCTGCGCCTCTGCTCTGGCAGTTTTGGATTATATAGAAAAGCATAACTTATGTGAGCGGGCAAAAAAGCTTGGGGATTTATTGTATGAAAAGCTTCTGGTTTTAAAGGAAAGGTACCCCTTTGTAAGAGAGGTAAGGGGAAAAGGCCTTATGCTTGGCATGGAGCTTGGGTACGAAGGTAAAGAGCCCCTTTCGGCTAAAACCGACGCCGTCCTTGAACTGCTGAAGGAGGATGGAATTATTCTGGGTAAGAACGGACTATACCGCAATGTCCTGGCTTTTCAGCCTCCCCTGGTAATAGACGAGACTGATATAGAATATCTGGTGGAAAGACTGGATAATGCACTGAAAAATTCATAATGTGCAGGCAATTTATTTTATTATAAAAGGAACTGCCTCAAATGCATCAACTAATACTGTACAAGATACATGGGGCAGTTCTCTTCCATTTTATGGGCTATAATTAGGTAATTTAAAGATGTATAAATTATCTAATTACAACCCGGTTTAAAATACAAACATAAAAATACTATTCAACTAAAAAATTTGTAACGCCGATATTCTTTAAAGAAATAATTGGTTTGCATCTGTTGCCCATTCTATAATTACCGGCAGGGCATACGGTTAGTGAATAGCAGCCTTCATAAGGTACTTTGAACTCAAAGCAGCCATAGCCGATTATTCTCCGGCAATAAAGCAATGATTTCGTATCATCGCATATTTTATAAAGCTTAACTTCCCATTCATGGGTTTTGCAGCAATGGCATCCCCATATGCACCCTATAATGACACCGGGTGTAATCGGGCACTTCGGGCATTCAATCGGTTCTTTTGCTACAGGAACCGGAACGGGTATAGGATAAACAACGTACTCTGTGGACGGCTCCGGACAGGTTGGGCACGGCTTCGGCTCTGGGCAGGTCGGGCACGGCTTCGGTTCCGGACAAGTTGGGCAGGGTTTCGACTCCGGACAGGGCGGTGCCGGAGGACAAGGTTTCGGCTCCGGGCAAGGCGGTGCCGAAGGGCAGGGTTCCGGTTCCGGACAGGGCGGTGCCGGAGGACAAGGTTCCGGTTCCGGACAGGGCGGGCAAACCGGCGTTGGCGGAGGTACCGGTGGTGCCGGTGCTACTTCAGCACAGATTAAGCCTCCGACAAACGGGTAATAATGAAACTCAAATCCGCTGCCCGCATTTACGGCAAAAGCACGAAGTGCTACATTTCCAGTTACATGACCGCCTGTGGGATGAGCATGGAACATAGCCTGGGGTGCTAATATGCTGCCCCATATATCAGAGGACTTTTCCATATAGATATTGGAGGCATCTTCAAATACGTAAAGAGTCTGGCCGGCTCTGCTTTCCTCACCATAAACGCCGTACTGCAAATGCGCGTTATCTCCTGTTCTTAAACGTACAATAACCCGACTTCCTGCCGGTACTTCAGCCCTTAACCCTTTATTTAACAGACCGTTGGGCCGGGCGTCAATCAGAAATACATTTTGGTTTGGATCGTTGCCTCGAAGTATCAGTTCATAATTATTATCTACTACAGTACCGTTAACCTCCAGCGATTCTATACAGTTCATATAATAATCCATACCTGCCCTTGCATTCTGGAAAAACAAAGGCAAATTCGCACCGATTCTGGAAGCCGGAATATAACGCGGCACATCATAGCTGGGAATCACATAATGATCCCCTTTATCACTAATAGTCCAATATCTGCTACCACCGGCTGCCTGATATAAATAATTCAGTTCCTGGTTCTGCTCCTGTGTTCCGTCTTTCCCAATTAAATAGGAACTTCCTTTCGCCGCACGGAAACCGCCGCCGGCTACAACATGACCGATAACAACCAAGGGCCCTCCCATGGATATATTACCGCCTACTAAAAATCTTACTAAATCAGGAGAATACCTTATCTGATTCCTGGAATCTCTTTCAAATCCAACACTTAAGCCCCGCGGGCTGTAAAAACTTCCGCCTATTGCCATGGGGCCTTCCACATCAATAATGTTATTGGCATCATCAAATACAATTGCATTAAACCGAGAAGCCAGGCCAAACGGCTGACCTTCTATATCATACCAACTAATATCATCATAAGGTACTCCTACATCTGTTACAGCTACATTTCCAAAATTATTATAATCCATATTAACTCCTGTAAAACTACCTTGGACTGCTATGAATCCTATTCTCATTTCAGTCTATTCTATAAAAAAATTATTGTGCAAGTTTTATGCTCATTCTATTGAAAATATTCCATTTATTTTTAAAATCTGCAAGAAAATAATTTTTATAGAATTGATAAATGGCTTAGAGTGTGTTTGAAAAATGCTTATGCCGGGCTGGATGCTCCACTTTGTGGGAGGCAAGGAGCGATTTTGGGCGCGTAGTGGTGCTACGTTCCCAAAATTGCGACGCAGAATACCGCAAAGTGGGGCGTTCGGAACGGTGCAATGATTTTTCAAACACGCTCTAGCCAAGTTTAACGAGAGGAGCCTTAACGGCAAATAATACGATATTACCCGACATGAAGCCAATACTTCCACATGGTGAAGGAGGTTTTCTTCAGGCTCGTTCGGTTTTCTTGCCATATTTCTTGAATACTTTCCCAGTTAAACTTCTTTTTCCCTCATTTCTATTCCAAATTTGCGTGTAATTTAAACATCTCATCTGCTGTCTTATTCATTTTTTCCATGAGAATCATAATTAAATTATCATAGACAAGCCATGTTAACTGTTCAAAGGAATTTCCCATTGGCTGAAAGGATTCAAAGTTGCTTTGTAGCTCACTTTTTGGAGTCACACCTGGAATTTTAATAATCCTGTCTGCAAGGCTTCCAATAGTTGCCTCTGGGAAAATAGTGACAGTAGCAATCTTTACGCCAAGCTTTTTAGCCTTCCTTGCCATAGTTATAAGGCTTCCCGTCTCTCCTGATCCTGAACCTATGATAAGTAAATCTTCTTTTCCTATCGATGGAGTTGTCGGTTCTCCTACAAAATAGACTGTTAATCCAAGGTGCATCAGTCGATTAGACAACGCCCTGGCTGCGAACCCAGAGCGTCCTACACCGGCTACAAAGATACGCTTTGACTGAAGAATTAGGTCTGCAAAGCCCTGAAGCTCTTCTTCACTGATAAAAGCTGCCCCTACTTGTAATTCTTCTAGGATTTTCTTTAGATATACTGCTTGTACCATAACTTATTCACATCCTTTCAAAGCTTCATAGATTTCTTTTGCCGCTACAATCGGATTCTTTGCATGGCAGATACCGCCGCCTACAATCATCACATCTGGTTTTTCTTTGGCATACATAGGAATCGTATCAATATTGATACCACCGGCAACTGATATTTTTGCCTTCCTCGTATGAGCTTTCATAAGACGCAAATCATCAATTGGTTCTATACCCGCCGCCTGTTGATCCACACCGATGTGTACAGATAATCCGTGCACTCCAGCGTCTTCCAATTCAGCAATGCGCTTTGGCATATCTGAAACACAGATCATATCTACTACAACTTCTTTTCCATAGGCATTTGCTGCTTCTACACAGCCTTTTACTGTTAAGGTATCCGTAACTCCCAGCACAGTCACATAATCTGCCCCTGCTTTTAAGGCCTCTTCTGTTTCGTAATAACCGGCATCCATAATCTTTAAATCGGCTAAAATCTCCTTGTCTGGAAAATGCTTTCTTAATGCCCGAACTGGTCTCATGCCCTCTTCTATTACAAGAGGGGTTCCAACTTCAATAATATCTATGTAATCTTTTACCTTTTCTACTAATTCTAATGCATCCTCAAGCGTAATATCATCTAATGCTAACTGTAATTTCATAGTTTCCTCCTTTAATAAACTTTTTTTCACGGAAATAAAAATGCAACTGCTACTTGTTTAATTTATCCTTTCATAGCCGTTACCTTTAATTTGTAATCCAATCATCCGGCAATACCGCGTATACAACATTTAGATGTGCAATATAACCTTTACCTGCAATTACCCATCTCAAAGTTTTATCAGCCAACTCTCATCCTCTCTATTCTAAATTCGCATGATACTGCCATAATTCCTGAATATTTATCCTTTTATCTTCCACAATCATCATAGATGTTACATCCCCAAATAAAAGTAAAGACTGCTCAAATAGAGATGTCATCGGTTGAACAGAATGTATTTCATCAGGCTGCTTTGCCTTGCTCTCTACAGGAATTCGGACAAACAAATCTACAATTTTCCTAATCTCGCTATTGGGATTACTTCCGATATGTATAATTTTAGCTCCGGCTTCTTTGGCTTTTCTTGCTATCCCCACCGGAAAAAGTGTTCCACCGCTGCCAGATCCCACAATCAATACATCATCCTTCGTAATCGCCGGCTCTGTAATCTCACCTACAATTACACTTCTAATTCCAAGATGTGCATAGCGTTTGGCAATGCACTCCAAAGCAAGAAGTACACGACCGACGCCTACAAAAAACACCTTTTTTGCACTTAGCACCATGTTGATATAATCTATTACCTGCTCGCTATCTATGGCGGAGAGTGCCTTTTCACATTCCGTAATAATTATCTTTGAAGTAATATTATATAGTTGTTTATCCATGTCATCATTTCTTTCTATGTATTTATAATTTTCCGCATCTTATTTGTATTTTTCAATAAATTGCCATCACTCCTAAATATACTGGAGCTTCCTGCAACATAAATATTGGCTCCCGCTTTATGCATTTTGGCTGCATGCTCAAAGCTTACATTTCCATCTACTTCTATTAATATATCTGTATAATCCTTATCATCCAAAAACTTCCTTAGTCTCCTGATTTTATCAAGCGTAGCTGGAATTAACTTCTGACCTGCAAATCCTGGATTTACAGTCATAATTAAAATTACATCCAAATCTGGAAACAAATCCTCAAGTACAGTAAGCGGCGTACCCGGGTTTAGAGAAATACCTGCCTTTACCCCCATATCCTTTAACATTTCAAGAGCCCTTTGTATATGTACCGTAGACTCATAGTGAATAGACACAATATCATCCTTTGTACAGCCTTTCAAACGGGTAAAAGACAACTCCGGCCTCTCAATCATAAGACGTAATCGTCCTCAATTTATCAATAAAATCCGTACTCAAAGCAATATTAGGTACGAAATGATTATCCATAATATCAATATGAAGATAATCAACCCCCACTTCATCTAACACTTTGATATCACGCTCCACATTCATCAAATCTACACACATAAGCGACGGCGAAATATATCTTTTCACTTCTAATCTCATCCTTTCTGTTCTTGTAAAATCCTGTCATCCATTATCCGCATCCGCCTTTTAACTATTTTCTGCTAAGAAACTCAACAACTTCCTTATCTGTCGGTATAGAAGGATGAGCCCCCTTTCTCGAGACACAGATACCGGCGGCTGCATGGGCAAAACGAATAGCCTCTTTCATTTCTACTCCTTTACATAACTGGATAGCAAGTGCTGCTCCAAAGGTATCTCCTGCCGCCGTAGTATCTACAGCCTTAACTTTAAAGCAGGGAATCAAACTTTCTTCTTTCCCATTAAAAAGATAAGCTCCCCTGCTTCCCAGCTTCAAAATAACGTATTCTGGCTTTACAGCTTCATATAATTTTCTTGCTGCTAATTCAATAGCCTCATTCGAATCCAAATAAATCCCCGTAAGTGCTTCGGTTTCAGCTTCATTTGGAGATATTACAAAGATTCCTTTCAACCGTTCTAAAGGAATAGACATTGCCGGACCTGCATCTAGAAAAACAGGGATATTCTTCTCTGAGGCCATCTCATATGTGCGGTAAACTGTTTCGAGAGGAAATTCCAGCTGCATAACAACCATATCAAAATCCTCTTGGTTTAAAGCATTTTCCACATCTTCAGGACTTAATTTTTGGTTTGCTCCTAATGCAACACAAGAAAAATACGTTCCATCTTCCGTTACATTCATAACAGCCAAACCTGTCTGTGATTCTTCATCAAAGATCATATATTGGGTATTCACACCTACACATTCCAGCTGTTTTTTAAGAGCATATCCGTTGCTGTCTTTTCCTACGCGTCCTACCATAACGGCATCCCCTCCCTGAAGAGCACAGGCATACGCCTGATTAGAGCCTTTGCCGCCTGTAGCATAAGCATACCCACTGCTCATAACCGATTCACCCAAAATTGGGATTCTAGGTATATTATACATATATAAGTCCATGTTCATACTTCCAACGACTAATATTTTTGGCTGTTTCATTTTTACACCCATTACATTTGCCACATACAATAGAATGTGGGTAAAACAAGCATTCTATTGCCAATACTAAAATAAAACAGTATTGAAAAAATCACAATGCGGCTTCCTTTCACTTTTATATTTTCTTTCAACACTAACGCCCATTGCATACCGCAGGCTGGTCTGCGGTACTGCCTTAAATAAAAAGCGTGAAATTTCCTTTTATTTCGCACTATTCTCCGTGTATATGTAAGAATATTGGGATACCCTCCAGGTACGTCCTCTTTTTGTCAACTCATTTTTCTAAGTTTTGCTGCTTTCCTTTTATTTATGACAAAATTAATAATTAATACTGCAATGAGTACAAAACCCCAGATTAAATTTCTGTAGTAATTGCTGATATTAGGAAACATATTCAAATAAGAAGATAAAATCTGAAGGATTACTACAGCGATAGCAATTCCTGGAATAGATCCAAATCCACCATCCGGGTGAACTCCTCCAAGTACAGCAATTAAGATAGTCTGCATAGTATAACTTGAACCAAAATCCGCCTTTGCAGAGTTAATTCTCGCCAGGCTTACAAGGCCTGCGATAGCCGAAATTAAACCAGATATCATATATGCTCTGATAATTATTGCATTATACTTAATGCCCGCGAACTTTACCGCTTGCGCATTAGTTCCTACAAGATAAATCCTTTGACCGAATTTAGTCTTACTGATAATAAAGCTTAATACTATTGTTACTAATAGAAAGATAATAAATGCAACAGGAATTTGTGCTATCAGTGTTGTCCCAAATCTGGTATAAGCCTCTGGAATCCCGCTTACTGTACTTCCATGTGAAATAACGATAGCGATACCCATAAACAACTGATAAGACCCAAGAGTCGCCAGCATAGCTGGAATTCTTAAGTAAGATACCAGGAATCCGTTAAAAATGCCGCAGATTGCCCCTACTAATAGTGCAACAAGGATAGCTAAATAGATATATCCGTTTCCGTTGCTGCCAGCTGCCATATTCTGCATCATCATGCCGGCAATAATACCTGTTAAGTTGGCGATGTAAACCGTTGATAAATCAATACCGCCGGAAATCATACAGATTCCGACCCCCAATGCCATCAGTCCGTATTCAGACATCTGTTTAACCATTGTCTGGAAGTTGCCTAGCTGTATAAAGTTTGCAGGTCTTGTAACACAAGCTATCATAATAAAGGCAGTAAGAATTATAAGTAATCTCACGATATTATCATCAATTTTCTTCGCTTTAATCATGTTATGCTGCCTCCTTTTTTACTTTGCTTTTTATTCGTCCTGCCGTATAGCTTTGAAGAGCTGATATTGCAGTACCGATGATGATAATTACGCCAATGAATACCCTCTGCCAGGATACCGGAATTCCAACAAGAATCAAGCTATTAGAAACCATAGTTAGTAACAGTGTTCCAAGGATACATCCCTTTAATGTTCCAACGCCTCCAGCCATTCTGGTTCCCCCCAGAATAACAGCGGCGATAACGATCATTTCTCCCCCTTCATACTCTGTAGGAAGGTACCTCATAGACATAACTGAGTAACATACACCTGCAATTGCAGCAATTGCACCGTTAGCAACAAATATGCCAAAACGGATTGCCTTTACATTAAACCCAGCCCTTTCAGCTGATATTTCATCTCCGCCTAAGGCATAGACTCCACGTCCTACCATAGTATAATTTAGAACTAAATATGTAATGATATAAAGCCCTATCATAATTAAGAACGTCATTGGAAGGGATGAACCAAGCCCTGTCCTGGCATTTTTAACTGTTAATAATGATGTTTCGCCAAGCCTTTCTAAAGGCTGAGGCAAGTCCATACGGCCGGCTTCAAAAGCCCCTAACAAGATACCATTGAAGATAGAGCTTGTACCAAGTGTAACAATTAAACTTGGAAATTTATATTTTACAATAATCCATCCGTTTAAGGCTCCCATAACCATTCCAAATATAATTGCAAAAATGAATACTAAGAAGGCTGACCCCGTATAGCCGATTGCTTTTGTCACGATAATTGCCAGGTATGCACTAAGAGCAGCAATCAATGGAAATGATACGTCCGGTCCCGTACTTACAAATGCCAAGAGTGCGCAAAGGGCATAAATAGACGGAACAATAAGTGAGCGCAGCAAATCTACTATATTATTATTCGCAAAAAACAATCCTGAACGTGCCTGTATAATGAGGGATAGTGCAATAATAATAACAAATACATAGAATTCAGTATGCTTTAAAATTTTCTTAAAATCAAACTTCTTCATCCTGTTCTCCCTCCCTTTAGTTTGATGCCAAAGCCAATGCTTCCCTACTTAAAGCTTCTTCGCTTATTTCTCCTGTTACATACCCACTCCGCATGATGATCGCCCTGTTACAGGTTTCAATAACTTCTTCCGCATCATCAGATACAACAATAATCGCCATGCCTTCTTCCGCCAGCTTACGCAATAAATTATGAATATCATATTTTGCACCAATATCAACACCCACTGTTGGTCCGTTAAGAATCAACACTTTCGGAGTCGTAGCAAGCCATCTTCCCAGGACTACCTTCTGCTGGTTACCTCCGGATAGTGTCTGTACTGGAAGCTCATGATTTTTCGTTACAACTCCCATGCCTTTCACCCATTTATCAGACTCTTCTACTGACTTTTTGTTGCTTAAGATTCCTATTGAACTTGCCAGCTCATCCATTCTGCAAACAGTGATGTTCTTCACAATGGATTGAGAGAGGAATAATCCCTCGGTCAATCTATCTTCCGGTACCAATGCAATACCAAGCTTATGAGCAACATTTACATTTGGCAGCTTAACCTCCTTGCCTTCCATAATGATTTTTCCGTCTGTCGGTTTTAATAATCCAAAAAGGGCAAGTGATAATTCTGTACGCCCCGAACCAAGCTGCCCTATAACACCTAAGATTTCGCCCTTATGTAATTCAAAGCTTACATTTTCAAACCCCGGTGCACTTAAATTCTTAACTTCCAGCATTTTCGCACCAATATTTTTTTTCATATTTTTTCTTGTCTGAGCAGTATCAAAATGACGGCCTGTCATATAGTATGCAAATTTCTCTTCTGTAATCTCAGATGTCGGGCAGCTGATTACATTCTCACCATTTCGTAATATAGTAATACTATCTGATATCTCAAATACCTCATCTAACTTATGTGAAACGAATAGTATAGTTACACCGTTTTTTTTCAAAGCTGCTATGATTTCAAACAAACGCTTGATTTCTTTTTTGGTAAGTGCAGTCGTAGGTTCATCCATAATGATTAATTTAGCGTTGTCCAGTAAAGCTCTCGAAATTGCAATTAACTGTTTATCAGCTACCGGTAAGGTTTCAACCAATGCATCTAAATCCACTTCGAAATTTATTTTTTTAACTGCTTCTTCAGCAATCTTTCTAAATTCCTTTTTATTAACAAGCCTTTTCTTATTCGCTAATACCTGGTTAAAAGCTAGATTCTCCAAAACAGTTAAATTGGGGAAAACAGAAAAATCCTGATAAATCACTTGTATGCCAGCCTTAATAGCTTGTGTAGGCGTCATAACAGGAAAGCCCTTCCCCGCTACTTCAATAGCCCCTTCATCCGGCCTATAAAACCCAGAAATAATTTTTATAATTGTTGACTTACCGCACCCATTTTCTCCTGCTAAGCAATGGATCTCCCCTTTATTAATAGTCAGGTCAACACCTTTTAATGCATGTACGCCATCGAATGATTTTTTAATTCCTTTTGCACATAGAATATTACTCATCATATCACCGTACCTTCCCATTCATCACATATCCTTATACCTGATTTTCCTGCCTGTACCTAATTAAAACCTTCACTTGTTTGATTACTTTTTCTAAAATACATCGCACACCTCACACAAATTATTGTAAGGTGTGCGAGTATTTTAGCCACTGTATCCGATTTTGTTTATATTTTAGAAATCATAATCGTTAATATTATCTTTTGTAATTGTTAAATCTGCTTCTCCGATAATACACTTATTGTCGCCTTCTACAATAGATACATTGTTATATCCTTCAATACCAAGGTCGGCCCCTTCGCTAATTTTTTCCCCTCCAAGAATCATGGAAGCCACTTTACACATAATGTATCCTGAATCCTTTGGATCCCATAATTTAATTGTGGAAATGGTTCCTGATTCTACATAAGGTTTGAATTCATTTGGAGTACCAACACCAACAACCTTAACATCTAATCCTAATTCTTCTACCGCTTTTGCAATACCCGGGCAGTCTGTAGAAGCTACACCAGTAAATCCTTTAAGATCCGGATTTGCTTTTAAGATTTCTTTTGCTCTTTCGTAAGCCGTATCAATACTTTCTTCTGATTCGGCACTTGGTACTGCACCATCATTGATTAATTCCATATTTGGATATGCTTCTAGCTGACGTGCCTTTTGAGCATTTGCATATTCCATATGAGTTGTTGAGGTTGTGTAAGCTACCATTAATGCATACTTACCGGTTTCACCCATATCTTTCGCTAAAGCATCCATTAAAGCTGCACCAAATGCATCTGCTGTAAACGCCTCTGTGTCAAATAGAGTGTTCTTCTGGTTAGAAGCTTCATGAGTTACTACCACTATCCCTTTTTCCATAGCTGTCTTTAAAGATGCTTCAATAGCGCCTGGATCAATCGGCACTACACAAAGAGCATCAACACCTTGGTTAATAAGATCATCGATTACTTGTACCTGAGAAGCTGCATCTGCATTAGCCGGTCCTTTTTGAATTACATTGATTCCTGTTTCTTCTCCAAACTCATTTACGCCAATTTCCATACGTTTGAACCAGTTTGCCGTATTATCTTTTGTTACTACAGCAATTGTCCATTCGGACTTGTCTTTTGATGATTTATAGTTGGCCGGATCAAATAAGTCTCCGCCTGCTGAATCGCTGCCTGTTGTTTCCTCTCTTCCATCTGTAGCAGTTTCTTGTGAAGCGCTTCCTCCTTCCTGTGAGCAAGCTGCCAAAGAAAATACCAGAACTCCTGTCAGCAATACCGCCAGTAACTTTTTCATCTTTTTCATGTTGTAAACCCTCCTTTATATCTGTATATTAATATGTAAACCCGCAGTAACGCGGCCCTTGAATGGGCTAAATCATGTGCATCGTTTCTACTCAATATTGCGATGCCTGCCTATCATTTCTTCCTTGCTAACGTTCAATTCTTCTCTTAGCATCATAACGATTACATCAAAGAAAATAAATAAAGCCTGTTCAAAAAGATTCCCCATTAGCTGCTCTGATATAACGAAATCTCCCTGTGCCTTATATGCTGCAGCCGGCAGATTCACCACCAAGTCTGCAATTTGAAGAATATGGCCTTGGTCAGATGGCGTCACAAGTGCCAAGGTACACCCCTGTTCTTTTGCCAACTGTGTCATATAGTTTTCATGTCCCACATCGGCTGACCCACATGCACAAATCATAAGATCACCTTCTCCAATTGATGGAGTCGTATCATCCCACACCCAGAAAGCCTGTTTTCCTAGATGCATAAGCCTCATGGCAAATGTTCTTGTTGCCAATCCCTCTCTTCCTGCACCAAATAAAAATATTCTAGGTGTTTTTTTTATTAACTCCAATAAATTCCTTACATTGGAATCACCCATTCTGGAAAATACAGCTTCCAGTTCTTTTAATGCCATGGTCGATAGTTCTTTAAATCTGTCACTCACACCAGCGTTCCTCCTCATATTGTTCTACAAGTGCAAGCCCGTCGTCGTGGTTTCCCGCATATGTTGAAAAAAGCCACGCCTCTATCATTTTCAAGGCTTTTGGCACGTCTATCATCCAAGACCCGGTACATAGGATATTAGAATTGTTATGCTCTTTACTCATAACAGCCGGAAATATATCATAGCAAAGTGCTGCCTTTATCCCCTTTACTTTGTTCGCTGCCATAGCCATTCCCTGTCCGGTGCCGCAAATTAAAATGCCATAATTATACTCACCGCTTGCAACCGCATCTGCAACTTGTTTAGCAATAGGTGCATAAAGACCTTCTTTGGAAGAATTACATCCAACATCTTTTATGGTATATCCATTCCTGCGCATAGCATCTAATATTTCGCATTTAAAGTCATAGGCTGCTAAGTCACATCCCATAATCAGTTTTAATTGTTGTTCCATAACATTCCCTCCTCTATACTTTGTATATATTGCTAAAATCCGCCTTTTGTAACCGGTTACATTCCATATATAGTATTTTTTCAAATTACCGTTTTATTGCTATTCCCTATCATTCCCCTCGTATATTTTGCAATGTTTCTAAAATCTCGTCCTCTGTAACCGGTTACATTCCATATATAATATTCCTTCCTAAATTTCTGTTTTATCGCTTATATATTGTCAAAGTGATATTTAGTATCCAATATAATTTTTTTATAGATTTTTTCTTTCCTTTTCTATGTCTTCATAATAATTCATACGCTTTTTACCCCATTAACTTAGGGAGGCCTCTTTTTAAAATTCATCCTATTATCTCATAATTTCCACCTCTTTTGCATAGCCTCTAATATCCGTATTTAAAATCATGGGCTGCTAAGCCACACCCATAATCAGTTTTAATCGTTGTTTCCTATCATTCCCTTCTATCTTATAGTTAGTATATGTTGCTAAAATCCTGCTTTTTGTAACCGGTTACATTCCCTATACAACAATTTTCAGCTCTCCGATTTATTATTATCTACCATACAATTACTATATATCATAAAGATGAAGTTTGGTATCCAATATAACTTCCTTTATAGGCTTTTTGTTATCTTTCATACGCCTTGATAATAACTCATACGCTTTTTGCCCCATTAGCTTAGGGTCCCTCTCTATAAAATTCATCCTATATCCCATCACGTCCAATTCTTTTATCATATCCAAACCAATATTCACAATATCCCTTGGAACCTGTTCATTACGCTCCCTAAGTGCTTTAAAAAACCCCAATGTTGTATTATTATTACAAGTAATTACTGCTGTAGGCCTGTCCTTCAGCGCTAATAGCTTCTTAGATAGTTCATAGGCTTTTAACATCCTATAGTCACCTTCAACATTATATCTTTCTTCCGGTTCAATACCGGAATCTCTTAGTGCATCTATGTAGCCGTCTCTTCTTGTACGTGCCAGTACACGATCTAAAGTTGCATTAATAATTGCAATCTTTGTATGTCCCTGTTGAATAAGAGCCTTTGTCGCATTATACATTCCCTGATAATCATTGAAATATATACCATCAAAATCACCTATATTTATATGTCTGTCCATGATTACTACCGGTGTTTCCATCTCCTTTAAGATTTTCACAAGATGAACTCTTTCTTCTTCTGTACGGTAATCCACAGCTGGGGTATAAAGAAGCCCTCTGACCCGATGTTCCTTTAGCATCACTAGGGCCTTTAAATCCTTTTCCATATCATCGTCAGTATTGCAGCAAATTAATGTGAAATGAAAATCATCAATTGCACTGGATACAGCTCTTAGAATGTCACAAAAAAATGGATTGTCGATTTCAGGTACTACAAACCCAATTGTATCAGACATTCTCTTTGACAAGTTCCTCGCAGATGCGGATGGAGTATAATTCCTCTTCTTAATAATTTTCTCCACTCTAGTTCTTGTCTCAATTTCTACAATATACGGATTATTCAAGACGCGTGACACTGTTGCTTTAGACACTCCTGCTTCTCTGGCTATATCCTGAATGGTTACATCGGCCACTCTCATGTCACTCCTCTTTTATTATTTTTACAATATAAGTTACACTACACCATAAAAACTTGTTTAATATTTATATACTCACTATAGTTTAATTACTCTAAAATGTCAATTATTTTTCTACACTTTGTATATTATATAAGAATTTTCACTCTTTTTTTGTTCATATTTTACATTTTATTTTGCATTTTTTTACATCATATCCGAAGCAGCGCTTAAAGAGTCAAGACCACCAGCTGGATTTTTCTCAATATGACAGCAAGAAAAAATTATTCATGTTAAGCGGTGGAGAGATCATTAAATTATTGCTGTCCAGAGCATGTTTGAAAAATGCTTGTGCCGGGTTAGGTGTTCCACTTTGTGGGAGGTAAGGAACGATTTTGGGAGCATAGTTGGGGCTACGTTTCCAAAATTATGGCGCTGCATACCGCAAAGTGGGGCGGTCAGAACGGTGCAATGATTTTTCAAACACGCTCTAGGTCAGTAAGATGCTTTCAGAGCCGCAAAAAAGGCTTATTTATCGTATCTGCGGTTTTACCACTGATGGAAAAATAGCCGCAAATGGCAAGCACATTTTCAGTTAAAAAAACATATATTAGCCTAGTGAAAAAAAATTAGCCGGTGCTTTATCTATTAATTGTCCGGGTTACAAAACAATCTTTAGGAGGTCATGTTATGAATCATAAAAAAATACCGTTAAATCAGCTGCCCTTGGGAGTCAAGGCCAGTGTTACATCCTTAGAGGCAAGCGGCGCCGTCAGAAGACGAATACTGGATCTTGGCATCGTAAACGGCACGGAAATCGTAGCGCTTTACAAAAGCCCCTCCGGAAATCCGACCGCCTATTGGATCCGCGGGGCAGTCATTGCACTGCGGTCCGATGTTTCCGATAAAATATTGGTTACTGCGTAAAAACTTAAAAATTTGGGAGGGAAATTTATGAGATTGTCTATAAAATCAACGGGAACAGGAGTATTATGCGGCTGCGACAATGTGCTGCAAATTGAAAAGGAAACCGCGCAAGATAAAGTAATCGCTCTGGCTGGGAACCCCAATGTGGGGAAAAGCACGGTGTTCAACAGCCTGACGGGAATGAATCAACATACGGGAAACTGGCCCGGTAAAACCGTGGCCAACGCCCAGGGAATATATCGGTATAAAGATACAAATTTTATTCTGGTGGACATTCCAGGCACCTATTCCTTAATGGCTAATTCTGAAGAGGAGGAAATTGCCCGCGACTTCATCTGCTTTGGGGAACCGGATGCAGTGGTTGTCGTAGCCGACGCCACCTGTCTGGAACGTAATTTAAATCTGGTCCTTCAAACAATGGAAATTTCCGGCCGCGTTGTACTGTGTGTCAACCTGCTGGATGAGGCAAAGAAGAAAAAAATCCATATTAACCTTGGGCTGCTTTCGCAAAAGCTTGGAATTCCGGTGGTGGGAACCAGCGCACGCAGCGGAAAGGGGCTTCACGGCCTCATGGACACGGTAGAAGCTTTAACCCAGGATGATATTGAAACAGCTCCTTTAAAAATCACATACGGAAAGGAAATCGAGGAGGCAGTTACCATGTTGCAGCCCGCCATAGAACAAATTCTCGGCAAAAGATTAAACAGCCGATGGGTTGCTCTTAAGCTGCTGGACGGCGACGAAAGTCTGTTGACGTCTTTGAAAAATTACCTGGGGAAAGATATTCCGGAGGATGAAACGGTCTCAGCCCGGTTGAGAGAAGCAAAAGAGTATTTGGAGCAAGGGGGAATTTCAAACGAATCCTATCGGGACCGGATCGTTACACAGATCATTGAAACCTGTGAAGCAATCGGCCGTGAGGCCATAGTCTACGAGGAAAAAGAATATGCCGAACGAGATTGGAAAATCGATAAAATTCTGACTTCAAAGGTTACCGGTATACCGATTATGCTCCTGATGCTTCTTGGTATTTTTTGGATTACAATCACCGGGGCCAACGTACCGTCCGAACTGATTGCAAACGGATTGTTTTGGGCGGGAGACCGGCTCATGGAATTTTTTCATTGGATTTCTGCTCCCTCATGGGTGACAGGGCTGCTGGTGGAAGGAATCTATCGTACGCTGGCCTGGGTTGTTTCCGTCATGCTGCCGCCTATGGCGATCTTTTTTCCGCTATTTACACTTTTGGAGGATTTGGGATACCTTCCGCGCATCGCTTTCAATCTGGATAATTTTTTCCGCAAGGCTAACGCCCACGGGAAGCAGGCTCTTACCATGTGCATGGGATTCGGGTGCAATGCGTGCGGCGTAATCGGCTGCCGGATTATCGACTCCCCGCGTGAGCGGCTGATCGCCATTCTAACCAACAACTTTGTCCCCTGCAACGGACGCTTTCCCACATTGATTGCAGTAATCACCATGTTTTTTACTGCTGCAGTGGCAGGGCCGTTTAAGTCCCTCGCATCCGCACTTACTCTTACGGCGGTTATTGTATTTGGTGTAAGCATGACCATGCTGATCTCTAAATTTTTATCGAGAACTCTTCTAAAGGGGCTGCCTTCCTCCTTTAATCTGGAATTGCCGCCTTATCGCCGTCCGCAGATTGGCAGGGTAATTGTACGCTCCATTCTCGACCGCACGCTGTTTGTACTGCGCCGTGCCGTTGTGGTTGCCGCCCCGGCAGGACTTGTTATCTGGTTTCTTGCCAATATTCAGGCCGGCGGCATGAGTCTTCTTGCGCAGTGCGCCGGATTTCTCGACCCGTTTGCCCGCCTGCTGGGACTGGACGGCTACATCCTCATGGCGTTTATCCTCGGGTTCCCTGCAAATGAAATCGTGGTTCCAATTATAATCATGAGCTATACGGCTACGGGCGCTTTAACCGACTATGAAAGCCTCACCCAGCTACGCGCCCTGTTCATCAGTCATGGGTGGACCTGGCTGACCGCCGTCTGCACCATGCTGTTTTCCCTCCTGCACTGGCCCTGCGGCACGACCTGCCTTACCATCAAAGAAGAAACGCAGAGTGTAAAATGGACTTTGCTTTCCTTCGCCATCCCAACGATAACCGGAATTCTTGTTTGTTTTCTCGTTGCAAGCACCGCGCGGATTTTAAGGCTGGCATAGCCCAGACTAACGCCGGCCCAGGGGGCTGTTTCAAAATTTATAAACGTTATTACTTGCGACTGGAATTTATGTAATATTCCGAAAAATATAATTTTATCGGAATATGCTTTTTATTTTCCGATAAAAGGCGGTGCTTTTTACCGCCGTGCATCCGATTATAGGAACATGTTCTTCGTTCCTATAGTATAACTTATCGGAAGATGTTCTTTATCTTCCGATAAAAGGTGCTGCTTTTGCGCTGTGCATCCGACTATAGGAACATGTTCTTTGTTCCTAATAGACACAAATTTCTGCTTTCTTCCTGACCCGTATTGCTATAGACGGACAGGCGGACTGATATATCAATTTAATGGATTGATTTTTTCTTATACCGCTTTCCGGTAACTTCCACATTGGTAATAGTTACCAATGCACCTTGATCAAATCCCTGCACAATATTTTTCAGCTTAGCTATTTCCAGCCTTGATACGATAACATATATCACATCGGTTGAAAGTCCCCTGTACGCCCCCTTGCCATCTAAAAAAGTAAGCCCTCTTCCAAGCCTGTCAATAATTGCTTCGGAAATTTCCCTGCTTTTTTCCGATATAATAATTACCGCCTTGGATTCATCCAAGCCATCCACCATAATATCTATGGCTTTAAATGCAATAAAGTAGGCAATCAGGGAATACATCGCCCTATCCCATCCGAATACGAAACCGGAGCCGCCTAATATAAATAAATTAAAAAACATTACAATTTCTCCGATAGAAAATGACGATCTTTTATCCAATATAACGGCAACGATTTCCGTTCCGTCCAGGGAACCTCCGTTTCTTATAATCAATCCGACTCCCATTCCAAGTACAATACCTCCAAATACAGTTGCTAAGAGTATGTCATGAGTCAGTCCGGGTATGGGATGTAAAACCGACACCCCAACCGACAGACATATAACGGAAAATAAGGTTGATAGAGCAAAGGTTTTCCCTATCTGCTTATAGCCCATAACTAAAAAGGGCAAGTTCAGAATAAGTATAAACATACCTAATGGTAATTTCGTCAAACTGCTTGCTATAATAGAGATACCCGTCATTCCGCCGTCTATGATATTATTAGGAATTAAAAAAATTTCAAGACCCGTTGAAGCGAGAACAGAACCTAAAATTAAAATAAAGACTTTGGTAACGAAATGGAGTATCTTATATTTTTTTTTCTGCATAAAACCCTCCTTTTCTTTAAATTATAGCATAAAATAATAAAGGATTGCAATGTTACTTTAGAACTTCAACAGTTATCAATTGTATTTTACAACTTTGACACCTCAGTATAGCCATAGTTATCAAAAAAAGAATGTATCCCGAAAGATTGATATTTTAGCTTATCTTTTTTTCAGAATACATTCCCTATTTTATATTTAATCCTCATACACCTCAAATTCGTCTTTTCCGGCTCCGCATACCGGACATACCCAATCATCCGGAAGATTTTCAAATGGTGTTCCAGGTGCGATTCCATTATCTGCATCTCCGCCTTCGGGATTATAAATATAACCGCAAACCTGACATATATATTTTTTCATAATTTATACTTGCTCCTATTGTATTCTGCAACTTCTACTTTTACAAATCTCAATCTAATTTATTCTTTTTTTAGTTAAAATATGCAAAAATTTTTATTGGTATCAATATTTGTCCTTCATAATATTCTGTGAAAAAACCATACTAATCTTGTAACCATATCAACAAATTATCTTTAAGCCGATTTAATTTCTTGTTTTTATTTCTATCGTTTTATACTATTTTTATGAAAGGCACGGTGTGATCTATGGAAAAAAATTATGTGGATGGAAAAGGTATTCCTTTGGGGTTTGGAATGGCTCTGGCTCAGAACAGTGAAGCCATGAGTTACTTCGCATCACTGGATGAACAGCAAAAACAGGAAGTAATCAATAATTGCCACGGCGTCAGATCCAAAAATGAAATGCGGCAATATGTTTCTAATTTGACAGAGGGTAATAGTTTTAAGTAGCTGAAGTATCCGGTTATTTGGTATACACTAAATTAAGATTATCCAAACAAGAGCTTGCTGCAAAATTCATCGGCTTTACTGAAACCGAGTTACTTTTCCGGTTTTAAAATTTTGCAGCAGCTTCCTGTTATGGTTAAAATATCAGGAAAGGTGACTGCCTATGCAGGAAATGAACCCTATGTTATCCCTAATTTAAGCAATACCTCCGCTTTATTAAACGATGCTCTCCCGGATATTAGCTGGGTGGGTTTTTAATACATAATAGGGAACTGCTGGTTACTTTCTTATGCGTCCTTAGCATTATAATTAACCAGAATTTATTCCGGTTTAAAACCTTCAGAACTGTGATTTTTTCCTGTCTTAGTGCTATAAATTTTTCCTCCAGTTCTCATCCCTTTCCTGACTGGAGGCAGTTGCCTTTTCCAGCTGGCAAACAATTTCGCTAAAGTATCTTGCCGGCACCTTGTCAAGAGCTATGGCCTTTTCCTCCGTTACCTCATCATATTCATAACTTCCTCTCTTAATCGTACCCGCCTCGTAAAACCTGGCTTCATATACGGTGACATCCTCCGTTTCATATCCAACAAAGGAACCGGAAAAATGAAGCTCTACTCCCAGGGAAAGCGGGATATCTTCCCTGTAAAAGGTATAATATCCTCCCGCATCCTGTACGGAACCGCGGTACCATCCCATTCCCAGCAGCTTTCCGGATAAGGACATGGGATTTAGTATATAACCTCCGAAACGTTCCAGATATTTTTTCCCTTTTTCCTCCTCTTTCAGTTCAAATACCTTTCTTGTTAACTGCTCCACCGGCTGCGTAACTTCATAATCCTTAAGCTGTTCCTCCCATTTTGCAATACTTTCCTTCGATAGTTCAATGGGATGCACCAGCCCGATTTTCCCTTCCAAAGGCAGCACGAGCTCCTCTTCGTCCTCCGTGTTAAAGCTTCCGTCCTCCATATAACGGAAGGTATTAAGAAGCTTGTCCCCTTCATAGGTTCCCCAGATTAAACCAATGGCAAACTGGTGCATAATCGGGTTTTTAATAAAGAGAGTCTTCCATGCTTTAATATCCCATTTTCTTTCAACAGACAAGGCTAAATCCAGGCGGAGCTTCTGGTTTGCCACGGCTGCTTTCATTTGCTTCTTTAACAGCTTAAACTCCTCAAGAGCCGCCTGTGCCTTGGCTTCATCATCCTTCTTGCCGGGTGAGGGAAGATTTTTTATCTTCTTTTCGTTTTCATCCGATATCTCAATCTCCAATGCAGGTGTTATGGATACACTAAAGTGTCTCCCTCCGTAGTCAACGATTCTCTGCATTTTTTCATCAAAGCCAAGATCCGGCACGATTTTATCCGCTAATTCCTCCGTGGTGAGGCCAAGCTGCTCTGCCGCAAACCGCAGTGCCTCCGAAGCTGCCGTTTTAATCTGCTTAAATTTAAATTTTCTGGAAATACTGTCCACAAAGAGGAGGGCGGAAGGGGAATCATTTACGGCCAGTGCTTTTACCGCTTCGGCCGCAATGGCACCTCTTGCATTCTGGGGCCACTGGTTGATGCCGGCCCGAAGCTTATGGACAATATCGTCGCCACCGTGAATGGCTGCCGCATAGAGAACCCATTTTTTCTTTGCCTCCGCTCCCTTCTCCAGCCATTTGTCGAACAGCTCGTTCATATAAAGCGCAAGCTCTTTCCGGTCTAAAGGTTCTGTCAGAAGAAGCACCGCCTTGTTTACTCCCGGTACTGTCATGCCGTAGTAACTAAGGAGGATTGCCTGCATATATTCCTCGGAAATTTCCGTCCCATCTTCTGCGTGCACCGTTGTAAAAGGAGTTTCATAAGCCCATTGCAGCCCTTTTTTTCTTCCTCCCTTATGCATTTCCCTGATATATTCCGAGGCGGAGATATTACCGGCGCCTTCCGTGCTTTCTTCTATACACAGGAGATTTTTTATCATGTCCTGCATCTTATTGCTTTTTTCCGCAGCTAATGCCTCTTCCAGGGCAGCCTTATAATCCTTCTTCCATTTCGTAAGGATAAGCAGGGCAACCTCCCGCTCCGCGGATTTTTTAGACTTTAATTTGTCCAGTACGTCCTGTTCCCATTCTTCCTGTTCCGCCACGACCTCAACCAAACGCTCCTTTACCAGCCTGGAGGTATCCGAAAACGCCTTCAGCAAATTTTCCTTATACCGCTCTGCATTTGCTCCCAGAGTGCAGATTCCCATAAATCTCCCGGTAGCTCCTGACAGTTCAAAGGCTTTTTGCATCTCTTCCTCTTTTTCGCCTAAATATTTCGTAAAGATATTAACTGCATGGCCTAAAAAGGAGGCTTTTTGTTTCTCCTGATAGATATCCTCATAAATAAACTCCGCAGCGCTTAGCTGATGCAAAAGAGTCAGTCCCGTGTCCTCCCAATCCCGAAATAAAGCTTCGATATCCTTAGCCTGAAATCCGTCTTCCCCATCCGGTATAAAATTATGAAAAAAGAAAGATCCTCTCTCACGGAATACCAGATAAGTCATGCAGCGTTTATAAAAATCATCATGTCCGTTGGCTTTTTTGTAGCTCTCCAGGTTCTCCCTCGTATGGCTGTAATAATATCTTTTATTTTTTTGTAATTCTTTTACATAAGGATACAAAGCCTCTACCGCTCCATTACCCAGAAGAAATTCCTGAACCGCCGATCTTGCATTTCCTCCCGGAAGGATGCTGTCTGTTATTTTTCTCTGTAGTTCCAAGGCACTGCTGTAAGCCAGCTTTTCATATTGTCCGGGGGATTTTTCCTTAAGTGCCTCCATGAGAACTGCATGGATATCCAATGGAGCCTGTTCTACTGCCTTTGCATACTCCTCGTAATCCTGTTCTATTTCATAATACAGCGCCGCCTTGATCCTGTTTTTTCCGCACCAGATAATATACGGAACAGCCTCCAGCATCAGATCGGCTTTGATTTTTCCCTTAAAATAACCGGTGTCTTCTTTTTCCATAAATGCATATACCGCATCCATGGTGCCCTCCATATTCCCATAGGCACACAGCTTCAAAAAGTTTAGCAGGCAGCCGGACATCTCGTAATGTATATTAATGCATCCGGCTATAAGCTTTAGCAGATATTCATTCATAGGATGTTTTTTAAAAAGTTTGGCTGCTTCCTCCTTAAGGGAGCCGTTTTCCCCCTTATCCGCTTTAAGATATTCCTGTATTCTCTCATTCTCTGTTTCACTGACAGGTATCAGTTTGCCTATGCTCACAAGAATACTCTTTTCAAAACTTTTCATATGCCTTCCTTCTTCCGGCGTTTTTGCGTATTCAACTTCCTTCTTCAGGAAAATGCCTGCTATTCCGCTTAAGATGCCGCTTTTTTCCTCAGGCTTTGGCTCCTTTTTCTTTATCAGAGAAAAATAAGCGGTGTAAATCAGCATTTTACCGTTATTGTATTCACTCTGCCAGTTATCAAGAACTTCTGAAAGCACTTCCTTCCTGTTTTCTGCAAGCATTAAAAGCTTATTAACCGTCTCCCTGCGCAGATGGTACCATTCATAAGCAACTCCCTCGGCATACAGGGAGATTGCCTGATGTGCTTCAATATTCTTTATAAAATCATTATTCAGGGTATAGTACCATAATTCCTTAACCGGAAATACATTGGCACTGGTAGAGCCGCCTATTTGGTATACAATATGGAATAACCGGAGGACTTCCTCCAGCCGGTTCTTTTTTAATAGATTGGAAAACATATGAATGGAATTTTGTTGTTCCTCTCCCTTTATTTTTGATAAATTCTGTTTCGGAAATAAGGACAGCAGTTCCTTATTTCCCTCTAAAACATATTTTTCCGCTGTCTCAAGTAAGTCAGCGCTTAACCCTAAGCCCCTTAATACCTCCAGCATTTTTTCCAACTGCAGTTCTTTTTGATTCTTCATTTGTCACATCCTCCTATAAGTGTTCTATTACCTTATCCAGTTCCAGCTTCTTTTCACACAGGGATACATATTGGTACAGGCTGCAGAACATATTTGTCCCCTGAACAAAATCCCGGGATATCCGGTGCCTGTTTGCCCTGACCTCCTCTGAAAGACCTTTCAGCTTCTCTCCTGCAAAAATAAGTCCGCATTGCATACAGGTTTCCGACATTCTTTCCATTTCCTCCAGAGTACTGTCATGAGCGGAAAGAAATCCGCTGGTGAATAATTCCGAAAGCAACCTTTCTGTTTCTTTTATCACTTCTATCAGAAAATCATTGGTTTCCATTCTATATTCCTCCTATACGGACCCGGATCGTAACAGCGGAATCAGTCCAGGTCTTCATAATAATTGATGGGATACAGTCTCATGATGCCTTCCTTGATGTAAAGGGAACCAAAGAAGCAGGGAGCCGGCATATCCCCCTGTCCGATTCTCTTTGCCAGACGCTCCAGATACCGTATGGTATAATGTTCTGTTTTTGAATAGGGAACTTCAAGGACAATCCTGTGATTCCCTTTATCATACAACTCCATGGAATATTCCTGTTTAATGCTGTCAAAGGAAGCGTTTTTCACACAGACAGGCTGTATCAGGACCAGACGCTTTTCTTCCTTTGTCTCCCCCTCCTGCTGCCAGGAATCTGCCATACGTTCTTCAAACAGCCGTAAAAAATCTTCATAGTACTGTTTTTTAAGCTTCTCCTTTTCCAGTCTGCGTTTTCCCAAATACTCTGCTTTTGCTTCGCCTGTGGCAGACAGCCTGTGATTCCTTGAGGTTTTCCCGTTATACAAAAGAATCCTTGCCTCTGCCAGTTCCTCTAACTTGCACGGAAGCTGCCAGGGAGCCTTAGATCTGTCACTTGGGATTCTCTTTTTGCCATTTTCATAAAAAACCGGCCTTACATTGGTATAGGTGTACCATTCCATGGTATCTTCACTTAAAAAATAATAGGTTTCCCCCTCATAGCCCGACTTGCTGTGAAACTCTCTTTGTCCCATTCCAAGCAGGCTTAAGGCAGGGCAGGGGAAATATCCGGTTCGGAATTCTCCTGCAAGCTCTGCCAATTCCTCATTGGTTTGGGATGCCTGTAAAGCTTCGGCCTTTTTATATAGGCTGCAAAGCCGGTACAGCAGGTTATTTACCTGAAAGGAAGCCGCCCGCTTAAAATACAGTTGATATTCCCCGTTTATTTCTCTTAACCGTCTTTCAAAATCCGGCAGTTTTTGATTATGGCTTAAAATAGCCAGACGTTCCAAAGAATCCGTTACGGCAGGAGAACTTCTTGCCAGTCCCGTAGCCAGCTGCTCCTCTAGAAAGCTTATTAAAAGTTCCCCGTACTCTTTTACGCCCTCCGTTTGGATCGCTTTCTTCTCCCCTGTCTCCGGTATCAAATCACTTACTGCTAATTTTCCCGTATACAGCTGATAAGAAAGGATTGCCTCCGCTTTATGCCGGCAGAGCTCCTTTTTATGACAGGTACAGGAGGAGTATTCCACCGGCTCCAGCAAACGGACCGTTATGCCGGTATCCGGGAAAAGAACCGTGATAATGGAACTTACCGTAATTTCCGTTTCGGGTCCCTGGCCCATATTATAATAAAGGTCCTGAAACCTTCTGTCCCCTATTGCTCTTTTTAGCTTTGCCAGAGGATAGTTAAGAATGGTGCCAAAGTTTTCTGTCCTGAGCCCTTCCGTTTGTTTTTCTTCGCTGTTTTGTCCGTTTTTGTTCCTTTGTTCCGCTGCCGGCAAGGCCTGTCCTTCTACCTCCTTTTGTGCCTCTTCTTCCTCTCCTTTATCCTCGGAACCGTACCGGCCTTTGGCATAAAGAACTGCCATCACAATATGCCTGCAAATACTTACTGACGGGCAGCTGCATTTGCTCTCTCCCAGGGGAAATACAAGGGAGCAGGTGGTATCCCCCACTCGGACTGTAAGACAGCTTTCTTTCTCTTTTAAACAAACATCTGTCTGCTCCAGATCCTTGCAAGCCCTCTTTACAATGCCCTTATTTGTCAGTCCTGTCAGGTAATCCTCACTTACGGCTTGCAGTAATTTCTTCCAATCCTTCATCCGATAATCCTCCCTACCCAGTCCGCCAGCTTTTCCGGAGTCACGGCAGCTACATGCGCTCCCATATCAGCCAGGCGGGCAGCCGCATTCCGGTCATAATTGGGATTTGCATCCACATCAAGAGCCGTAAGTGCAATTAATTTTGCACCGGATTCAATGATTCCCCTGGCCACGGCATAAAGCCTCTGGTAACCGCCTCCCTCGTATAAATCCGATATCAGAACTACCATAGTCCGGCATGGATTGTCAATCAGACCTTCACAATAAACCAATGCACCGGCAATATCGGTTCCGCCGCCCAGCTGGATACTCATGAGCGTTTCCACCGGGTCCTCGATATACCCGCTTAAGTCCACCACATTGGTATCAAATATGACCAGCCTGGTATCCAGCATGGGAAGCCTTGCAAAAATCCCTGCCATCACGGCGCTGTGTATCACCGAGTCCAACATGGAGCCGCTTTCATCCACCGCCAGGATAATCCGCCAGGTATGGTATCTTTTAACCCTGGAATGAAAATAGACCCGTTGAAGCATCAGCCGTTTGCTTTCCATATCATAATTCTTTAAATTCCCGGATATGGTTTTTTTGATGTCTAAATTACGGATGGAGGGTACCTGGCTTGATTTTGACCGGTCCAGCCTTCCCAACAGGGTTTTCTTCATATCCTGCTCCAGCTTTTTCATCAGCTCCTCCGTCACTTTTTTCACAATTTTCCGGGCAGTGTTAAGAATCTCACCTTTCATCAGGGACTTAAGCTGAAGGATTGTTTTTAACAGTTCTCTGTTCGGCTCCAGCTTTTCCAATACTTCCTTATCTGTTAAAAGCTCCGACATTCCATAATTTTCCAGAGCATGGCGTTCCATGATTTCCACGGTTTCTTTCGGAAACAGTACCCTGATTTTATTCAGCCAGTCCGAAACCGTTAAATTGGAATCGCCGCTGCCTCCTTCCTTTCGTACTCCCGAATCCTCCCCATATTCCCTTTCATACAGATAATCCATTACTTCTTCCATGTCCATATAGTGAAGGCTTGCTCCTTCAAAAGATATATGCTCCTTTGCATATTTGCCGAGCAGAAGCCGCCATTTATTCAATTGCTCCATATCATCCGCCATTGGTTTCACCTGCCTTTATTTCCTGGTACAGCATTGCATAGATTTCGCTTAATGCTGTACTAGTGCACTGAATCGTCACATTTTATTTAATACCGTATCATTCAGCTCCCTGCCGTATTTATAAATGAGAGGGGAGATTTCTTTTAAAGCCAGCAGGTCCTTTCCTTTTCTTCCGTGCTGCTCTGCTGCTTTTTTTGCGATCTCGTCGATTTCTCTTGGTGTAAAATAACTGAAAGCCATACGAAGTTCCGGCAGGATTCCCATAAAATCTTCCTCTGACAGCTTTCCGATAAAAGTATCCATCATCACAATAAAGGAATTTCCCACAAAAACCAAATCCCTTGCAGTAAAAAAAAGTCCCCGGAACAGTTTTGACCCCGACAACAGTTTGTCATGGGTACCTGACATATAACCGTAGCAAGCTCTCTCGATCTCGGAAGCGGTATTAAGGCTGGTACCGTAAAGAATTCCCCGGATACAGCCCTCCAGCCCCGCCTGTAACTCCTCCTGTTCCAGAAGCTTTTGCAGCGCTTCATAAAATATTTCCCGATTTTCCTGATAATCTTCCCTTTGCATCAATTGGTACATGGTTTTCAGCGCTGTCATGACAGAGGATAAATCCTCCTCTTTTATCTTGGCCATCAAAGGCAGGAGGATTATGATTTTTTCACATGCGGCACCGATGAACTCCGCAAGCTCTATTTCCGTCTGATACAGCCGGTTTTGTTCCTCGAGCATAATAAGCCTTGACAAAGCATCAACCAGGGAAAAGAAATCCCCGTCCGTGTGCAGGATGCCTTCCATTCGGTATAAAATCTTTGGAAGCTGCTCCTTCATTCCCATTTCATACATCCGTGTCAACAATTCGGCTCCTTCTCTACTGTTCATATCCTCTTTCATACGCTTTAAGGCTATGGCAGTACAGGCTTCCTCCAGCACAGCCCCGGATACGGACACGTCAATAAGGGCCGCCACCACCTGGCTGCTCCACTTATACTTCCATATCTCACGGATTAAGTTTCTGTCCTTTCCGGTACGAAGACTGGGTCCTTTGGTTTTTACTGCAAAATCCGTATTCAGAAATTCCATCTGATAAAAGAATTTGCTGATTAAACGGTGCTTTTTTGATGAAAATATTTCAAGGGTCACTTCACTTAACAGGGTTGAATGGATATTCAGCTTAAACTCCCTGCATTTTTCTTCAAAATCCTGCACAATGGGAGGAATCTTAGCATTTTGACACAGCCTGCCTACACCATTTCCGGTTAACTTCTCTTTTAAAATACGAAGAGGGGTATCTGTGGAGGGGCCATACTCTCCCTTAATAAAAGTGGCCAGTATGCTGTCAAAAAGTTCGTAAACACCCGGAGCCTTTTTCCCGCGCAGAAAAGACAGTCCCGTAAGCATGGAATAGGCACTGATTTCATCGCAGGCAGACAGTCCTCCTTCTTTTTTTCGTACCGCACCGCCGGTGGCAACAATGTATTTTAAGACCGTATCCTCAAAAGCTTTCGGGTTTTGTTTTTCCGCCTCTTCATAAATATCCTGATAAAAGCCGGGATAAGGCATACCGCTGGCATAGCCGTTAAGGCTGTCACAGGCCTCCATGGAATAGGGCAAAAGATAGGTTCCCTCCGCCCCTTTCTCCATGTTATGCAGAGTATATTCCGTGAGGGGTTTTGTTTTATCCTGACAGAGCTTTATGAGAGCAGGGGTATGAAAGCCTCCTGTCACTACCAGAAGCTTCTGAAACTCCTTCTCCTTTTTCCTTATACGCTGTGCCATATAGGCTTCCCTGCTTAAGCAGCCTTCCGCTTCCAAGTCCTCCTCTCCGGAATGAAGTCTGGAAAGTAGACAGTAGGCCAGCATATGTTTTACAAATTGTTCCGTACTCTCCTGCCTTCCGCCTATTTCAAAATATTTTTCCCACAATTCATCAAAGCTTCTAAGCCCTGCCCTGGTTATGAGCTGTTTTATGTAATGGTTTTTCGATAACAGGTAATCATCATTATAGGTATTCTTTTCCGACCTTTTTAAAAGTCCCTTTCCCTTTTCGGAGGCAATGAGGATTTCGCTGTAAGGAAGGTCTATAAATTCCACCGGTATCCCTCTTTTCTGCCCTTCCCTGGCAGCCACCAGCTCCGGGGAATAATCAAGAAAGGGATAATAGCACTTATAATCCTCCTTTTCTTCGCTCACATAACCCGGTAAGTCCCGGTAGGAATAATAAATAGCAAAGGGTGTCCTGGTATCTTCATGAGTCATAATATCAAGCAGTCCGCCTGCACTTGCGGGACCTTCCACCAGGATGCAGTCCGGCCTGTATTCCTCGATTACCTTTTTTAAATGATAAGCGCAGACAGGGCTATGATGTCTTATGGGAAAATATAATGCTGTCTGCTCATAAGAAAAAGCCAGCCTGACCATTCCCTCTATCTGATCCATTTCCTCGCTTCGTAATATTTCATCCATATTCCGCCCTCTTTATTTCCTTTATCCTTGATTACCGTATTAAAATATCCCTTTATCTTCTCAATGTCCTCTCTGCTTTCCTTGGCAACGGCACCCAGCAGGTTCTGAACCAGACAATCCGTGCTTATGGTTCCGTCACCGTAATAATAGCCGGCCAGCATGGTCTGATAATAGACGGAAACTGCTTCTGCCGTACTCATTACGGCAACCGGTTTATCAATCTGATGCCCCATACTGGAAATACCTTCCCGCAATTCGTGATAGGTGGATGCCAGCAATTCCGCAATATCCTCATCAGCGGTTCTCTCTATATTGTTTTCCTCCGCCAGCTTATTGACTTCATTCATGATAATCTGTTTTTCCAAAGCGGCTTCCCGGATGGGAAATACTGTTTCAAAATTAAATCTCCGCTTTAGGGCACTGCTCATTTCATTAACTCCCTTATCTCTGGTATTAGCTGTCCCTATTACATTAAAGCCCTGTCTGGCAAATAAGAAACCTTCCTCCTTAAACTCCGGCACATTTAATACCTTATCACTTAAGATACTGATTAAACTGTCCTGTATTTCTGCCGGTGTTCTTGTAATTTCCTCAAATCTCGTAATAATACCTTTTTCCATACCGATATATAAAGGCGAAGGTACCAGTGCTTCCCTGACCGGCCCTTTTGCCAGAAGCAGGGCATAATTCCAGGAATATTTGATCATGTCCTCCGTTGTTCCCGCCGTTCCCTGAATAGTGTTGATGCTTACGCCGCTGACAGCCGCCGATAAAAGCTCCGATAACATGGTCTTTGCGGTGCCCGGCTCTCCTACCAGCATTAAACCGCGGTTTCCTGCCAGCGTCACAATACAGCGTTCCACTAAAGCATCATTCCCTAAATACTTTTTTTGTATGGTGTATTCCTTTCCCTCATAGACTATGGGATTTTTACTGCCTAAAATAAAGGTCCTCACTGCCTGGGGTGACATCTGCCAGTTTAAGGGCTTTTTCGCCGTATCATTTGCCCCTATGGCCCGCAGTTCCTCCTCATAAACCACTTCTACCGGCGGTTTTATCTGCTCGTTTGTATTCATTCTGATATCTCCTTTTGTTATCTGCAAAATAATGCATTCCTCCATGGTTCCTGTCGTGTCCGTAAGCGGAAAACAATTATAACCTTTATTATACCGTCCATGTGAAATATTGGCAATAGTTAGATAAACCTACATCCAAAGCATATTTATTTTATTCCGGCAAGAAACCCCCTCCTGCGGTAACTCTAAATAGGAGGGGGTTTTCCAATTTTTTGACATCGGTTTTATCTATTCCGTTCACTTTTGCTATTTCGTTTTACAACTCCTGAATAAGGATAAGCATCTGTTTCCGCAGAAACTTCAATCAATTCTCCTGATTGTATCATCACTTGTATCCTTAAAAACAGCCAGCGGTCACCAACCTCCGGCACGTCATACGCATCCTTCCTGGAAGGCTCTTTATTAAATAGAAAATTTGAGAAATTTACTATTTAATAAATTAACAGCTGTTGCAGTTTCCGTTCAACGTATGTATTAAATTTCTTAAGAAATCCTTTCTCCATTCACTTTGGCCTGTTCCTCTTCCTCCATAGGAATCAAAATATATTTCTTACCATCTATAATCTGTGATTTGATTTGATTCTTTTTTTGGGGTTTTACCTGCAGTACGATATCATAGCTTTCCTCGGAGCTGTTTTCTTTCAGTATGTTTTCATCCATGATATTTTCATCCATGACATTTTCATTCATGATATTATCATTCGTGTTATTACCATTAACATTGTTATCGTATCCAGAAGTTAACACCTCTTCTGATTGGCTGCCTAAATCATCATAGAATGGGGAAGTACCTGTACCTTTCGTCGCTTTCTCCAGTTTTTCCTGCAGTTTTTGAACCTTTTCAACAAGTGCTTTTTCCACTTTGCGTTTTTCATTTTCCGCTAACACTTTTTTATCAATCAAGTGGTCAATTACAGGCGGTTCCTCACTGAAATTTTCCGTATAGGCAGTTTCTATTTTGGATATAATCTCTTCCGGCAAACCATTTTCAACTAAAATCTCCTGAACGGTTTCATTGGTCAAAATCACCGGTTCCTCCGAGGAATCAGTAACTGCCGCCTGTTCTTCTGCAATCTGGCCTAGACTTTCCTGAATACCGCTAAAGATACTGCTGCTTTTTTCCGAATCAGCTACCGAATTTTTAATAATGTTTTGGAAGAGGTTTTTCTGTTCGGTAGCGGTGGCTTTCACAGGACAGCCTAATACCAGTTCCATCAATTCTTTGTGAGGTTCTACCGCATTTTTCGTGTAAAACATAACCGAATGAATATCGGTGCTGCGATCTGTAAATGCCGGAAAGATAAAACCGTTCTCCGGCGCTCCGACTACCCAGTCCCGTTTGCGTGCTCCGATTTTGTTTTCGTCTTCCAAATATCCAAGTCCGGGCTTTGTCAGTGCAACCGGGCAAATAGCTGTTACCAGATATTCATATACTTCTTCCGATTCGTCCAGTCTGCGGTTATCCGTTGTTTTTGCCGGGACATCATAAGCATCATGATAGACTAAGATAAGATAATTCCCTGCATAATCATAGCTGTCAATAATGAGCCGATAGAAGGTCTCTAACAGTTCCTCATTCTTTAATTTACTTTCTCTAAGTCCCATTAAAAACTGTTGTTTGCCGCCTGTTTTTTCTTCCTCTAACGGAAACTCCAGTTCAAGCAGATTATTTCCCAAGGTTCCTGAAAAAGTTTTTTTCGCAATATCCAAATATTTGTAAAATTCTTCTTCCTCCAGATTTAAAAATGTTTCATTCAGTTTTAACACGATTTCTTTTTCTGAATTTACATAGCATCCACACATTTTTGTGAAGGTACACCCGGTTTTCTTTAACCGGCTTTTTATCTCAAATACTTCTTTTCTATTCATATCTTCCCTCCATGATTGATTGGCTTTTTTAAGAAAAATTAAGGAACCTAATTTCTTATTATAAAACATTGAAAGAAGAAATCAAAGAAGAAATTTTGCTGGTGTAATAATTACTGTTGATATCCAGTTTATTATCTGATATTCCAGCTAATTCCTCCGGCCGGCAAAGTGCTCTAAAGCGTGTTTGAAAAATGCTCGCACCGTTCTGAACGTCCCACTCTGCGGTATACTGCGTCGCAATTTTGGGAGCGTAGCACCACTACGCGCCTAAAATCGCTCCTTGCCTCCCACAAAG
>JAATFT010000029.1 GCA_015655075.1 Clostridiales bacterium | reverse complement strand
TTTTGGCATAGTATAAAATTTTTTTCGACTAATCTATTTAAGTAGCTATGCAAAGCACTTAAAGTAAGTTCATGTTTTACTTCTATACATTCTAAAATGTAAGCCACACTTACAGGATGATTTGATTTCCAAATAATCATCATAATATCTAGTTCGGATTCAGGTAATTTCTTCATTGATATGTGCCTCCTTTTAATATAAGTTTTGCATTTGCAAATGTTATAATTTTATTTTAAAACTATTGGATTTAAAAAGTCAAGTGATTTTTTGCAAATGCAAAACATATTTTATTTTCCAAATTGACTTTGAAGATATACGGGTTGTTAAAATCGCTCCGAAACTTTAACATGATAGCCACCTTAACGGCGGGATACGTTGGAATAATGACCTCTTCCAAAGCAGATACCCTGTTTTTAATGGAACTTAAGGAATGCTCTAAGAGAATCTGCGACATCCCTAAGTTTATATTCTATGCCTTTGGCTATGGGACTGAAAATATACTGCTTAAATCCAAAAACGGGATAGAGAGCTTCTTCCGTAAAAAAGTCAAATCACAACAGTTAGATATCTTCAAATATTTTAAGCTAATGGCTTCATAAAGGTTTGAAATCTTAAAATAGGGAAACTCGAAAAAATTTTCATATTGACAAAATAAAAATAACATATTAAGATATATTTACTAATAAGTGAAAACCTTTGAGAAAGAATAGTAAGCTTTCATACGACATAGCAGAGAGCGGCAGGCGGTGGAATGCGGCATGGAGTTTTTAGCTGAATGGGCTTTTGAGGGCAACCCGAATTTTTAGTAGGCGTTGACGGTAACCATAACCGTTATCCGTATGGCATATATGTCAGTATATGAAAAAGTGGACTTTGTCAAATTGAGTGGTACCGCGGATTTTATTCGTCTCAAGTATATTTATACTTGGGATTTTTTTTATTGAATAGGAAATTCCGTGAATTTCTTATTCAATAAAAAATCATCCAGGCGGGATGCGCATGACGATCCTAAAATCAATCAGGAGAGGCAGGAACCTCCTGGAAAGTGGGAGAATTTATGAAAAAGAAAATTTCAGTATTAATTGTGCTGGCACTTGTGATGAGTATGTCAGCAGGGTGCAGCGGAAAAGAAGAGGGTCAGATTACCATAGGAATCGGCCAGTTTGCAGAGCATGCATCCTTAGACAACTGCAGGGAAGGCTTTTTGGCCGGACTGGCAGAGGAGGGATATGTGGAGAATGAAAATTTAAATGTTATTTTTGATAATGCCCAGGCAGACGGCGGAACGGCAACGCAGATTGCCAATGATTTTGTAGCAAAGAAAGTGGATTTAATCTGTGCCGTTGCAACGTCTATGGCACAAAGTGCTTACGGGGCGGCAAAGGATACGGATATTCCGGTTATTTTTACGGCGGTGACGGATCCGGTACTGGCAGAGCTGGCAAAAGAAGATAAAACCCCCAATGGCAATATAACCGGCACCAGTGATAAGCTGCCTGTGGAGAATCAATTGGAAATGATTCGTAAGGTGTTGCCGGACGCCAAAACCATTGGAATTTTATACAGCACCAGCGAGATTAATTCCGTCTCTGCAATTGAGGAATATAAGGCCGCGGCGGCCGATTACGGCTTTGAAATTGTGGAGAGCGGTATTGCAACTTCGGCAGATATTCCTTTAGCAGCGGATAATCTTTTGGAAAAGGTGGATTGTCTTAATAATTTAACGGATAATACCGTAGTAAGTTCCCTGCCGGTAATCTTAAATAAAGCCGCCGCTAAGAAAATCCCCGTATTCGGAAGCGAAGTGGAGCAGGTGAAGATCGGGTGTCTGGCCGCCGTTGGCCTTGATTATTATGACTTGGGTGTTCAGACCGGTAAAATGGCCGCCAAGGTATTAAAGGGTGAGAAAAAGGCAAGCGAAATGAAATTTGAAATAATTGAGGAAGCCGCATTTTATGGAAATACCGCAGTAGCGGATAACCTTGGAATAACACTGCCTGAGGATTTAGTAAATTCGGCAAAGGAAA
This sequence comes from Clostridiales bacterium, assembly GCA_015655075.1. GTDB lineage: Bacteria > Bacillota > Clostridia > Lachnospirales > Lachnospiraceae > Anaerocolumna. Next base: position 73,873 of record JAATFT010000029.1, on the reverse strand, counting down.
TGTTTGGCGAAATTATGGAACAGTAAGGAAAGAGCGGATAAAACGCAGCGGAGCGGTCACAGCATATCCGCTTTGGCTATAAGAATGCATATAGATTAAGAAAGGTGTAGATCGCATGTTAACAATTCTTTTGGGGGTGCTCGTCGAAGGGTTTGCATATGCCATTATGGCCCTGGGGGTGTATATAACATATAAAATACTGGATTTTCCGGATCTGTCCGTGGACGGAACCTTTCCCCTTGGCGGAGCCGTAACCGCGGTGTTAATTATCGCAGGGGTAAATCCTTTATTGACCTTGTTTATTTCATTTATAATAGGCGGGATTGCCGGAATGATAACGGGTATTATCCATGTGAAATTCAAGGTAAGGGATTTATTATCCGGCATTATTGTAATGACGGCGCTTTATTCCATTAATTTACGTATTGCAGGAAAAGCAAACCTGCCCATTTTTTCGAGGGAATCCATCTTTGAAAATGCTTTTCTTGCTAGAATAATACCCGAGGGACTTAATCCTTTTCTGGACACCATTATTTTATTGATTATAGTAGTAATTATGAAATTATTATTGGATTTATACCTGAATACGAAATCCGGCTATTTGCTCCGTTCCGTGGGAGATAACGAAACTCTGGTTACTTCCCTGGCGATAGATAAAGGAACTGTTAAGATTATCGGCCTGGCCCTTGCCAATGCATTTGCGGCATTAGCCGGAAGCATATATGCCCAAAAAAGCGGATTTTTTGATATATCCATGGGCCCCGGTGCCATTGTAATCGGCCTTGCCAGCGTCATTATCGGAACAAACTTATTGAAACGAAATTCTGCCGTTAAGGCGACTACGGCTGTTATTATAGGCTCCGTAATCTATAAGGCATGCGTGTCTTTTGCGATTTCGCTGGGAATGGCGCCTTCTGACTTAAAGCTTATTACGTCGGTCCTGTTCTTAATCATTTTGATTCTGGGCAATGACCGGAAAAGGAAGGTGAAGGCAAATGCTTGAGCTGCGAAATATCAGTAAATATTATAATCCGGGAACTGTAAATGAAATGTGCTTATTTGACCATTTTAATTTTTCCGTAGGGGATCAGGAATTTGTATCCGTGGTAGGCAGCAACGGTTCAGGAAAGACCTCCATGCTCAATATCATATGCGGAAGCATTCCCGTGGATAACGGAACCATTGCCATCAATGGTACGGATATTACCGGAATGCCGGAATTCAAGCGCTTAAAAAGGATCGGGCGTGTCTATCAGAATCCTGCCATGGGAACCTGCCCCAATATGACCATTTTGGAAAATATGTCCTTAGCGGATAACAAAGGAAAGTCCTTTAATTTAAAATGGGGGACCGATAAAAACAGAATCGATTTTTACCGTGACAGGTTAAAAATCTTAAATCTCGGACTGGAGGATAAGTTACAGATTCCGGTAGGTTCTTTATCCGGCGGTCAAAGGCAGGCAATGGCCATGTTAATGTCCACCATGACGCCCATTGAATTTTTAATCCTGGATGAACATACCGCGGCGCTTGACCCCAAGACAGCCGATCTTATTATGGAATTAACGGATAAAATCGTAAGGGAAAAGCACCTTACCACCATAATGGTAACCCATAACTTAAGGTATGCCGTGAAATACGGTAGCAGACTTATTATGATGCACCGGGGCGAAATCGTCATAGACCGGGCGGGAGACGCTAAGAAAAGTTTAAAGATTGAGAATATTCTGGATAAATTTAATGAAATTAGTATTGAATGCGGGAATTAAATGTTAAATAGGTATTTAAGGAGACATGGTACTTATGAGTATGGAAACTTATGAAGAAACCATGAAAAATGACTTCATCTATCATCATCTTCAAAAATTGGAACAGCGGATAAAAGAAGGAAAAACAAAGGATGCGCAAGAGATATTTGGCAGTTAAGAGAAAACATATCGGAAATATTTCATGAATTAGAAAATTACAGAGATAAACTTTAAGGGCTGTTTCAAAGATTTTGCAACAGCCCCTTTTATATAAACAGGACAGATTATTCGGAAATATAATTGTCATAATAATCTGCGAAATTGCGGGAATTCCATTCCATCAGCCGCCGCAAGGCGCCGTAAACATTTGTCGCGCTTACCACAAAGCTGGGAAGTTTCCTGTAATCCTTATTGACACATTCATAAGAACCTTCCTCTTTAAAATACGTTACAACTTCCGACAGAGTTTTGCAGGCTAGGGTAATGTCAATCTGTGCAAGACACCAGATAATCCAGCCGCTTGCCGTGGCCCAATAGGCGCCGTTTTGATATTCCTCCGCCTTAATTTCAATCAGCAGGCGTTCCCAATATTCGCCTTTTAAGAGATGACGGATTTGTCCTTTATAAACGTACCGGTCGTAATTTTTTGCCAGGAAATGCAGGATGGACTGTTTCTTAGCCTGTGTGCAGGGAAAATCAATATAAAGCATATATGCGTTGCCCCAGATATCTAACTGCCTGCAGGCATCGGAAGCCGCGAAATATATTCCGGATACAGGGTCGGACAATACGTCGATACTGCTTTCTATTTTCTTAAAATGGCCGGCATACCAGTCTGTCTCGCGTGTGCCGAATTTGCTCCCAAGCTCGTACATGAACCGGCAGGCTCTCCAGAACAGGAGGGATTCCATAAAAAGAAAACCTGTTTTTGCAACCGTATCCGTAAAACCATAGGGAGAATGAGGCGCTTCCTTGGTATTGAATACTAATCCGTTTTCCTTCAGAGGAATGATTTTCAGGCCCTGTTTTAAAAAAGGTTCCCATTCCAGAAAGAGAGGGTAAAAATCTTCCCGCGTCATGCGGCCGCTTAAACTATAGACGGTGAAAACTAAAAAGGGTGTGTTGTCCAAATTGGCCTGGCCGATAGGCTTTCCCAGTTCTCCTGCGGCATACGCGGCCGTACCGTCTCCATAAATCCGGTCCGGCATCCAGCCGTCGTCGCGTTTTCCGCCGATAGCATAGTTGATACAGTCAATAATGTTCTTCTCCGGAATATATTCTCCGGCATATTCCACCATATAAGAAAAATCACGAAGCCATAAGGCATTGTAATCTGAAACTCCATCAGGTGTGAACAGATTAATGCCCGTATGGGCTTTTGATCTGCTTCCTTCTATCAGCAATTTTGATAAGCTGCTTAAATACTTCAATGATTTAAGACTTCCGTTCATTAGAAACCCTCCTGTTTAATTTTTTATCTTCCGATAAAAGGCGCTGTTCTTGCGCCAAGCATCCGACTATAGAAACATGCTTTTTTGTTTCTATAAGTATAACATATAACCGGACATATTTAAAGATTTATTTGTAAATATCATTTGTAAAAAATATTTGTAAATGATATTTACAAAAGGGAAAAAAGATGCTATAATATACACACGAGTAAAGATGGGAGATGAAATAATGTTAAAAAACACTACGAAAGTATTAAAAGAGGCAAATAAATATCTGATCATGCAGTGTATTTTAAACTATGAACCGATTACCACTGAGGAAATAGTTAAAAAGACATCTATCAGCAGGCCTACGGTTTTGGAAATTTTAAGAGAGCTGACGGATGAGGGGTATATAGTTAAGAACGGGTACTCTGAGTCAACAGGCGGCAGGTCCCCTGCTTTGATCAATGTAAACAGGGATTCCTGCTATGCGGTTGGCGTAGATTTTGAATTTCCCAAAGTACGGCTGGCGATATCCAATATGAAAGGAGACATAATAAAAGCAAAAGAAATCAAGTTTTCCATAAATGAAAAGCCTGATTTTATTAAAAAAAGCCTGATTTCAGAAATTAATTCCCTATTAGACAGAGCGGGGATTACTTTGGAAAAAATCATCGGCATCGGTCTGGGGCTGTCCGGCCTGATTGATAAGGCAAAGGGCAAATCCGTGCACATTGAACGTATAAAAGGCTGGAGAGATGTAAATATACAAAAGGAAATGGAAGATGTTTTCGGGGTGCCGGTTTATATTAATAACGACGTACATTTACTTGGACTGGTGGAAAAGAAGAAGTATATGCCGACAGAACAGAATGATTTTATTTATATAGGAGTCCGTTCCGGTATCGGCAGTTCTATATTTTATCATGGGAAGCCCTTCAACGGCTGTAATGGAAATGCGGGTTTTATCGGACATACAACGGTAGATGCAAACGGACCTTTATGTTTTTGCGGTAACAGAGGCTGCCTGGACGTATTTTCCGGCGAACTTGCAATGAATGAGCAATATGAGAAAATCTGCAGATCTATGGGAACGGATTTTAAAGAAGAACAGTTTTTTACCGTACAGCAATTTATTCAAAAAGCAAAAGAGGGCGACAAGGCCTGCGTAAGCATTTTAAAACAGGCGGGTTATTATCTGGGAGTTGCAATTGCCAATATGGTAAAGACTCTGGAAATTCCCACGGTAATCATTGGCGCTTGTCAGGGTATCGAAGATTCCATACTTTTTAACCAGGTAGGTGAGACGATTGACTCCCTTATGATCCGGGAAATGAAAGAAGATTTCTCCATTCATCCCGGACAATTAACGGAGGAGGAATATCCTCTGGGAGCCTGTTACTACGTATTTGAGCATTTATTTGAAAAGCCGAAGCTTTCACTGGCTATAGATTAATGTTTTTTTATGAATATAATCCTTATGGATTATAAATATTATAAATAAAAAATAATATAGGAGGTTTATTATGAAAAAGAAATTTGAAAAAGGCCTGGCGCTGTTGGTATGCCTGATTCTTGTGGGGACAAGCATGGTAGGATGCGGTAAGGCTTCCAACGGTACAGGTTCGGACACACAGGAAAAGACGGGCAATGATACGGCAACAGAAGCGGCAACGGCAACTCCGGCGCCTGATTCGGGTGAAAAAGCCACCATAGAGATTCTGTCCCTTAAGACAGAGGAAGGACCTCAGAAGGCTTTCGATCAAATGTTTGAAGCTTTTAAGAAAGATCACCCCAATGTGGAATTTGACATTCAGGCAATGTCATCTGATGAACTTAAGACCACCCTGCGTGCGAGATCTGCTTCCGGTGACATGCCGGATATCATTACATGGATGAAGGAAGTGGAGCCGGAATATCTTCTGGATTTATCCGGTGAAAGCTTTATCGATAATCTGAATGCAGATTCCGTAGCCGCGGCGAATGCAATCTACGATAACGGCGTTTATGCTATGCCTATCGACAACGGTTATATAGGATTATATTATAACAAAGATGTTTTAGAGGCCAACGGCCTTACGGCGCCCAAAACAGTTTCAGAACTGAAAAATGCCTGTGAGGTATTGAAGGAGAATGGAATTACACCTTTTGCGTCAAGCCTTAGCGATCTTTCCGTTCCATATATGTCTTTGATCGCATTATTTTCGGAAACCGTATTTGGCCCGAATCCTGACTGGAGCGCACAAAGAGACGCCGGAGAGACTGCAATTTTAGATGACAGCGGCTGGAAGACGGCATTTGATTTACACAAAGAATTCGTATATACGTATAGCGATGCGGATACCGCATATAATCAGTCCTATGACGACTGCGCGGCACTCCTTGCCAATGGGGAAGTTGCTTTTTACGGCAATGGCTCCTGGGCACTTTCCGGTATCAGGGACGTAAATCCCGATGCCAATATCGGGCTGGAGGCATTTCCCATCTCTGAAAACGAACAGGATGCGAAGCTTCTTTGCTTCCCTGATACGTCCCTTTCCATCTGCGCGGATACCGATAATATTGATGCCGCTAAAGAATTTTTATCCTATGTTGCATCAGAAGATGCCGGAAAAATATGGTCTGAGAATGTAAAAGTATCCTCCACCGTAAACGGTGTAAATGTGGACTATGATCCTATCGCAGCAGACATCAATTATTATCTGACCAACAATTTATTTACTCCTTATGGCGACCGTGTATTAAGAAGCGTATTTACGGATAAATTATGGGAAATCTTTTCCTATTACATGCTGGATGAATATGACTGGGATACATTGGCGAAAGAGCTGGACACAGCCTGGGATACCGCCCTTAACGCACAGTAAAAATTCCAAATACGTATAGTATGTGCGGCGGCTTATGCCGTTTGCACATACTATTCTTTAATAGGTGGTTTATTATGAAGAAAAAATCAAAGGATAATTTATTTTATGGATTGTTATTGTTACCTGCACTGGTCTTATTTGTATTGTTTTTTATAATACCTGTCGTTCAAAGCACATGGCTTTCCTTTACGGATTCCTATGGTATGAAGTCTACCTATAATTTTGTCGGACTTAACAACTATAAGGAGGCGCTTCGTGATTTAAGCTTTAAAAAAACAATCAACGCTACGTCAAAGTATGCTTTGATTAGTGTTGTATTCGGAAATGTTTTATCTTTGGTTCTGGCCTTGATTCTTGATTCTAAATTAAAATTAAAAAACTTATTGCGAGCAATCTTTTTTATCCCGAATATAATGAGCCTGCTTGTTGTAGGCTATATATGGAGTTTTGTGTATACCTCCGTATTTCCGGATATTTTTGCGGCGCTGGGAATCAAAAGCTTTGCTATTTTAGGAAATAAGACATTAGTAGTTCCGGCATTGGCGGTGGTGGGCATCTGGAATGCCGCGGGCTACTACATGGTTATATATATTGCGGCATTGCAGGGAATTTCAGATGATATAATTGAAGCGGCCAGAATTGACGGCGCGGGTTTTCTTCATCTGCTGCACTATATCCGCTTACCTCTCATAGCCCCTACGATTTTTACCTGCCTGATCCTTTCCATTGCGGCCCATATGAAAGTATTTGAATTACCCTATACCATGACCTCCGGGGGGCCTGTGGGAGAGTCCATGACTATGGTATACAAGATTTATACCACGGCGTTTAATGCCAACAGGAACGGATATGCAGCGGCCCAGTCTATTATATTGTTTGTTATGATTGCTTCTGTGACACTGGTGTTAAACTTTATTATGAAAAAAAGGGAGGAAAAGCTGTAAATGGATAGTAAAATTAGCAATAAACCGTTATATATTTTTAAGGTTATTTGTATTTGGATACTTGCGGCCGCATTTTTCGCTCCCCTTTTACTGGTGCTTTTAAACTCCTTCAAGACAAAGGGTGAGATAATGACGTCTGCAATCGCTCTGCCGACTTCGTTTCATCTTGATAATTTCGCAGCCATACTGAGCGAGTCCAATTTTGTTACTTCATTTCTTTGCAGTTTGTTTGTGGTTGCCGCCACCACCTCTTTAACTGTTCTGGTATCAGCCATGGCCGGTTATTCCCTTGCAAAATGGAAAAATAAAATCGCTGGCATTTTGATGATTGTAATTATGGCTACGCTTTTTGTACCGTTTCAGGTATATATGGTGGCCATGATTGTAGTGGTAAAAAATCTGGGCCTTACCGGAAATATTTTCGGATTGATACTGGTGTATATTGCATTAGGTATGCCGGTTCCGATTTTTTTATGCCGCAGCTATGCGGTGGGTATGTCAAAGGAAATTGAAGAAGCGGCCATCATTGACGGATGTTCCAAATGGACCATGTTTCTTCGGATCGTGCTTCCCCTGATGAAACCCATATTGGCTACGGTAGCAGTTTTAAATGCACTTTGGGTATGGGGAGAATTTCTGGTGGCCTTTCTGGTTTACGGAAACGCAAAGCCTATGACTTTGCCCTTGTCCCAGAGATATTTTTATGGGACTTACAGTAACCAATGGAATTTAATACTGACAAACTTTTTGATTTCAAGTATACCTATTGTTTTGTTTTATGTGGTAATGCAGAAACATATCGTAAAAGGAATAACTGCAGGTGCAGTGAAAGGTTGATTTGATGACAAAAATATTATCACCATCCATGATGTGTGCGGATTACGGATGCCTGGGGGAAGAAATAAAGAAACTGGAGGAAGCGGGAGCAGCGAGATTCCATATTGATATTATGGACGGAAGCTATGTGCCTAATTTTGGCATGGGGCTTCAGGATACGGAGTTCATCTGTAAAACGGCCGCCATACCGGTGGAGGTTCATCTTATGATCCAAAATCCCATTCAATATATAGATAAATTTATTTCTTTCGGGGCGGATATTATTTATATACATCCGGAAGCAGATGCGCATCCGGTCCGGACACTGTTAGAGATTAAGAAACTGGGTGCCGTTCCCGGAATTGCGGTGAATCCGGGGACTTCTCTGGAGTGTATCAAGGAACTGCTTTATTATATAAAAAGTATCCTGGTTATGACAGTGAACCCGGGATTTGCCGGACAGAAATTTTTAGAACCGGTTTTGGCTAAAGTGGATTGTCTTACGGAATTAAAAAGAGAACTGGACTTAGAGATTATGATCGACGGGGCATGTTCTCCGGAAATGATAGAGAAGCTCTGGAAAAAAGGTGCGGACGGTTTTGTCCTGGGGACTTCCGCTTTATTTGGCAAAAAGGAAACATACACTAAAATTATGAAAAAATTACTGGCAATATAAAATGGTAGAAAACGGAAGAATTGATAATAGAAAGCAGAAGAAGTAATATATAGAAGGCAGAAGAAGTAGTGATAGAAAGCGGAAAAATCAGAACAGGTAAATTCAGGAAGGCGGATAGAATCAGGAATGAAGTATTTTATTGGAGTTGATATCGGCGGGACGAAAACAAATATAGGAATCGTACGGGAAGATGGAAGAGTTCTTGCCAAGAGAAAACTTCCTTCCGATACCCTTGACGGTATCAATACATTTGTTGATATTATATGTAAAGAAATCAGCATTTTGCTTATTGAAAATAATATGAAACTGGAGGAGATTGGAAATATCGGTATCGGAATACCGGGAACAGCGGACTCGGAAAACGGTATTATTGAATACAGTCCCAATTTATTTGGAACGGACGTAACAATCAGGCCTGTTTTTGAAGAAAAACTGGGACGTAAGGTTACGCTGGTGCAGGATTCCTGGGCCGCTGCCTGGGGTGAGAAGCTGTTTGGAGCCGGCAAGGCCTTTGAAAACTTCTTCTGTGTTACACTGGGTACGGGAATCGGATGCGGTGTGATAGCGGAGGGAAAAATTTTTAAGGGAACTATGAATTCCGCGGGAGAAATCGGTCATACGCCGATTATTATGGGAGGCAGAAAGTGCAGCTGCGGCAATTACGGGTGTTTGGAATGCTATTCTTCCGGCACCGGTATATTAAAACAGGCGATGGAGTTATTTCCGGAAAAGCTTCAGGGTGACGAAAGAGCTGAAAGAGTATTTGAGCTGGCTGACAATGGGGATTCAGACGCGGCCGGCCTGATAAACGATGCCGTTGAAAAGCTGGCCTATGGTCTTGCTCTCCTGGTCAATCTATTTTCCATTGATACCTTTTTAATCAGCGGCGGTTTATGTGCCCACAAAAAGAGGATTATAGATCCGCTGCCTTCATTAATTGAAAAATATGGATATGAATCCTGGACCAGAAAGAAAAGAATCAGGGTGATACAGGCTGAACTGGGAAGTGACGCGCCGATGATCGGAGCCGCGTTTATTAACTGGGGAAATAACAACAGGGATAGAAAAGACAGGGAGCTTATTTTTTTATCCCCGATTCCCAGGGACGCCATTTGGGGCGGCAGGTTATTAAAAGAGTATTTCCACTATGAGGGCTACGGAAACCAGGTGGGGCAATCCTGGTCCTTTAGTGCCCAGGAAGGGGCGTCCAATTATATTCTGAATGAAAAATACAGAGGCAAAACCCTGGCCGATTTGTGGAAACGGCATCCGGAATTATTTGAAAGCGGGTTTAAGGAATTTCCCTTCATCATATCTCTGGTTGCGCCTGTGGATGATTTGAGTATTCAGGTGCATCCGGATAAGGAATATGCCCGAAAGAAAGGATTTCCCATGGGTAAAAACGAGGCTTGGTATTTTATCCGGACGGAGGAAGACAGCAGTATCGTATATGGTCATGGGGCGGAAAATGAAACGGAACTTAGAAAGTATATAGACAAGGAGGAATGGAATTCACTGATCTGTTTAAAACCGGTGCGGACAGAGGATTTTGTCTATATTCCGGCAGGGACGCTCCATGCTTTAAAAAAAGGGAATATCGTTTATGAGGTACAGCAGGCTGCGGATATTACGTACCGGTTTTATGATTACGGAAGAACAGATCAAAACGGAAACAGACGAATACTGCACCTGGAAGATGCAATTGCATGTATTTCCTATGAGAAACCGGCTGGAAACGAGGAAAGCCGGGTTATTTATGAAAATAAAAATTGCCGGCTTACCCGGTATCACAATGATGAGAATTTCTGCATTACAAAAATTGAAATCAACGGTTTTTCGAAAATAATCTTTGAAAAATATCAGCTGGCAACGGTTATCCGGGGAAACGGTATTGTAGAGGGAATGCAGGTTTCCATTGGGAAAAGCTTTTTAATTCCCGCCGGGTATGGGGAAGTATCCCTGGACGGAGATATGGACCTTATACTGACGTCGGAGGAACAACAAGCGGAAGATTTAACCCAATCCGCGAGATGATTGTTAATGTAGTATATCAGAAATTATATAGACAGTTTCTGTGTGCAGGTGGCTGTGTATGATGATCGTGTCAAAGTAACTTCTCCGGGAATGTTGTATGGGGGTTTAACTTTGGAGGAAGCCATGAGCGGACGTTCAAAAATCTGTCACTTCCGTATGCTTTGGCAAATATGCCAGTTGACAAAATTCTATTTATTCTTTACAATGATGATAAATTATTAAGTAAATTCACTTAAAAAAACTTAAAAAGGGCGCGGGTTATGGCTAAAGAAGTTAAAATGGCAGATATTGCAGCAGCTCTCAAAGTAAGCACCGTTACTGTTTCGAAAGCATTGTCGGACCAGAAGGGTGTCAGCGAAGGGATGCGTGAAAAAATCAAAAGTCTGGCGGACCAAATGGGATATAAACAATTGCCGGCAGCTAAGAATTCTACAAAGGATAAAAGCTTTAATATTGGAATTATTGTTCCCGGAAGTTATTTTGGAAAGTATGACTCTTTTTACTGGCAGCTGTATCAGGAGGTTGCTACCGAAGCTGTTCAAAAAGAATGTTTTACCATGCTTGAGGTAATAAGCACAGAGGATGAGAAGAATTTTGAACTGCCTAAGTTAATCAAAGAAAAAAAGGTGGATGGAATTATATTAATTGGCCGTCCGGGCAGCGGATATATTCAAAGAATTCGGAAGGAAGACGGCATACCCTTTGTATGCCTGGATTTTTTTGACCAGTCCAGTAATTGCGACGCCGTAATATCAAACGGATTCTACGGTACCTACATGTTAACAAATTATTTATTTGATATGGGGCATGAAAGCATAGTGTACGTAGGAACTTTACTTTATACAAACAGTATTACCGACCGGTATTTAGGATATTATAAATCCATGATGGAGCATAAAAAACCTGTGTCGGAGATATGCGCTATAGATGACCGTGACTGGGATACCGGGGATGTTGCGGGATTTCAATTTAAGTTTCCGGAGGTCATGCCGTCAGCCTTTGTCTGCAATTGTGATCTGGCGGCAAGCGCTTTGATAAAGACATTGAGGAAAACCGGATATCGTGTTCCGGAAGATATATCTGTTGTCGGGTATGATAATTATCTCTATCCGGGATTATTGGATATTGGATTAACAACTTATGATGTTGACGTAAAAGAGATGGCACGCAAGAGTATTAACATTTTAATTAAAAAAATGAGTCATAAAAGTTATAAGGCGGGGGTCCACATCGTGGAAGGAAATATCGTATATAGAGATAGTGTTATGGGGAAATAAAAAAACATTTGAACTCCGGCTAAATAAGTAAGTCCCAAACCCACCAATTGCCCTTCGCTATAAAGCGGGAAACTTACTTGTAAGGTTAAATAAAAAAATGCCCGGCCGGCGTCTGCTTCCTGAATTCAAGAGGAGTAACGCCGGTATGCTGTTTGAATAAACGTATAAAATGGTTTGTATTATCAAAGCCAACCGTTTGTCCGATTTCGTTTATTCTTTTATCGGTTTGAATTAAGGCTTTCTTTGCCGCCGTGATTCTTCTGCGGTTCAGATATAGAATCGGGGATGAGTCAAAGTACCTGGAAAATTCCCGGCATATTCTGTATTTGCTGACATGGTGCCTCTGTTCAAGAAAATCTAAAGTGTATTTGTTATGGTAATGTAAATCAAAATCATTCTTTATCAGCATCAGATAGTCCGGTACCAAAGATTTCATATCGGTTAATCTTTTACTTTCTAAAATAATTTCAAACAAAATATCAAAAATAAGCTTGGAAAAAAGGAAAGGGTTCGGAGCATTTTTATCCAGGTAAAAGAATAATTTCTTAATCATTTCCGGGACAGCCGAATACAGGGGCAAGTTAGTCACCGTTCCCATCCCTTTTATTGTATCGTGAAAAAAGGACAGAGGCTTTCCGTTTATAAAAATCACCCTGTAATTCCAGGAAGAATTCTTTATTTCCAATCTGTGAGGTTCTCTGCAATTTATAAAAGCAAGAGTGCCGGCAGCCAGTAAGCGGCATTGTTTGTTTAACGTCAGGGTTCCGGAACCGTTTTCCGTATATAACAGGCAGTAGGAATCCAAACCGGATATCATATAGTGATAAGGATAAGAGCAGCATAAATTTCCGTAAGCTTGTACATATGGCAGATTATCCTTTACAGTACCGGAGGTAATTATGAATTTCGGAAGGTAATCCAATAAGGAAACTGATTTTGTAAGCTGGGTATTCGTTTTTAACGCGTTAAGAAAAGCTTGTCGGAAGTCCAAAATATCACTCCTTAATTAAATATGTTTATGCTTTTTACTATACTATATTTAGTTAAAAAAATAAAGATTAATAGGACTTATATAAATAAAAAAATTAGTAATTGTAAAAACGATTGGTATAAATGCACAAATAGTAACATTAATATTAAGCAATATTAATATATTGCACAAGGCTTGCAAGAAAAGAATATAAAATACAAGAATAGGTGATGATTAATTTTTTAACTAAGTTATAATTAAAATAAGTTATTTAAAGAGTAACTTTATTAAATTTAGGGAGGAATTTAAGTATGAAACTAAAAAGATTAATTGCACTTAGTTTAGCTGCTGTTTTAACATTGGCGGGATGCAGCTTTGGCGGTGATACGCAAAAGGATACGGCCGGTTCGGCCGAAGAAGCAGGTGCGTCAACAGATTCCGATACAGAAAATCAGGCGTCGGGTGAAACGGATTTATCTTCTCTTAAAGGAACAACGATAAACGTATATACACAAGGCGGTAATCTTGTACTGGGAGAAGAAAAGAAAGATGCCGACGGTAATACATATCGTGATGAATCCACCGCGTATTTAGCACAGTTAGCAGAGAGATTTACAGAAGAAACCGGTATTCATGTTGAGCTTCACGTAGCTGCCAATGAAGATGATGTCAGGCCTTTATTCCAGGTTCAGGATGACAGTGTGGATGTGTATACAATGCCTAACTGGAGCATTGACGAATGGGCCGCTTATGCACAGTCATACTGCACATTGGAGGAGGCGGAGGGGTTATACGGCGATTATGCTTTATCCATGCCCCAAAAAGACGGTCAGATTTACAGTATTATGCCTGCAAGAGCATATAATCAGGCGGTTGTTTATAATGAAGAAGTTATCAAAGCAGCAGGATATGATGAAATCCCCGCCACCTTAGATGAATTTAATAAAATGTGTGAAGCAGTCAAGGCCATGGGCGTAACTCCCATTTCCTTACACAGGGTTGAAAACTGGCCTTTGGCTACCGTTTCGGACTTCGCAGGTTATGTTGCCGGCGACGCCAACATATTTACGGAATCCTTAAAAATAGATAACCCTTTCAGTCCTGAAAATCCATTTGGAAAGACAATTAAAATGTATACCCAGTGGAAAGCGGACGGATTTTTTGAACCGGAAGTCTACACGGATTTTGGCGTAGCCATGGACAGCGTAGCATACGGAAAAGCGGCTATGATGTTATTCGGTTCCTGGGTTGTCCCTCAGATACAGGGACGTGTCCCGGAAGGAAAAGATCCTTCTATTATTAAATTTGCTCCGGCTCCGGATTTCGGCGCAGGCAGATATGTGTTATCCGCTCCGGCAAGCAACTGGTCAATCAGTAAATTCTCTAAAAATAAAGAAGCCTCCAGGGCATTTATCGAATTTATATCGGAAGATGCGCAGTTTATTGCCGATATGGGATTTATTGCAAATAAAAAAGAAATTGAACCTGTTATTCCCGACTTATATTCCATTATTGACAGTATGGTTGAAGACGGAGAATGCACTGCGTTAATTGCTCCCGCGTCGGATGAAAATACGCAGGCAAATCAGGAGGTTTTAACAGAAGCCGGTTTATATGCGGATTACAAATATGTGGGGTTGTTATTTGACGCGCTGGATGTGACAAAACCGGATGACTGGACGGCATATAATAAACAGGTGGAGGCTCAGAACAAGGCTTATGCTGAAGGTAAAGAAAAGCTTGGAATTAAATGGGTAGATTAAATGAAAAAATCAAAAAGCAGCAGAATTTTAATTATTACATTTTTAATATTACCTATTTTACAATTATTAGTATTCTCTTACATTCCTATACTTTGCAACTTGTACTTAAGTTTTACTAATTATAAGGGAATTGGCACCCCGCTTTTTATTGGGCTTGAGAATTATAAGAGGCTTCTGACGGATACGCAGTATATAAAGCTGTTTAAAAACTGCCTGTGGTATATGCTTGCGGCAATCCCCCAGTTAGTGTTTGCCTTTGTGCTGGCGGTCTTTGTAAACGGAAAATTCCGGGGTCTTAGCGTGGTTAAGTCAATTTTAATTATTCCATACCTGTTAAACGGCGTTATTGTTTCCACCATATTTATTATATTTTTTAATAATTCCGGTACATTGAATGCTATATTAGATTTTATTGGACTGGATTCTTTTAAGCATCAATGGCTTCAGGATTTGAAACTTGTAAATCCGTCCATAGCGTCCATCAGTATCTGGAGATATTACGGCATGAATTTCATTATGTTTTTCGGGGCATTGCAGACGATTCCGTCTGAATTGTTTGAGGCTGCGGCTGTTGACGGGTGCAAAAAGTGGCAGGAAATTTTATACATTTCAATTCCTTCCATACGGAATGTGCTGTTTATCAACATTTTATTAAGCGTATCCGGTTCCATACAGGTATTTGAAATTCCATATATTATGTTAAACGGCGCCAACGGAACCGTAACACCTGTAATTCAGATTCAGCAGAGCGCCTTTGCCGAAAACCGTGTTGGCTTTGCGGCGGCGCTTTCTATTTTGGTATTTGTTATCGTATTAATTGCGGTAGGCTTACAGAATGTATTGAGTAAGAAAGGCGATAAACAAAGATGATTCAGGAGAGTAAATTATATAGAATATTAAGATATGTTTTTTTGCTGGCAGCCTGCATATTTGTAATTATACCGGTTGTTCCCGTGGTTTATATGGCATTTAAAACCGGAGTTGAATACTCCTCCACAAATGTGCTGACGCCGCCTTCAAACTGGTTAAATTTCTATAATTTTGCATATGCAATCAGAGTCGGAAAGTTAGGAAGGGCCTTAATGAATACTGCCGTTATTTTAGGTATATCACTTTCCCTTCAGATTTTGTTTACCACAATGGTTTCCTATGTCCTTCACCGTTTTGAATTCCGCGGTAAGAAAATCGTTATGACATTGTTCACCTTAACCATGTTTATTCCCGTTGTAACCACCCAAACCGTTGTATTTCAGATTATTTACAGAATGCGTCTGGTGAATAAAATGCCCAGTGTCATAATTCTTTATTCAGGGGTGGGCATTGTGGGAATTTATATTATGTTTAACTTATTGGCCTCCATATCAAAGGAGTTGGATGAATCCGCCTTAATTGACGGCGCCAGTTATTTTACCATTTACCGCCGTATCATACTGCCTTTGCTGAAGCCGGCCTGCACCACTCTTTTGATATTAAACGGAATCGGTATGTATAATGATTTCTTTATACCGAATCTTTACCTAAGAAAAAATGTACAGACATTTACCGTTGCGTTATACCAGTTTTTCGGCAGTACGGCCACACCTTTTGAAATTGTATCGGCAGCAATTTTATTGGGTATCATACCAATCGGTATTGTTTATTTATTCCTCCAGAAATACATATACTACGGTTTGGCGGGAGCTGTTAAATCATGATATTGAAGCAGCCTTTTGCATGCTGTATAAATTACAGTTCCTTATACCGGTATTTGCTGTAATTGTTGTAGTCAGCACTTTTTTCTAATAACTTTTTTTACAAGTACTGAATTTTACATAAAAAAATTAAAATATTGGATATATTAAGTAAATTTAGAAGGAAAACTATGATGAGTAAAATTAAAATGATAGGTCCTGCGGTAAAAAACGTACCATGGCAGGAAAGACCTGAAAAAATTGTGGGAGCACCCATTTGGAGATATAAAGAGAATCCTGTTATAGGAAGAAATCCGGCGGAAGGCGTTGCAAGAATTTTTAATAGCGCCGTAATACCTTATAATGACGAATTTATCGGCGTATTCCGTGCAGAACAGGTAAATGGGGTTCCTTATATCTATATGGGAAGAAGTAAGGACGCAATTCACTGGGATATGGAGAAGGAAAAAGTTCCTTTTGAAGATGAAAACGCAAATCCGTTCATACCAGGATATGCCTATGATCCCCGTTTAGTAAAAGTGGAGGACACCTATTATATTATCTGGTGCCAGGATTTTTACGGAGCCGCCATAGGAATGGCTAAAACTGTTAATTTCAAAAAGTTTGTCAGACTGGAAAATCCTTTTATTCCTTATAACAGAAATGCGGTATTATTTCCGAGAAAAATCAACGGCAACTTCGTTATGCTAAGCCGTCCAAGCGACGGGGGCCATACACCCTTCGGCGATATATTTGTAAGCGAAAGCCCGGACCTGGTTTACTGGGGCAAACACAGACATGTGATGGGAAGAGGCCGCGGATGGTGGGAATCCGTTAAAATAGGCGGCGGAGCGGCTCCCATTGAAACAACGCAAGGCTGGCTGTTATTCTATCACGGCGTAAGCGGAACCTGCAACGGTTTTGTATACAGCATTGGCGGAGCAATCTTAGATCTTGAGAATCCGTCCGTAGTAAAATACAGATGCGAAAACTTCTTATTAACACCCCAGGAGTGGTATGAAGAAAGGGGCTTTGTTCCAAACGTTGTATTCCCCTGCGCCACAATCCATGACCCGGAGAGCGGAAAAATTGCTATCTACTATGGCGCGGCGGACAGTTATGTGTGCCTGGCATTTACCCAATTTGATGAAATAGTGGATTATATTAAGGAACACAGTGTATTAACAGAGGAAGACACTGAAATTGGAATGCGCTAGAGTGTGTTTGAAAAATGCTTGTACCGGGCTGGATGCTCCAATTTGTGGGAGGCAAGGAGCGATTTTGGGCGCGTAGTGGTGCTACGCTCCCAAAACCTCGACGCAGTATACCGCAAAGTGGAGCGGCCAGAACGGTGCAATAATTTATTGATCAAAGCCTTCGTTGATATGCTTGATGTCTTGTTCGGTAATAACAAGGTGGTTGTACATTTCGGCCTGACCCAGTTCCGGATCGTTTAATTTAAAGGCCTCAAGAATTTTTGTATGGGGTACCACCGCATTTTTGTAGACTGAGTTATCCATAAAAGATTCCCCGCGGTATTTTTTAAAAGCGGTATTAATCTGTTTATTGATTGCTATCAGTAAGTTATTGTTTGTAATTTTGACAATTTCCGTATGAAATAATTCATCATACATGATTAACTGAATAAGGTTTTTATCCTCCACAGCCTGTACAAATTTTTCATGAATCACAGATAACTTCTGGATTTGTTTTTTTGTAGCGCGTTTAATTGCCAGGCGGGTTGAAAGAGTTTCAATTGCCATACGCACTTCCATAAAATCATAAAACTGAACGTCGGGTATATCATACCATTGTTTTTTTGATTCTGTTATTTTTTTTGATACGAAGGCACCTTTGCCAGGAAATATATCCACGTACCCGATAGCCTGTAAAACACGTATTGCCTCGCGGATACAAGTACGGCTTACGCCCATTTCCTGACACATTCTGTTTTCGGTTGGAAGCTTATCTCCCGGCAGATATTCGCCGGAATCAATGGAAAGTTTAATATTTTCAACAACAGAATCTGTAACAGATATTCGCTTGATTTCCTTCATATACGCCCTCCTAACGGGAAAATAGTATTTATATAATTATAAAATATAATATAACTTATCAGAAGATTGTTTTTATCTTCTGATAAAAGGCGCTGGTTCTGCGCCGTGCATCCGATTATAGAAACACGTTTTTTGTTTCTATAATAGAATTGTATGTTGTAATATTATATTATTTTGCAATTATTGTCAAATAAATTACTTTTTGAAAGGGTACACATAACTTATGACCTCCTGAAACAAGTAAGTCCCAAACTCACTGCTTACGCTTGGCTAAGAAGCGGGGGACTTACTTGTAAGGCTAAATTCTGTTGTCGGCAAAGACCCGGCAAGACCCGGCCGATTCAAAAGACAGGTTCTTCCTATGGCCCGGTGATGTTTGTAAATATACAGGCTGATTAAATGTATATAATATATAAGCAATAATGCCAATACATCACCAATGGCTATCTTTCACTTTCGATTACAATACGGCCTTAACTGCTTTATTTAATAAGGCAAGCTCTTCCCCGGCTGTGATATTGGTTGCCTGTGCCAGTTTTTCCGTAAAAAACCCAAGGCTTTCTTCCGTAATTTCATAATTCAAATCCTTAAATTTCAGAGGCATATTCATAAATCTCATCAGGTCATAAATCTCATCAATATCCTTTTGGGGCGACTGGTTAAAAACCATTTGAATTAATATACCGACGGCTACAATTTCACCGTGCAAAATAGAAGCACTTTTTTCAGTATTATAATTTCTCATAAAATCATAGGTTGCATGGGCAAGAGCCAGCTGACCGGAACCGTCTGCGAATCCGCTCACAATGGCTGTATGCAGCAGATTGGTTAAAATACAATCGGTAAACCGGTTTGCGTTTTTTCCGTTTGCATATAAGTTGCGTCCCTCGTTGACAAGAAATTCATAAATGCATTCAGAATTCGTAATTTGGATATATTCGCACAAATCGCAGTCTTTATAGGAAGCGGCTTTTTTCTGATGCAGACTTTCGGGAAATTTAGCAATAGAATCAAAAATACCTGCGGCCAGCAATCTTTTCGGAGCGGTGCCGATCAGGCCGTCGTCGGCAATACATACTTCGATTGCTTTTTTTAATTTTACCGCAGGCGCCCTTTTCCCCGAATCGTCATACATAATAGCAATCATTGATGCGGCGACACAGGTTGCTATGGAAGTGGGAACTGTGATAATGGGCAGACCCGAAAAAACGGAGGCACACTTTACAGTATCGATGCATTTTCCGCCGCCGCAGGCGACGAATACCGTGCATTCCTGTTCCTTGGCTATATCCGCATATCTCTGCGCCCATTCGGTGGTGCACTGGGCAGTGTGCCTGCAAAGTTTATAGGTAACGGAGGAAGCTTCCAATTGATCGGATACGGAATTCATAACGATATCTAATGTACGGCTTCCGCCTATAATAAGGGCATGTCCGCCTAAAAGCTTAATTTCTTCGGCAAGCAGTGAAATAACACCCTGTCCGTGAAAATATTTTCCGCATCCTATTTTTAAAGCAGAAATATTATTTGACATAAGTACCTCCCATAGGATGGATTAAATAAGTTAAAGACATCATACAATAATACAATATTACTAATAAAATCATATCTTACATTTTCAATTTTGTCAATCCTGTATTTTAAATTTAAGGAGTGGGGAAAATATAATTAATGGCTATTCAGGAAAAATAGCGATTCTTTTACAATAAGGTTGACGAAAAAGGTAAATTAATATAAAATCATATTATGTCATACAATAATACAATATACATAACAGATTAACCAGTTATCACAAGGAGGTTCTTATGGGAAAAAAATATGAGGGAATCATTCCGCCGACCATAACGCCGTTTAAGGCTGACGGAACTATTGATGAAAAGCTTGCCGCAAAGGAAATGGATATTTGTATAAAAGCGGGGGTTCATGGTCTTAGTGTTGGAGGAAGCACGGGAGAAGGCCCGACATTAAGGGATGAAGAATTACAGTTATTAATTACAATAGCAAAAGAACATGTAAGCAAAGAACAGCCAATTGTATGCGGGATTATGCGCGCCTGTACAAGGGACGCCGTCAGATCGGGCCTGGCTGCAAAGGAAGCAGGCGCCGACGTAATCATGGTTACACCGACCGCGTATAACGTTCTTGTCCCCAACGAAGAGGGGATGTTTGACTTTTATAGCACTATTTCAAAGGAAGTACAGCTTCCTGTAATTGTATATAATGTTATTCCTCAAAATACGATATATCCAGGGCTGTTTAAGCGTCTATTGGAGGAAACGGATTATGTAATGGGTGTAAAACAGAGCGTAGGCGGTGTCCAGGCGCTTTATGCCATGAAAATGACCTGCAAGGATAAGGGTAGAATATATGCGGCTACAGACGACATGCTTTATACCTGTTATGATTTAGGGGCAAGAGGCGCCATATCGGCCATTCTGTCGGTATTTCCAAAGCAGTGTGTAGAGATGTGGGACTGCTTTGTGGCGGGAAATAAGGAAAGAGCGTTTGAAATTCAGAATCAGTTGTATAACAAATGGCAGTGCCTGGGAGGAAACCAGTTCCCAATCAGGCTGAAATATGCCCTGGAAGTAATGGGACGCGGGCCGGGGTTATGCAGAAGTCCTATTACCTATTTACCTGATGATGAAAAAGAAAAGATTAAAAAGGCCTTTTCAGGCGAGGAATAATAGAATACATTGGGAGCGGATATGGAAAATAGTTTAAAATCAAAGTCGGATGCGGCTTTTAAATTTGGTGCCGGGCGTTATATACAGGAACCGGGTGCCATTAAGCTGGCGGGAAAAGAAATAAGCCGTTTGGGAAATAAGGCATTTATTGTGGGAGGAGGCAGGGCAATAAAAATAGTGGAAGAGCAATTGACAAAAAGCCTTAAAGATGCGGGTATACAATACGAATATAAGATTTATGACGGCTATACCACTCATGAAGCTGCAAAAAAGTACGGAGCTTATTGCAGGGAAAATCATTTTGATGTTGTTGCAGGCGCCGGAGGCGGAAGAATTATGGATCTGGCTAAAGCGGTGGCGCATTATGCAGAACTTCCCGTTGTTAATATCCCTACGCAGGCGGGTACCTGTGCCGCATTTACGCCAATGAGCGTCATGTATACAAAGGAAGGGGCGGCAATGGGGACGGCGGGAGGCAACTTTTATCATCCGCGGGAGGTGTCGGCGGTTATTGTGGATGAGACTATTATGCTCCATCAGCCGCCCAGA
This sequence comes from Clostridiales bacterium, assembly GCA_015655075.1. Taxonomy (GTDB): domain Bacteria; phylum Bacillota; class Clostridia; order Lachnospirales; family Lachnospiraceae; genus Anaerocolumna. Next base: position 52,382 of record JAATFT010000029.1, on the reverse strand, counting down.
TATGCGGCATCCGGTATTCTTGACGCCATGGCTAAATATATTGAAATACAGAACGGCCGAGAGGAAATCAAGTTCGATGATTTTGGAGTTGAATTATATACGGCATATGTGCTGGCAGCATATATCTATGACACATTGGAAAAGAATTGCATTAAGATATATTCGGATATAGAAAAGCATGAATTATCGAAAGAAGTACACGATTTTCTTTTTATCAATTTTGCAGTCACGGGTATTATCAGCGGAAGCTCCAAAGCGTTGGGTCAGACGGCGCTGGCACATGAGATGTATTATGCGGCAAGAATTTTCTTTACGAAGGAATCCCTTGGCTTTCTTCATGGGGAAATTGTCGGAACCTCCTTAATCCTGCAGCTTTATTATAACAGGACCCCGGAAAAAATCCCGGCTTTCAAAGATTTCATGAAAAAAATGCATATGCCGGTAACTTTGTCCGAACTGGGAATTGCCGAGACAGATGAAAATTGCAGGAAAATCTTTGATTACTTATGCAGTACCCAATTTGTTATAAATAATGAGGACAACCGTAAATTTTTGAAAGAAGCAATCAGGCGGATTACAAAATAAGGCTGAGGAATTTTGTAGTCAAAGCGGATATTCCGGGTTCGCCGTGCTACTTGCTCATAACCTTATATCTGCTATGCAGGTATATCAGTCGGAGCTCACTCTCCGGCTGAAACAAGCAAGTCTCCAACCCACCCCTAGAGTGTGTTTGAAAAATGCTTGTGGCGGGTTGGGTGTTCCACTTTGTGGGAGGTAAGGAGCGATTTTGGGAGCGTTGGGGCTACGTTTCCGAAATTGTGACGCAGCATACCGCAAAGTGGGGCGGTCAAAACGGTACAATGATTTTTCAAACACGCTCTAACGCTTCACTAAGAAGCGGAGAACTTATTTGTAAGGTTAAGTTATTTATAAATTGTTAAAAATAGAAACAGAGCAGGGAAATTTCACAATATATGGGAAAATCCTTACCCTGTATTTTATTTTTGCCCTGTAAAAGCCATATAAAAACCCCTATAAAAAGCCGTTTTGGCCTCTCGCGGTATATTGAAATTTATGCATTATAATTACACTTAAAAAAGCTGAAAATTGAATGATATCATACAATTAGCGGGAATAATAGCATAACAATAATTTACGCTAAAAGCCTTAATATTTTTAATTTTATAGTGTTTTATCTTAAATATATAGTTACAAATTGTATAGTATGTATATTAAATGAACAAATAAAATAAAAATATAAACAGTATGCATTATTATATTGACAAAAGAAAATCAAGATAATATAATAAAAAATGACATCATACAATATACAATTATAATAAATGCAAAAGGAGAACATAAAATGACATTTGTGGAAAAGTATGGCCAAATTTTATTGCCGCTAATTACACCATACAATGATAAGGAGGAAGTTGCATATGACAGATATGAAGAATTGATTGAATATCTGATTAAAAATGATTTATGTGATTCCTTAATTGTTACAGGTACAACCGGTGAAGCAAGTCTTTGTAACTTTAAAGAAAGAGTAAAATTAATGGAAACTGCCTATAGGGCGGCAAAAGGCAGAAAGCCTGTTATCGCAGGAACCGGATGTGCCTCTACCAAAGAAGCAATTACTCTTACAAAGGAAGCGGAGAAAATTGGTATTGATTTATGTTTGATTGTAGTACCCTTCTATAACAAACCCACACAGGAAGGCATTTATAATCATTATAAAGCAATTGCTGAAAGTACGAACTGTAATATTCTTCTTTATAACATTCCAATTTTTGTAGGAGTTAATCTGGAAGCGGAAACCGTTGCAAAGCTGGCCGTCATTGATAATATTGTGGGAATTAAGGATGAAGCAGGCATTAATCCCACGCAGGTGACGGATTTCTTCCTGGCGACGGAAAAAGTGGATCCTGACTTTGTTGTTTATAACGGGGACGATGTTATGCTGCTCCCCACGATTGTCCAGGGAGCCATGGGTATTGTAAGCGGTGGAGCACATATATTCGGACACGAAATACGTGCGATTTTTAAAGCCTTTGCAGCAGGGGATAATCAGAAGGCAAAGGACCTGTTTATTCCTATCTATAAATTTTGTAAATCAACCGGACAAAACGGAAGAATTTTACCCAACTCTATAATGCGTCCTGCAATTGAAATGATTACGGGTATCAAACTGGGACCCGCAAGAAGTCCTCTTGCGCCTGCAACCTCTGAAGAAATGGAAGTTACCGCGGCTATTTTAAAAGAAATCGGGAAATTATAAGATAAAGCCGTTACATAATGGAAAACCAACAGTAACTACGCTAAAGGACGACAACGAGATTGTTATTATTTAACCGGCGGCCTGCGGGTAGCCTGCCGGGCAGGAGTAAGCAAAGGAAGCGGATTGCAATATCTGCTTGTCATCACTTAATGTATTGGAGAATAAAACTGAAAATGAAAAATTTAAATAGAAAATTAAATAATCCGCCGCAGGAAAATCGTGCTCTTCCCTTTTGGTCCTGGAATGACAAACTTGAGGAAAGCAACTGCAGATGGCAGATTAATCAGATGAAAGCAGCAGGGCTCGGCGGTTTCTTTATGCATGCCAGAGGCGGTCTTGAAACAGAATATATGAAGGATGAATGGATGCACATTGTTAAAGCCTGTGCAGAGGAAGGCAAAGAGAATGATATGAAAGCCTGGCTTTATGATGAAGAAGGCTGGCCCAGCGGATTCGGCGGCGGTTATGTAACCGGCCTGGGGGATTATTACCATATGAAATGGATGGAAGGCATCCGGATTAAGGCAAAGGATTACGTAAAGCCGGAATGCCTGCTGGGTATATATGATAAGGAAATGAAGCGTTACGCCGGTGCGGAGGGTTTGGATAAAGAGGAGGATATTTATGTCGTCAGTTATAAATCAAACCCCTATTATATTGACATTTTAAATCACAGGGTGGTTGAAAAATTTATTGAATATACTCATGAAAGATACAGGGAGAGGTTCGGGGAGCGGCTTGGTACGGATATTCCCGGTTTTTTTACGGATGAACCTCAATTTGCCAGATTATTAATTCCCTGGTCCTATATCCTGGAAGAAGAATTTGCCGGCAGAGCGGGTTATTCCTATTATACACTGCTTCCCGCACTGTTTTTTGACGGTATAAAAGGCGGTGAAAAATTTCGTTATGATTACTGGAAGGTAATAAATGAATTATATACGGAATCCTTCTGCAAACAGATATATGAGTGGTGTGAGTCCCATAATTGCCGTCTCACCGGGCATGTTATGCGGGAAGACAGTCTCTGGATGCAGATGACGGGAACTGCCGGAGTAATGCCGTCCTATGAATATATCCATATGCCGGGAATCGACTGGCTGCGCAGAAAGATAATATCTCCCATTACACCGAAACAGGTGGGGTCGGTAGCCAGTCAGCTGGGGAAGAGATATGTCCTGTCGGAAATGTTCGCCATGACCGGATGGAATGTAAGCTTTGAAGAAATGAGATGGATTGCACAGTGGCAGTATGTAAACGGTGTTAATATTATGTGCCAGCATCTGATGGGGTATAGCATCAGGGGAATCCGGAAAAGGGACTATCCGCCTTCTCTGTATTACCAGCAGCCCTGGTGGAGTGAATATAAGACTTTTAATGATTACTTTGCCAGGCTTAGCGTATTGCTGACAACAGGTAAAGTACACACGGAAGTATTACTGCTGCACCCTATCCGAAGTGCCTGGGTACTATATGACGGAAGCAATAATGAAAATTTAAAAGAATATGACGTGGATTTTACCGATTTGTCGCAGCATTTGGCGGACCTGCACATTGATCACCATTATGGGGATGAAGGCATAATAAAAAGATACGCAAAGGTGGAAAAGGGAAAGCTGCATATAGGTGAATGCGCCTATTCTGCCGTTATACTTCCTTCCATGGTAACAATTGACCGGTCTACGGTAAATCGGCTTAAGGAATTTATGGAAAATGGCGGAATCGTCCTGACTATGGGCAAGCCCCCCAGGTTCTGTGAAGGAAAAAAAGAACCGGAATTGGAAGAGTTTCAAAAAAAGCTTCAGAAAGCAGATTTAAGCGATGTAAAAGAAATTCTATACCCCAGAATGGAGTTTGAGATTTCATTGACGGAAAACGGCCGTGAAATTCCGGAAATCCATTATCAGATGAGAGACTGCGGTGAATATAAAATCCTGTATATGGTTAATTTAAATCAAAGCCGGACGTCAGTCGGGGAGCTTTGTGTCCCCGGAAATCACAAGATTCTGTTTTATCATCCGGAGGACCATACCTATGAAGAGTTTAAAACGGATTTTGACGGAAAAAGAACAAAAGGGGAGGTTTTGTTCCTGCCGGCGGGAGCTTATGTATTTCTGATTGATTTCCGGCCGGAAGGTGAAAGGGTTATAAAGAGGAAGGAGCCTGGCAGATCTATTTCCGTTACGCCCGGCGGGGTTTGGGATATTAAAGAGATGGATCATAATTCATTTACGCTGGATTATTGTGCTTATGCGATAGACGGCGGCGAATGGCATCCTAAAATGCCGGTTATTGAGATGATGGAGGAGCTGTTAAAACGAAAACGCCCCTGTGATTTAAAGATGAAGTTTGAGTTTGAAATACAGATGGATCTGGAAAATAATAAGGAATTCTATCTGGCGGCCGAACTGGCGGAGGAGTTTAAAATTACGGTCAACAAAAATCCGGTTAAGGCGGATCCTTCCAGGTGGTGGCTGGATAAGTCCTTCCGGAAAATTGACATCAGGGAATATATCCGTGAGGGAATGAATGTTATTATTTTGGAACGGTATTTTTACCAGGATCCCCATGTGTATGAAGTCCTGTTTGGTGAAAACGTGCTGGAAACCGAAAAGAATAAACTGACTCTTGATACGGAAATAGAAAGTATTTATCTGACGGGCGATTTTTCCGTTTACAGTAAAAGCGGTTATTACTTTGGGGAACGGAATGCAGTTTACACAGAGGGGCCCTTTGTAATCGGTGATAAACCGACGTCCCTTTGGTCTGGTGATTTTGTAACCCAGGGAATGCTGTTTTTTGCAGGAAAAATCAGACTTTCCCAAAAGTATTATCTTACAGAAAAAGAAGAGGCTTCCTATATTTTCAAGCCTGGAAAACCCTATGGGGTTACGGCACGTTTGTATATTAACGGAAAACTGGTAAAGCCGTTAATGTGGGAGCCTTATGATACGGATATTACGGAGTTTCTGAAAAAAGGAATGAACACAATAGAAATTGAATTGTTTGGAGGCAACCGGAATCTGTTAGGGCCTCATCATCATGTGGACGGGGAACTTTTTGCGGTATGCCCGGCTAATTTTACATCTAGGCCAGGCCCATTTGAAGATGATCCACGGGAAAATGTTTGGACAGATACCTATTGTTTTGTGAGATTTGGCGTTTAACCTTACAGGTAGCGGAGCGGACCCGGAATATCCGCTTTGAATCATATCGTAATTGGAAAGTGGAGGTGTTTTATGGGAAAGTCAAAACTGGCAAGAAGGGAAGCAATAAGGGGATTTTTGTTTATCGCTCCGGCATTCATTATGCTTTTTGCATTTATCATGTTTCCGATTATTAGAGGATTCGGTTTTAGCTTTACGGATTATAATCTGTTAAAAAGCTGGGACAGGAATATTATCGGATTTGTGAACTATACCAAGGCGCTGAGTGACCCGGATTTTTACCAGGTATTAGGCAACGTAGTGAAATTTGCTTTTGGAGTGACAATTGTATCCGTTATTCTTTCCATGGCGATTGCCTTGCTGTTAAATTCAGTGACGAAATGTAAAAATATTATCCGGTCTCTCGTGTTTATGCCGTGGGTTCTGCCGGAAGTAGTTGTAGGTTCTATCTGGCGCTGGATTTTAAATGGGGATAAGGGGCTTTTAAATTCCATTTTAGCGGACAGGCTTCAAATTATGGATAGCTACATTCAGTGGTTTTCCGCAGGTTTTGCCCTTTTATCGGTTGGAGTTGTCTATGTGTGGCGTACTTATCCCTTTGTAACGATTATGCTTAGTGCGGGGCTCTCAAGCATTGACAGGGAAATTTATGAAGCGGCGGATATTGACGGATGCGGTAAGGTTCAAAGATTCTGGTATATTACTTTACCACAATTAAAATATGTATTAACCATCTGTTCTTTGATGGCGCTTATCTGGTCCATGAATGGTTTTGGTATTCTGAATATTTTAACGGCGGGAGGACCGGGACTTTCCAGTACCACCTTACCGATACTGATTTATAAAACAGCCTTTCAGAAATTCCGCTTTGGGCTTGCAGCCACTTATTCGGTTATTCAGTTTGCCATAATAATGGTTTTCAGTATTATTTATCTTAAAATTACCAAGGCGGCGGGGGAGGACTGATTATGAAGAAAATGAAATTAATTCTTAAATGCTTAAAAATAATTGCTTTGGTCGTGGTTTTATTGATAGCGGTATTTCCTCTTGTGTGGATGCTTATTACCTCGTTCAAAACCACAGGCGAGCTGCTGGAAATACCGGTGACAATATGGCCGAAAAATTTTACCCTGGCCGCCTATCCGGAAGTATGGATTAACAAACCGTTTATGATATATATTCTGAATTCTTTAAAAATAACGGTTTGTGCAACATTGATCGGTATGTGCGTTTCTTCCCTGGCTGCATATGGGTTTGCAAAGTGCAGATTTCCTTTTAAAAAGCCGCTGATGTTATTTGTACTGGTTGCCCAGATGTTTCCAAGCTCGTCCGTTATTATAGCATTATTTGATTTATATAAATTCTATGGATTATATGACACGCATCTGGGCTTGATTTTCCTCTATTCCACCATCAGTCTGGCATTTTCCATTTGGATGATGTATGGGTATTTTAAAGGTGTGCCCAAGGAACTGGAGGAGGCCGCCATTATTGACGGCTGCGGAGCATTAAAGGCCTTTTTAATGGTCATAGTTCCAATCTCCAGGCCCGGTATTGCGGCAGTGGGCGTATATGCTTTTATGTGCGCGTGGAATGAATATATGTATGCACTGGTCCTTACCACAACGGAGTCAAAATATGTAATATCCCTGGGATTATCGAGGTTCATCACGGAATTCGGAACCTACTGGAATGAAATGGGCGCCGCATCCATTATTGCAACTCTGCCCACACTCCTTTTGTTCCTTCTGTTGGGCAAGAATTTAATCACAGGACTGACGGCCGGTTCGGTAAAAGGGTGATTGGTATTATAACTTGTGCCAGGAGGTGAGGGCCGTACATTAGCGAAACGGGGTGTAGCGGCTTAGCACTTTTGGAATATATGTTACCAGAAAATGTTACTAAAAAATTTTAGGAGGTAGTTATGAAAAAGAAATTTTTATCAGTTTTGTTACTAGTTGCGATGGTTATGGTTTCCTTTACCGGGTGTAAAAGTAATAAAACACCTTCGGGTTCAGAGGGATCTACGGGCGGTTCAACAAAGGAAGCACAAGGGACAGAAGCTCCTGCGCAGGATGCCACAACTATTGATGTCTGGATGTTTGGCGGATTGTCTGCAGAGGTAACGGTATGGAAGGAGCTGGCGGACGAATTTAACGCCGCGCAAAGTGACGTTCAGGTTAATATGGTTGCACAGGAATGGGCCAGCAGAAATGAGAAAATTGTGACTGCCTATTCAGGAGATTCTTCACCGGATATTTATATTTTAGGTCCCGTGATTGACGAATATGGAAAAAGATTGGGTATTATTTCCCCAATTGAAGATACGTATCCGAAGTTAGCCGAAAAGGTTAAGGAATCCATTCTTCCGGACGTAGTGGAAAAAGTGGCTTCCAGGGACGGTAAATTATGGACGATACCTTCCTGGTGCGACCTTTCTCCCTATATGTGCTATAACAAGGAAGCCCTGAAAGCGATCGGTCTGGATGAAAATTCTGTACCTAAGACCTGGAGTGAGTTTAAAGAGGCGGCAATTGCAATGACAAAAGCAGGCTATATCGGCTACAGTGTTCCCATGAGTCAGTCCAATTATGCGGATATGAATAATGAATTCAATTACTGGAACTGGCAGCTGGGCGGCGCTCCTATCAGCGATGATTTATCAACAATTACGCTGACGGATGAAGCGGCGGTAACAACAATGACGTTTTTAAAGGAAATGTATGATGCGGGAACCTTTTCCGAAAATGCGGAAAGCATGACCTACATGGACAGGCATGAATTGTTCTTTGGCGGAAAAAGTGCAACTAATATCGGCTATACATATCTGCCCGGTATTATTACGGACCTTGACGTTTCGGAGGATTTCGAATATGTAATGGCAAATATGCCTATGCCGGATGAAGGAACAATTGTAAATGAAGACAAATCCATCACAAAGATGATCAGCTCCAATCAGGAGGTATGCGTTTCCTCCAATACTAAGAATGGGGAAGCGGCCGGTAAATTCCTGGAATGGCTTGTGGATAACAATTACTGGCACAGATGGGTTACTGAGGTTGGCGCCCGCACATCGATTTCCGTTGCTTCTTATGAAGATGAGACGCTCCGCGCCGATACGGAAAAATTATGGCCGGATCTTGTGGAGCAGTACGACGAAGGTATCCTGACGGCCAACACGAACACGAAACCAGGCTACGGCGGAATCACGGAAGTTGAAACCACCATGTCCCAGGGACTGGTAAATATTATTACCGGCAAGTATCCCAGCATTGAAGAAGGCCTTAAGGCCGTTAATGACCAATGCCAGCAAATTCTGGACGAATATAATGCGTCAGCTAACTCGGAGGAATAAAGGACAAGCTAAAAAGTAAAAAGTATTTTTATCGAACTGCTTATTTTTATAAAAAATTTTTCAAACACGCTCTAATTTAAAAGACGGATTTCTTGTGTCCGGCAGTATTGGGAACATAGCAAGGTGAATCCGGCAACAGGCCGGAATGGATGATTTTATCATTGGGAACATAACAGGGGGCCGCTGCAAAAAGCTTATTATTGAAAGACTTATGAAAGCTATTTTCAACAGCCCCTTGTTTCCTGAAATACTGCCTGATACTTTTGAGGACAGAATAATGGGATGTAAAAAATATGCCAATCTTATGACTGGTCTGATTTTATTGCTTTTTGTAGGGCTGCTTTATGCGTGGTCCATATTTGTAAAACCGTTGGAAGAAGAATTTGGATGGGCCAGAAATCAGACTTCCCTGGTGTTTGTTTTATCTATGATAAGCTACAATATAGGAAGTATATTATGCGGATTGCTATTAAAAAAGTTTTCGGAAAAAAAAGCCCTGTTTACGGCTATGTGCCTGCTATGCACAGGGTTTCTGGGTGCTTCCCATATTAATACCATATATGGGCTGTATTTTTTTTATGGAGTTTTATGTGGTTTGGGGATAGGACTTACCTATAATGTTGTGTTAACAACCGTATTGACCTGGTTCCCTGAAAATGCGGGAATGGCCGGCGGGGTTTTGTTAATGGGCTTTGGTTCGGGCGGGTTCCTTTTCAGCCGGATACTTTCGGTTTTTTTACATAGTGATTGGGGCTGGAGAGGAAGTTTTAAAATACTGGCACTTTCCTTTTGGATTATTATGACAATTGGAATATTCATTATCCGCCGGTCTCCTTTACAAAGTACAGAAATTGCCAAGGGAGCGGATTGCGGAAAAACCGTTGCCGGTATCACTCAAAGTTTACTTGACAGCGGAGCATTAGGGGCTCTTGATCATGGAAAACCGGTTGTTGACATAACTCCGGGACAAATGCTTCGTACGAAATTTTTTAAGTTCTTTTTTGCCTGGCTTGTTTTACTTGGCGCGGTGGGGATGACGGTTATTAGTTCGGGCGCGTTACTGGCTGAGAAAATAAATGCAACCGTAAGCCAGGCTTCTTTTGCGGTGGGAATACTCAGTGCCGGAAACGGTCTGGGACGTGTTATCTATGGCAGGCTGTGTGATATAACCGGCAAAAAGGTTTTTGCCATTTCAACTTTATCCTTTCTTATTTCGGCCATTCTGCTTTTGAAAGCCATGGTTTCCGGAAGCTTTGCCCTCTTACAGCTTACCTTTATTCTGGTGGGTGTTTCTTATGGAAGCCTTCCGGTTTTGATTGCGTATTTCTGCCGTATTAAGTACGGAACTGCCCATTTAAGCATAAATCTGGCAATTTTAAGTATGAACGGCATGATTACCAGCATTTTGGGTTCTTATGGAGCAGGCTTAATCTATACCATAACAGGGACTTATACATTGGCGCTTTATATTGCAATTGTAATGGCATTAACGGCGGCATTATTACTGTATTGTTATATGCGGCATGAACGTTGATGCTGCAAAAAACGCGTCCTAGAGTGTGTTTGAAAAATCATTGCACCGTTCTGACCGCCCCACTTTGCGGTATACTACGTCGCGATTTTGGGAGCGTAAGCACCACTACGCACCCAAAATCCCTCCTTGTGATGTGGTCTTCCTCTTTTCTTTCTAAAGAGTTAATAACAGAATAAAAAAAGACCGGCAAAGGTCAACTGATACATTGAAATGTACATTTAAGAAACGCAGATAGTTTCTAGAATTAATTATGGATTTAGAACTAATCTGACATTTATCTGCAGTTAATACTTGTAATAATCTGGAGCCTGACACTATACTTTCTGACTTCAACTTTATATAACATACAGTTTTGCATAATTTCCGTGCTAATACGCTGAACGAGCTGGATCAGGCCGGATTAAATCCACCTATCTGGGCTTACATCAACCAGATGGTAGAGTTGGAGCTTATGGTCATTGATGATTTCGGATTTATGGAACTTGACCTTGATAAGTGTCGTGACCTGTTCGAAGTCATTGGCAGCCAAGATGCCAGGAAATCGACGATGTTTGTATCACAATTGCAAGTCAAGGCCTGGTATGAACTGTTTGCTGACAGCACCTATGCAGATGCCTCCTTGGACAGAATGATACATAAGGCATATCGGAATTCAGAGAAGAACATGAGGAATCCTGCTTAGATAGAACAGGAATAGCGGCGTTTCACGCAGTTCCTGCGGAATGGCTACACATTTAAACCGAAATATGCAAGTATGATCATTTTTTTTGATATTGATTATTAAAATAATATTGCTTAGATAATTCTATACTTTCATCAGAAGTACTCATTGCACCACTATAGCAACCTTTTCCATATACAGTATAAATTTGGTTATTCTTTTCAACTATTATTTTAGATTTTATATATTTAACAGGAGCTGTACTACTGGTGATATTAACTTTATTTTCATATTTTAACCCGTCTGCAGATTCTAAAAATTGATTTTCTCCATACCACAATTCACGTATTTTTATGTTTTTTGATATTACTTTATATGAATATGGAAATTCACTACTATTATCTGTTATAACAGGAGAACTCCACGTATCTAATAAATCTGGATTACTTTCTTTAGGTCCTATATCAAAAAACCATGAACCTATGGGATATATTTTATAATTTATAGTATCAGTATAAATTTTTAAATAATGTACACTGTCTGTTCCTATAGAATTCGATAATAAATTAATAGTGATAGAATATGCACTATATTTTGCGTTTTTTCCAAATTTCATATCGGCAATAGTATAATTAGCTATTGAAACATTATCTGCATTCATAAATTCCATTCTATTTATTTTATTAAAATTTGTATAACTTTTATTTTTATTATAATAATAAGTTAATGCAAAACTAGTTTGTGAATTTTCTTCAAATGCTACATAACCATCTATCCAATAGAAAAAATCATCATACGTATTATCACTTCCTATAGGAATCAGATATTGAGAAATAAATACTATAGCAATTACTGCCACAATAAATGATACTAAATTTTTTTTCTTCAAACACTCACTCCGATTCATTAAATTATTTATACAAATAAATATATTATAACTATCATAATAGAATAAGGGTGCCTCAAAAAATATGTATTTAAATAACAATTATTTAAAATTCAAAATTATATTTAACCCTTCGTATTTTTTATATAAACAAACTTCCAACATCGATGTTTTAGTACAAAGAAGTTTGAAAATTATCGTTTGTATAACAAAATAAATATCCTATCTCATAAAGAACATTTTTTATTAAAATTTATTTTAACATTTTACTTATTTTAACTTTATTTACATAACTTTTCAAGTTCATTTGTCTATTCTACATATTTTTTGTCTATTCTACATATTCAGTCTATTAATTAATACTTATTTTAAATAAAATTATTCGAAATTCGAACGTTTTCTACTATCTTTAATTATCATTCCCTAGAGCGTGTTCGAAAAATCATTGCACCGTTTTGACCGCCCCACTTTGCGGTATTCTGCGTCGCAATTTTGGGAGCGTAGCACCACTACGCGCCCAAAATCGCTCCTGGCCTTCCACAAATTGGAGCATCCAGCCCGGCACAAGCATTTTTCAAACACGCTCTGGGCTACATCAAAACTAAGTGTTACTTTTTTCATCCTCATTTTACACAGAAGAATTATTTTCGCTGTCCTCAAGAACTATAATACCAATGGTTCCACGGTAGGATAAAAAATAAATCGCCATGAAATCAGTAAAAATCAGGGCGATTTGCATAGTAAAAGGTCAGTATTTACAAATGTAAACATATTTTGTAACAGAGCTTGAAAAAATGCCGTAAATCCGCATGAAATAAGGTAAAACTCTTCTTTATACCTAATTCGCTTGGAATAATTGACAGGGCCAAAATACTATGCAAATGAAGTATATCAAATGAAATAGGATATATAAAAGTCAATATAGTATAAAAACAGTTATTTTTACTCGGATATTATATAAGTTTACCATATTTATTGACTGCTGCATAGGTTTACCTTATAATTTATGTACGAGATTTCTTACATGAAACAGGTAAAAATAATGGAATAAAAGAGGTAAAAATCATGGCAATTAATCGGTTTCAGCTAGTTACGAGGCATAATCCGGTATTGGAAGGGATTGATCTGGATTCGCCCCTCACGGTTGGGAATGGGGAGTTTGCGTTTACTGCGGACGTAACGGGATTGCAGACGTTATATGAAGAATATAAGGAAAACCATGTTCCTTTATGTACCATGAGCCAGTGGGGATGGCATACCACACCGGTATACAGGCAGCACGGCCTGTCAGGGGCAGATGATCTGAGAAAAAATCCATGTTCCTACACTCTTGATGATGTGGTAATGACGCACTATGATTTTGCAGGACGTATTGTTTCTTATGCGGTGGAGAAAAAAAAGGGAAATGAGGAGGTATATGACTGGCTCAGACATAATCCCCACAGGCTGAATCTGGGCAGATTGGGTTTCCTTTATGAAAAAAAGGAGATCAAAGCCTGTGAACTGTCGGATATACATCAGGAACTAAAATTATATGAAGGTATGATTGAAAGCAGGTTCAGGCTCCAGGGAAAAGAGTGCGTGGTACGGACAGCCTGTCATGGAAGTAATTGTGCTTTGGGAGTTTCGGTGGAATCGGAGGCTTTGGCAGAGGGAAATCTGCAGATCCGTCTGGTCTTTCCTTATGGTGCACCGGACATTGCCGCGTCGGATTTTGGATGCCCGGACCGGCATAGCAGCAGGGTCTTAAAACAGGATGCCAATACACTCTTTATACGGAGGGTATTAGACAGGGAGGGTTATTATGTATATTTAAACAGTGAGGAAGAACTACATATCTGTCAGGATAATCCTCATGATTTCATTCTTTCTGTTTCCGGAAGCCGTGTAACGTTTACCCTGGCCTTTTCAAAAGAAGTATCCCAGGTTACGGATAAGTTTAAGGCAGTCCTTGATAACAGCCGTAGTACGTGGAAAAATTTCTGGGAAAAGGGCGGGATGGTCGACCTGCATAAATCCAGGGATCCCCGGGCGATGGAATTGGAACGGAGGATCGTGTTATCCCAGTATTTATCTGCAATACAGTCCTGCGGTTCCATGCCGCCCCAGGAAACCGGGTTAACCTGTAACAGCTGGTACGGGAAGTTCCATCTGGAAATGTATCTGTGGCACCTTGGATATCTGCCCTTATGGAACCGTACGGAACTTTTGGAACGAAGTCTGCCCTGGTACAGGAAGAATTTAGATGCCGCCAGAGCCAATGCAAAAAGAAACGGATATGCAGGTGCCAGGTGGCCCAAAATGGTTGGCCCGGACGCCGTCGATAGTCCCTCCGCCATTGCTACCCTGTTAATATGGCAGCAGCCCCATATTATCTATATGCTGGAGTTAGCATATAAAAGTAAAAAGGACAGGGCTTTTCTGGAGGATTACTGGGAAGTAGTAAAGGAAACGGCTGATTTCATGGCTGATTATGCCGTATGGAATCCGGTAACCAGGATGTATGATCTGCGTTCCCCAATTATCCCGGCTCAGGAGGAACATGATCCGAGAAATACCGTAAATCCTGCCTTTGAGGTTGAATATTGGAGATTTACTCTTAAGATAGCTGTCCGTTGGGCAGAACGTCTCGAAAAGGAGGCCGGAAAATGGGCTCATGTAGCTGCAAATATGACGGAACTTCCGTTAAAGGACGGACTTTATCTTGCTCATGAAAACTGTCCGGATACTTTTGAGAACTATAATCGGGATCATCCGTCCATGCTGGGTGCTTTTGGACTTATTGCAAGTGACCGGATTTCAAAGGAATATATGAAGAATACATTGGAAAAAGTGCTGGAATGCTGGGATTTTTCCACTATGTGGGGCTGGGATTTCGCTATGATGGCCATGACAGCCGTTCGTTTAGGGGATCCGGATACGGCAGTTAATATTCTGATAAAAGATACGCCGAAAAACTGTTATGTGTCAAGCGGCAATAATTTTCAGAAACTTCGTACTGATTTACCCTTATATCTTCCGGGAAACGGCTCCCTTCTTCTGGCGATTCCCATTATGACGGCAGGATACCCGGGCTGTAAGGAAGAGCTTCCGGGATTTCCAAAGAACGGCATGTGGACGGTAGAATACGAGTCCATTTCTCCCTTTCCCTATTAAATTTAATAAGACTTCGTAATAAAATAAACCTTTAAACTAAGTAATTTATATATTATCTTAGATTTAAAGGTTTATTTTATATTTTCTACATGTTTTTTGCTTATTCTACATATTTTAATTAATTAGTTGTATTCATTTTCTGACCCTCACTTAAAAAAATTTAGGTGTCTAGAAAGAATTCAATATATTGCCTAAAAAACTATAAATATTCATATCGTTTTTGTAATATATCTGCAATATTATATTGGCAATATGATATTCCCGTATTTTTAACGAAACTTAATAGGATTAACAATTTTTTCAGATATCAGGAAGTAAATATAGTTATAAAAATTAATATATTCAAAATTTTTTATGGAAATAATCGTTATATATTGACTATATCATAGATTGGTTGTATTGTTTTAATGTAATATATATACAAATTATGAGGAGGTATTTTTTTTATGAAAGTGAAACGAGTATTAGTTTTATTTTTAGCTATTTTGACTATCTTATCATTGACAGCTTGTAAGAGTAAGGAAACAGA
This sequence comes from Clostridiales bacterium, assembly GCA_015655075.1. Taxonomy (GTDB): domain Bacteria; phylum Bacillota; class Clostridia; order Lachnospirales; family Lachnospiraceae; genus Anaerocolumna. The sequence goes on along the minus strand of JAATFT010000029.1, from coordinate 36,813 downwards.
TACCAGTGCTGATCAGTCAGGAAATAGCAATAATACAGCTGAAACATCATCCGATGGGGAAAAGATTGTTTTACGTATGGCATGGTGGGGTTCTCAAGCCCGTCATGACAAGACAATTGAGGTGATTGAGATGTATGAGAAGCAGCATTCCAATATAGACATTGAATATGAATTCTATGATTCTGACGGTTATTTTACAAAGCTCAATACATTGGTAGCTTCCGATAAAGTATGGGATATGTTCCAGTTAGGCGGTAATTTTCCTGTTTACCTAAGCAAAATAGTTCCTTTGGACGACTACATAGCTTCCGGTGTTATTGATACATCCAATACAACGGATACGTTCTTAAAAACGACCCAGTATGAAGGCAAGCAGATTGGTATTTCCAACGGCGTTAATACCTACGGTGTTGCGTATGATCCTGCGATGTTTAAAGAAGCGGGAGTCGCAGAACCGGATCAGAACTGGACTTGGGATGATTATGCTAAGGCATGTAATACGATACATGAAAAATTAAAAATTTATGGGAGCTCTAAATTTGATGATTTTGTCGCCGGTTGCAGCTGCGGAATTTCCCAGTCGGATATTAATTTAAATTTCTATGCTCTTACCAATGACGGACTTGGCTTTGACGATTACAGCCTGCTGACCGATTACATCCAGATGAGGGCAGACCTTACGGAATCAGGAGCATATCCGGATCCCGGCGCTATTTCAGAAATCAAGGATATTGAAGGCGATTACCTGGTAACCGGCGAAGCTGCCATGACCTGGGTGGCAAGTAATCAGTTTATCGCATTGTCCCAGGCTGCAGGCAGAGAATTAAAATTGGCGACGATACCGAGAAAAACGTCGGACGGCCCTGCCGGTGCGGCAATTCAGTCCTCTCAGATGTTTTGTGTTTCAAAAGACTGCGAATATCCGGAAGAGGCGGCTGAATTCCTGAATTTCTTCTGGACGGATGAAGAGGCCAATAAGATCTTAGCCGGTGAACGCGGTATGTCCATTTTCTCTAACGTAACCGAAGTCCAGGTTCCTGATTTATCATCGGAAGAGGTTGCCGCCAACGATTTTGTTAATTTAGTCGGCAGTTTTGAAGTGGGAGAAATCAACCCTGTCAGCCCGGAACCTTATCAGGCAATTGAAGATTACTATGATTTAATTATCCAGAAGGTTATTTACGGCGAGTTTACGGCAGAGGATGGTGCAAAAGGCTTCTATGAGTTTGCAAAGTCCCAGTTTGAATAGATTCGTGCAATTTAAATAAATTGAAGTAAGAATGTGAATTAGATTGTGTTTGAAAAATCAGGAGCGTCCGGCCCGGCACAAGTATTTTTCAAACACACTCTAGAACTTTTTACTGTAGTGTAAGAATTCTAATTCAATAAAATGATACTTTTTCAATGGACATAAGGAGGCTCCTAAATGAAAGGAAATGTTAAGAGCGCTGCAAGAAAGTTTATTTACAGGGAAAGTACGGTAGGGTATGTCTTTGCGCTGCCGTTTATTATAGGCTTTTTAGGATTTACACTCATACCGATTGTGTCTTCCTTGTATTATTCTTTTACTGATTATAATTTAATTCAAAAAGAATCCTGGATTGGCGCCAATAATTATATGCGTCTGCTTCATGACGAGAGATTCTGGAAGTCTCTTAAGGTAACACTAAGATATGTTTTGCTTTCCGTTCCGTCAAAGTTGTGCTTTGCGTTATTCGTTGCGATGATATTGACACGCACAACGAAATTGACCGGTTTTTACAGGTCGTTGTTTTATGTCCCTTCTTTAATTGGCGGAAGTATTGCAGTTGCTTTGGTGTGGAAGGAGTTATTTTCAAGGAAGGGTTTAATTAACCAGATACTTGGTATTGTGGATATAAAGGCGGTTTCCTGGTTTGGTGACCAAAAAATGGCTCTTATTCCTTTAATCCTTATGACAGTCTGGCAGTTTGGATCCAGTATGATTATATTTGCCGCGGGACTGAAACAAATCCCGGGCACTTATTACGAAGCGGCAAAAATTGACGGTGCAAACCGTTTCAGGGCCTTCCTGCATATTACATTGCCGGGACTGTCCCCGGTTATTCTTTATAATCTGATTATGCAGACGATCTCTGCTTTTATGTCATTTACCCAGGCCTTTGTTATTACCCAGGGCGGTCCTAACGATGCGACTAACTTTTATGCATTGTATGTGTATGACAATGCTTTCGAATATTATGACATGGGTTATGCCAGTGCAATGTCATGGGTTATGCTGGCAATCATGAGCCTGATTACCCTGGTGATATTTAAAAGCTCAAAGCACTGGGTATTCAGTGAAGCGGGAAATTAACAGGAGGGTGCCGTAAATGAATTCAAAAACCAGGAAAGTATTAAATAGATATATATATCATGTTTTAATTCTTATTACAGGGTTCATTATGGTTTATCCGGTTTTATGGATGATCAGCGGATCCCTTAAAAATAATACGGAGATTCTTAATGATTCCCTTAATCTGATTCCGCCCCACTTAAGATGGGACAATTTTGCAAGGGGATGGAAGGGATTCGGCGGAACAAGCTTTCGCACCTTCTTTGCCAATTCATTTATAATAGCCGGAATATCCACGGCAGCCACCGTATTAAGTTCTGCCTGTATCGCTTATTCCTTTTCCAGACTTAAATATTTAGGGAGAAAATTACTTTTTACTCTTATGATAATGACATTATTACTGCCCGGGCAGGTGCTTTTGATTCCTCAATATGTTCTCTATAATTCCCTGGGGCTGGTTCCGTCCATTATCCCGTTAATACTTCCCCACTTTTTGGGACAGGCATTTTTTATTTATCAGATGATGCAATTTATGGCAGGCATTCCGAGAGAGCTGGACGAAGCCGCATTTGTGGACGGATGCAGCAAATATGGAATTTTCTCATACATTATTCTGCCATTATTAAAACCGGCAGTTATAACCACGATCATTATCCAATTTTACTGGAAGTGGGATGATTTCCAGGGACCTCTGGTATATTTGAGTAAACCCCAGTCCTATACCGTATCCATAGCCCTGAAGCTTTTTGCGGATTCTTCTTCCGCGACGGATTATGGTGCCATGTTTGCCATGTCAACCTTATCCCTGATACCGGTATTTTTAATCTTCCTGTTTTTTAACCAGTATTTAACAGAAGGAATCAGCACCAGCGGTCTGAAGGGTTAATTATGAAAAAGAAACGTCTGCCGCTTTATTTGCGGCGGTGCTGCGAACAAGTTTGGGTGGCGGCGGGTAAAAAGAGTGAAAGATTTGAAAAATCTTTTACTCACAAAATTTGTGTCTGTGTAATTCTCGGCACAAACTTCAGAGGCGCAAGAAACGTGCGCAGGAATGGAGGAAATTATGATTAAGAATCCTATTTTGAGGGGCTTTTGTCCGGACCCCAGTATTATCCGGGCAGGGGAGGATTATTATATTGCCACCTCCACCTTTGAATGGTGGCCCGGTGTTAAGTTATTTCATTCCGGGGATTTAAAGCATTGGGAGCAGCTTCCGTCACCGTTGACCCGTATAAGCCAGTTAAATATGATAGGAGATCCTCCTTCGGGAGGAGTCTGGGCGCCGTGTCTTAGCTATGACAAGGGCGTTTTTTATCTGGTTTATACCGATGTCAAAACGAAAAAGGGACGTTATTATAACAATCATAATTTTATCATACAGACGGAGGATATTTACGGAGAATGGTCGGAACCAGCTTATTTAAACAGCTCCGGATTCGATCCTTCCCTTTTTCATGACAGGGACGGGAAGAAATATCTGGTGAATATGCGAAATGGATTCAAAGGAATATTACTCCAGGAATATGATCCGGTAAACCGGAAACTTACCGGGGAAATTAAGAACATCTTTTCCGGCACGGAGGCAGGATACACGGAGGGTCCTCATCTTTACCGTATTGGCGGCTGGTATTATCTTATCGTGGCGGAGGGCGGGACCGGTTATGGACATTGTGTCACCCAGGCAAGATCCAGATGCATCCGGGGGCCCTATGAAGTGGATCCGGGAAATCCCATGCTTACGTCAAAAAATGAGGATGGAGGAAGCCTTAAAAAATGCGGCCATGCAGACTTTACCGACACGCCCCGGGGGGAATGGTATATGGTCCATCTCTGTGCAAGACCCCCCAGGGGAAGCACTTCCTGTCTTTTAGGAAGAGAGACGGCAATCCAGAAGGTTTACTGGAATGAGGACGGTTGGTTAAGACTTTCCCACGGCGGTAATTGGGCGGCAGAGTATGTGGAGGAACCTGCTTTTACGAAAGAGCATCCCTTTTTGCCAATGCCGGTTAAGGATGATTTTAATGACGAGGAGCTTAACATTGCCTATGTAACTCCGAGAATCCCCCTGGGCGGTAAGGCCAGCTTAAGGGAAAGAAAGGGATATCTGCGCCTTTATGGACAGGAATCTTTAAATTCCCTTCACAGGGTTACCATGGTGGCCGTAAAACAAAGCGAATATCAGGTGCGGGTAGAGACGGCCATGGATTTTAAGCCTTCCGGGCCGGAACAGTTGGCCGGCCTGACCTATTTTTATGATGCAATGAATTTTTATATTTTTGGCAAGACCGCAAAGGAATCAGGAGGGGAAGTACTTGTACTGCTAAAAAGTGACGGCGGCGTCATTGCCGATGAGATCGATCCAATCCCGCTTAAACCGGACATTCCGTTATATCTTAAGATTCGGACCGATGAAAGGGGAGAAAAAGCTTATTTTTCCTATTCCCAGGATTCATTAAACTGGGAGGCGGCGGGGAATTTTGCTACGGATATTCTAACCGACGAACATTGCCGCGGTTTTACCGGAGCGCACTTTGGAATGTATTGCCATGACATGACCGGAAGGGGATGTCATGCAGATTTTGATTATTTCGAATATAGAAACGAAAATCATGTTCCTATAATCGGATGCACGGCGGTAAAAACACCGCCTTTTATCAGAAGATAAAAAGATATCTTCTGATAAGTTCTATTATGAGAACTTATCTGTTAAGGAATAATCCAAAGAAACACACGGGAAATATCCCCTTTGTCAAAAGAGTTTCGTTTGCGAAACATCAGCGTCCAGCGCAGTTACTTTGGGAGAATGAAAAAAGGAGACAGAAAAATCAGGAATCTCCTTCCTGCTCCGTCTTTTTATCCCGGATGGGCTGCGCCATTTTTCTGTATTGCTTACGGTACTTTAAAGGGGAGGTTTCCGTAAAATTAAAAAACACCTTTTCAAAATAGGTAATACTTTCATAACCCAGGGAAGCGGCCATCTCCGTTATGCTTAAGTCGGTATCTAGAAGCATTTTCTTAGCCTTTTGGATACGGTTAATGTTAATATACTCGCTTACGGTAAAACCGGTCACTTCTTTAAAAATCCGGCTGAGATAGCACTTGCTGATATAAAAACGTTTGGCGAGGTCATCTAGGGATCTTGCCTGTGCAGAGTGGGCCATGATATAGGAGGCTACCTCGCTGACCTTCTTGTGTTTTGCCGTCATGGCAAGGTTTGAGATCTGCTGTGAATTATCCCGCATATTAGTCCTTAATACATAGATTAATAAGGAGTTCATTTTCATCATGGCCATAGCGGTGTAATGAGGCTGTTTCTGATGGAGTTCTTCTGCAATACCCAAAAGCAGGCATTTCACATAGTGCTGTCCGCTGCCGTCCAATTTTAACACCCCATAATTGGAGGAGAAAAATTGGGAGAGGGAAATACCCAGGGAGGATGAGAGGAAGGTTTGATAGGGTTCTGCTTTTAATTCAATTAAAATACGGTCGTGATATGACTTGCCGCCGGCAACTCCGGTTTTATGAATCTGGCCTCTATTGATAAAAACAAGACTTCCCTCTTTCACAAGATAAGTTTGATTTTCAATAAAATAGTAGCGTTCCCCTTCCAGCAGATAATAAATTTCATATTCGTCGTGAACATGCTTTGAGGGCATGTTATATTCGTAATTACGGATAATCCGGTCAATGCAGATGCCATCCATGGTTTCTTCAAATACAACTCGTCTCATAAAAGAATACCTCCGTTTATCATGCTGATTTATCTTATCATACCAACTACCACTGCATACCGCATCTGCTGACAGATGCGGCACTGCCATAAATAAGGATGGGTGAAAAATATGCTTTTTATTTTTCACATTACGCCCATGCCTTTTGGGCATAAATCGTGAAGAATAGCCGCTTTTGCTATTCTTCCAATGGCCCGCATGTTTTTGGCGGGATAATTCACACTACTCCCATTGCCTAAATTAAAAATGAAATTGTTTTTCTTACATTAATATAGACAGGTCAATATAGTTATAAAATTATAGAAAAGAAGCAATATTTTATAAGATTATTATATCATATTATATTATAATGCTTAACATAAGCATTGTCTAGCACAAACATAACACCAGTTTTCATCCAGGTATATCCGATTTAAGTGCCTGTTAAAGTGCATAGCTGGAAGTAAAGGAGAAGAACAGAAATGGAATATCAGAATAACAAAGTAAAAGATTTAAAAATATCCTATATCGGCGGCGGTTCCAGGGGGTGGGCCTGGACCTTCATGACGGACCTGGCTTTAGAGCCGGCTTTAAGCGGAGCAATCTGCCTGTATGACCTGGATAAGAATGCGGCTACGAGTAATCAGATTATCGGAAAACGGTTGTATGAGAGGAAGGATACCTGCGGAAAATGGAAGTATACGGTGGCTTCCGGCCTTAAGGAAGCGATTACTGGTGCCGACTTCATTATTATTTCAATTTTGCCGGGAACCTTTGATGAAATGGAGAGCGACGTCCATCTTCCGGAAGACCTGGGCATCTATCAGTCGGTAGGCGACACGGCAGGCCCTGGCGGCATGATCCGGGCACTTCGTACCATTCCCATGTTTCTGGAAATTGGGGAGGCAATCAAGACATATGCGCCAAAGGCATGGGTTATCAATTATACGAATCCTATGTCCCTGTGTGTAAAAACATTGTATTATGTCTTTCCTGAAATCAAGGCATTCGGCTGCTGCCATGAAGTGTTCGGCACTCAGAAACTGCTTAAGAACATCGCGGAAGAAGCTCTGGGAATTCCAGGTATTAAAAGGGAAGAGATTTATGTTAATGTTTTAGGCATCAATCATTTTACCTGGTTTGATTATGCATCCTATAAGGGTATTGACCTTTTTCCGGTGTACCGGGATTATGTGGACACCCATTTTGAAGAAGGCTATCATGAAAATGATAATAATTGGGCAAACAGTATGTTTGAGTGTTCTCACAGAGTTAAATTTGATCTGTTCCGTAAATATGGTTTAATTGCGGCGGCAGGTGACCGTCATCTGGCTGAATTTATGCCGGGTGGGGAGTACTTAAAGGATCCTGAAACCGTGAAGGAATGGAAATTTGCTTTAACAACGGTGGCATGGAGGAAAGAGGACTTACAAAACCGTCTTGCCAGGAGCCGCAGGCTGGTGAACGGCGAAGATATGGAATTAAAGCCGTCCGGTGAGGAAGGAATATTTTTGATTAAAGCATTATGCGGACTGGAACGGGTTATCAGTAATGTGAATATCCCTAATAAGGACCGGCAGATTACCAATCTTGAAAGTTATGATATCGTAGAGTCCAATGCGGTCTTTGAACGGGATTCCATCCGTCCAGTCATTGCAGGAGCCCTGCCTGAAAAGGTATTAAAACTGATAAAGCCCCATGTGGAAAATCATGAGACGGTATTAAAGGCCGCCTTAACCTTTGACAAATCCCTGGTTGTAAAGGCATTCTTAAATGATCCGCTGGTTAAAGGGAGAGCCACGGAAGCAGAAGTAGTAAAACTTGTGGAGAATATGATACATAATACGATAAAATATCTTCCGAAGGAATGGAAGCATTAATATTTTTAAAAAGAGAACGGCATCCCGGATAGTGGCAAAAAGTAATTTACATTTCCGAAATTTTTATTATTTTTCTACCTGACAATAGGGAATATTAAGAAAAAATTTAATTTTATTCGGTTATGCTGGTATTTACCTGCTGCGCAGGTATTTCAGGGAGCCCACTTTCCGACTGAAACAAGTAAGTCCCAGGCCCACCGCTTATGCTTTGCTAAGAAGCGGGGGACTTGGGACTTACTTGTAAGGTTAAAAAATACAGTTGTTTCTTGATTACCGGTTAATATGGGTATATAATTATAGGGTAAACAGTAAAATTTGTAATATTTTTATGGTACACAGATATGGGCCGTATGGAATGCCGTGCGGGTCTGATAAGCGGGCGGAGGGGAGATAAGATATGTTTGAAGAAATGAACCGGGTACTGGAAGAATTAAACCAGGGAATGCACAGGTATGAAAAAATTGAGTCCATGTTAGACAGCCTTCAGGAACAATTAAAAGAATTGGAAGATAAGAATGTAAATTTACAGAAAGAGCTGGGCAAAGAAGAAACAGATGTAGAACAGTTAAATAAAAAGAGTCTGGCTGCTGTCTTTTATAGTATCCTGGGAAGTAAGGAAGAACAGATAGAGAAAGAACGGCAGGAAGCGCTGGCAGCCAGACTGAAACTGGACGATAATATAAAGCAGATTGAAGATATGAAATATCAGATTTCCAAGCTGACAGAGGAAAAAAGCCGATATGAAAATTATGAAGCAAGATATCATCAATTATATAAGAAGAAGTATAATCTGATGAAAGAAAGCGGTAATGCGGCATTTGAGAAAATTTTTAAATCAGAGGATGATATTGCCCTTTGTAAATCCAATTTAAAAGAGATAAAGGAAGCCATATCGGCCGGCAACCGGGTTATGAGCCAGATATCCAGTGCCGAGTCAAGCCTTAACAGCGCGCAAGGCTGGGGAACCTGGGATATAATAGGCGGCGGCTTTATTACCGATATGATTAAGCATTCCCATATTGACGACGCAAGGGATGCGGTTTCCGCCATACAGTCTTTGCTGAATAATTTCAGAACGGAGTTGGCGGATATTAAAATTAATTCGGAGATTCATATTAATATCGAAGGATTTGCAAAATTTGCGGATTTTTTCTTTGACGGACTTATTTTTGATTGGGTAGTTCAGTCCCGTATTCATGATTCTTTGGACAGCGTACAGCGGGTAAAGGAAGAAGTAGGAAACGTACTCGGAAAATTGAAGCAGATGGAGAGTGGCACGGAGAAAAAAATCGGGGAATTAAACAGGGAGTTATCCGGTTTTATTGAGAATGCTTAAGATGGGGGAAGTGGCGTCCTTTGTGCATTTGACCACTATGTCACCGTATTAAACTTAAGGAGGTTTTGCTATGGTCAAAGCGGATATTCCCAATACGCTACGCTACTTGCTCATAATCTTATATTTGCTACGCAGAAATATTATTAGTACACAGGAAACTGTCGGCTATTGAGGAGAATTCCACGGATATACCGAAAATATAATTAGGCAGTGTCTATTCATAGAGATAAATAAAGACCATCCTTGTTTGAAAAAATATAGACTTATTATAGAAACTATTCTAAACGGACAGGCTATATGGAATCAGAGAATTGAAAGGCATGATTGAGAGATGAAACAAGAGAAATGAGGGTGTATAAAATGAAAGAATTTAAAATGTCAACAAAGCAAATTGAGATGGAAAAAAGAAAAATATTGATCTATGCTGTACCACTTATGCTAATTGCACTAATCATAGGTCTTTTTAGCGGAAATTCTGAATCTGACTACAGCGGCAATATGTACGTAATTCTGCTTCCGGTAGTTTTACTTAGCACTATTGCAATTGTCATAGGTATAAGGTTTGGTAATAAAATAATTGATGATTCGCTAACTTCTTATAAAATTGAGTTACTAGATACTTCTATAAGAAAATCCCAGAAAAATGCCCCCGTAATAGAAATTGAAATGTCAGAAGTGATTTCAATAACAGAAGTTGTAAACAAAGGTATAACAATTAAAACAAATAATATAACCAGATATATTTTTATACCGGTACATGTTGAGGGGTATTCAGAACTAAAGGAGTCATTATCTGAATGGATGAACATTACAAGGAGTGAAAGAAATAATAACTTTTTTTTACAGATTATTTCGGCTGTGGGAATAGTTCTTGGATTTGCTATTATTATGTTATGCGATTATTCATATATTGTAATCCCTGTTGGGATTGTAATGATAATAGTTTTAATATGGAATCAGGTAATGATTCAAATAAATCCTCATATAGATACTAAAATAAAAAAAATTTTTCTAATAATTATATTCCCAGTTATCTTAATTTTATTAAAAGTATTATCATTTATATTATAGTTTGTTATGTAAACAAAAAATAAAATATAGTAATTAAATTTTTTAGACCAATACAACTTCAAACTGGGATAAACAACTTATAATCGTTTTAAAGAAGAAAGAGAAATTGCGGTTTCAGAGTATTTGAATCATGATTTTATTGATGAAGTTTTAACTGATAATAATATTACTTTTATCAGAAGTTTATAATGAGTTGTGTCATAAACGGAATGAAAGGAATGGCTGATAATATGAATGTAAAATTTGGGATAATGGGGCTTGGCGGAATTGCCCATCGGTTTGCAGAAGTAATAAAAACGGTAAAAGGAGTTGAGCTTACTGCTGTTGCATCTACGGATGATACGAGATCCAAGCAGTTTGCCAGTGAGTATGGTGTAAAGAAGTATTTCGCAGATTATGCAGCTTTAGTGGCAGATTCAGAGGTCGACGTAGTCTACATCTCTCAAACCCATAACCTTCATTATAAATTGATTAAGCTTTGTATTGAAAACAAAAAAGGTGTTATTTGTGAAAAACCGATGGTTTTGACCGAACGGCAGGCACTTTCTGTCACCAATCTGGCTAAAGAGAGAAAAGTGCTGTTAATGGAAGCTATGTGGACTAGATTTATCCCGACTTTTATCAAGGCAAAGGAATGGGTTTTAGAGGGCCGGATCGGAAAAATTAAGCTTGTTCAAGCATCGTTTTGCTTTATTTTCCCTTATGATCCGGCGCATCGCCTCTATAATCCAAATGTTGCCGGCGGTAGCCTTTATGATGCGGGTGTCTATCCTATCGAATTTACTACCGGAATTCTTGGAAAGAATCCAACGGAGGTTAAAGCTGTTGGGACTCTATGTGAGTCTGGAGTAGATGATTCTGTATCCATATCTATGAAATTTGAAGATGGTGAACTTGCATCTTTAAGTTGTGGTTTATGTGCCAGAACTAAAAAAGACGGTTATGTCTATGGGGATAATGGTTTTATAGTTGTTTATGATTTTATAGGATCTCATAAGGCAGAGCTTTATGACAAAGAATTTAAATTGTGCGAAACTTTTGAAGCAGAATTTGATGACGGTTTCATTTATGAAATTGAGCATTTTGCTGATCTTTATAGAAGTGGTAAGATTGAAAGCGAAATTATACCACATAAGGACAATATCGCTACTTCAAAGATATTTGAGACAATAATAAATCAAATACATGGCTGATACTGCTGAACTATCATTTTAAAATTAATATTATTTTTTAATTATAATAAATTTATGTAAAATTTCCTGCTGTTTTGTTTGTGAGAACTCTATTATAGCAAAGATTTACCATAAATATTTTTTTATTGTTGGAAAATTCTTCAAACGTTTTTGTACTATTATAGAATAATTAATGAGAATTTAGTCGATTTAAAATAAAAAACGAAATATATATTATATTCATTCTCATCCCTATGTTAATATTGTCTATATTTCTAGCAAATATAAAAAAGTATTTGACAATTTATAATAGGTATTGTATTATATGTATAGAGTGTTACTGGTAAAGCAGGCATGACTGTAAATATGTTATTGCAACATGTTTATATGTCATGTCTTTTTCATTTAGTAAAGGAGATAAAGATGAAATTGATTAAGGCATTAAACAATAATGTTGCATTTATACGAAATGATGATAATCATGAAGAAATCGTTATGGGTAAAGGTGTTGCATTTAATGTTCAGCCAGGCACTTCCATTGATGACTCCTTAATTGAAAAATGCTTTGTACTTGATAATGATGGAAGAAAAAAGGATTTTAACAACCTGCTGAAAAGAATCAGCATTAATGATGTCGAAATGGCCAGCGAAATCATTAAAATAGGGGAAGAAAAACTTGGTTACCATTGTGATGACATTATACTGCTTACTTTATCAGATCACTTGGGTATGATGCTCGAAAGGGCAAAGGAAGGGTTATATTTCACATCTCCGCTGGAATGGGATATTAAGTTAATCTATCCAGAGGAATTTAAATTTGCCAAAGACGTAGTTTACGAAGTGAACAAAAAGACCGGGTATGAAATTCCCGAGCAGGAGGCCTCATTTATTGCATTGCATTTTATCAATGCACATTTTAATAATGATAATGAAATGCAGGAAATAATCCTGTGCACTAAAATAATACAGAACATCCTTAATATTACCAAGTTGTACTATGGAAGGGAATTTAGCGAAGATAATTTTGATGTGAAGAGATTCATAACACATATTCGCTATTTTGTAAGGAGGCAGGTACAAGGAGAGGTATTAAGGGCGGATGGCTCGGTGGCGGAGGCAGTTGTTGAGAAGTGTCCGAGGGATTATAAATGTGCATTAAAAATATCACAATTTTTAATGCAGAGTTATGCTTGGGATATAAGCAAGGGGGAAATGTTTTATTTAACCCTGCATTTAAACAGAATGAACTTAAATTAGAGGTATTACCAAATTAGAGGTGTTACTGGTAAAGCAGGCATGGCTCAAGACGGTTAATTCATGTTGAATCAACCCGTTTTGGGCTATTTTTATTTCGTAATCCGATGCTATGTAACCAGGAAACTTTGCAACTGGAAATTATTATAAGAGGTTAAGGCTGGAAGAGAATATTAATAGAGAAAGGATGCCACGGTACGATTCTTTCAACCTTTTAAAATGTGGCGGTATCGCAGGTCTGCTTGCGATATGCAATGGGTGTAAACGTGAAGTATACGGAAGAAGCAAAACAGATTATAGCCTATGTTGGCGGAAAGCAAAACATAATTAATTTGGTACACTGTGCGACAAGATTAAGATTTGAACTAAAGGACAAGAGTCGGTCAAATAAAGAGGCTTTAAAAAAAATGCCTTATGTTTTACAGGTAATGGTAAGCGGCGGACAATTACAAGTGGTAATAGGCTCTGCCGTTCAGGATTATTATAATGCCATAGTAGAGCTTGCTGGTATCACTGGCAAAAACAATGAAGATACAGCAAATGCAAAAATTAAGAAAGGTAATTTTGCAGATCAGATTATGAAAGTTATATCCGGTGCCTTTTCTCCATTAATACCCTTATTAGCCGGTGCCGGTATGATAAAAGCCCTGCTGACGGTCCTGACGGAAGCACATATTCTGGATGGTGCGGATTCCACTTATGCAATTTTATCGGCAGCCGGAAATGCCGTATTTTATTTTCTGCCTATCTTTCTCGGAATCACTTTGGCAAAACAGTTGGGTGCAAATGCCTATGTGGGCGGAGCCATTGGTGCGGCACTGTTAGAACCTAATTTTACGGCCTTGATCGGCACGGAGGGAACTACCGATTTTCTGGGAATCAGAATTACTCCAACTGATTATGCCTCTACGGTTTTTCCTATTTTTGTGTCGATGATTGTCTATTCATTACTGGAAAAAGCATTAAAAAAAATAATTAAACAGGAATTACAACTTTTTCTCGTTCCCATGTTTTCCCTGATGATTATGGTACCCTTTTCTGTCATTGTTTTTGGACCTTTCGGTAACGTTCTGGGAAATGGAGTTTCCGATGTGGTAATGTGGCTGTTCAACTTCAATAAAACCGTTGCAGGTTTTATTCTGGGGGCCACCTATCCGTTTTTGACCATATTGGGACTGCATTGGGGCTTTACACCAATTACCCTGCAAAATCTAACGGAATTTGGGGGAGATATTATTGAAGGGGTTGCCGTTTGTGCGGTATATGCGGAAATAGGTATTGCTATAGGTGCTTATTTAAAAGGGAAAAAACATTCCAGAATCAGAAGAATTGCAGGGCCGTCTATTCTTACCGGAATCTTTGCGGGGGTTACCGAACCGATTCTTTACGGTGTTATCATGAATTATAAACGATTAATGGCAGTTATTGCAATTTCCAGCGGTATCGGCGGAGCAGTCAACGGTACTCTTCATGTAACCTGCGACGCCTATGTTTTTCATAATATCTTTTCACTGGCAATGCGTACCTATTCTCCATACAGCGGATTCTTATTCGGTATCAGTACCGCACTTATCCTTGGGGTACTGTTGACTTATTTTTGGGGAATTTCACCGGATGACCGAAAGGATTTTGATGTGGAGGGAAAGGAAGAAAAGGAGCCGGCAGGGACTATTACAGCAGATGCCGGCCAGGATAAATTGCTTGATATCCTGGCACCTTTAGATGGTAAAGTAATTTTATTGCAGGATGTAGAGGACGAAGTGTTTTCAAGCGGCGTAACAGGTAAAGGAATTGCAATCAATCCGGATAATGATGAAGTAATAGCTCCCTGTGACGGTACAGTTACCGCACTATTCTCCTCCAGACATGCAATAGGAATCACTACGGAGGAGGGTGTGGAAATTCTGATTCACATTGGGCTTAACACGGTTATGTTGCATGGCGAAGGTTTTGAAATTTTTGTAAAGCAGGGCGATAAGGTAAAGGCAGGTCAGAAATTGATTCATTTTGACCGGGAAAAAATACGCAAAATGGGATATTCTCTGGTTTCCCCTGTTTTGGTTTCCAATGCAGACGAGTTTAAGGATATAATTATTAATGAGAAAAAGTTGGTAACAAGGGGAGAGATGGCTTACCAGGTAATGATTTAGGGAAAGGATAGTGCTTGTATGAAGAGTGATTTTTTGTGGGGCGGTGCAATTGCCGCTCATCAGGTAGAAGGCGGATATCTTTCGGAAGGTAAAGGATTGAGCATTGCCGATGTAATGACAGCCGGCAGCAAGTCCCGATCCAGAGAAATAACCCAGGGAGTTATAAAAGAAAAATATTATCCCAATCATGAAGGTATCAGATTTTTTGAACTTTATAGGGAAGACATTAAACTGTTTGCGGAAATGGGCTTTCGGTGCCTGCGTACAAGTATTGCATGGAGCAGGATTTTTCCCATGGGGGATGAAGAAAAACCCAATGAAGCAGGATTAAAATTTTACGATGATCTATTTGATGAGATGCATAAATACGGAATGGAACCGGTCATTACCCTTTCCCATTTTGAAATGCCCTATTACCTGGTGGAGAAATACGGTGGCTGGAGAAACCGAAAATTGATTGATTTTTTTGTGCGGTTTTCCACGGAGGTAATGGAACGCTATAAAGATAAGGTGAAATTCTGGCTGACCTTTAATGAAATTAACAACCAGATGATTTTGACAAACAATATATTTGCTTTCACTAATTCAGGAATCCTGTTTCAGGATGGGGAAGACCGGTTAAAAACAGTGTATCAGGCTGCTCATTATCAATTTGTTGCCAGTGCTTTAACCGTGAGCAAAGGCCATGAAATCAATCCGGATTTTAAAATCGGATGTATGTCTGCGGCAACTCCCAATTATGCATACAGCTGCCACCCGGAGGATGTATTGCTGGCACAAAAGGAGGATCGTAAAAATCTATATTTTACCGATGTCCAGATAAGAGGTCATTATCCGGCTTATATTCTGAAAGAGTGGGAAAGAAAGGGATATGAACTGGATATAACGGATCTGGATTTAAAGGTAATCCAAAAAGGATGCGTGGATTATTTGGGGTTTAGTTATTATTTAAGTAATGCGATCAGTGCCGATTCCACTATGAAGCATACGGGAGATGATTTGGCCGGAAATGTCGATGCTGTGGAAAATCCCTATTTATCAACTACCGGCTGGGGCTGGGCTATTGATCCCAAGGGTTTGCGGTATACACTGAACCAGCTTTATGACCGCTATGAAATACCCTTATTTATTGTGGAAAATGGTTTTGGATATGAGGATAAGCTTGAAGGCGGTGAGATTCATGACACCAACCGGATTGAATTTTTAAAGGAACATATCCTGGAAATGGAAAAGGGCATAGAGGAAGATGGGGTGGCGCTGTTGGGGTATACGGTTTGGGGCTGCATAGATCCTGTTTCCTTTACCACTGGTGAAATGAAAAAGCGCTATGGCTTTATTTACGTAGACAGGGATAACGAGGGAAAGGGAACCTACAGGCGTATAAAAAAAGACAGCTTTTACTGGTATAAAAAGGTAATTGAAAGTAATGGCGGGATTCTGTAAAATATAATATAGGGCTAAGAAGGGATATTAGGTCATTGTTCTTGAAAAAAGCGATTATATCGGAAACGGCGGTTCCAGCATGAACGGCGGCGTCAGACAGTCGGGACTTGATAAAAGAGAATTCCCCTTAATTTTATATTTAGAAAACCCTCATAATCTCGTGGAAGCTGCCGTAAACACGGCCGTTTCACAAGATTATGAGGATTTTGTTGTTCCTGGAAATTGGGCGTATGTTACAAGGAACTGTGTAATGGCAGTATTAATTCTTTAGATTTTCAGAGTATATTCTGAAAGAGGATCAATGGATGATATTCTTAACTTGGCAAAAGATATACCACTTACAATAAACCAAGCTGAAACTTTATATTCGGGAACAGAAAACAAGGCAGATATACGGTCTTTTGAAGAACCAAGAGGAGAGAGGCCTGAAACTATATATAAGTGAAGAAGCAGATGATAGTTTTAAGGGACTTATAAATAAAATTAGCTATTCACAATTGATGAATTTATGCTATAAGGTTGCAGAACGTATGTCAGACAAGGTTGTAAGACGTAAAATGGTACTCATTCGCCGTCAAGAGGGTATCAGTTTCAGGTAGCATCTTTTTTATCTCCTCAACGCATGTGGAGACGGTCTGCTTGCTAGAGCGGAAATAGAACGAAAATTCAGTGGCTTTACGGGTTTTTAAGTTTTGAGTCTTGTGAGCAGAGTAAATACGGCGGTAACATATTAGAAGCATATAGACAGTGATTAGTTTAAGTATACTGATGGCTGTCTATATACTTATTTTATGTTTTGGGACCGATCGCTTGCTCTAAATAAGTTTGGGCTTGTTTTTAATACGCAAATTTCTACCAAAAAATCCAGGTTCTACCTTGTTGGATTTCCAGGCTATATTACCGTTGACAATGCTGTAACCTAGGCCGGAAGCCAGTTTGGTAGGGGCATCAAATGTTGCGTTATCGCGAAACTCTTCAGGCCGGAAGATATTGATATCAGCATAAAATCCCTCTTTTAACTGACCTCGGCGGTCGATGCGCATGCGTTGTGCCGGTGCACCGGTCATCTTATAGATCGCTTCAGGAAGTGTGATTAACCCTCTTTCGTATACGTATTCGCGGATGATTTTCGGAAAGGCTCCGTACATGCGGGGATGGGGGGTATCCGTCTGTGCGTAGATGGAGTCTGAAATAACTATAGAGTATGGTAGTTTGGCAACAGCATCAATATCTTCCTGGCACATAGTCCGATTAATTATAGCAGTTTTGCCATCCTCATCGTGGATGAGATAGGCAACGAAAGCACAGCTGTCCTGAAATCCGTATTCCGCCGCAGCGGCATCAACAGATTTTCCTATGTATTTGCGGTTGTGGTCTTTGACAACGCCGGAAATGATAATACGATTCCAACCGAGGATTTCTTCGAAACGTTCCCAACTGCCATAATAGGCTGCTCCTAAACGCCGATATTCGTCTACACCTTTTGGAGTTCCCAGCAATCTGATAGCGCCTCCCATATCACCGGCTACAAAATCGGGAGGTATTATAGTGGTCAGTGCGGTGGAGCCGCAGTCATACGGATAAAAATCACAAGTGATGTCAAGACCATCAGCCCGTGCCTGTTCGATCAGTTCGATTGCTTGATAGATTTCTTTGTGCCAGTTATTTTTATAGATGGATTTAAAATGACTGATTTCTATAGCGCAGTTTATCTGTTTTCCTATCTCAATCATCTCTTTAATGCTGGCTGTCAGAGTATCTCCCTCATCTCTGATATGGGCTGTGACGATTCCGCCATAGATTCCAACTGGCTTTAACAGGCGAATGTACTCTTCTGTGCTGCTGTAGCATTCGGGAATGTACATAATCCCCACGGAAACACCGGCGGCGCCCTCTGCCAGGGCTTCTCTTATCATGTCGGATGCAGTGTTCATCTCATCGTCGGTAAACGGGGTATTGGAAAATCCCTTTGCAGCTATTTTCACGGAGCCAGTTCCGATGAGAGACGCAAAATTCAAAAATAGCTGTGCATTGTCCAATGCCGATAAGTATTCTGGGAACGTAGAGATGTGACCAGCGCGGAACGGTCCCAAAACGGGTTCGTTGAAGTTATGCATCTCTCTGGCTGTTACCGGATTCTGACTGACTGGTGTCATGGATATCCCACAATTTCCTACGACGGTAGTAGTGATTCCCTGTGCCAGCATACAAGCAGAAAAAGAATCAGAATAGAATGGCATGATATCACAGTGACGATGGATATCTATAAATCCTGGAGTGATTGCCATGCCATCCGCATGGATGATCTGGTCGGCATCGGCCTCTATGTCAGTACCGATTTTGGCAATCTTATCGTCAACTAACAGAACTGACCCGGGAAAAGGTTCAGACCCAAGCCCGTCAAATAGTAGTCCGTTTTTAATTAATATTGTACTCATTGCACAAATTCCTTTCTAGAGTTTTTTATTCGGATTCTTCGTTCAAATAGTTGTAAATGCTGAATCTGGAGATACCAAGAAATTCTGCAACTCGTTCTACGGATTTTTTTATGAGGAATAATCCTTTAGAATTTAAACTGTGGACGATGGAGACCATGTCTTCTTTTGTCAATTCATCTAAAGATTTGCTGGTATTGGCAACTGCTTCTTTCATCATATAATCCAATAAATCATCAATATTGTCTACAAAGACTTCTTTTATATTGGAGGTATTTTCCGAAGATGTCAGGTGTGAAACAGCTGACTGTCCATACAGCAGGTTTGTGATATCGTAATTGATGCATAAACTGCCTACGATTTTACCTGTATGATCTCTGAAATATTTACTGGAGGAGCGCAGAGTACGCCCCTTTTCTGTAGTGTTGATATAATTGTATTGATCTTTTGGTTGTACACTGCCTTGAAGAATCTCTAAACCGGTATTTGTACCGACCCCTCCTATCTTTCTGCCTGTGATATGGCCGTTGTAAATAGCAACAATGGTATGATCGTATGGTTGGGTAAGATCGTGAAGAACAACTTCACATTCTGGACCAAATTGCATAGCGATACATTTCGCAATTTCCGAAAGCATTTCGAAATTATCCGAAACAAAACTCATTTTGTAAAACCTCCCTTGACGTAGAATATAACTGTATTATAATTCAACATATCGTTTAAATCAAGTGTTAAATCCAAATAAACAAAACGTTGAAATTAATATAACTATGATAATAAATAATTACAAAAAAATAAAATATGATACTGAATTAATAAAAAATATATAATATAATATTTGACTTTACAAAAATAACATAGTACAATTAACTAGAAACATAAAGCAAATAACAATATATTTGCATAAAATGGGAGATGAATTTCAACAAAATGTGTACAAAAACTGGAAAGTAAATTTCAACAAAATATTTAAGACGGAAAAGGAGGATGAGAATGAATTATGATTTTGCAGGGACTGAATCGGTTATTACTCCGGCGTTAATCTATTACTACGATACAATAAAGGATAATGTACAGAAGGCAATTGCGATGGCAGGTGGTGCAAAACATCTGTGGCCTCATGTTAAAACACACAAGTGCGCACAGGTGATACGGATGCAGATCGAGATGGGGATTACCAGATTTAAGTGCGCAACTATTGCTGAAGCGGAAACGGCAGCAAGTTATGGCGCATCACATGTTTTGGTAGCGTATCCGTTAATCGGACCTGATATTGAACGCTTTCTACGATTGAAGCAAGGGTTTCCGATGGCTGAGTTTTGGGCGATAGGCGACTGCAGGACGCAATTAGAGAGGCTGAACGAAAGAGCTAGAACATTTGGTACCAGATGTAATGTCTTAATAGATGTTAATACCGGCATGGATCGGACCGGAGTGAAACTTTCTTACTTAAAAGATTTATATCGGTACTGTTCTACCTTGGATAACTTGGCGATACGGGGTTTTCACTGCTATGACGGGCAAAGAACAGAAAAAGAACTGGAAGTACGGACAGCATGTGTTAAAGAATATCTGGAGAAGATGGTACAGATAAGAGAAGAATTGCTGGAACAGAAATATTGCTGTGATACTTTAGTCGTGGGAGGAAGCCCTTCTTTTCCATGCTACCGTAAACTTGGGTTTAACGATGCTTATTATTCGCCGGGAACAGTTTTGATAAATGACTGTGGATACTCTATGAAATATCCGGATTTGAAATTTAGACCAGGTGCAGCCATCCTGACCAGGGTCGTCAGCAATCCGGCTGAAGGATATTTTACGCTGGATCTGGGATACAAAGGGATTGCGGCAGACCCGCCGGGGAAACGCGGGAAAATCCTGGGATTGGAGCATGCAGAAGAAATGTTCCAAAGTGAAGAACACTGGACGTGGCGTATGGATGAAGGGTATGAAGAAGAGACACCAGAACCTGGAGATGAATTCTATGTGATTCCAACGCATATCTGTCCAACAAGTGCATTGTATACTTCAGCCGTTGTAGTAAAGAATAACAGGATCATCGGAGAATGGATGATAACAGCGCGTAATAGAAAAATAATTTATTAATAAAGGAATAAAGGAGGATAAAATGAACGTTTATGAGATAATGAAGGAGAAGAAAATAACACTTCCTGCACCGCCGCCAAAAGGAGGTGTGTATACACCAGTGCAGATGTTCGGAACCAATTTGTATTATTGCTCTGGATGTGGACCTGATATAGGCGGTGACAGTAACGTTATTGGCAAATTGGGAAAGGAACTCACTTTAGAAGAAGGGCAAAAGGCGGCGTACCAATGCATGCTTAATATATTGGCCAATCTGGAGGCGGAACTTGGGGATTTGAATCGAATAAAAAGATTTGTTAAAGTTCTGGCATTTGTAAATTGTACTGATGATTTCGGGCAGCAGCCACAGGTAGTTAATGGAGGCTCGGATCTCCTTATGACATTATTTGGATCAGAAGCAGGATGCCCAGCGAGATCTGCAATTGGTACCAATGCGCTGCCGGGAGGATTTGCATGTGAGATAGAAGCATTGGTAGAAGTGGAATAGGAGAAGACATATAAAGAAGATTTATTTGAAAAAATCTAAAAACTTATTATATGAGGAGGATTTATATGAAAAAATTTAATAAACTAGCAACGTTGTTTCTGTCGGCATTGTTATCAGTTACTATGATTTCTGGTTGTGGAAATAAGTCTGTTTCTCCCGACTCTTCAAAAGATTCTACAGCTAAAGAGGAATCTTCATCTGCGGCGGCTCCAACAGAAGATATAAAAAGTGAAATGCATATTGCCATCAATGCAGCTCCGGCTACTTTGGATATCATAAAAACAGGTGGTGATGTAGGAAGAACGATTGCAGATGGCAACATATTTGAAGGTATTGTCAATATGAAATCCGACTATACGGCTGGTTTGGAGTTAGCAGAATCATATGAGGTCAATGAGGATTATACGGAATGGACTTATAAACTGCGCCAGGGCGTCATGTTCCATAATGGGCAGGAAATGAAAGCGGATGATGTAGTGGCATCCATGAATCGCTGGATTGAATGTTGCAGTAATGCATCCCAGATGATCGGAAATTCCAGATTTGAGAAAGTAGATGACTATACAGTTAAGATTTCGATGGAGGAATCGTTGATGTATCTGAATGAATTGATGGCAACGGCAGGTCAGATGCCAGCGATCGTTCCGGCGTCTACGATTGCGGATGCAGATCCAGAAACTGGTTTGCTAAAAGAGTATATAGGCACAGGACCTTATAAATTTGATGAATGGCAGCAGGATCAATACATCAAGATAGTAAAATTTGATGATTATACACCATATGGAACACCGGGGGAGTGCGATGCACGTGTTGGTTATAAAGAAGCGAAGACACCGGATGTTTATTTTGATATAGTTCCTGACGATGCAACCCGAGTGGCCGGCATTCAGACAGGTGAGTACGACTTCATCTACAAACTGCCGTTAGATAACTATTCGATGTTTGAAAATAATAGCGACTACACGCTCTTCAATGATATGAATGGTTCTCTGGGTATGATTTACAATAAGAAGCAAGGGATTAGTGCTGATTCTGTATTTAGACAAGCTGTAAATGCTGCACTGGATATGGATGCTATTATGCAGTCGGCCTATACAGATCCGACATTTTATAGATTGGATTCCTGCTATATGTATCAGGAACAGCTGGAGTGGTACACCGAAGCAGGAAAAGAGTATTATAATGTAAAGGATATGAATAGGGTAAAAGAACTTCTAGATGAAGCCGGATACAATGGCGAGACATTTACACTCCTGGTTTCCTCTGATTATCAGGAATTTTATAATGCTGCAGTTGTAGTGGAAAATCAACTGGAGAAAGCAGGTATAGATGTTACTTTATTGGTTTGCGACTGGGCAACCTTTTTATCTTATAGAAGTGACCCTACGGCTTTTGACGGATTTATTACGTCATGGAGTCCTGTTGCGCTGCCGACACTGATGAACTGGATGACAGAATCTTATCCGGGCTGGGTGGTTGATACTAAGCTTATAGATATGGAGAAGGAACTGAACACGTCTACGAGTAAAGAGGATTCTTTAACAAATTGGGAAGAAATGCAGGAATATTGCTGGTCTACCAGCCTGCCAATCAGCAAATTCGGAGACTTTAGTATGTGCTGCGTATCTTCATCAAAGATAAATAACATGATATATCATTTTGGACCGTTTGCGTGGAATGCAACTGTATCTAAATAACCTGACAATGTTTTGGTGGTGGCAAGATATCTGGCGAAAGATTATTTGCCACCACGTTCTTGTTTATGGAGAGAGCCTATGAAAAAATATGTTGTAAAAAGAGTTTTATCGTTGATTCCGGTGCTGATTATTGTGTCTGTTGTAATATTTTGCTTAATACATCTGACACCAGGTGACCCTGCGCGGACCATGCTGGGGGATCAGGCTTCAGAGATAGAGGTTGAAAACCTTAGAGAAAGTATGGGACTTAATGATCCGATAGTTGTCCAGTATGTACATTGGGTAGGTGGAATATTTCATGGTGATTTTGGTACATCAATTTTTATGGATGAGCCAATGTACAAAATTATCCTGGATCATATCGGTCCGACAATATCCCTGACGATTTATGCATTGCTGATTTCGTTAATAATTGCCATGCCATGCGGTATTATTGCAGCCAGAAAGCGAGGAAAATCTCAGGATCAGGTTATTTCTGTGTTTAGTATGGTAGGGATTTCAGTTCCAAGTTTTTTGCTGGGTATGCTTTTGATCATACTGTTTTCTGTCAGGATGAAAATACTTCCTTCGGCTGGGTATAAAGCGATTGTGGATAATGGCTTTTTGAAACACATTGAATATCTGACGCTTCCGGCTATTTCACTGGGTCTTATGCAGGCTGCCTTGATAACAAGAATGACTCGTTCGTCGGTGCTGGAGGTACTGGGGAGCGATTATATCAAAATGGCAAAAGCCAAAGGCGTGAAAGACAAAGTGATTCTTATCAAACATGCGCTGCGCAATGCGCTGCTTCCTATCATAACGGTGATTGGGCAAAGTTTTATTGCTCTTTTATCCGGTGCTACGGTAGTTGAGACTGTATTTAACATACCGGGGATAGGGCAGCTGGTTGTCAATTCTGTTTTACGTAGAGATTATGAAGTAATCCAGGCGGTGGTCTTAGTCATAGCTTTAGGTAATGTAGTTGTGAATCTTATCGTAGATTTGCTGTATGGTCTGGCAGATCCGCGAATCAGTTTAGAGTAATGTTATGATTAGTTTGAAAGGAGTGCGGCATGGATAATATATCCGCAAAGACGACAAATATGCAGGAAGAAGAGAATATAGCTGTTCTCAAGAAACAGTTGAAAAAGGAACAGCGGCAAATTAAGATTCATAAATTTACGAATAATAAGTTGGCAATGATAGGAGCTGTGATAACTATAGCTATGGCGTTGGTTGCGATTTTGGCACCGGTTATAGCTCCGGCAGGACCTTATGATATGCTTGTGAGCGATCGCCTCAAGAATCCCTCCTCGGTCCATATTTTTGGCACTGATACATTTGGTCGTGATTTGTTTTCTCGTATTATATATGGAGCGAGAGTTTCCATGGGGGTCGGCGCGGCAGTCAGCACAATCTCACTGGTAGTGGGGATGGTTATTGGTCTGTATTCAAGCTATTACAAGACCCTGGACAGTATTTTGATGCGTATCTGCGATGGCTTGAAAGCGATTCCGGCCATCTTGCTGGCTATCGCATTTATGGCAGTTATGGGTACCAGCGTAAGGAACGTAATAATCTCTCTGGCAATTGTATATATACCGGATATCGCCAGAATTACCAGGTCATCAGCGTTGATGGTAAAAGAGCAGATGTACATCGAATCCATGAAGGCTTTGGGAGCCAGCGCGAACCGAATTATCTGGTTTCATATTGCTCCTAATGTGCTATCCCCGGTTATTGTTCAGACTTCTTTTATTTTTGCTACGGCGATTGTACAGGAAGCTTCTTTGAGTTTTCTGGGAGTGGGCGTTCCCGTGCCGGCTCCGAGCTGGGGAAACATCTTGTATGAGGGAAAGACGGTTATTTACAATGCATGGTGGATGATTGTATTACCTGGACTTTCTATGGCATTTCCGGTACTTGGGCTCAATCTGTTCGGTGATGGAATTCGTGAAGTTATGGATCCTATGAGCAATTGAAGGAAAGGAGGCAGACTGTAAATGGCAGAGCAGGAAAAAATATTAGAAGTTAAAAAACTAACAACGTCGTTTAAAACTGAACGTGGGAAAATGAATGCGGTTCAAGGGGTTTCTTTTTATGTAAACAAGGGCGAGATTCTGGGCGTGGTTGGAGAATCCGGATGTGGTAAAAGTGTTACTGCTCAATCGATATTGCGATTGTATGATGAAAAATACCTGGTTGAATATCAAGGAGAGATTCTGTTTGATGGAGTAGATTTACTAGAAATTCCGGAAAAAGAGATGCAGAATAAACGCGGCAAGGATATATCTATGGTGTTTCAGGATGCACTGAGCGCTTTGAATCCTGTGTTTACAGTGGGCGAGCAGATTATGGAGCCGCTTATGAATCACCAGCATATGAAAAAGGAAGAGGCAAGAAAACGGGCGGTTGAAATGCTGCGCCTGGTTGGAATCCCTGCACCTGAAAAAAGAGTGAGCCAATACCCGCATGAATTGTCAGGCGGCATGAGGCAGAGAGTGATGATAGCAATTGCCCTTTCGTGCAATCCCAGACTTTTGATTGCAGATGAACCGACGACGGCTCTGGATGTAACAATTCAAGCTCAGATTATAGACCTGATTGTAGAACTGAATTTTAAGATGCACATGGGTGTTATTCTGATCACTCATGACCTGGCGGTTGTTGCAGAAACGTGTAAAAGGGTTATAGTTATGTATCTTGGGCAGACGGTAGAAGAAGCTGATGTAAATGATATTTTTGATCATCCAATGCATCCATATACCAATGGTCTGATTGAATCTATTCCTTTACTTGAGGATAAAGGAGTGAAAAGGCTGCATACAATCTCTGGTATGGTGCCACTTTTGAATCAGATTCCTAAGGGATGCCGTTTTGCACCCCGATGTCCTTATGCGACAGAACGCTGTCATCGGGAGATGCCAGAATTTGTTAATGCTGATGGAAGGCATAAGGTCAGATGCTTTTATCCGATTGGACTCGAATAGGAGGTGGTGGAATGTCAATGGAAGTAGTATTGGAAGCACAGAATATTAGGAAATATTTTCCTGTAAAGGGAAATATGGGAAAAGTTGTGAACCATGTAAAAGCGGTGGATGATGTGTCAGTGAAACTTTACCGTGGAGAAACGTTTGGTCTTGTTGGAGAAACGGGATGTGGAAAAAGTACGCTGGGGCGGACGCTTATGAAGCTTTTAGAACCGACTGCGGGAACGATTTGCATAGAAAATAAAGATATTACAAACTATTCCGAAAGAAAGATGAGGTCTGTGCGAAGTTATATACAGATGGTTTTTCAGGACCCATATTCATCCTTAAACCCACGAAAGAAAGTGGGACAAATATTAGAAGAAGTTCTGATGATTCAGAAAATTAAATGTGATAGACAGAAAACCGTGTTGGATATCCTTGAGAAGGTTGGGTTGCGAAAGGAACACTATTATCGCTTTCCACATGAATTTTCGGGCGGACAGCGCCAACGAATCGGTCTGGCCAGGGCGTTAATTCTCAATCCGGGTATTATAGTGTGTGATGAACCAGTATCTGCACTTGATGTATCAATACAGTCACAGATTATTAATTTGCTGTTGGATTTACAGGAGGAGAGGAATCTTTCGTATCTGTTTATAGCGCATGACATGAGCGTGGTGAAGTTTATTTCGGATAGAATAGGAGTTATGTATCTAGGACACCTGGTAGAAGAGGCTGAAACGGCGGAATTATTTGCAAATCCGCTTCACCCTTACACGCAGGCTCTGCTTTCTGCGGTGCCTGAGGCAAATCCACACGTACGCAAAAAGAGGATTGTGCTACAAGGCGACGTACCGTCTCCGCTGAATCCTCCGTCAGGATGCGTCTTCCATGAAAGGTGCCCCTATGCTAAACCTATATGCTCACAAGAAAAGCCGGTCAAAAAGGAAATGGCTAAGGACCATACTGTGAATTGCCATCTGTATGAAAAATAAGGGGGATTGTGTATGGTGAAATATCATTTAGTGATAGATGGAGGCACTACGTATACGCGATTTACACTTTTGGAAGGTAAAAATGTTGTTGTAAGGACGGAACGCAGAACGGGGGCAGCGGATGCAGATGCCGCTCGTGGTAACGAGCGTTTGAAACAAGTGATTAGAGAAGAAGTTCGCTGCCTGCAGGCCCGATATGGATGCATAACGGATATATTTGCCTCCGGTATGATTACATCGAATGCAGGACTTTATGAAGTAACGCACATTCAGGCTCCGGCTTCGCTGCAGGATTTGGCGAGAGGGGTTGAAACAGTTGTAATCCCTGATATAAGCATAGAAATAGAATTTCACTTTGTTCCGGGAATACGTTTTACGGATCAGATTAAGTGCGGTGCAGACATGATGCGAGGGGAAGAAACAGAAATTATGGGTGTGATAGATGATGAGCTGATACATAAATCTGTTCTTTTTCTCCACTGCGGCTCTCATAATAAGTTAATTCGTTATTATGATGGTAAAATACAAGAATCTGTAACGACTATTGGCGGAGAGCTACTTTGGGCGGTGCTTCATGATACGATTTTGAAAAGTTCTGCGGCGGAGATATCGGAATCTGTTCAATTGGATAGAGAATATGTAGAACGGGGATATGGCGAAGTGGTTAAGTGCGGCCTGTCACGGGCACTGTTCCTGGCTCGAATATGTCAGGTGATAGAAGGTGCAGATAAAAACCAGGTGCTTTCTTTTATTTATGGTGCTATTGTTTCGTCGGATCTGCAAGTGCTGGGTAAATTCATAGATGATCGGTGTGACAAAATCATACTATATGGAAGGGATGCTTTTATTCGTGCTTTAGAGATGTGTCTGCCGCTTTCTGGAATTGTGAAAATAACGCCGGATATGGTATGTACAATTTCTCGTGGGGATAGCGAGATGTTAAGCGTCAAAGGGATAGGCAAAATAAGAGAGAGTTTTATGAAACTTAAAGAGTGCGGCGGTAAGGAGGCGTAAAGAGAATGGTTGAACATGATTTTTTTCTGACAAGGGTAATAGCGATAGCAAGAGGAATGGAATATGATGATTTAAGGAGACTGGTTAGAGCACTTATAGACGGAAGGATCCGTCTGGCAGAAGTTACTCTTAATTCTAAAGGTGCATTGAATTCTATTGCGAAGCTCAAAGAAATGTATCAGGATGAGATACACATCGGGGCTGGAACTGTGCTTAATTTGCAGGCTGTGAAAGATGCAGTTTCGGCTGGCGCTGAGTTTATAGTAACCCCCAATATGAACAAGCAGGTAATTTCTTATTGTGCTGAAAGGGATATACTGATAACTCCGGGAGCATTTACCCCTACAGAAATAATAGAAGCGGTACAGTTTGGTGCCAAATATGTAAAGGTGTTTCCAATCAGGTCATTAGGTGCTGGCTACATTAAGGATATACTGGCGCCTCTGTCTGATGTTAAACTGATAGCTGTAGGTGGAGTAGATGACAAGAATGCCGGACAATATATGGGGGCTGGTGCTTATGGACTTGGAGTTGGCGGCAATTTGTGTAAACTTCCAGAAGATGGAGATTTCTTTCATATTACAGAATATGCGAAAAAACTTGTGGAAACTTGCTGTGCAGTATAACAAAGAACCCATAATTTGTTAGCGAGTTTGGTGGTATTTCCTTTGAGAAGGACGGGGTGAAGGGCTGGGGCTATTCAAGTGCTTCTTCGGAGCAGGATTTCCTGAAGCGTTATTCTGATTTCGTAACTCCGTTGCTGCAATCAGAGCATATTCAAGGCTTTTGCTATACTCTGTTATCTGATGTCGAACAGGAGAACAATGGTTTACTTACATATGACCGCCATCCGAAGGCCATTACCTCCCACAAAGTGGGGCGTTCAGAACGGCGCGTACAAAAACTTTGCAAAGAAAACCGCATACCGGGCGTTGCACGTTTTAGTTGTATATGGCTGATACCAAAAGACGCGGAAAAGCCGGAGGACGGGCGGCGTAAAGAAAATAAATAGCAAGTATGATTTCATACTGCTTCCATATTGCAATGCTACACTAAATGCGGAGGTGATATTATGGCTCGATTGTTAATCGTCGAGGACGATACTCAAACAAATGAAGCGGTCTGCGAATATCTGAAAAGTGCGGAACACACAGTCATTCCCGCCTATGACGGAGCGCAGGCGCTTGAACTGTTCAGAAATGAAAAGATAGACCTTGTTGTGTTAGACATTATGCTGCCAAAGATTACGGGACTTTCCGTATTGCATGAAATCAGAAAGACAAATACGGTACCTGTTCTTATGCTGACCGCTGTTGAAGATGAATACACGCAAGTTTCCAGCTTTGACGAACAGGCAGACGACTATATGACAAAGCCTTTTTCTATGGTTTTGCTTGGCAAACGGATAACCGCCCTGCTCCGCAGAAGCGGCAAAAGCCCGCAGCTTGATAATATCGTTTTAGGAAATGTTACCGTTAATTTTTCCGGTTATACGGCAAGCGACAATGAAGGGAAGATTGATATTACTCCAAAGGAAATTGACCTGTTGCGATTGCTCATTGAGCATAAAGGCTTGGTTTTGACGAGGACGCAAATATTAGATGAATTGTGGGGATTTGATTATCCGATTATTGACCGCACGATTGATACCTATATCAAAAATCTACGGAAGAAGCTGCGTCTTGACTGTATCGTAACTGTCAAAGGCGTGGGCTATAAATACGAGGTGATAAAATGAAACGGTTGAAGCTCTTTCCTAAAACATTCCTTTACACATTGGGAATGATGATTTTCATTACCGTGATTGCTCATTTACTGTTGTATTTGTTTGCCCCTCAAATGGTAATGTCAACCTCTTTCCCTACTTCAGACGGTGCTATTGTTGGGGCTGAAATGGATACGGCTTCTTTTGTTACGGGGGCAATCAAAAAGGCGTTGCCTGTATCCTTGCTTTGTAGCTTTGTTATTTCAATTATTTGCTCCTTGCTCTTTTCAAAAGCAATTACTGTTCCTGTCAAGCATATTTCTGCAACAACGCAGCGAATGGCAAAAATGGATAAAGGCGCAGCCTGTAATATCCATACGACGGACGAAATCGGAGCATTAGCCGAAAATGTCAATCGCCTATATGGGGAGCTGTTGGGCACGATTGAAAGCCTGGAAGCTGAAAAGGAAAAAGTCAGTCAAGCAGAAAAATCAAAAGCGGACTTTTTACGCACAGCGTCCCATGAACTGAAAACTCCCGTAACTGCCCTAAACGCCATTTTGGAAAATATGCTGTTGGGTGTTGGCAAGTACAAGGATTATGAAACCTATCTGCCACAATGCAAAGAACTGACGCAGCAGCTTTCCGTTATGATACGGGATATTCTCGAAACCTCAAAACTCGGACTTGGAATAAATGACGAAGCGGCACAGCAATTTGATGTGGCAGTATCCCTCGCGTCGATTTGTGAGCCGTTTCAGTTGATTGCAAAAACAAAGGGTGTGACATTTTCCCTTAATACTGCAAACACCTTTTCCGTAACACTCCCGCAGCTCTCGCTTGGCAAGGCACTTTCAAACATTCTGTCAAACGCCGTTTCTTACACGAAATCGGGCGGCGCGGTATCGGTTTATCTTTCTGAACACAGAGTGATAATTGAAAACGAGTGTAAACCATTTGAAACTGATAAAATTCCGCATTTGTTTGAGCCTTTTTATCGACCGGATTTTGCCCGTAATCAGAGTGACGGCGGCAATGGTCTTGGACTTTATATTGTTGATACATTGCTAAAATCCATGCGGTTAAAATATGATTTTTCCGCTATGCAGAAGCCGCAGGGTATGCGGTTTACAATCAATCTTTGATATACGAAACGCATTTGAGCGAAAACCTCCCATTTGGGAGGTTTTTTGCGTTCCATACCAACTCCATATACGTTTCATACTGCTTCCATATTGGCGTGATATTATTTCCTCGATGAAAAGCAAATATCAAAATTGGAGGTAGTATTTGTGAGTTTTCTAAAACGGGCGTGGCTATATGTCACGCGAAAAAAAGGCAAAAGCCTATTGCTCTTTATAATCCTGTTGGTTATGGCAACTTTTGTTTTGACAGGCTTATCGCTTGGAAAAGCATCTGACAACGCACAGCAGGAATTGCGGCAAAGTCTTGGCGGTGAATTTCTGTTAAGTGTGGATTATTCCCAAAACAATCCTTATCTGATAACGGAAAGCATGGGCGAAACTGGAACGGTCATGTATTCCACAAAGCAAATCACACCCGAAATTGTACAAAGTATCAAAGAAATTCCGGGCGTAAAATACTGCGACGCAAACACCGAGTCTTTGGCGGTATTTGCGGACATGAGCCTTTTTGCGGGGAACATACCCATTGATGAAGAATATAGCCATTCTGTAAAGACACGCGGCGTATGGCGAAGCGATGAAAGCGGCCTGTTTACATCGGGCAGCCTGACACTAACTGCCGGACGGCATATCACAGAAAACGATACCAACACCGCAATCATAAGCCGCGATTTGGCAGAAAAGAACAATCTCAAGGTTGGGGATATCATTACCACTCACAGCAACGACGAAACAGAAGTAAAAATTGAAATTGTCGGTTTATTTGAGCCGAAAGCGATTGAAAGTTTTACAGACCAGGTAACGACTTATGACAAAATCCAAAACCATATCTTTATTGATTTGGCTACGGCTATTGCGATTGAGAACAGTTCCGCGGTACAAGGCTTTTTTGAAGCAACGATTGTTGTAGATGACCCGCAAAGCATGGACGCTATTATTTCCGCTGTAAAAGAAATCTCTCTGATTGATTGGGACGGATTTGCAATCACAGCGGACAATACCGCTTATGACGCCGCCGCTTCTTCTCTAAAGCAGCTTTCACAGCTTGTCAGCACATTCCTTATCATCATTATAGCGGTCAGTATCGTAATCCTTTCGCTCATTCTTACCATGTGGGCAAGAGGACGTATCCACGAAACAGGGGTACTGCTTTCCGTTGGTATTCGCAAAACTTCTGTTTTCGGTCAATATCTCACGGAAGTATTGATTATCGCTGTCCTTGCTTTTTCGCTCTCGTTCTTTTCCGGCAATATGATTGCAGGACAAGTCGGAAACTATTTCCTGGGACAGCAGAATAACACAAGCGCCGAACAGTCTGCCGATGAAGTTGCCGCAGCAGATCCCGGCGGTGCGGTGGCGGGTGATGATAATTTTTTGAGTGGCGACACAACAGATGAAAATACCACACCTGAACTGAATGTTGTTATCAGCGGAACTGAAATGCTCCAAATGTTCGGATTGGGTATTCTTATCATTACCTTATCGGTTGGTATGGCTTCCGTCCCTGTCATGCGCCTTAAACCGAGAGAAATCCTATCAAAAATGAGTTAAGAAAGGCAGGTACTTATCATGGCAATATTAGAAATTAAAAATGTAACCTACTCCTACGATAAAAAGAGAAATGTTTTAAACGGGATGTCCGGGGAATTAGTGTCCGGCAAACTGTATGCAATTCTTGGACCGTCCGGCTCCGGCAAAACAACGCTTCTTTCTCTGCTTGGCGGTTTGGACGTTCCCACCAAAGGAACAGTTCTCTTTAACGGCGAGGATATTTTGAACAAAGGATTAGACTACCACAGGCGGCACAATGTGGCACTGATTTTCCAAAGCTATAACCTCATTGATTATATGACACCCCTTGAAAATACACGGCTTACAGCAAGGCAGGAAGTATTGCCGATACTCACACGTTTGGGGCTTTCCAAAGAGGAAGCAAAGCGGAATGTTTTACAGCTCTCCGGCGGTCAGCAACAGCGCGTTGCTATTGCCCGTGCGTTAGCGTCCGACGCTCCAATTATTCTTGCAGACGAGCCAACGGGCAACTTGGATGAGGACACAGCGACAGAAATTACCGCTATTCTAAAAGAAAGCGCACATCAGCTTAATAAATGCGTGATAGTCGTTACTCACTCTAACGAAGTGGCAAAACAAGCCGATGTGATTTTGCGTATTAAACGCGGCAATCTTCAAATCTCGAACAACGAAAGGAACTGAACATGAAAAAAATATCCGCCCCCTTGCACGAAAAGAAAAAACCGTTGTAGGGCAGATGATTTAATACACGCATTTTTATAATTATTGCACACGGCGGTACAAGAAGGTATCGCCGTGTGCTTTGTTATTTTTCGTTCACCTAATTTGTCAAAAAAAGCCTATTTTCACCACGGGAGGATGAAATTTTCTATATCCGGCTTTCTTCGGAAGATGAAAATGAGGGTGGAAGTAACAGCATAAAAAACCAAAGAGATTTGCTTCGTGCCCATCTGGCCGGGCAGGAAGAATTTGCAGAGTATGAGGTTATGGAATTCTGTGATGACGGCTATTCGGGAACAAACTTAACTGAGGTTAGATAGCGATACTTTTTACGTTCTTGCCGTAACGCCGTAAATAGGCTGTGTTTTCCGTCTGTTCCTCGCCGCTGTCGATTTGTCCGACAAAGCTGTAATAGATTTCAACCTTGCGAGCGTCCGTTTCCATGTCCAGCTCGTGGATCAGGATGCGGTCAATAAACTTATGGACGTTCTCATAGGTCAATTCCATACTCCTTGCCTGTAAGTATAATTTCTTCTCCGGTGCGCTCATCTGACACTGTATGCCCGGACAAATCTACAGTGATATGTTGTCCGAGCATTATTTGATTTTGGCTTTCTTCTCCATTGCGGCGAAGCAGAACTTCTACTCTCGCTGCTAATTCGTCGGGGTGAAACGGTTTGGTCACATAATCATCAGCAAACTGTAGCCCCTGTAGTTTGTCATCGACTGCCGTCCGAGCAGACAGCAATAAAATCGGAACCGACGGCATTATTTTTTTCAAACGCTGGCCAACTGTGAAACCGTCGAGGCCCGGCAGCATAATATCAAGGATTGCCACATCACACCCGCGAATTTCCCTTTCTGCATCATCGCCCGACAGCAACCAGCAAACCTCGTAGCCTCGTTGCTCCAATTCTTGTTTGACCCAACGACCGATTTCCTGATTATCTTCAATATACAAAATTTTTTTCGCTTTCATATAGGAACCCCTTTTCGCTTTTATTTATATCGCCCATCAGCAGGCTTTTCCGCATTTTTAGGGATAGCCCAAGAGCGACCAAACTTAACAACGCCATCTATCCGGTTTTCTTCACAGAGTTTTTGTATCCTGCGTTCTGAAATTCCCCATTTGATTGCCGCATCTCGAACAGAAATATAATTTAACACTATGCTAACCTCCATAATAGATTAAGTTTATTATATACGCATATCCGTATAACATCAAGAAAAAAAGCGGATGTACTATATCTGTAATGCGAACTTAAAAACAGCTTTTAGAACTGGTGAGACGGAAGGAAATCCTTTGTATACTGGTAAAGGATTTTTCGAGGTTTGGCCGGAACTATACAATAATATTCTATCTGGATAGTCTTTTTATGTAGAATAATTGGAAATTATTTGTTATAATATATTAAAACATAAATAAAGGATGGGAGATTTCATGACAGATGAGGGAGCACATAGCAATCATAAATCGGCAAGTACTAAAACAAATGTGCCAATACATTGACATATGCTAACCTATGATCGAAATGATTGACTACGCTTTAAAGATTTGATGGCCGGGTTCACGGGAAGAACAGATGAAAATGGAGCACCTTGATTTTTCTGTTGAGGATATGGAGTCATCTATGCAGTTCGCACTGTCGTTAGGAGCGACTAAACCACTCGCGCAATACTGGCAGCCTGAATGGGGCCCACAATGGATTACTCTTCTTGACCCCGAAGGTCATCCGTTTTGCTTATGTGCTCATGAAAATGTCAAAGAATAAATAGCCGTACTGTGAATTCTATAGCTATTGTATCTGCCCTATTATCACCACGTAGGATACCAGCTTTGTATGTCATCTTTTTTGTATCGGCATGTGGAGACGGTTTGCCTTCCGCCACGGAAAGCCCGGTAATTCAAAGGTTTCTGGAATTTTGGAAAGAAAGTGGACGTGTGTTTTTGGAGATATCAAACGGTTCAAGAAAACTGATTTTACCCAGGGGTAAGAATTCTGTAAAAAGACGGTGTACTTTTGGCAAAAAGAAACAATTTCACAAAAGAGAAAGAAGGGTTGAAAATGAAGAGAACACCAGCAGAGGAAGCTGTAAAAGAACTGACACTTGCGTTAATGTATCTGACCAGATTCAGTGAGAAGGATAGATTTTATTCATCTGAAAATAATGAATGGAAGGGATATGCGTTTAAGGCGTTGGATGAACTGGAAGAAGAGGGATTTATCAATCAGGGCGGCCATCGTTCCAAGTCTGTTCACATTCATGATAAGGGTGTTGAGCAAGCCAGAGTACTGCTTGAGAAATATGGGATAGAAGATTGGGAATAATGCATTACTTTTAAAATAAGGCAAGATGGTTAGAACATAGCTACAAATAGGAAAAATAAATATTAATACAATGTAAAAAAAATTGTTGGATATAATAAAAATTGCTCCGGTTTTATCAAAAGAAGAATATAATCCTTTATTTTTCTGGCATGCCAATTTACTTATGGTTAACAGGAAGAAAACTTATAAATGTAAAAACTATTAAAATATTAAAAACGAATACTTATAATTAAATTGGAAACAATAATCCCGGAGGTGTTTCTACAATGATATCGCGTAAATCGGTCATAACTTTCGGCATGGTCGCGATCCCGATCGCAATGTACACAGCCACGCAGGACAATGACATCCATTTCAATCAGTTGCATAAAGAAGATAATAGCCGCATCCGGTACAAGAAGACCTGCGCCCACTGTGGTAAGGAGATCAAGACGGAAGACATTGTAAAAGGATACGAGTATGATAACGACAAGTATGTCGTCGTCACAGACAGCGAGATCGAAAAGATCAAGACGGAAAAAGAAAAATCCATTCAGATCCTGCATTTCGCCCAATTGAACCAGATTTCTCCCGTCTACTACGACAAGACTTATCAGGCTGCACCTGAGGCTGGAGGTGAAAAGGCCTTCGAACTGCTTCGTTCAGCTCTGATGGCCGAGCAGAAGATAGCCATAGGTAAAACTGTCATGGGTACGAAGGACACACTGATGGCGATCATCCCCAGAGAGGATGGCATCCTGATTTCCACGATGTTCTATGCTGATGACATCAAAGAACTTCAAAAACAGTATACGAAGCCCGAAGTTGCCGAGCAGGAACTTAATATGGCCAAGATGCTGATAGGCTCCATGGACACGCCATTTGATCCTGCGAAATATAAAGATGAGTACCAGATTAAGCTCCGTGGGCTCATCGAGACCAAAATATCGGGCAAGGAGGTTGTCGCTCCAGAGTCCGAGGATGACGGCAAAGTCATCGACCTCATGGCGGCCTTAAGAGCCAGTGTAGAGAAGGCGAAAAAAGAGAAGGAACCGGCGTAATGTATGTCTGAAAAGCTTAGCAAATACAACCAGAAAAGAAATTTTGACAAAACCTTGGAACCGGAGGGCATGACAGAAATTGCCGAAGAGGGTCTGAGGTTTGTTGTCCAGCACCATATGGCCCGCAGAGATCACTTCGATTTTCGGCTCGAATGGGATGGCACGCTTTTAAGCTGGGCGGTACCCAAGGGGCCTTCTTATAATACCCGTGACAAGCGGCTCGCCGTACAAGTGGAGGATCATCCCCTTGAATACAGGAATTTTGAGGGGACGATTCCCAAGGGGGAATATGGCGGCGGCGCCGTGATGCTTTGGGACGAAG
>JAATFT010000082.1 GCA_015655075.1 Clostridiales bacterium | reverse complement strand
CCAAGCCGGTTCTGGCCAGTGTGTCCCTGTTTTACGCAGTCACCCACTGGAACTCTTATTTTAATGCCATGATGTATATTTCCGACAGAAATAAGGAAGTCATCCAGATTGTACTGCGCAGGATTATCTTCCTGACCTCCGCCGTGGCGACGGAAGGCGGATTCGATTGGGGCGCTTTCGGTACGCCGCCGGAAAAAGCCGTTAAAATGGCAACCACCGTGGTGGCTACGGTTCCCATTCTGCTGGTTTACCCGTTTATACAGAAATATTTTACCCAGGGAGTTATGGTTGGCTCCGTAAAGGGTTGAATATAAATTAAAAAATGAATAAGGAGAAGTGTATATGAGAAAGAAATGGAAAAAAGCTTTATCGACAGTATTGGCCTGCACAATAATTTTATCGCTGAGCGCATGCCAAGGAGGAAAGCAGAGCAGCACCACGGGAAATTCTTCCAGCTCTACCGATTCTTCAGGTTCTGCTGAAGAAACTGCTTCTGGAGAAAAACCGACCATTACCTTTATGTTGACCTCTTTCTACGGAACTGATCTGAAGAATGAACATTCGGACGAGGTAATCCAAAAGTATGAGGAATACACAGGGACCCATGTGGAATGGCAATGGGAAGCCAATGATACTTATACTGAAAAGTTGGGACTTACCCTGATGGACAAGGACAACATGCCCATGGTTCTTACCGCCAGCGGCAATCTGACGGCTAATGTGGTGGATGCGGCAAGAAAGGGAGCTTTCTGGGACCTGACATCCTATTTGCAGGATTCGGCAAGCTATCCCAATCTGTCCCAGTCAAATAAAGAGGTATTAAAAGCCCTGACGGTGGACGGCCAGATAATCGGTGTTTACCGTGCAAGGGAAATCGGACGTTACGGATTTTCCTACCGTAAAGACTGGGCCCAAGCCGTAGGCGTTACGGAGGATCCGAAAACCGTTGAAGATGTTTACGATATGCTGTATAAATTTACCTATGAAGATCCCGACGGCAACGGAAAGGACGATACCTACGGGATGGAAATGACCAAATATACGGGGCCTCTTGATATTATCCAGACATGGTTCGGCGTGGGCAACGAATGGGTGGAACAGGACGGAAAACTGGTTCCTGTTCATCAGACATCAGAGTATAAAGAAGCCCTGAAATGGGTGAAAAAGATTTATGACGAGGGGCTGGTGCGTAAGGACTGGGCAACGGTTGACTCAGGAACCTGGAGCGATGGCTGTAAAAAAGGCGAAGCCGGCGTATTTATTGACGTTATGGACAGCGGCAAGAGAATATGGCAGTATTTTATTGATAATGATGTAAAATCCGTAACAAATTCTTCCGATACGGCCTCCATGAGCCTGGTGGGGCCTATCAACGGAAAAACACTGGCAACCAGTGGTTTTAACGGGTATTTCATGATAACAAAATCAGGGGCAGAAACGGAAGAGGATGTTAAAAATTGTCTTCATTATCTGGATAAGATGAATGACGACGAAATGCTGGTATTAGCCGACTATGGACTGGAAGGAGTTACCTACGACCTTAATAACGATGGAGACATCGTATTAAGAAATGAGTTGGAGGTTGCGGAGAACCCCCAGGTAGGTTTAAATCAGTCGGTTTGCTACATACCTAATCTGACAAGC
This sequence comes from Clostridiales bacterium, assembly GCA_015655075.1. GTDB lineage: Bacteria > Bacillota > Clostridia > Lachnospirales > Lachnospiraceae > Anaerocolumna. The sequence goes on along the minus strand of JAATFT010000082.1, from coordinate 40,337 downwards.
ACATCACCCTCATTGGTAAAGGAAGAACCCACGATAGCACAGGATGCGGCATATGCGGTAAACGGACAAGTCGCCGTCTTTAACCCGGCTTTAGGATATCTGGCAAATTCCGAGGTAAATGCGGAAGTCGGTACGGACATTGAGCAGATTATTGAAGATGCAAGAACCCAGTATATCTGCGGTCAAATTGACGAAGCCGGTCTTGACGCGGCCGCACAGCAATGGCTGGACCGGGGCGGCGACAGGCTGGTTGAGGAAATCAACGAGCTGTATCAGGATGATACGGCAAAATAAGAAAATCAACGGGCTGTATCAGGATGACACGACTAGATAAAGAAATCAACGAGCTGTATCAGAACGACACGGCAAAATAAGAAATACCGGTAAAAGGCTTCAAGCGTATCGAACCGATTGAAGCCTTTTATTTCCGCGAAAGCAAAGTGAGAAATTCCGGTGCGTATGCGGCCGGTCGGAACCCGCACGGCAACGTTCCGGCCGTTTAACCTTACAAGCAAGTCCACCCTGCTTTTTAGTGAAGCGTAAGCGGTGGTTTGTGACTTACTTGTCTTAGTCGGAGTTCAAACTCCGGCTGAAATACCGGCATAGCCGGTATGGTTATGAGCAAGGTAGTACAGCAGACCCGGAATATCCGCTTTGACTCCGGTATTTAGGAGGATAAGGATATGATACTGCACAATCTTGGAAACAGAAAAAAAGCCGGCTATACCACATGGGGATGCATGTGGGAAATGGGGAAGTGTGTAAAAGAGACCGATTATATATTAAAAAATAAAGAGGGGGAAGAGGTGTCTATGCAGACCCGGATTACGGCATACTGGCCGGACGGTTCCGTAAAATGGACCGCCCACACGGCGGATGCCGCCCTTCTCGGGGATGAAATAGAAGTTCTTCCTAAGAATGAAACAGAAATCCTTCCCGGGAATGAAACAAAAGTCCATCCCGGGGATGAAACAAAAGTTTCTGCCGGAAAGGAAGCGAAAGACCTTTCCGGTAAATGTGGGAAAAGCACGGAAAACCGGGAAAAGATTACAGTCCAAAGGAAGGGCGGCAGACTGAAAATCCATGCGGGCAGCATGGAAATTGAAATGTCGGAAGAGGGCACAAGGCTATTTGATTCGGTTTCCTTTCACGGTAAAGTTTATCTGACGGAGGCAAAACCCGTGCTTCTTTTGGAGGAACCGGCCCTGTGGGAGGGCAATCCGGTCAGGATTGAAAAAAGTTATCGGCCAAGGATTAAGTCGGTTTCCATTGAGGAGGAGGGAGAGCTTCAGGTTATCCTAAAATATACGGGGCATCATGAACTGGAAAACGGAGAGCAGAAGATACCCTTTCTTATCCGTATGAAGATAGGACTTAACAGCCCCCGGCTGGATTTTGTTCACACGTTTTTATATGACGGCGACGAAGACAGGGATTTCTTAAAAGGACTTGGAATCAGTTTTCGGTCACCTATTAAGGGAAAAATTTATAACCGTCATGTAAAATTTATGGGAGATCACGGTGTTTTCCATGAAAGTCTGGCACAGCTTCTTTCCTGGAACCCCAGGGTGCCCGGGGAGATTTATGCAAGCCAGATACAAGGGGAGGTGCTTAATTTAGAGGGAAAGGACAAGGAGATTGTGGATACGGTTTTAGAGGCAATGCCTTTCTGGAGCGAGTATGATTTATGTCAGGACAGTGTCGGCCATTTTTCTATCCGAAAGAAAATGAAGGAGGAGAACTGCTGCTATCTTGACTGTCTCCATGGAAACCGGACGGAAGGGGGAGCGGCTTTTGGCTCCGAATATGGGTCGGTTATGTTCTCAATCCGGGATTTCTGGGAAAAATATCCATCCGGTTATACCTTCCGAAACCTGGAAGGAGACAGTGGGGAAGCTGTCATGTGGCTGTGGTCCCCCAAGGCGGAAGCCATGGATTTCCGCCATTATGCAAACCGCGGGTATAATCAGGTTTATTATGAAGGGTATGACTACAAAGGGGCAACACCCTATGGAATCGCCTGCACCAGCGAGTGTTCGGTACGGTTTTCCGATAAAATGATACCCGGGGATGAGGAAATAGAGGAATTTGCAGAAGCGGTGAAGCGTCCGGTCCGGTATGTGGGAACGCCGGAGTATTATCATGAACGGAAAGCCTTTGGGTACTGGTCAATGCCGGCACGCAGTTCCCAGATGGAGAACTGGCTGGAAGAACAGCTTGACCGTGCTGCTGAATTTTATATTATGGAGATCGGACAGAGAAACTGGTACGGAATGTTTAACTACGGTGATTTCATGCATACCTATGACAAAGAACGCCGTCAGTGGAGGTATGATATGGGAGGCTATGCCTGGGACAACACGGAACTGGTTCCAACCTTATGGCTGTGGTATGCATTTATGAGAACCGGCAGGGAGGATATTTTTATTCTGGCCGAAAAGCTTTCAAGACATGCCTCCGAGGTTGACGTGTATCATATGGGCAAATATAAAGGCCTTGGATCCCGGCATAATGTAAGGCACTGGGGATGTCCCTGCAAGGAAGCGAGAATTGCCATGGCAGCCCATCACCGTTTCTATTATTATCTGACCGGGGACCGGAGGCTGGAGGATATCTTTGAAGAGCAAAAGGACAATGAAATGACCTTCTTAAATAAGGATCCTCTGGGCGATTTCTATGAGAAAGAGAAAATGGTTTATCCCAGCCATGCCAGAAGCGGCCCCGACTGGTCTTCCCTTTGCGCGAACTGGATGACCAGATGGGAACGGTTCAACGATAAGAAATACAGGGACAAGATTATTACAGGAATTGAAGATATCAAAAAGGCGCCGCTAAAGCTGATTTCCGGTCCCGACTTTGAATTTGACCCGGCAACCGTCCATCTGCGGTATATCGGAGAGAAGGCTTCCGGAGGAACCCATCTTCAGATCTGCATGGGTGCTCCACAAGTGTGGATGGAGCTTGCGGATCTTCTTGGGGATGAAGAATGGAAGAAGATGCTGGCTGATTACGGAAGGTTTTATTATCTGCCTGAAGAACAGCAACTGGAGGAATCAGGGGGTATCACAGGGGAGCGGGAATTCAGCCTGCCGTTTATGGCAGCCGCCATGGGAGCCTACGGAGCCAGGTATTTAAAGGATAAAAAACTGGCGGAGCGGACCTGGCGTCATCTCCTTCATGCATTAATCAGTGAAGGAAACCATGAGGGATTTAAGACGGATAGGATTCCCAACAAGGGCAATCAAAAAGAATTAGTGGAAATACCGTGGATTTCCACCAACTTTACAGCCCAGTGGTGTCTGAACGTAATCGTTGTGCTTGAGTTTATCCGGGAATATCTTCCGCAGACATTGGAAGAAGCGGATAAACTAGTTAAAGTATTGGAAAAGGACGGATTCAGAAAAGCATAAGAATACAAATTTTTTATAGCAGAAAATAGATTTTATCAGGGTATTTGTTTATAATGGTATTTAGGGCGTGTCTGAAAACTCATTGTACCGTTCTGACCGCTCCACTTTGCGGTATACTGCGTCGAGGTTTTGGAAACGTAGAACCACTACGCTCCCAAAATCGCTCCTTATCTCCCACAAAGTGGAACGCCCGGCCCGGCGCCAAGCAGTTTTCAGACACGCCCTAGACAAATGGAAAAGAAAGGAGAGCAGCAGATGGGAGCTTTGAACTATGACAAAGACAGGATATTGGAGGCAGTGGACCGGATTGTGGAGCGGACGATGCGTATGGATATGCCCTGGGACTGGCCGTGCGGAGTGGCATATTACGGAATCGCACAAGCATATGAGACCACGAAAAATGAGAAGTATTTAAACTTTTTAAAAGAGCGGGTTGATGAATTGATAGGACTGGGGCTTCCGGCCTGGACCGTGAATACATGTGCCATGGGACATTGCCTGATTACCCTGTACCAGGCTTTTGGGGAAGAAAAGTACATGGATATTATTAAATCAAAGGTGGATTACTTAAGTCATCATGCCCTGCGCTTTGGTGACCGTGTCCTCCAGCATACCGTTTCGGATAAGAATGATTTCCCGGAGCAATGCTGGGCGGATACCTTGTTTATGGCGGCATTTTTCCTGCTTAGAGTGGGAGTTATGACAAAGGAGGAAGCGTTAATTGATGATGCGTTGAACCAGTATTACTGGCACATCCAGTATCTTCAGAATACGGATACAGGTCTGTGGTATCATGGCTATAATAACGTCTCAAAGGATCATATGTCGGGATTTTACTGGGGAAGGGCAAACTGCTGGGCCGCTTATACCATGAGCAAGGTTGGGAGGATCCTGCCGGAGTGTTATCTTTATCCCCAGTATTTGGAGATTGTGGGAAGCTTAAATGAACAGCTTTCCGCTTTGAAGCTGCTTCAGACGGAACAGGGGCTTTGGAGAACGATTCTTGACGATGAGGAATCCTATGAAGAATTATCTGCTTCCGCCGGAATTGCCGCGGCTATGACGCTGAAAGGAAATCCCCTTCATATTAAATATATTCAGAAAACCATCCGCGGCATCTTAGAACATATAGCACCGGATGGACGTGTTACCGATGTTTCGGGAGGAACAGCCGTAATGAAGGACAGGGACGGATACCGGAATATATCTAAAAAATGGATTCAGGGCTGGGGACAGGGCATGGTCCTGGCATTTTTCAGCGCCGTATTAAATTATGAGCATATTGCGGGGGACGGTGCGCTGTAGAGGAAACTCCATTGTTAAAAAGAGAGCTTATTCAAGGTTCCCGATACGAGAAACCGGAATAAGCTCAATATTCTCCCTTTGGCCGGCAAAGTTAAAATCAATGGTCAGGTTGCCGTCCCATGCACATGCACAGTCTTAATTAGGTCGATGATGATACATAAGATTGACGTATTTTGCATTGAACTTTTGTAAGAAAAGCTAATGCAAAAAAGTTATTAAGGCAAGAGTTGAATCCGTCCGCCTTATTAGGTTATAATAAATGTATTAATAACCGAAAGGGATGTTTTTATGCAGAATAATGTACCCAAGGAAAATATTATCATGGATTTTGATTTTCAGGATAAAAGGAATGTCAGTGAGCATTTTCATCAGAATCTTGAATTACTGTATGTCCTGGAAGGAAACGTTATTATTAAAATAGGAAATGAAGAATATAGAATGAAACAGGAGGACTTTATAATTATAAATTCCAACAGAAGGCATTCCTATTATTCGGAAGGAGAAAGACTAACGGCAAGCCTGTATATTAATTATAGTATATTAAGCAGCTACATGGATATGAACAAGGTTACTATTTATTGTAACACCACCAATGACAGAGACGATGCCTATGATAAATTAAGAAAACTGTTACGGAAGGTTTTTAACCAATATTTCGATAAGAAGGGTAAAGGACTGATTTACCTGAACAGTTTATATTATTCCATTTTAAGTATCATAGTCAGCAATTTTATGTTGGAAAGCAATGATAAACGCTTTCAGAACGAATTGAATGAGGAAGATAACCGGATTGATGAGATTATAAATTATATTGATACAAATTATCAAAGGCCAATCAGCCTGAATGATTTATCGGAAAGACTTTTTCTTTCCAGTTCTTATCTCTCAAAGTATATAAAAAAGAAGATGGGAATGAATTTTATTGATTATCTGAATCGTATCCGCCTTCATTGCGCAGTGGATGAAATGAAGACCACGGATAAATCCATTATGCGTATTGCAATGGATAATGGGTTTCCCAATGCCGCGGCATTTAATAAGGCATTTAAAGATGCATATCATATGACTCCTTCTGCTTATATGGAGCAAATGGAAAACGAATGGAAAAGTGAACATAAATGGCTGAAATCAGAGCCCGATATTGAACAGAAAGTAAGAGTCTATCTGGATAATAATTTTTCAGATACAGAAGCAGAGGAAGATTCTACTTATAAATATATGATGGTGGATGCCCTGAACCAGAAACCTTATATTAAAGCGTGGAATCGTATGATTAATATCGGATTGGGCAGCGATTTACTGCGTTCTGATATGCAGGAACACATATTAATCTTAAAAAAGGAATTGAAATTTGAATATGTGCGGTTCTGGGATCTTTATTCAGCAGAAATGCTGTTAAATGTTAATTCTCCGGACGGACTTTATAATTTTACAAAGCTTGACCGGGTATTTGATTTTTTTGTGGAAAATAATATAAAACCTTATATTGAATTAGGTTTTAAACCAATTCTTCTTCTTAGAAATGTTAAAAATTATATGGTAGCTCAGGTACGGGAAATATTGTTCCGGGATTTGGGAGAGTACCGAAGATTTTTATATGCCCTGGTTTCCCATTATGTAAACAGATATGGCATGGAGGAGGTAGAAAAATGGTATTTTGAACAATGGAATGATCCAAGACTTTCCGTATCGCCTGACCATCATGAATATTTTGAAGTGTTTGAAACGGCATATCATACCCTAAAATCCGTTTCTTCCCAGATCCGGCTGGGAGGGGCCGGTTTTGACCGCTCCCATGGAAAGCTTAGTTTTCAGCAGATTATCAGCTTATGGAAAAAAAGGATGTGTTATCCTGATTTTATTTCCCTGTATTGTTATCCATATTTACAGGGAATTGACGAATTGGAAATTAATACACAGCGCTCCCAGGATCCGAATTTCATACGTAATCATGTACTTATGGTACGGGAAACATTAAAAGAAAATGGTTTCTATGTATCTGAATTGCATATTTCCGAATGGAATTCAACCATTTCCAACCGTAACTGCCTCAATGACAGCTGCTATAAGGGTGCTTATATCATGAAAAATATTATAGACAACATAGAACAGGTTGAACTTATGGGGTATTGGATTGGTTCGGATCTGTTTTCCGAATATTATGATTCCAGCCTTTTGTTAAGCGGGAGCGGCGGATTACTGACAAAGGACGGGATTAAAAAACCGGCTTATTATGCAATGGAATTTATGAACCGTTTGGGCAGGTATCTTCTGGGAAGCAATGAGAATTGTGCTGTTACTACCAACGGATATGATAATTATTCCGTAGTATGCCATAATTATAAACATCCCAGCTTTAAATATTACATGAGGCCCGAGGATTTTACGGAGGTTGAACGGTCAAGGCAGCTTTTTGATGACAATGAGAGCCTGAAACTGAATTTTCAGATAAAGCATGTAAAAAACGGAACATACCAGATAAAAACCAGGTCTTTAAACACAGTTAACGGTAGTGTTCAGGATGAATGGCTTAGGATGGATTTATCCGATAACTTAAATAAACAGGATATAGATTATCTAAGACAAATATGTACGCCCCATATTTCCATCCGGACCTGTACGGTAACCAATAGTACTTTAAATTTTGAAACGGTCTTGAAACCGCAGGAGATACAGTATATACATCTTTTATATCAGTTTTAACATTTGAGAAAAATGCCATAACAGTAATTCTAACCGTTATGGCATTTTTATTGTGGTTGAGTCACGGATAATTAATTCCGTATCCAATAGAATCTGCTGTTTAGGCGAGTTTGGATTTTTTGCTTCATTTAACAGGATTTCAAAGGCTGTATAACCTAACTGATACCGGGGCTGACTGATGGTAGTGATAGAGGGCGTTGTTGTTACGGAGATATTAACATTATCAAATCCAATGACTACTACATCCTCCGGAACTCGAAGCCCTGCTGTTGCAGCAGCCTTTATTGCTGCAGCAGCAAATACATCCGAAACTGCAAAGACGGCATCCGGCGGGTTAGGCAACGCAAATAGCCTTGAAGCAGCAAAAGAAGCCATGCTGAAATCGATATCCGAAACCTGGATAATCCATTCATTAACCAAATCAATTCCGGCTTTTCTTAACGCCTGAATATAACCCGTCTTTCTTCTGCCGGCATAACGATAATAAAAAGGACTGGAGAGTAAAGCAACCTTTCTGTGTCCGATTGAAATTGCATACTCAACGGCCTTGCGGCCGGCAGAAACATCATCAATGCTTACATAGGAAACAGAGCTGCAGGTTTCACTGTATTCACTGCATTGGACAATGGGTATGTATTTCTGAATACATAGTAGCAGACTGTCCGGTACGGCACTCATACTAATTATACCGGAAATATGATACGTATTTATCATAGTAATCAATGATTGGATACTGAAATCGTTAAAATGCTGTCCGCTTAAGAGCAAGAAGTGTCCATATCGGCTTGCGGCTGCCTGTGCTCCTTCAAAAATGTCTCCATAATAGGGATTATTCATAGAAGGAATATTTAACAGGAATAATAAATTATTTTTATTACTTTTATCAGATGCTTTTTTCAAAGAATCATTCTCCGGCAATAAACTTTTATCAAAGCCCAGTTTATCCATCGCAGCCTGAACTTTTTGCATGGTGGAAGGCTTGATCAGAGACGGATGGTTAAGAACGCGGGATACGGTTGCTGCTGATACACCGGCTTCCTTTGCAATATCATAAATTGTCGGTTTCATGTCTTTCATAATTTTACACCCACTTGCATACCGCAGGCTGCCCTGCGATACTGCCGCAAAGAGTTGAAAGAATCAACATGCGGCTTTCCTTTCTTAAATTTATTATCTTAATTTATTTCCTTTCAATCCGGCCCCACGGTCTAGAGTGTGTTTGAAAAATCATCTAGGTGCAAACACGATTATTTACGGATTATTTTATACCAAAGAGAAAAAAATGTACAGAGTGTTTTGAAAATTTCAGAAACATAAGAGGAAAACTCTGAAACTTTTTTAATTTTCTACAAAATATACAATTTGTGATGCTGAAATAATAATAAGTAATATAAAATAACGAAAATATTATAGAATTTATTTCCCCAAAATAATGGAAGGACAAAAATTTGACTAAGAATATTGATTTGTTTCTGAAATAAAAATGAAAGCAGCAAAATATTCATATGATTTTCCATATAACAGATAAAAAAATGAAATGAGATTCGTTATTAAGGAAGATATACTATATGTATCAATTACTTAGAGCGCTCACTCAAAGAAAGGGGGAAAATAAAATGGCACAATTTCAGGCATATAACAAGTTGATTATTAGCGCTGCCGAAGAGATAAGGAACTATACCGCAGGCGATGCTAAGTTAGGGTATGAAATTTACTGCCGGTATCCGTCTTATCGGGGAACTTATTTAAGTTGTATTGAAAATTTTGAAGTTTTTTTGGATGGCAAACGGGTGCCGGATAACACAATTTATTTTCATATCAACGGAAAGCAGTGTTTAATTTCCCAGTTAAAGGATTTGTATTTGGAATATTGGTTTATTTTGGACAAGGCGAAGCTGTTGATTATAAAAGACGGCGGAGTGGAGGAAGGAAGCCATGAAGTAACGGTTAAAATCAGGCACCGTATTCCTTATACCGGATATTTTGGAAGCTATTTCGTTCTTGACAGTTCAGATACCAAGGTGCTTGATGTGAAAGGGGGCTGTACGGTATGAAAAAGGATATAGAGCTCTGCCTTACCTTATATGCATTATCAGCGGAATATGTAACAGGAAGATTCAGTCTGGAGGATTGTTTAAGAAAAGCCCATGAGATGGGATACACCGGTATTGAATTGGTGGCAAGCCAGATGATTCCTGAATACCCCCATCCTTCAAAAAAATGGATGGACGGATTTGTAAGCCTGTTAAAGAAATATGAGTTAAGGCCGGTCTGCTACAGCGCTTATATCGATATGGGGACGCATTCCGACCGTGATCTTACGGAAGATGAGATAATTCAAACTACGATTAACGATATGCTGTATGCAAAATATATGGGATTTGATTTGGTTCGGACCCAACATGCCATTTCACCCGGAATTTTTGAAAAGATGCTGCCATATGCAAAAAAGATTGGAATCATCCTTTCCATTGAAATGCACCATCCCCATAATCCGGAAGTGCCTGTCTGGAAGGAATTCCTTGAAATCATGGACAGAGGGGAAGGTTATCTGGGGGTAGTACCGGATTTCAGTATCTTTGCAGAGACTCCTCATTTACTTTTCATCCGTCAGGCAATCGAAGACTTTGGATGCCGGGAAGATAAAGTCAGTGAAATAATTGGTTTGCATAAAGCCGGTACATCAATGAAAGAATTGTTAAAGGGTGATTACACGGAGGCAGAGAAAGCTTGTATAGAAGATATTTTCCATACCTATGGGGATGGGAAGGCACATTTGGAATGGCTGGATGCATTGCTCAAGCATACGGTGTATATCCACGGAAAGTTCTGGTATCTGGGAGAAGACGAGATTGACCATACCATTCCCTGCCATAAAATTCTGCCGGTTATCAAAGCAACCGGATATAAAGGATATCTTGCAAGTGAATATGAGGGACATCATTTTTCCGACACCATTGATTCCTGTAAACAGCTGAAGCGCTGGGTGAACATGTCCAATCGTATTCTGTACGGAGAGAATTAAGAATCAAACGGTTCTTACCGTGGGATTATAGATGAAAACTATATAATTATGGGAGGAAAAATTATGAAAAATTTTTCGAAACTGTTTAGTATCCTTTTGGTATTAACAATGACAGTATTGATGCTTTCCGGCTGTTCCGGTAAAAAGGCATCAGAAGATGCTCAGACAAGAGATGATGCTGAAACCACAGCCGCACCGGCCGGCAATCAATCGGAAGAAAGTACGGATTCAGACGGTGCTTCCGGCAATACTTCCGGTACTTACAAGATTGGCTACAATTATTTTGGAAGCGGTTCTTATGCATTGTTATCATTGGCAAATAATTCAAAAGTAGCTATTGATGCGTTCGGTAATGAAGCTGTTGGAATGGATGATGAATTTTCAGTGGAAAAGATTGTTCAGGATATTGAAAATATGATTTCTTCCGGTGCTGACGGATTGATTATCTGGCTGCCCGCGGAATCCCTGTATCTGACAGTAGCAGATATATGTAAACAGGCAGAGGTTCCTTTTGTATTAAATGATAAGATTCCAAGTGATGAATCTATTATTAAGGAGCTGAAGGCAAATCCTTATTTTGTTGGTGCCGTTTCTCCCGCAAACTCGGTGTACGGTGAAGCAATTGCCCAATATGCCTTATCGCAAAATTTAAAGACTTGTATAATTTCTTCCTCCGGCGTAGGAGATGCTTCTGATACACCCAGACTGGAAGCTTTTACCAAGGCATTTACGGAAGGCGGCGGAGAGATTCTGGCAGAATTGCATGCCGATGCTGCCGATGCAGCTCAGGGGCAGCTTGAAGATACTTTGGTTGCCAATCCTGATCCGGATTTTATCTATGGCGTTGGCTCTGACTTTGGTATAGCAGCCGTATCGGCACTTGAAAATGCAGGCAACACCAGAGCAGTTGTTTTAACCTCCGGCTTGGACAAGCAGGCGCTTAGTTTACTTGGCAATTCTCCAATGAAAATGGTAAATGGTGATTTCTGGATATGCGGTATGCTTTCCGCGGTTGTTCTCCAGAATTACCTGGATGGAACTCCGTTAAAAGATGCAAATGGCGGGCCTGTATGGGTGGACAATGTAATGCCGTTCGAAGTTCCTGCCGACAAATATGACTTATATACAAGATTCTTTCTGGATGAATACTGCTACAGCAATGATGAAATAAAACAGATGAGCGGAAAATATAATCCCGATTTTAACTATGACGCATTTATAAAATTAATTCAGGATCAGGATTATTCATTGGACAAAAGACTGATTCAAAAATACAAAGAAAGTAAAGTGACAGCGGATGAATTAAAAGCAGTGGGAATTGATGTGGATTAACCTTCATTCGTAAAATGTAATAACTTTAAGGGGCGTTGCAGAAATGACTGGGGTACATTTGCAGCAGCCCCCTAAGCATAAGAGGAGGTAAAATACCGCAGGCAGCCTGCGGTATGCGATGGGTGTGAAGATGAGAAAACTGAAAAAGCAGATGATTTTACTGGGGTGCATTGGGGCTATCTTTGTTATCAGCAATATGGCCGTGGACGGAAGGCTTTTGACATGGAATAATATGAAAATAATAATAACCCACGCAATCTTTCCGTCCTTTGTTTCCTGGGGTATGATGTTTATTTTTACCAGCGGGCTGATTGATTTGTCAATCGGTGCCAATATCCTGTTATCCGCAAACATTGGTGCTATTTGTGCCATGGATTTGGGAATGGGTTACTTCGGATTGATTGGTATGACGTTAATCAGTGCGGTAATACTGGAACAGTTAAGTGTAAATTGTTCCGTCAACTTAAAAATACCTTCCTGGATATCCGGTTTAGGAATGGCACTGATTTTTGAAGCAATCCTGACGTTTTATTCTACCATACGCAGTAAGACGGAAGGCTCCAGTAACATTACACTGGTAAATTACCGCGAAATGGGTTCCATGCCTTACATGGCGATTATCTGGATTATTGGCTTTGCCGCAGCTTACATAATATTCAATCGTTCCACTTTAGGACTTAACATACGTGCTATCGGAGGAAATGAAGGTGTTGCAAAAGCTATGGGAATTAATATGAAAAAGACCATGCTTTCAGGTGCCGTAGTTGGCGCTCTCTTTATAGGTATGGCGGCAATCATACAGGAAAGTTATGCAGGAAAATTAGCTTCTACCAGCGGACTTGGAAGCCTGTCAACAATTTTTAAATCCCTTGCCACAGTTTTGCTGGCGCAGTCTTTTGAAAGAGTTGTCAGCATGCCTGTTGGAATTATATTCAGCGCCGTATTTGTAACGTCATTGTTTAATGTACTTACTTTGATAGGTGTACCTTCCGGTACAGGTCAGGAAATGTGTCTGGGTGCTATCGTTATTTTATGCGGTATCATCTCTCATTGGAGATATAAAGGGGTGGTGAAATAATGGCAGAAGAAATCTTAAAAACAGAGAATCTGAGTAAAAGCTTTGGCGCTACGAAAGCAAATAAAAATATTAATATAACCATTCATAGCGGTTCTGTATTTGGATTGGCAGGTGAAAACGGTTCCGGTAAATCTACGCTGGCTTCTATTATCTGCGGCATTCAAAAAAGAGACGGCGGTATTATCTATAAGGATGGAAACGAATATAATCCGGCAAATCTAATCGAGGCTAACAGATTGCATGTATCCATGGTGGTTCAGGAATTAGGAGTGGTGGGGAGTCTCCCTCCGGCTATTAATATGTTCCTTGGGCGTACGGATGAATTTACCACCGGCGGAATAGTAAACTTGAATAAAATGGAAGAAGCTGCGAACAAACAATTGAAAAAGTGGGATTTAGGAAGTATTCCCATGGACTGTATGACAGAAGAGCTTTCCATTGAGCAGAGAAAAATTCTGGAACTTGCGAGAGCATTATCCACAGATCCGGATTTCCTGGTATTGGATGAAATTTCACAGGCATTGTCCCATGATAGACGTGAAATTTTATACAGATTTATTAAACGGTTTACCAAAGAAGGTAAAACCATACTCATGGTTACCCATGATCTGGATGAGATGATGGAAATCTGTGATACCATTGCCGTATTAAGGGACGGGGAAATGATAGAGACAAAGCCCACATCGGAATTCACCATAAATGAGTTGAAACGGAAAATGATCGGACGGGAAATTTCCGGTGAATACTATCGCAGTGACTGGAAAGAAGAATACCAGGAGGAGGTCATTCTTGAAGTAGAGAATTTAACTGTCCCGGACCAGCTCAAGGACATATCCTTTCAGTTGCATAAGGGTGAAATTCTTGGAGTATGCGGATTAAGTGATGCAGGCATCCATTCCCTGGGGCGGGCCTTGTTCGGAATGTCAGAGAGAAGAACCGGAAAAGTATGTGTCAAAACAACGAAAGCCTTGCTGAATAAGCCGAAGGATGTGATAAAGGCAGGGGGTGCGTATCTTTCCAAGGACAGGGATTTAGACGGTCTGATGCTGGACGCAAGCCTGGGCAGCAATCTGGCGGTTCCTTCCGTAAGTGATTTATCGGGACGGTTGGGATTTTTAAATCCAAGGGAGGTTAAAAATCTTGCGGAGGAGATAAAGGATTCCTTTGAAATCAAGGCAACGGGTATTGAGCATATTGTTAAGAGCCTAAGCGGGGGAAACAGACAAAAAGTCAATTTAAGCCGTTGGCTGGTTAAAGACTTAAAATTTATCATTTTGGACTGCCCGACCAGAGGAGTTGATATCGGTGTTAAGGCTTATATCTATAATATTTTGAAAAAAGCGAAAAAGGAAGGAATTGGAATCCTTTTAATCAGTGATGAGCTGTCAGAAACAATTGGTATGTCCGACCGTATCATGATTATGAGAGACCGGAGAATTGCGGGAATACTAAGCCGTAATACGGACTTTACGGAGGATAAGATAATCGAGGTGATGTTATGAGAAAGAAAAAAATAAACATAAATACAATAATGCCTTTTTTAATTCTTGGCGGAATGCTGATTATCTTTGGAATAGCAACCCATGGTCAGGTATTTGTGAAACAAAACCTGTTAAATTTGTTTAACCAGTCCGCTGCGACAATTATAGCCGGTCTAGGAATGATATTTGTTGCTTCCATGGGCGGAACAGATATTACCCATGGTTCCCTCCTTGCAGTTGCAGCAGCTTTTTCCGCTATGGCGGGGCAGGCCTTTGGCGCCGGAGGGATGTTCCCTACCGCAATTTTAGTCGGTGCGCTCTCAGGGCTTTTCTTAGGTGTACTGAATGCGAAATTTAAAGTACCTTCCTTTATGGCCTCCTTATCCATGCTTATTGCATTAAGAGCTTTTGTCAACTGGCTTTTAAGCGCAAGGGTAATCATGGTTCCCCAATCCATTAAATTTATTGACGGGTTTTCCTTTAAATTACCCGCTTTAATTGTACTCATTATAATAATCGGATATATTTTCAAGTATACGCCTTTCGGAACTTATCTTAGAGCCATTGGTGAGAATGAAAATGCAATAAAGTATGCAGGTATTAACGTAGATAAGATAAAAATAGTCGCGTTTATGATTTCCGGTATTATGGCTGCAATTGCCGGGATTTTTACCATTGTACGTATGGGAGGTTCCAATAATACCCTGGGAAACGGTTTTGAAATGAAGGTAATGATGGCAATGTTTATCGGTGGTATCCCCGTTCAGGGAGGTATGGGTACAAAACTGTATAAATTAATTGTAGGTGCGCCTACTATTATTCTGCTGGAAAACGGAATGGTTTTATGCGGCGCCGGCGGTGGCGTGACGCAGGGTGTTCGAGGCGTTGTTTTGCTGGCAGCGGTATATCTGACTATGGTGATTTATTCTAAATTTAACGGTACAGGCGGATCAAAAAGCGGTGCAATATCCAAGCTATTAAAAGAGTGCACCTAAAATTAAAAGGAGGTAAATATAAATATGAGTCAAATTAAACGTGCAGTGAGTCTGTACAGCTTGCAGGATGAATATGCCACCAAGAGACTGTCTCTGGAGGATATCTTTAAAAAGACGGTGGAATTTGATATTGAAGGGATAGAACTGATTTCTGACCAAATGATCCGCGGAGCACCTTATCCGTCGGAGGAAACTGTGAGAATGTGGAGAAATTTAGTGGAAAAATATAACCGCAGATTAGTATGCAATGATATTTTCATTAATTCCACCCTATACCGTAACAGAAAACTGACGATAAAAGAACAAATTGAAATGCTTAAGGCCGAAATTATAAATGCACATAATCTGGGATTTTCATTGATACGGCTGGTTTCCAATACAGACGAAAGATTAATGGAACCGGCGCTGGCAACGGCTGAGAAATACAATGTCGCCATGGCATTGGAAATACATGCGGGAATGAGCTTTCACAGTGCCGGTACAGGAAAGTTCCTTCTGGAAATGATTAGACTTAACTCTCCCTATATAGGAATTGTAGTGGATATGGGCATTTTCTGTGAAAGACACCCCAGAGTAGCCAGGAATTATTTCCGCCAATTTGGTTTAAATCCTGAATTGGCAGATTATATCGATGCCATATTTGCCGGGGGCAGTGATCCCCTGCGCTATTTTGGAAGGCTTAATGGTGAGCAGGCTCCCTATCCGGAAGATTTTCGCGCATTAATCAAGAATCCTGTCGATAGGGAATATGCAATTTTTTCTGAGGGCTATGAAAATACTCCCTTTGAAGAGTTGGAACAATATATGCCTTATCTCAAACACATTCATGGTAAATGCTATGAGATGACAGAGGAATATGAAGAATATTCCATACCTTACAAAGAGGCGATACAGTATCTGGATTCCAAGGGATACGACGGGTATATAGCCACGGAATATGAAGGAAACCGTTTTGTTCTTTTGGACGAATGTGTAGACGGATTGGAGAATGTGAGAAGACATCAGGAAATGTTGAAGAAATATATTGGCAGGTAAGCAGGAACTTTCACAATCAGATTTTGTGCCGCCGTGGGCGGCAGAATGAGAGGTAATCATGTTTGATAATTATGTATTTACAAAAGACAGCTGTAAAAATGTGGAAGCCGACGGAAAGATAATCGGATTTGAAATACAGACTTTGATAACTTATTATCGCGGGATTCCCCTTTCTATGGTTTACAGCGTAGAGGTTGGGGTTGACAGCATTCCGGTCCCCAGGGATATGATTCGAATATCTCTAGACAGAAAAGAATGGTTTACCCTTTCGGAAGCCGAGACGGTATCTACTTATAAATGGGAATATGGTGAGCCGTTGTATATACGCATACTGGCAGAAGGAGGTTTAAGAAAAGGCGAACATGACGTACGCTTAAGCATTTCCGTATGGCCGGCTTATTATCCCATGCCTGCAGGAGGCCAGAGAACACGCCGTGTGGCCATTGAATAAGCTTATATTTAAAAACCGTATAAGCAAACAGATTTAATAGATAGGAGTAAAAAGATGGATAAGAAAAAATTGAAAATTGGTATCATTGGGTGCGGCGGCATAGCAAATAACAAACATATGCCGGCACTCGCCAGATTATCGGATTTATGTGAAATGGCGGCTTTTTGTGATATTAAAGAAGAAAGGGCGGTAAAAGCCGCAAAACAGTATGGTACGGCTGATTCGAAAGTTTATGCGGATTACAGTGAACTGTTAAAAAATAAGGAAATCGATGTCGTACATGTATTAACGCCGAATGTGGTGCACTGCCCTGTTACCGTTGCCGCTTTTGAGGCAGGAAAGCATGTTCTCTGTGAAAAGCCCATGGCACATTGTACCGGTGACGCACAGAAAATGCTGGATGCATGGAAAAAGAGCGGCAAACAATTTACCATCGGATATCAGAACCGTTTCCGTCCGGAAGTCCAGATGCTGCATAAAACCTGTGAGACGGGAGAATTGGGAGAAATTTATTATGCCAAGGCCCATGCGGTACGCCGCCGTGCCGTACCGACCTGGGGTGTATTCCCTAATAAAGCATTACAGGGCGGAGGGCCTTTGATTGATATCGGTACCCATGCTTTGGATATTACCTTATGGATGATGAATAATTACAAACCTGTCAGTGTTACAGGAAGCGTATTTTATAAATTAGGCCATCTCCCCCAGGCAGTGGAAGGAAATATGTTCGGGCCCTGGGATCCGAGAACTTATGAAGTTGAGGATTCCGCTTTCGGCATGATAAAAATGAAGGATGGTTCTGCTATCAATCTGGAGGCGGCCTGGGCAATCAATATGCTGGAATCCAGAGAAGCCTCGACTACCCTCTGCGGCACGAAAGCCGGAGCGGAAATTCGTTCCGGCATGAATTATCCGACCAATGAATTAATAATCAACAGAGGACATAATGGTATGCTCACGGAGGAAAGACTTACAAAAGTCGGAGCAATTGCGTATTTTGAAGGCGGTGCGGGAGAGCCGGGCTTCGAAGAGGCAAAACAATGGCTGGAAGCTATTATGAATGAAACGGAACCTTTGGTGAAACCGGAACAGGCTTTTGTTGTAACACAGATTTTAGAAGCGATTTATAAATCTTATGAAACCGGAAAGGAAGTATTCCTAAATTAACAGGAACATGAAAAAGTCTAAAATTTTAATCTTTTAATACCGGATTTTATAATTTACTTCATTGATTAGAGATGAATATGTAAATTTAAAATCTGGTATTTTATGGCCTTCTAAGACAAAATTATAACTATTAATTTTGTTGCGGCACATAAAAAAATGATACCCATTATTGTTTATCCGGATAAAAATTAGAATGATTTTATTTGTTGTAAGAATTAAAATAAAATTGTATTGAAACAGGCAGGATTTAAGTTTTATGGCAGAGAATGAAAGAAAAGGAGCGTAATACAATGAGTGTAAAATTTGGTATAATAGGGCATGGTTTTATGGGCCATGTACATGAGGAAATGCTCACAAATCTGGAGGGTGCCCGGGTAATGGGAATTTGTGATATTGACAAAGAACAGTTAAAAGACGTAAAGGATGGCATTAAGCGATATGACAGGGCAGAGGATATGCTTTCCGCTCCGGATATAGATGTGGTAATTGTGGCCGCAAATAATAATCAGCATAAAGAACTGGTTTTAAAGAGCGCGAGAGCAGGAATGGATATCATATGTGAGAAACCGGCGGCCCTGTCAGTAGCCGACCTGGATGAAATGGTAAAAGCAGTTAATGAATATGGTGTTAAATTCACCGTTCATCAGCAGAGAAGATACGACAGGGATTTTCGGGTGGCAAAGGAAGTATATGACAGGAAACTTATGGGGAAAATATATACCATAAAATCCGGTCTTTACGGTTTTAACGGGAACATGCATGACTGGCATGTTTTTATAGAAGAAGGCGGAGGCATGCTGTATGACTGGGGAGTTCATCTTCTTGACCAGATACTTTGGATGGTAGATAGTAAAATTAAGACAGTATTTGCCGATATACGGAATGTTATTAATTTTGAAGTCGATGATTATTTTAAAATAATTTTGAAATTTGAAAATGGTGTAACGGCGGAAGCGGAATTGGGAACCTATTATCTTACGGATAAACCTGGCTGGTTTGAACGCCATTGGTTTATGGGCGGAAATAAAGGCTCCATGTATTCAGACGGATTTGAGGCGAAAGGAAAGATAGTGCGTACTACAAGGCTATTACAGAATGTCCCCGGTAAGAGGATAATGACAGCTTCAGGTCCCACCCGCTCTTTTGGTGAACCTTCACCTGGTTTGATTGTTACGGAAGATTTGCCTGAAGTTTACACGGAACATGCGGACTACTTCCGGAATTATCTGAAAGCCTGGAAAGGAGAAGGAGAATTTATAGTTAAGATTCCTGAAATCAGAAGAGTATTAAGTTTGATGGAGGCAGTCCGTGAATCGGCGAAGACAGGGCATACTGTTGATTTTGAATCATGATTAACCGGCTGACATAAGCTTTCACTTGAGGCGGCGTTTATCCTGACCTATAATTATGATAGCCTGTTGAATTGAGATTATATATGTGCTATAATAAAAAAAGTTTGAGAAGTTTAAAAGTATAATACTGCTTTTGCGGGGGGACTCTTCGGAGTTGAGAAGGTTAAAACCTGACCCTTTGAACCTGATTACAGTTAATACTGGCGTAGGGAAGCATTTCTATTACACGGGTGCGTATCGGAGGGCTTTCCTTTAGGGGAAAGCTCTTATTTTTTATCGAATAGGAAATTGCGTCCTGTTCGATAAAAACCCCCCGCAGGGGGATGCGCATGACGCGCCAGAGGTAGTTTGTCACTGAAGTGACGGCGCGTCAGCGCCAGAGTCTGGCAAGCCAGACTCTTTCTTATCAAATTCATGATATATCCAATTTTAAAGGAGGATTTCTTATGAAAAAAGTATTGAGTATTGCGGGATCGGATTGCAGCGGCGGTGCTGGAATACAGGCCGATCTCAAAACATTTTCTGCCCATGGGGTTTTTGGCATGAGCGTGATCGTATCGGTGGTAGCCGAAAATACAAGCCGTGTTATCGGCATACAGGATGTTACGCCGGATATGATCCAAAAGCAAATTGACGCCGTGTTTGAGGATATTGAGGTGGATGCTGTGAAAATAGGCATGCTGTCCACATCTTCCTGCATGGAAGCGGTTGCAGAAAAGCTTCGTCAGTATGAACCGAAGAATATTGTGGTTGATCCCGTGATGTATGCAAAAAACGGCTGTCCGCTGATGAACCCGGATGCCGTTGACACGCTGATCAAGGTCATTATTCCCCGTTCGGATGTTCTCACTCCCAATATACCGGAAGCAGAAAAGATTTCACGCATAGAAATTCGAAATGCAGGCGATATGGAAACCGCCGCAAAGCGGATTTATGAAATGGGCTGTAAAAATATCATTATCAAGGGAGGCCATGCCACAGGCAGCGCAACAGACGTTTTATATGACGGCGGACGTTTTTATCATTATGAGACACGCCGCATTAACACCAAAAACACACACGGCACCGGCTGCACCTTTTCCTCTGCCATTGCATCCAACCTTGCCCTTGGGTTATCCGTACCTGAAGCAACGCAAAGCGCAAAGCGGTATGTGACCACCGCCATTGAGCATTCTCTGGCGATCGGCAAGGGGAACGGGCCCACACATCATTTTTATGATCTTTACCGGAACGGTTTGCAGCATCCGGAAAACAAATACCAGGCGGAGGAACTGGTGAAGTTCACGTAACTGCTGAAATTTTCATTTGGTACATCCGTGTTCCGTTATTCTTATGGACTTGAAAACCGGAAAAAATAGGTACCTCCATAGTAGGAACCAGGATAAGGAGGAAATAAACATGACAAATACAAACGAATTTACAAGGCTGCTTACTCTTGTGCGCAGTCAAAAGCCACTTGTCCATCATATTACCAATTATGTCACCGTAAATGACTGTGCTAATATTACGCTGGCCATCGGCGCATCGCCCGTCATGGCCGATGCGATTGAGGAAGCGGGCGATATCGCTGCCATTGCTTCCGCTTTGGTGCTCAATATGGGAACGCTCAACAGCCGGACGGTGGAATCAATGCTGATTGCCGGAAAGAGCGCCAATCAAAATGGCATACCAGTGGTATTTGATCCCGTGGGAGCCGGAGCATCCAGCATGCGTAACGAAGCAGCGGCGCGCATTCTTAACGAAAATAAGGTTGCCGTGGTGCGCGGGAATCTTTCAGAGATTCGCTTTATCGCAGGGCTTTCCGCCAATACAAAAGGAGTGGATGCCTCTGAACAGGATGGCGGTGATACGGGGAAAATTGCCCGGAAATTAGCGCAAAAACTGGGTTGCGTAGCCGCTATTACAGGCGCCGTGGATACGGTTTCCGATGGAGAGCGGACAATATATATTCACAATGGACATCCCGCTCTTTCCGGTGTGACGGGGACAGGCTGCATGTGTTCGTCCCTGATTGGTTCGTTTTGCGCGGCGGCGCCGAATCAGGCATTTGAAGGAACCGTTGCTGCATTACTTTGCATGGGTATTGCGGGGGAGATGGCTTACGAGAAAGCCGGTCATATTGGGAACGGCAGCTTCCGTATAGGAATTCTGGATGCCGTCAGCAAGCTGGATACAAATATATTGAATGAAAGGATGAAATACAGTGAAGTGTAACGTGGACTATTCCCTCTATTTAGTAACCGACCGGGAACTTATGAACGCCCTTTCGCTTAAAGAGGCGGTGGAAAGTGCGATTCAAGGCGGATGCACCTTGATACAGCTTAGGGAAAAGACGGCGTCCTCCCTTGAATTTCTTAACATTGCCCAAAGTGTCAAGAGAGTAACGGATCGATATAATATCCCCCTTATCATCAATGACCGTGTGGATATTGCCCTTGCCGTTAATGCCGCAGGTGTGCACGTGGGGCAAAGAGACCTTCCCGCGGCAACTGTCCGGCGGATCCTCGGACCTGATAAAATTCTTGGCGTATCCGCCTCCACCTTAAAGGAAGCAAAAAAGGCACAGGCCGACGGAGCGGATTATCTCGGCGTGGGGGCCATGTTTCCGACAGGGACAAAAACAGATGCACATCTGGTGTCCATGGATGAGCTTAGGCATATACGCAAAGATGTATCGATTCCCATTGTGGTGATTGGCGGCATCAATAAAACGACGGTTCCCCAGTTTATCGGTACAGGAATCAACGGCTTGGCTGTGGTTTCCGCCATTCTTTCCGCACGGGATATAAAAGCTGCGGCAGGAGAACTGAAAAATCTGTTTTTACAGGGAGGAAAGGAATGATTGATTTTCAAGCCGCTATATTTGACCTTGACGGTACTCTCCTTGATTCCATGGGAATTTGGGAAGAGATTGACGTTGAATTTCTAGCAAAGCGAGAACTGCCCGTTCCGGATGATTATATTAATGAGATTTGTGCCCGCAGCTTTCAGGAGGCGGCTGAATATACCATTAAGTTGTTCGGGCTTTCGGAAGAGCCGGCCGCAATTATTGATGAATGGAATGCCATGGCTCTGTACAAGTACAGTCATACTGTGGGAATGAAGCAGTATGCGGGAGAGTATTTAAGACAGTTAAAGGCATGGGGCACCAAACTTGCGGTAGCCACAAGTCTTCCTCCTGTTCTTTATATCCCCGCTTTGCAAAATAACAGGATACTTGATCTTTTTGATGTTCTGTGTTCATCGGAGGATGTAACTCGAGGAAAGCAATTTCCCGATCTTTTTCTCTATGCGGCTGAAAAGATGAAAGTAGCCCCTGAAAATTGTATTGTATTTGAAGATATTTTACCGGCTGTTTGCAGTGCGCGGCAAGCGGGAATGAAAGTCTACGGAGTCTATGACAAATATTCCGAAATGTATTGGAAGGATATTTTAAAGATAGCGGACGGCTGTCTTTACGACTTTCAATCGGCTCCTATGCCTGCAAACAAGACAGGGCAAAACCATGTCCAGCTATGAATTGCGCGGTGAAACCAGAGAAAAAAACAGGTATTCTCCATCGCCGTGCAGAACAAAACAAAGGGATATCATCCGGTTGTTAACATATGGCTATTGATATATTTTCGCAAGACTGATGTTTGTACGAATATATATTGAATAAATGTTCAAAAAGTAGTAAACTCAAACTGCAAGAGTTTAACCTTACAAGTAACACAGCGGATCCGGAATATCCGCTTTGAATGGTTAGCATCGTTAGAACAAAAGTCACGTACAACTTTTATGAAAGGAAGGTTTTAAAATGGGTTTATTTCCTGATAATTTTCTTTGGGGAGGTGCAACGGCGGCGAATCAGATTGAAGGAGCATGGAATGCAGATGGGAAAGGTCCAAGTACCGCCGATGTAATGACTGCCGGTACGAAGGACACGCCGCGCCTTATTACAATGGATTTTGTGGAAGGCGCTAATTATCCAAGCAGGGAAGCGGTCGATTTTTATCATCATTACAAAGAGGATATTGCATTATTTGCAGAGATGGGTTTTAAAACGTTCCGTATGTCTATTAACTGGACAAGGATTTATCCCACGGGCTTGGAAACGGAACCGAATGAGAAGGGGCTTCAGTTTTATGATAATGTATTTGACGAACTGAGAAAATACGGTATAGAGCCGTTGGTTACGCTTTCCCATTATGAGTGTCCCCTGGGCATGGTGAAAGAATTTAACGGGTGGACTGACCGCAGGGCAATTGATTGTTTCCTGCGTTATTGCGAGACCGTTTTTAACCGTTTTAAGGATAAGGTTACCTATTGGCTTACTTTTAATGAGATTAACGGACTTGCCATGCACCCGTCGTTTTTAGGCGGAGGTTTTTATTCGCCTGAGATGTCCATGAATATGGACGGCGGCGCCACACCGGAGCTTGACCGGCTTAGATTCACCGCGCTGCATTACCAATTGGTAGCCAGTGCAAAGGCTGTACAATTGGGGCATAAAATTAATCCTGGTTTTAAAATTGGCAACATGATATGCCATATAACTACATATCCCTACACCTGTAATCCCGCGGATGTTTTAAAAGCTCAGGAACAGGACAGGATATCAAACTGTCTTTGCGGCGATGTACAGTGCCGGGGCGAGTATCCGCCTTATGCCCTGAAATTCTTTAAAAAGATTGGGGTGCAGATTGATATTACAAAAGAGGATAAAAAGGAATTAAAGGCAGGAACGGTAGATTATTATACGTTTTCTTACTATATGTCAACATGCACCTCAACAGACCCTAATGCAGCTAAGCTTAGAGGAAATCTTATAAAAGGGGTTAAAAATCCTTATTTGGAAGCAAGTGAATGGGGATGGCAGATTGATCCAAAGGGATTGCGGTATACTTTAAATAAGATATACGACCGATATGAAAAACCAATGATGGTTGTTGAAAACGGATTAGGTGCGGTAGATACTCAGGAAGAAGATGGGACCATACATGATTCATATAGAATCGATTATCTGAAAAAGCATATTGAAGAGATGGGAAAAGCAATTGAGGATGGATGTGAAGTATGGGGTTACACAACTTGGGGCTGTATTGATTTAATATCCGCTTCCACCGGAGAAATGAAAAAAAGGTATGGTTTTATCTATGTAGATAAAGATAATGATGGGAAAGGTACAATGGAAAGATCCAGAAAAGACAGTTTTTACTGGTATAAAAAGGTTATTGCATCAAACGGTGAACAATTGGATTAAAATACGCTTCAGTATGGTGGTAATGTGACTAACAGCAGAATCATTCGGCAGAAAACCCGGTGATTCTATGATAAAGCCTAAATTATCCGGAAAATCAATGTCATGGCCTGCGCTTTTGTTCCACACCCGCACTTCACCGGAAGCAGGAAGGATAAAACCGCAGATACACTTCATCAACATTGTTTTTCCGGAACCGTTACGTCCGACAAGTCCGTATATTCCCCCTTTCTGAAAATCCACGCTGACATTATTTAAAACTGTCTGATCTTTGAATTGTTTTATAACGTTTTTAACTGAAACCGCGTTTTCTTTTCTCTCTGATACTTTTTTATATTTCCAGCTCAAACTTAAACCATCGTATCATCTTTCAATGCTTCGCTTAAATTATAACCGAATAGCTTCTTTCCACCTATATAGTAGGCTAATCCAACAAAAAAGAAAATCAGTAAAATAAACAAGGCAACCGGAAGGAGTGGCATTTGAACAATAAATTCCATTAGATTAAGATAACTTGCTGTTACCGCAAATATTACAAATAATACAGTGACTGGAAGCGTAATAAGCAGCGGGCGTCCGGCTATAGATAATGCTTCAATTCTCAGGATTTTTCTAATGCCTTCCGGTGTCACGCCAATGGAAAGATATCTAGCAAATTCACGTTTTCTCTGGTAGATGAACCCTAACGTATTACAGAAAATATTGGCAATACCAATTACCGCTAACAGGGCACACAGAGCACCTATAATCAACATATAACCATCCCGCATTTCCGTATTCGAGATTTCCTCCTGAACACGATTCTCGATTTCTATTTTGTAGCGGCTCTCCAGCATCTCCTGTATAACAGTCATATCTTCATTTAATCGAGTATCATCAAATGCCAGTATCCGCAGGAAAGTATCCGTCTCTGCAATATCGGCGTTTTCAGAGATTGTATTCCAGATTGATAGCGGAAGCACACAAACCAGAGCATAATCGTCATATTCCTCTCGTAAAACCGGAGCATCTGTTACATATCCAATCACAGAAATTTCAGCTAATGCTTCTCCTTTACCATCTTTAAGGGTAACTGCGTCTTCTGTTTCTTTCAAAAAAGGTACATATTCAGCATAGCGGAAATTACTGTTTATGCTGTCCCAGATACGATTGATTAAAATCCCGCCATCCACCTGTGGTTCCATTCCCAGCTGCCTGCAATACGCGGCAAAGCCTTTATCATCCAATACGACAATCGGCATCTTTACAAGATAATTTTCCTCATCTTTCTGCACGGCTTCACCGGCAACCGTTGAAATACCACCAAGTTCTATAAGCTCATCACTCTGCTGACTAGAAGTAATGGTTGTATATCCCGTTGCTTTCTGATAGATGACGCAGCTGTCCACATTCTCTAATCCGGAAATATTATCCAAACTCTCAAAGTCTGCAATAGCTGTATCTTTGATGGTGGCCATCACATCCCATGAGTCCTTGTAACGTTCAAAGTAAGTATATTTCACACTTATGGAAGAAAGCGTCGCAAAACACAGAAACGCCGTAAATGCAAAAAAAGCAAGCGTTAATGACAGTGTGGTAGTCCGCAGGGCTTTTTTTCGTGCCTTTAAGGAATTCCCTGCTAACTCTCCTTCAATACCAAAAAGGAAGGAAAGAATCAGGGAATGCTTTTTCTTTTTTAACTGTAACTCGCCCGTATTACGAATTGCTTCTAACGGCGTCATCCTGCTCAACTTTCTTGCCGGCAGCCATGCAGAAAAAAGCACTGTCAAAACAGATGACATGATTGTAATCGCAAATATCAGTGAATGATATTGAAAGACAGCCTCATGCCGCCCTGCCACATCCGCTGCTATGACATTTATTCCCTGGATTGCACCAAAGCTTAAGGCGATTCCAAGTAAGCTTCCAAACAAAATCGGGACCAAACAAAGTACTGCCGCCTCCTGCATCAGACAAGTCCGAATCTGTCCCGGCGTAGCCCCGATACTGGAAAAAATACCAAACTGGTGAATCCTTGCATTCATGGACACCGCAAACGAATTACGAATAATCAAAATCAAAGAAAGAGAAACAATTACCAACATAACCAGATAAAATGTCATCAAAAGCGGCGGCTCCTCATCCAGTGGGTCATGAATCAAATACCTGGACAGGAGCAGTAAATGATATGTTGCTGTGTCTTCCTCTAAGCCTAACCGTTCTACAATCAATGGCATATCCTGAAAGATTGTCCTGACGTTATGAAAGTAAACATCAATCGCTGTTCCCTGCTTTCCGGATAATTTCTCGTTAACAACAACATTTTCCACATTAGCAAAATTCTGAATGACAGCTAAATCGTCATCATCTATCTCTCCTATAATACGTCCCTGCCAGTTCCCTTCCTCCAAAACAATCTGTTCAACTTCATACCGCCAAAAATTGAAAGACAGACTACATAGCAAAGATAGAAACAGAGTAGCAATTAGAGCTGCCACCATGATTGACATGCTGGAAGCACGATTGTTCTTTATAAAACTTGCTGAATAATCTTTCCACATTTCGCTCACCCCCTCTTCTGATCGCTGATAATACAGCCATCCTCTATAGTAATAATGCGGTCAGCTTCCAATGCTGCTTTCTCGTCATGCGTAATCAAAAGTATGGTTTGGTTCAAATTTTGGTTCGACAATTTCAGCAAGTCAATAATTTCCTTTGAATTTTTCTGATCCAGATTACCTGTTGGCTCATCCGCCAGCAAAAGTGCAGGGCGATAAATCAATGCCCGTGCCATAGCAATCCGTTGCTGCTCTCCACCAGACAGCTGATTTGGCAGAACAGCCAGTTTATCTGCGATTCCAAGTGAATTTACAATCTTTTCAAGATACTCCTGATTCACCTTTCGCTTATCCAAAAGTAATGGCATAATGATATTCTTTTTCACCGTCAGGGTTGGAATCAGATTATAGAATTGGTAGACCAACCCTACCTTCCTGCGTCTGAAAATAGCCGCCTGGGTTTGATTCAATTTAGAAATATCTTCTCCGTCCACGAATACCCTGCCCGCCGTTGGGCTGTCTACACTTCCAAGAATATGAAGAAGCGTGGATTTGCCCGAACCGGAAGACCCAACAATGGCAACAAATTCTCCTTTTTCCACTGCAAAATCAACCTTCTGGAGTGCTGTAACCTGATTCTGTCCTGAACCATATACTTTCCTAACACCTTCACATCTTAAAATCTCCATAAAAAGCTATCCTCCTGGTATATTTTCTGTATTGTTCCGTACAATTTTATCATAGCAAAGAAAAGTGACATTTCAGTGACTATAGATACGAATTTCAAAACAGGCACCACCATTTGGAATATTATTGGCATTAATGATACCATTCTGCATTTCAATAATTGCTTTGGCCAAAGGAAGTCCAATCCCGATCCCTCCGCTTTTTGCATTCCGCCCACGATAGAACCGTTCAAAAAGGTGCGGAACATCTTCTTTCGCAAATCCCCGCCCCTCGTCCCATATCCGAATCTGTGTATAAAGCGGATTCTGCTCATAGGTGCAATGTACCGTTCCCCCTATAGGGGTATGCTCCATACAATTTTTCAGCAGATTCATGATGGCTTCCATCGTCCACTCTAAGTCTGCGGTTATTTCGATTGCACCCATCTCTAAAATATCAATCGCAACATCTGCCTTCTCAAACATCTCCTGCAAATTGTCAGCTGCAAGTATAAGAACCGTAAATACATCTACAGCGTTCCGTTCCAAAGAAAGTGTTCCGGTGTCAATGCGGGATAACAACAGCAACGCTTCCTCTAAATGCGTCAGGCGGTTAATCTGTTTCTGTATCTGATCAGAACATTGAGCTGTAGGATTCTCTTTCATCATCTGTGCAGAAAGAGAAATGGCAGTAATCGGAGTTTTAAGTTGATGGGAGATATTCGCCAAATTTTCTGCAAAGTTCATTTTCGCTTTTACCGCTGCATCCCTTGTCTGGTAAAGAGTTGTGACCGTCTTATACATTTCATCCTGAAGTTTTGAAAACTCGTCCTCCTCAGTCCGCATCATCGTTCCAGTATCACCAACATTGATCTGTTCCAGATACTTGGTAAGCTCACTTATCCTTATCCGGTTACACCTGTGCAGATACCGGATTGAAAAAAAAAAGTGCAAACCGTTACAAGAAACACAACCCCCACGAGAATAAAAAATTTTTGCTGCGAATCCGGTACAAAATCGCTGTCCCTATACCCATACTGTGCCAGAAAGTCATTACTTTGGATTTCCTGATCCGTATCAGTATGATACTTTTTCAGAGAAGAAAGCACCTGTGTTTCTGCATCGGGATAATCCTCTATAATAATCTGGCATAATTTGGAAACATATGTCAAAGAGTTTTGCCGGTACTCATGCATCCAGAACGCCAATATACTAACCGTGCTTATAAAACAGATAACAAAGGATAGGAAAAGTACCACTTTTTGTTTCTTTCTTACTATCATATTGAATCCTCCATTCGATAGCCAAAGCTGCGTATGGTTTTTAGGCAGGATGGATCATGCAGTTTCTCCCGCAAGCGTTTTATAGTAACAGTCAATGTATTGTCATTCACATAATTCCCGTTGCTATCCCATATCTGCGCCAGTAACTGTTTTCTTGTGACTGTTTTTCCCTTATTTTCCATCAGTGACAAAAGTAATTGGTATTCCGTCTGGCTCAATATAACTTTTTCCTGATTGCAGAACACAGCTAGTTTCTCTGTATCCAGTGAAAGCTGATCACAATACAGGCAGGTTTCCTTTGTCTGCTCTACCCGTCGCAATAATGCAAAAATGCGGGAATATAGTATCTCTAATTCAAAGGGCTTTACAACATAATCATCCGCACCATCACGAAACCCCTTAACAATATCCATTGTTTTTCCCTTAACTGTCAGATACAGTATTGGAAGCCTGCTTCCCATAAAACGGCGAATCCATCTGCATAACTCTTCTCCATCTCCATCCGGCATATTTCTGTCAAGCAAAAGAATTGCTGGAGTTTTTCGCACCAATGCCTGTTTTGCATCTGCAATACACTGAAATATAGATACATCCATGCCTTGCGACTTTAAATAAGTTTTTACACCTTCCGCTATATCCAAATCGTCCTCAACATAAAATACTTCTACCATATCTTTTCCCTCCAGTCCATGCCTTTTGGTGTTCTATTTATTCCTCGGTATAACGCAGGGATATTTCACGCAGCAAAACTTCTATAAATACAAAGAATATGGCCTGGTCGTCAAGGAAAGCTTCCCCAGATTTTTTGGATATGCATGGTAAAACAATGGCCGTATCCGGCAGTTTGATAAGATTTATTTTGGGATCCATTGTAAAGAGAATGACTTTACAGCCTTGGTTTTTCATACGCTGCATATATTCACCATAGTCTTTGGAACCTTTCCCCCTGATTGTAAATATAATACAGATATCACCCTGACTTAGCATATCGGCATAATCCAGCATAATGGAATTATCCGTAATAGGCCTTGATGCTATTCCCAGACGGGATAGCCGATAGGATAACTGCATTGCGGAAAATCCCGTACGGTTTATACCAAATATAGTGATGCTTTTTGCGGCGCATATATCTGCGGCAATCTGTTTTACCGTATCCAAAGATACGGTTTCATTTAAAAGATTTAAATAATGAATATAGTTGCTTGTGACGGAGGCTAAAGAATTATTATTCTTACCGGAATTATCAGGAAAGCCGGAACGATCGGAAACCAGATATCTGGACATGGAAAACTTAAATTCTTTAAAGCCCTCATAATTCATTTTTTGACACAATCTTATGATCGCGGCATTGGATGATCCAGAGTTTTCCGCCAACTCTGTCAGTGTAAACTGAACGACACTTATAGGGTTTTCTATAATATAATCTGCCGCAGCCAATTCAGCTTTGGTCATTTCGGGTTTATAATTTTTTAATTTCTCAATTGGATTCATTATTTTCTTCCTCTCTATTTCTAAAGTATATCAGTTCCCAATAAAAAATTCCAGGATTATATATAGGCAAAATAGCACAAAATCATATATTATATTTGTATAAACTTATAAAAATGAATAAATGTTCAAAAATAAATTGAACATTTATTCAAAAAGTGCTAGAATTATTTTGGATGCAGATAAAACTATATTAATATTCTAACGGAGGTTAATTTTTATGGAGAAGTTTCAGGGAATTATTGAAAAAACGCTTTTGCCGTTAGCAAATAAGCTATCGGTCAACAAGTATTTAAGAGCAATAAGTAATGGTTTTTCAGCCTTGCTGCCTATCATTTTAGCAGGAGCTATTTTCACACTGCTGGCAAATTTGCAGATTGCACCATATCAGAGTTTCATTACGGCAACCAATATGAAAACGATATTGAATTTTATACCAACGGTCACAACAAATATGCTGGCGATTTATTCCGTATTCTTAATTGGTAAGGCGTTGGCGGAAGATATGGAAGCAATTAAGAATCAGTCAACTATCGTAGGGATCCTATGTCTTTTTATATTTTTCCTTGTTATTCCCCTTGGAGTAACAGAGAATTATACCCTGGACTCGGGTGACATAATTCCGGTTACTTTATTGTCCGGGCTGAGTACAACTTATCTTGGGGCTGCCGGTTTATTCTCGGCCATGATTCTTGGCCTGATTGTACCAGCTTTGTATAACTTTTTAATTAAACATATTGTATATATCAAAATGCCCCAGGGTGTTCCGCCGCAGATTACAATTGCTTTTATGGGTGTATTGCCTACAATCATTATAGGAGCAATTTTCTCATTTGTCAGATATGGTTTCTCACTTACAGGCTGGGGTGATTGGAATACGTTTATTTATGGGGCTTTAAAGGCTCCTCTTTCAGCGCTGACTGCAAATCCTCTTACTTTTATTATATTAATTATAATTTGCAGCTTGTTATGGTTTTTTGGTATTCATGGCGGTATGGTTGTTATGTCATTTCTTAATATTCTGTACCAGCAGCTGGCAATTGAAAACCTGGAAGCTTATGCAGCAGGGGATGTCCTTCCCAATATAATTACAAAATCCTGCTGGTTTGTGTTTGCATCACTGGGAGGTGCCGGCGGAACATTCGGTTTATGCATTACTTTGTTCTTTTTTGCAAAGAGCAGCCGTTATAAAACACTTGGTAAAATTGCATTACCCTCCGGGCTTTGCGGTATTAATGAGCCAATTACCTTTGGTTTTCCCATTGTTTTAAATGTTATTATGTTCATTCCGTTTTTATTGACACCGGTCATAACATTTACACTTTCTTATATAATGACGGCAATTGGTGTACTTCCCTATTTAAACGGAACGGCAATTGAAACCGGAACCCCTATAATTCTTTCCGGATTTTTAGCAGGAGGATGGAGAGTGGCTATATGGCAGTTAATTTTGATTGCAATACAGATAGTAATGTACTTCCCGTTCTTCCGTATTCTTGATAAGCAGGCATTTGCAGAAGAAAAAGCGCTTGCGGCTAATGCGGCAGAATAAATTTATCATATAACGAGGTAACTTACATGGAAAAGAAAAAGAATATTTTGTGGTTCGCGGCGGATCAAATGCGCTGTGATTCCCTGCATCATATGGGAAATGAAGCGTCTGTCACACCAAACCTGGACAAACTTTCCCAAGAAGGCGTTTCTTTTAAAAATGCATATTGCCAGAACCCGGTATGCGTACCGTCAAGATGCAGTTTCCTGACAGGGCTTTATCCTCATACCACAGGGCATAGGACGATGCATTTTATGCAGGGCCCTGATGAACCCAATGTACTCCGCGTAATGAAGCACAAAGGATATGAAGTCGTTTGGATTGGGCGTAACGATGTCGTACCCAGTGACAGGGATAAATCGGATTATTGTGATATTTATTATGACGGTATTACAATGGAAGACAAGAGTCATGCAGTCAACCTTTCCATGAAAGCAGATAATATTTCATATGAAATACCTGAATTTATGAAGAAGGATAATTATTATTCCTTCTACATGGGAAAACTGGATAAGGAAGAAGCAAGACAGGGACAGGATTGGATCTGTGTTGACAGCCTTCTTGCCTATCTGGAAGAAAAGCAGAGAAGGACGGACTCGAAACCGTTTTTTATTTACTGTTCAATCTTTTTTCCCCATCCTCCTTATGGATGTGAAGAGCCATGGTTTGGCAGTATTGACAAAAATGCATTGATGCCAAGACGTCCAAGTGTCATGTCACTGAAGGATAAACCAAGTATGTTATATGGTATCAGTGCGAAGCAGAACTTACAGAATTGGTCTGAAGAGCAGTTTAATGAACTGCGGGCCACATATCTTGCCATGGTTTCAAGATTTGACTATCATTTTGGACTTGTCAGTGATAAATTAAAAGAAGTGGGAATGTATGATGATACAAATATCTTTGTATTTTCAGACCATGGTGACTATACAGGTGATTACGGCATTGTTGAAAAAGTACAGAACTGTTTTGAAGATACGGTCAGCAGGGTTCCCCTTCTTGTTAAGCCGGCAAAACAATTTAAAGTAAAGCCAGGTAATTCGGAAGCATTGGTCGAACTTGCAGATTTGCCGGCTACTATTGCCGACATGGCGGGTGTGGAACTTGGATACGTACAATTTGGAAAGTCTTTGGTAAGTGCTATTGGGGGAAATCCGGTACACAAGGATGCGGTTTTTTGTGAAGGCGGCCGCATACATGGAGAAGTACAGGCTATGGAACGGGGACATGGACCGGAATCTCCTTATTGGCCCCGGCTTGCTACACAATGCGAGGAAGGACCGGAACACACAAAAGCAGCTATGATTCGTATGGGCAACATAAAATATACGATGAGATTATATGAAAAAGATGAATTATATGATTTGGATAAGGATCCGCTGGAGTTAAATAACTGTATTGATGACGAGTATTATAAAAACATTGTAAATAACATGAAATTAAGACTCCTTCAATTTTTTATGGAAACAGGGGATTGGGTTCCGAATAGAAAGGATAAGAGATAAGAGGCGCTTATATGGATGAAGACAAATTGGCAGAAATGAGTATGGGATTAATTATTAATGGAGGAAATGCAAGAGCAACTGCAATAGAAGCAATCAGGGCCGCCAGAGACGGAGATTTCGAAAAAGCAGAGAATTTAATAAAAGAGAGTGATGCTGCTTTAACGGAAGCACATAATGTGCAGACAGATATGTTGCAGAAAGAAGCCAAGGGTGAGCATATGCAGGTATATCTTCTAATGGTACATGCACAGGATCATTTGATGAATGCCATAACCGTAAGAGATCTGGCGACAGAAATCATCGAACTAAATAAAAAAATAAATATCCAATAATATTAGGAGGCGTGAAATGAAAAATATTGTACTTTTTTGTGCGGCAGGAATGTCTACAAGCATGCTGGTAGAGAAAATGAGAGCGGCAGCCAAGGAAGAGGATTTGGAATGTACGATTAATGCCTACAGTCTGTCCGCCGTTTCACAGTACGGGTCCGGTGCAGATGCCGTATTACTGGGGCCGCAGGTTAGATTTAACTTGGATAAAGTGAAAGCAAAACTCCCCGGTAAACCGGTTGAAGTAATTGATATGAAACAATACGGTATGATGGATGGAAAGAGCGTTCTTGCAACTGCAAAGAAAATGATGGGATTATAACAAGTTTATGAAAGGGGCTGGTTGTGTAACCGCCCCGTTTACTATTTTCTCAATTAACAAGTTTAATCCAAATGTTAGTAACTCATACTGTACCGGATTTTGAAATTATATTGTGGAATGGCCCACTAGGGAAAATTAAATCCTTTTCTTATTTTCAAAATGTGGTACAATAAGGAAAACAAAACGGACCATAATAAGGTATTGTAAATCTTTAAAAGAACTGATAAAGGAATCTTGAATTTATTATCGGAGATTTTGTACAGGTTGGTACGGAAATACCAGATGGTCTGTTTGCAAAGTATGTTCCTGGTGGTTTAACTGCGCATATTCAGATTGAAGGAAGTCATGTTGCAGAAATACTTGATTCGGCATATTTATTAGTCACAGAAGCAATTGAGAAAACCGGAAAAAAAATTGACCGCGATAATTTTTACTGGTGTGAAGTATATACACACGAACGTTATTGTGAGCCTTTAAATCGGGGCGAAAAGGTAATTATAGATTATGTACTGCCTATTAAAACAAATGGCAACTAAATATAGTACAATACTGAATCTACAAGTTTTGGTTTATATCCCCTTGCAGGATTGTTCTTTTTCGCTATAAATGAAACTTGTTGCTTCACATTGGGAAGATAGGGTGAACGAAAAAAATGCTTATTATCTACAGTAACTCTTTTCTGCAATTAACGTAAATGATAACGGAATTTCAGAACGCAAAAATGCGCCTGGCTGGAAGCTATCCAGCCGCCTCAACAACGGTTTTTTTATTTCCCGTTGGAGGCGGTTATCATTACATTTTCATTTGTTATACACAAGACTATTTGCTATAATTGCTTTTTATTGAATACGACAATAGACATAATCAATAATGCAGCCGACATAAAGACCGAAATAATAAGTGGTATTATAAAATAGGAGACTGTCACCGCGCCGGAAAGCAAATCAACATTTTTTGATACTAAAATGACTGGGCTATAC
Source organism: Clostridiales bacterium (assembly GCA_015655075.1). GTDB lineage: Bacteria > Bacillota > Clostridia > Lachnospirales > Lachnospiraceae > Anaerocolumna. Next base: position 5,100 of record JAATFT010000082.1, on the reverse strand, counting down.
CCTGCGGTTTGCTCTATCTGTTCCAACAATCCCATAATCACCGTTATTACCAACAAAAAGAGGATACTTGTAAACGACTGCCGGAACAGTACACAGCCAAGCATGAGGATGCATAAATATAGTAACCCTGCAATCCACAGGGCAAAGGCTGCAAAAAAGATATGCGGTAGCGAAGCGTCCGGCCAGAGATAGGCTGTATAGCCGTAGGCAACACCAAAAGACAGCCAATAACTAACGGTTAAAATGGCCGCAGCGGCAGCAAACTTTGATAGTATCACAGTCGGGCGCGACAACCCTTTTGTCAACATGATTGCGAGTGTACCTTTGGTATATTCACCCGACAAACAACTGCTGAAAAGTATGATTGTCAAACTAAGACCAAGCGACGAGACATTTTTATAGAACTGCGTCCACGAATCTAATGCGGAAGGATTCTCAAATGCTTCTGCAAGATTCGGCATAACGGCTTCCATAAGCTGCGGCGTGAATTTTGCGAGCAACGGACTCATTACACCAAAGATAAAGAAAATGACGAGCATAATAAGCAGCCTGTAATTCCTAGTATTTTCTGTGATTTCCTTTTTTGAAAATGCAATAAACCCACTCACATTACCACCTCCAGGAACAGGTTTTCAAGGGACGGCTCCATTATTTCCATTTTTGATGGACACAAGCCGGTTTCCGCAAGTACAGAAATGACGATACGCTGAATATGGCCTATATCAACACCATGTAAAATAATTTCTGTTTCGCTTTCTTCCGCATGAGGAAGCAGCGGCTTTATTTTTGCACAATTCTTAAACTGACTAACTTCTGCATTCTGGGAAAACTCCAACAAAAGGCTGTCTTTCACGTGCATCGTTTTAATTTCGGAAAGCGTCCCACTGACAGCAATATTGCCATTATGCAATACTGCCACGCGGTCACAAATGCGCTCTACATCTGATAAAATATGCGTTGAAAAAACTACAGTTGTCGTGCCTTTTATTTTTTGAAGAATATCAAGTATTTCTTTACGTCCAACAGGGTCAAGGGCGCTTGTCGGTTCATCACAAATAAGCAGCTTGGGGTGTGACAGCAAGGCTTGCGCTATTCCAAGCCGTTGTTTCATGCCACGGGAAAAGCCGCCGATACGTTTTTTTACGCCATTAAGCCCCACGAGGATAGAAGTTCATCGCTTCGGCCTTTGGTTTCCGATTTGGAAAGCCCCGCGATTTCGCCGCAAAGGTCAAGGTATTCAAGCGGTTTCATATAATTATAAAATTCGGGGACATCAGGCAAATACCCAATACGCCGGTTTGTTTTTGTCTGCCCATAACTCACGGTTTCACCACAAACGGTAATCTCTCCACTATCAGCTTTCAGCAGACCCAACACCATTTTCATGGTTGTTGTTTTACCCGCGCCGTTTTGCCCGATAAATCCGAAAACAGTACCTTCCGGCACGGAAAAATTTAGATTGTCAATTACCTTTTGCGTCCCAAAACTTTTTGATAACTCATTGATGGTAAGCACATTCATTGTTCTTCACCCCTGCCAAAAATAAAATAGACAATCGGACCGATCATATTAACGAGCATTACAATGAAAGCCCACATGATTTTATTTCCGAAGCGATAATGCGGGTGTTTCAATACATGAACGAGAGCAATCAAGCCAAAAGCGACCTGGGCAGCAAAAAGTGGAATTAAGATTGGCAAATTATCCAATAGTATATCCATCAAACAAACCTCCTTATTTGTATCATCATGATTATATTATCATATTGATAACGTAAAGTCAATAGATAAACTCCCTTGCCGCATGGACAATCAAAGGAGCTTTGAAAGACTTATTTATTGTAATTTTCGGGCGGTGAAATAATCAAGCCTAAAGTGCGTGATTTCCTGTCCGGCGTGGGCTTGTTCTTATAAAGCGGCTGAATGATTTTCGCGTATTCCTCTAACGCGGATGCCAATTCTTCATCCGTTGCATAGATGGGCGCAAGGCTAAAACCCGGCTGGTCTTTCGGAATATCGATATCCGGTTTTTTACAATACTCTTGAAATCGTTTGATAAAGCCAAAAACATACTGCATAAACATTTGCATATAGGCATCGCCTGCGTTTGCACCAATTAACTCCTGCCCAATGGAGTCTAAATCAATGTCAACCGCATAGGTTTTTTCTATCGTCCCTCTTACTTGATTTTCTTCGACTACTTTCAAAATACCGTCATTTGTCATACGTTTCAAGTAGCGGTATAGGGTTGCCTGTGGAATATCATTATATATTTCTGCAAGTTGTTTAGCGGTTGCTTTTCCGGCAGAATATAACTCTAATAACAGTTTGCATTTTATTGGGTGCGTAAAGCAATCCATAACTTCTTGTTCCATAACATTCCCTCCTAACAGCTTATGACAATATTATCACTTTGATAATAAAAAGTCAAATCATTATGTGCTTTGGTTACGATTTGAAATAGCACATCAACTGATTTTCAGATTTTTACACTCAATGGACTGACAGTAGGCGTAGTAAATGATTTGCCGAGCGAAGCATTACGCAATTCTCTCCTCTGATTCTGTAAAAGATATGTACCAAGTTAGTGGATTCTAACGTAAATTATTTCACCACCCCAAATAATATTCAATGTGAAAATGATTTGAGTATAAAAAACATAAACAGTGTTAAAAATAACGGACAGATATTGCTTGTCCATTAAATGATTTTCTTCCGATAAGATATATATAAACGTTATCGGGTGCTATAACAATGCAGCCGGTTATAGCATATGATATAAAAGAAATGAAACTGATTGATTAAAATAACTGCAATGAGGAATAATATGGAAGAGGTGGCTATTATGGCAAAATATGTTAAAAATCCGGTACTGGTTGACGCAATTGAATACAGACGTGGGCTGGAAGACGGATTTGACGATATTATGACAGCTATTAACTCCGGCTTGGATATAACGACTTATATTAATCCGTTAAGATCCGGTGAAGTACCCTTTATACGGACTTTGGAAGGTAAGCATTATATCAGTAAGGATGACTATATCATAACCGGTATAGATGGCGAAAGATACCCGTGCAAAAAGAATATATTCCTTAAAACCTATACTTTATTTAAATAGAGCTATCTGGGTCCTCGTCAGGTTTTTTACTGTTATTTAGTTTCATATCCCTCCAGCATTTATTTTCATTCATGCATATTTCATTGACTTTTGTTATTAACAGCTCATCTTTATTCTTTTTGTTGTATGGCGGAGATAAAGTATCGTAAAGATATCTATGATACTTTAAAATTTCTGTGGTTGTCCGGTATTCGACCCAATCTTCCTGGAAAGCGAATTTAGCCCTTACTGAGGAAGCAATGGTAACCAGTGAACCCATAAGGGCTACAATGAATTTTGTATTGGCATAATCGTCAAAAAATAATGTGGCAAAGGGAATAAAAGCGGACAGAATAACATCTGCTGAAATCAGGGCAGTATACCATCTTTTACAGGAGATGGATTTTTTATCGTAATATTTAAGACTGTCTTTTAAATATTGCATTGCATGCTGACCTTTATTCTTAATCATGGTAGTCTCCTTACCTTAAATGAGTACTCTCGGAAACTCCCCTGTACGTATCTTTGCGGCTGATTTTTCGCCAGCTACACACAAATTTAATCCACGTACGCCTCATTAATTTGACAAAAAATCATCTCACAAATCTGCATACAAAGAGTTTCCGAGAGTGCTAAATTAATATTTATAAAGAATGCCTTCTATTATCCGGGCCGCACTTATCATAGGATTGGAATAGTAAATATTTTCTTTTATAAATTCAGGTATTTTTATATCCGTATCTTCCTTTAAACAGTTATCCACAGTAATCGGACAAATCTCTTTTATTTGTTTTTCTTCAAATGCTAAACCTAATTCTTTTTGCACATTTGGACTGTGCAGTGAATTTTCAGACAGAAGCAGAAGAAAGATATCCATATCGGCAATTACTTCATGAATTTTTTCCATAGGGACGTCATTCTTACCTGGCAGGTAGTACCATAAATAATAGCGCTCCTGCGATAACTTTAAATCATCCAGAATGGTCAGAAGAATATTCCTGTCAAAGCTGCTGTATGCTAGAAATACATTAATCATAATTCCTATTTTCCCGTTGTGCTTAATACAATATATGTCTGTCACTTTTTATACATGCCATAGGAATTTTTTATCGATTTGTATGATGTTTTTATTTAGCTTGCCCAATTTGCATTATGAGTCAATTGATATTAAAAATTTTATACGGTATAATAAATTATACTTGTAATACTTGTTATGTAAGGAGGAATAAAAATGGGTATGAAAATGCCGGAGGGCAAGTTTATGAGCGCGGTGAAGGTGGGAGAGAAGGGTCAGGTCGTAATCCCTAAAGACGCAAGAGATATGTTTGACATCCATCCGGGAGATACGCTGTTGCTGATAGCCGACGTTGACAGGGGAATTGCCATCGTAAGAAACGACGGGTATCTGAAATTTGCCGAAGCGGTTTTTACCGCACAAAATCCTCCAAAGAAAGAAGAGAATGAATAACATGGGACATTATCGGCAGATTGATTTATAAGAGCTGAGAAAAAGCGGATATTGTACAAGAGTATATATAAGAGGCGGCGGCTTTTGAAGGAGGGAAGCCGCCGTTATTATATCATGAACATAAAACGTGTTTATATCATGAATAAAAGCATTCATGATCTTGTTGTCACCCTAGTGCACTGACAAGTTGATATCTTGTCTAATGGCTTGCCTGAATTTCCATCTGCTTCGTTGTCGTCAATCGATGTAGCCACCGCTACGCCTCATTCCTCCGCCTCGCAGAATGAAAATCCATTCTACGCCATTAGTCCAAGTATCAACTTGTCAGCACTCTAGAGCGTGTTTGAAAAATCATCGCACCGTTCTGACCGCCCCACTTTGGGGTATTCTGTGTCACAATTTTGGGAGCGTAGCACCACTACGCGCCCAAAACCGCTCCTTGCCTCCCACAAAGTGGAGCATCCAGCCCGGCACAAGCATTTTTCAAACACACTCTCGGAATCTGCAAGCAAGCCTGCATGCGTAAACTTGTT
>JAATFT010000051.1 GCA_015655075.1 Clostridiales bacterium | reverse complement strand
GCGCTGAGAATATAGCGGTCCGGTGCACTCCCGATAAAATTAAAGGGATAACAGGTAGTTACTGTCAATACGCCATGATCGGTAGGTACTATGACCGTTTTATCATCCTTATCAACAATTCTAATCTGTTGAATCTCATAAGTAAAAATACCAGCCGATGTTTCCACAATTAGTTGATCACCAATTACTAACTCTCCTAATTGTGAAAAAACTGTATCCCGATGACCGGAAAGCACGCAATTATCTTCTTCCCCCGGCAGAACGCTTTGAGTAAAATGCCCAACACCTTCTTTCAACTCATTTGTGCCAGTTCCCTGGATGATGGGCAATACCTGATCCAAAGCCGGAATTGTCAGTTTTCCAATTTTATCACCCTCTGACGGGTTTAAAGCAATGGGTGGGGAGGAAATATTGGGTTTTCTAACAGGATTCTTAAAAATATCCATAGGAAACAAGTTTTTATATGGTGTAGGCAATGAGTGAAAATAATCTGGTGTTCCATTTACACTCTCCATTATATATTCTTCTGAAACAGAATAATTATTATAGTCCCATATATTAAACAATGCCCATAAGGTACAAACTATCCCTAAAACCATAAGTCCCATTGACAGACGATTACTCCGAGATGTTTTATTTCCTGATATTTTTATTTTTTTCATTAATGTTTCCTTCTGCTCCAGCCTATAATCCCTCCAATGAGGATTAACGCTTCGCCTCCAAACAAAATGTTATTCCAGGGAGTAGCTGTTTCCGGTATCTGACCCCCTGTAACAGTCCCTGGTGTTTCTATGGGCAATGGTGGAGATATGGTTGGTGTTACTTGTGTGGACGGCAATGGGGCTTCGGTTACTTCAACCGGTGGTGTTACCGTTGGTATTTCTTCAACCGGTGGTGTTCCGCTTGGTGTTACTGTTGGTATTACACTTGGTGTTACTGTTGGTGTTACGCTTGGTACTCCGGTTGGTGTTACCGTTGGTGTTGGGGTTGGTGTTTGGGTCGGTGTCCGGGTTGGTGTTCGGGTCGGTGTCCGGGTCGGTGTCCGGGTTGGTGTCCGGGTCGGTGTCCGGGTCGGTGTTTCGGTTGGTGTTTCAGTTGGTGTGCCGGTTGGTGTTTCAGTTGGTGTGCCGGTTGGCGTTTCAGTTGGTGTGCTGGTTGGTGTTTCGGTTGGTGTGCTGGTTGGTGTTTCGGTTGGTGCTTCTGTCGGTGCGGTTATAGTTTCGCAAATTCCATTTATTATAGTATTATTATCCAGTGTAACTGCTCCAGTCAAAGCTAATAACTGTCCCTGTACCTCGGCTCCATGTTTTGCGGTGATTGATGCTAACGCAAATATGTGTCCCACAAATTGAGAGTCAGTTCCTAAAGTTGCGGAACTTCCCACCTGCCAAAAAGTACGGCAAAAACGGGCACTGTTTATGAGTTCGACACTGCTTCCTACTGCAGTGGTAAGGGTTGATCCCATCTGAAATATAAAGACACCTTCAGGATCACCTTGGGCATCAAGGGTAAGAGTACCCGTTATCTCAAATGTACCGTCAGCGGAATCATATACACCGGGAGTCAATGTTTTACCACCAAGTTCAGAAGAAATCCGGGTAACAGGTGTTCTTCCCTCTGCATCATCATAGGCTGTTCGTAAATCTATTTTGGCCTGGTCTGCTTCACTATCGGCTAAGTGAACTGCAGAACCAGTCGCTATTTCATAATCCGTGGTAAACGCCGAGCCTGGTGACACTCCAATATTTCCCCCGGCACTTCCGCCAATTGTAGTCGGTCCGGTATTTGTTATTGTTGAATATGCTAAAACCGCATAGCTTTCAGCTGTACCAAGCTCCACTTTAACCGGTGACTGTGCTGCCATACTTATTGTAGGTATTATACTTATAATTATCAGTATTACCATTAGTAATATAGATATAAAACTCATCCTATAAAATTTTTTCATAAATTTATTCCTCATCTCTTTTTTTATAGCTGTGTACTCATAAAAATATTTATAATAAAAGGGTGAAAACTCTAAAATGAAAGTTCCACCCTAAAGAATTGTATATTAAATTAATTACTAAATGTACAACCTAATCTATCATTATAACTTTTTGATGTTAGTATATTAAGAAGTGGGTGCCTTAACATTCTTACAAAAGGAATCCTACTTCATAGCGATTTGGGGAGCCAGTAAACAAGCCAGTTATTTGAGAATTACCTGGTAAAAAATGAAATACTGCATTCCTTCAGCCGTAAGGGAAATCCTTATGATAATGCATGTATTGAATCCTTTCATTTCGTATTGAAAAAGGAAGAAATATATCTTCATATTTACCGAGATTTCAAAGAGGCAGGGAAGACAATCTTTGAATATATAGAATCATGGTATAACCGTAAAAGGATTCACAGCGCCCTTAATTATATGACTCCTCAGCAAAAAGAAGGATGAAGCATAAATAGTCGCATAGAGCCTTTTAACTTTTTGTGTCCAAGGTATTGACATAGTTCCATCTATTGATTTTTTAAATGACCAATAAGAAATACTATTCTTTGCCAGACTAAAGATTCCATTCTCTTTGCTGGTCTATTTCCTCATACCTTGAAAGTGTTCAATAAACACAGAAAATCTTTCATATTCTGCAATTGAAACCGTAATACATATAATTAGATGTATCTCAAAAGAAATATCTTACAAAAATTAACTGTCTTTCTTCTGCATACATTATCGTTTTTATTTGTTTTTATTGTTTTAAAAATTAATATTGTCCTTAAACACAACTTATTTTATAAATTCATTATACATCAATTACAATAATTTGTCAATATATATTTGATATATATAATTATTTAACATATATATGTCTTTTTTATATAATTTTTGACTATTTATATATATTCCATCTATTATTCTGAAAATTTTCCATTTTAAGCTACTATAAAAAGAAATTAACATTTATTGTATTAGTTTCGGCATTAATAATTCTGTTTAAAAAGAAAAGCCGGAATGCTGCTATAATTAAGCATGGATGGTTCTCATGTGTTTTCCATGTCGTTTGCTTGGCTTAGATATTGACACAGTACCCGATATGTTATACGATAGGAACAAAGAACATATTCTATTATTCCATAATTTAATCGGCCACCTAAAAGGCAGAAAGGCGGATACAAATGGACTTACATGAAAAATATGAGTTATTAAAAGATAATTTAAGGGATTTAAAAAATGTAGCCATTGCTTTTTCAGGAGGAGTGGATTCCACTTTTCTCTTAAAAACGGCTTATGATGTTCTGGGAACAAATGTCCTTGCGGTAACAGCCCGTTCCTCAACATATCCGGAAAGAGAATTTAAGGAAGCAAAGGGATTTACGGAGAAGTACGGGATTCCTTACGAAATCATTGTATCAGAAGAACTTGAAGTGGACGGTTTTTCCGATAACCCGGTAAATAGATGTTATCTTTGTAAAAACGAATTATTTGAAAAAATCAGAGAAATTGCCTGTAGGCATGGAATACGGCATATTGCCGAAGGCTCTAACCACGATGATCTAAGCGATTATCGTCCGGGACTTAAGGCCATCGCCGAGCACGGTGTGATAAGTCCTCTAAGAACGGCGGAACTGACAAAGGAGGAAATTCGTGTCTTGTCAAAAGAGTTAGACCTTCCTACCTGGAATAAGCCGTCCTTTGCATGTTTGTCCTCCAGATTTCCCTACGGCCAGAAAATAACAAAGGAAAAGCTGGAAATGGTTGATAAAGCGGAACAGCTTTTATTAGACGAAGGCTTCAGACAGGTACGTGTAAGACATCACGGGGATATTGCCAGAATTGAAGTTTCCCAGGCTGAAATCCAGAAATTCTTTGACATTAATTTTATCCAGCATATTAACGACAGCTTTAAAAAAATTGGGTTTACCTACACCACGCTGGATTTAAAGGGTTACAGAATGGGCAGTATGAATGAAATCTTAAGTGAAACTGTGTAAGAACAAATTGACTGTCAGGAATACCTTGTTATCCTGATAACTCTTGTTATAAGGGGTCTTTTTATCAATTTTGCTGAAAGTAATAAACCAGCACTTTAAATAGCTGTAACAGATTGGACTAAGTCCTACAGTATCCCATGTAAAATACTGTAACTTAGTCCGATTTCCGTTATTTCCCAATAAATTGCCGGTCTGTCATATTTATTTACTTTATCAGTCTGTCTTAATTATTTTACTGATTGTAACCCTAATCTTTTGGATAACTCCCTTAACTTTCACGGTAGCTGTAACAGTTCCGGTTTTCTTTGCCGTGAGCTTACCATCTTTGGTAATTGCCGCAATATTTTTATCACTGCTTGAAAAGTTGCAACTATGCCGGAATCCGGCTTTTCGGGCAATACCACATAGCTGGAACAATGCATGATAGGCCGCTCTCCTGTTTGCGTACCGGATTCCGTATCTTTTTGGTTTCCTACATTTTGGAAATTCCTACGGCTTCCACTTCTCCAACCCATACCGGAGCCGTTACCGCAATATTTTTATCCGGCTGTGTTACCCTGATATAGTAATAGGAATAGTCGGCAGGTAAGGTAAAATCCACTGTTGCTTCCTTGGTATTCACGATTTTCTGGTCTACGCTTAATTCTCCGTTTACAATAACTTCTACTTTACCTATGGAAGCATCGGTAGGATCTTTTAATATAACTTCTATATCTGCCGAATTCGGTTTTTCCTCTAAGATGGTACCCATAATTTCATCATTTAAGGTATAGGTAATTTCGAGGTCATTATCTTCCGTCGCATAGACCCGCATATTACGAAGGGCATCATAGATATTATCCCTGGTTAAGCTGTCAGCCAGGATAACCGTTCTGGCTGTATTGGAATCCCCCCAGTTACCTTTATGGTTATCCTGGTTATTGGTCGGGGCAACATGCCAGCCTTTATCCAGGGCACGGGTATAATATTCATAGGAGGAAAAATAACCGGAACTGCCCACAGCACCTTCCCCGTTACCGACCTCAATCAGGTTCATCAAACTGTCAATGTCTTCATCATAATGGTCAAAGTCACTGAAATCGCCAAAGGTTGTACCCGGATGGTTAAATTGACTGATGGATTCCGTTTCTGTTTTTAAGGTTGTATAATAATTGCTTAATGCAGTTGAATAGGTATTGTAGTCGACCTGGGTACGGCTTTGGAATCCCGGTGTATTAAAAGTATTGATATGGCCCAGGCCATTAGACCAGGTCATCTCGAAGCCATAGATACCAACAAAAGTATTGTCCGTATATTTATCTGCCAAAGTACGGCCTTCCTTCCATTCTTCACTGACATTTCTGTCGGCTAAAGTAGCCCTGTCCGCGTTGTCAAGGGAGTTAGAGTGATCGGTGACAGCTAAGAAATCTATCTGGCTTGCCGTATTCTTGGCATAATCAAAGGCCTGGTCACAGCCGCCGGCACCATCGGAATATTCCGTATGGGAGTGAAGCTGGCCAAAGTAAATATTATAATTTTCATTTTGGCGTAAAGTATATATAAATTCACTTATTTCACTGCCTTTATAACCATATAAGACCGCTTTGGCCGTAATGGTTACAGGGAAGTTCTCCAAAGTTATTTTATTTCCCTTATCATAATGGTTCCAGGTATTCCCGCCGTCCAGGGAGTACTGTATATCAGCTCCTTGTGTGGCACAGTTTAAAGTAACCGCAGTGCCGGCAGTTCTGGCACCGCCGTTGGGTTTTGCTTTCACCGGTGCTACCTGAGCCTGGGTATAGCCATAAGTTATGAATAAACTGTCCGTTAACCCTGCCCTGGTTGCATAGGCAGTAATTGTGGCCGGCAGTTCGGTGAATACCGGTTTATTACTGCTGTCATATGTGTGGTAGTTTACTCCGTCAAATGAGTAATGAATTACCCCGCCGGCAGTTGATGTAGTTATGGTAATCTCTTCACCAAGACGGACTTCGCCTGCATCCGGTGTTATAACCGGATAACCCACGATATCATCTGCTACTACAGGGCTTCCGGTAATTTTGATGTCACTTAAATAGTTTGTTCCGCTTGAACCGATGGTTCCGTTATTTATGGATACACTATCTGCAACCTGAAGCCGGATATACAGTTTTTCTGCATTATTTACAGCAACAGGAAGGGTTACCGAAAAGTATTGTGTGGTACTTACTGCTGATATGGAGAAATTACCCGTGGTTGCATTTCCCCAGGTGCTGCCATCCGTGCTGTATAAAATCTTAAAATTCTTAGGCCCCGTACCAGAACCTCTCATGGCATAATTTAACTGGATATTACCGTATAATTCGGAATCTAATTCAAGCTGATAAAAGTTACCTTCCGTACTTCCTTTCGTACCCAAATAATAGGAATAATTAGGACTGCTGCCGGTGATTATCTGAGGTGGGGTTCCGGAAGAATGTGTTAAAACGGCAGATGTATCCAGAAAATCATTGGCCGTATATTTATCGGCATAAACAGCAGTACCCGTTATCTGCCCCGTTCCTGCCCATGAAGCCATAGGAAGTACAATGGAAGTATCCACTGTGGTTCCGTCAGGACTTAAAACAATATAATCCGTTGATTCACCATTGCCCAGCTGGTAATTGGTATTAAATTTAGACCAGGCTGCCAAAAGGTTAACCGTAGCTCCTGCATTGTTTATCATTTCCTCCGATATAGGATCCGGGACTGGAGACAGCGGATTATTATCCGATTCTTCCGTATAATAATGAATGGTGGAATAGTTACTTCTCGCAGAAATAATTGAATCCGTATTATGGTTTGAGGTTACAGGTTCCACTGCAACCGGTTCATAACCTTCGACCGGCGCTCCGGTAAACACGATGGAACCAATGCTATTAATTTCTCCTTGTTGTACTTGTTCATCTGCCGGATACCTGGCATCTGTCCCAGCGCGGACTGATTTAACCGGATTAACAGCTGATGACGCGGTAGTTATTATCATTACAAAAACCAGCAGTAATGATATCTTTTTTTGTCTGGCAACGTTTAACACATTTATTTCCTCCTTAAATAGAGATCACTCATATGATACCCTGATATTGTACGCTTACTGCATTATAGAATAATTGTCCAAAGTTAAAGAAGGATTATTATTATGTTAATTAATGGTAAATTAATGTATTTATCAATCATGATAAGTAACATGCACAATAATGAATTTTCTTTCCGTGTCTGGCACATATTTTTTTATTTATTCTATAATTTATAGGAAGCCTTGGTTTTGTTATCTTTTGTTCAAATTATATTGGACGTGCTTATTTAATATATTATTTTTGCTTACGATTTATGATAAAAATTAACGAAAAGTCTGCAATGACTGCCAGAACTGTCCTAAAATATAAATAACAAGAAAGAGTTTGCTTGCAAACTCTCGCTCTGCCGCGCTTTCGTTTGATCGCTTTGCGGCATGATGCCTTATAAAGCGTCATGCGCATCCTAGAGCGTGTTTGAAAAATCATCGCACTGTTCTGAACACCCCACTTTGCGGTATACTGCGTCGCAATTTTGGGAGCGTAGCACCACTAAGCTCCCCTAATAGGACGAATTTTCTATTGCAAAAAAATAATGAATTTTCAGGAAATTCATTTACTTTCTATCGAATTTATGATAAATTATTTTGTTAAGGTTGATAAAACAATCCTTGTTTAGTAAGTTATAATTTACTTATATATTCCAGGAAGGATGCGTACCATAATGAAAATTTTAATTACAGCGGGCGGTACAACGGAGCACATTGACAGCGTCAGGAGCATTACAAATACTTCCACCGGGATGCTCGGGAGTCTGATTGCAAAAGCTTTCGGGAAAATATCCGCTACGGAAAAGATATATTATATTTGTGGAAAAAATGGGCTTGTACCACAATCAGAAAGAACAGAAGTTATCTTCATTGATACGGTGGCAAGCCTTGAAGCTGCCGTCAGGAAGGTAATCAAAGAAGCTTCCGTTGACATCATTGTACACAGCATGGCCGTTAGTGATTATCGTGTCAAATCGGTCACCTCCGCTGCCCTGCTTGCAAACTCCATCAAATTCAGGCTGGATTCACTGCAGACAGAAAATAAACAAATTACGGATGCCTTTGCAAGTTCATTATTTGAGAATCCGGAAACACTCCTGCAGGATGACGGTAAAATCAGTTCCAATATTGACAACTTAATTCTGTTTATGGAACGGACCCCCAAAATCATTTCCCTATTTCAAACTCTGGCTCCAAAAGCTACTCTCGTAGGTTTTAAATTATTGGATGATGTGCCGCAGGAAACACTGATAAACACGGCTTTTCAAGTTTTGCAGGATAACAAGTGCAGTTTTGTTCTTGCCAATGATTTGCGGGATATTTCCAAAGATCGGCATACAGGTTATTTGGTGGATGAGAATAAAAACTTTACACGTCATACAACAAAAGAGGAAATTGCAAACGCCATCGTAACTGCTACCACCCAAAAAAGGAGAAAAATGGGATGAAAGATATTATTTTAGGTATAACCGGCAGTATAGCCGCTTATAAAGCGGCTGATATCGCAAACCAACTGACCAAATGTGGCCTCCTTGTCCATACCATTATGACAAACTCGGCAACAAAATTTATAACCCCCCTTACTTTACAGACTTTGACCAAAAACAAAGTGTATACCGATATGTTTGAGGAAATATATTATCCGGATGTTCGTCATATTTCCCTGGCACAAAAAGCAGATTGCTGCGTAATCGCACCGGCTACCGCAAATATTATCGGAAAGCTGGCTTTCGGAATCGCCGACGACATGCTTTCCACCGTTGTGACGGCAATCCGCAACAAGCCCGTCATTATCTGTCCTGCCATGAATACGGCAATGTATGAAAATCCCATTACGCAAAATAATATGGAAAAGCTGCGGGCATACGGCTATCAATTTGTAGACCCGAAGGAAGCCCTCCTTGCCTGCGGGGATCTGGGAAAAGGTGCCCTGGCGGAGGTGGAAACCATAGTAGCCTCCGTAAAGAAAGCCATTGGTGAGATAAGCGTAAATTAAGCTATTTTAAAACGGCGACATTATGTAATTTGCGGCAGTATCTATAATATAGGAATTAAATGTAATGGAAACTAAGGTTAAAAAGAAGATTGGAGTTAAAATTACAGATGGAAGAAATCAGCATTCATGAAATAGACGGATTTAAAATCGGCCAGGCACAGGATGTGAAAGCTGCGACGGGCTGCACCGTTATTATTTGCGAAAAGGGTGCGGTATGCGGTGTGGATGTCCGCGGCGGTTCACCGGGAACCCGGGATACGGACGCATTGAATCCTATCAATAACAGAAAGGAAGTGCATGCCGTCACCCTGGCGGGAGGCAGTACCTTTGGACTTGATGCGGCAGGCGGCGTTGCACGGTTTCTGGAGGAAAAGAAGATCGGCCGGGATGTGGAACTGACCGTTGTGCCCAATGTGTGCGCCGCCATTCTGTTTGATCTGAAATGCGGTGATTACAGAATCCGGCCGGATGCACAGATGGGCTATGAGGCCTGCGTCAATGCTTTTTCGGGAGCAGGCTTAAAAAGCGGCAATTATGGCGCGGGAACAGGAGCAACCGTCGGAACTACCTGCGGTACTGACCGGGCAATGAAGGGCGGCATCGGCAGCTGTGCCTTCCGCTACAAGGACCTGGCAGTAGGAGCAGTGATTGCAGTTAACTGTGTGGGCGATATTTATGATCCTGCAACCGGCAAGATCATAGCCGGAATGCGTACTGCGGACGGAAAATACTTTGCAGACACCCAGAGGGTGCTCCTTGAAAAGTATCGGGGAAGGGAGGATTTATTCAGCGGCAATACGATGATTGGTTCTATTATTACAAACGCTAAATTAAACAAATCCCAGGCCACAAAGCTTGCCGCCCTTGGACAGAACGGAATTGCACGGATCGTCAGGCCGGCGCACACCATTTTTGACGGCGATACCATTTTTGCCATGTGTACAGAAGAAATTGCCGCAACATTGGATGCCGTCGGAATCCTTGCCTGCAAAGCAGTGGAACGTGCTATTTTGGATGCGGTTAAAAGTGCGGATTCCTTTGACGGTTATCCCGCTGCAAAAGATTTTAAAAAAATTAAAACTTGTTAATTTATAAAAAATAGTATATAATAAACGATAATATGAAAAACAGTGTTGATAAAAGCTGCGATTTATAAATTTCTTCAGAGAGCCGATGGTTGGTGAGAATCGGTGAAAGGTTAAATCTTTCCACTTTTGGAGCTGCCGGTGATGAACCGGAAGGCCGGTACCCTTTATCCTACTACTGGCGAGTGGCCGGTTCTTATACAAACCGGCAAGTTGGGTGGCAACGCGGAATTCTTTCGTCCCATATTTTTATATGCGGCGGAGGATTTTTTTTTGCCTCCTTTAACCGCCGAGGCAAAGTAATGCAAATTATTGCAAATTGCTGCATTGCAATCTATCTATTCATTTAGATTAAGGAGGAGAATTATGTTAGATTTAAAATTTGTCAGGGAAAATCCTGAAATTGTTAAGCAGAATATTCGAAATAAATTCCAGGATAATAAGCTGGGTCTTGTAGACGAGGTTATTGCCCTGGACTTAGAAAGCAGAAATGCAAAACAGGAGGCGGATGCGCTGCGCTCTAAAAGGAATAAAGTTTCAAAACAAATCGGCGGATTAATGGCACAGGGTAAAAAAGAGGAAGCCGAAACCTTAAAAAAACAGATTACTTTGGATACGGCGCATTTAGCAGAGCTGGAAGCAAAGGAAAGCGGGCTGGAGGCAAAAATCAAGAAAATAATGATGGCCATTCCCAACATCATCGACCCAAGCGTTCCCATCGGCAAGGATGACAGTGAGAATGTGGAGATTATGAGATACGGAGAACCGGCGGTTCCCGATTTTGAAATTCCTTACCATACCGATATCATGGAAAAACTGGAGGGTATTGATTTAGACAGCGCCAGAAAAGTGGCAGGCAACGGTTTCTATTATTTAATGGGCGACATTGCAAGGCTGCACTCCGCTGTTATCTCCTACGCCAGAGATTTTATGATTGACCGGGGTTTTAAATACTGTATACCGCCCTTTATGATAAGAAGCGACGTAGTTACCGGTGTTATGAGCTTTGCGGAAATGGATGCCATGATGTATAAAATCGAAGGAGAAGATTTATATTTAATCGGAACCAGCGAACATTCCATGATTGGTAAATTTATAGACACCATCCTTCCGGAAGCTTCCCTGCCCCAGACTTTAACCAGCTATTCTCCCTGCTTCCGTAAAGAAAAGGGTGCCCATGGTCTGGAAGAAAGAGGTGTATACCGCATCCATCAGTTTGAAAAACAGGAAATGATTGTGGTATGCAAACCGGAGGAGAGTAAACTGTGGTTTGATAAATTATGGCAAAATACTGTGGATATATTCCGTTCTTTGGATATTCCGGTAAGAACCCTGGAATGCTGTTCCGGCGACCTGGCTGATTTGAAGGTGAAATCCATCGACGTGGAAGCCTGGTCTCCAAGGCAGAAAAAATACTTTGAGGTAGGAAGCTGTTCCAACTTAGGCGACGCCCAGGCACGCCGTCTGAAAATCCGCGTTGTGGGAGAAGGCGGCAAATATTTTGCCCACACCTTAAATAATACTGTGGTCGCGCCTCCCAGAATGTTAATTGCATTCCTGGAAAATAATTTAAATACGGACGGTTCGGTTAATATTCCTAAGGCATTGCAGCCATATATGGGAGGAAAGACCGTTATAAAATAACAAAGCCTGAAAGATTACCTGTTACTTCCTCGTAGGCGGCAAAACAGCCACGGCAATCTCTTTGCCCTGACTGTTTGTTGCGTTTTTATTCAACAGGAAATTGCGTCCTATTGAATAAAAACGCGAACCGGGATGCACATGACGCTTGTAAGGTATCATGTCGCAAAGCGACCAAGCGTCAGCGCAGAGTTTGCTTTGCAAACTCTTTTAATTTATTTCCGGTTCTTCATTGGAATGATATAAATTCAATTCATATTTCTCAATTACCTGTGTCATGAGATTTTTAAGATTTCTCTCTAAATCCTTTACTTCTACCTTCTTGAAATCATGTTTTCTATTTCCACATAAACCCAAATAATTATTCTGCTTAAAAAGCCCCTTTTTATCTGACACATCAAAGCCTTCCTCGTCTGCCGTATCCAATGCATCCGCTATCTTATTTAATCGCTCCCATCTATGAAACGGTATTTTTCCCGCAATAACCTTATTATCTCCAATGCGGATTTTATATTCCATCTCACTATCCCCAATTTCCTCCGCCTCTTCTTCCATAATCAGGCTTTCCTTTGCCGCCTGGTCCGCATTACATTGAGCGACAGCCTGCATGTCCGTATAATACATTAATCTTTCACGGATTTTACGGCCGCTGGCCGATAGATATTCGGCAAGAAATTCTTCAAAATCCTTGCTTATTTCAAAATTTTTTTCTATTTTATCCGAATCTGTCAACTTTTCGTCAAACTGTTTTTTAAAATGATGTACTATCTTACCATCACTATTTGTAATTTTAATATCAATAACCATCCGATCACCCTAAAAACCATCATTTATATCTTTATATAGAAAGATTATCGGATAGAATTTATATTTTAAATACTTTTTTATTCTTTTTCCGCCAAACCTGGTTTTATTGAACAGCGTGTTGCAGAATAAATGTTTTAGTGATATAATCCAAGGCAGATATCAAAAATGTTATAATACCAGAGGTGATAATAAATGGAATCAGTCAAACAGCTAAAAACTTGGATTAACCAAAGCAGGCATATCGTCTTTTTCGGCGGCGCAGGGGTGTCCACGGAAAGCGGAATTCCTGATTTTCGAAGCGTAGACGGACTTTATCATCAAAAATATGATTATCCGCCGGAACAAATACTCAGTCACAGCTTTTTTATCAAAAGGCCGGAATATTTTTATAAATTTTACAGGGACAAAATGCTCTATCTGGACGCTTTGCCCAACATTACGCATAAAAAGCTGGCTGATTTGGAGGGAAAGGGGAAAATGCTGGCAGTTATTACTCAGAATATAGACGGTCTGCATCAAAAAGCGGGGAGTAAAAAGGTTCTGGAACTCCACGGTTCCGTACACAGAAATCATTGTATAAAATGCGGCAAATTCCACGATATTAACAGCATTTTAAATGCCGCTTCCATTCCTCATTGCGACTGCGGCGGCCTTATCAAACCTGATGTGGTCCTTTATGAAGAAGCCCTCGACGAAGAAGTGATGAATCAGTCGGCCAAAGCCATTGCCTCCGCTGATATGCTGATTGTAGGGGGCACCTCCCTGTCCGTATATCCCGCGGCCGGATTTATAAACTATTATACCGGCAGCCGTCTGGTGTTGATCAATAAAACCTCCACACCTTATGATTCTCGTGCCGGCCTGCTCCTGCAATGCGGCCTGGGAGAAGTTTTTTCAGAAATTTAAGTTTTCGGGGCCGTTGCAGAATTCATAACATTATGGAGGAATTTATGGTATATCCCGTATGAATCAAGAAATATAACCAAATTTCGGCTGTAAGTCAGATAACCTTAAAATTTTGCAACAGTCCTGTAACAAGCTCAAAAAATTAACGTGTTAAATTAACCTAGACATGTTAATGGAAAAATCTGTTTAACCCATTACCTTTTAAAGCAATATCCGTTCCCATTCACTTTGTTTAAATCCAACCAGAATCTGATTTTCGGTTACAAGAACAGGACGTTTCACCAACATTCCGGACCCTGCCAGAAGCTTAAGCTGATCTTCCTCATCCATACCGGGAAGTTTATCCTTAAGCTCCATTTCTTTATAAAGCAGCCCGCTGGTATTAAAAAACCTTTTCAGAGGTAAGCCGCTTCTCTCATGCCACGATTTTATTTCACTATAGTCCGGCCGTTCCAGCTTAATATCGCGAATTTCATATAAAATTTTATTATCGTCCAGCCACTTTTTTGCCCGCTGGCAGGTAGTACACTTAGGATAACATAAAAATAACATGGCTTCCTTCTCCTTGTATTTATTGGTATTTATTGCAATTTGCGTCCATAATGAATCTGTTTTAATTGTATCATAAAGAAACCGTTTGTTCAATAAATACGAGACATATGGCTCCTTTCTTCTTAGCCTTTTTTAATTATTTCACCACTTCTTTTTGTAGAATAGACAAAAAATTTGTAGAAGACGCAAATAGCATTGTAATAAATCGGAAATCTTGTATAATAGATTATATTAAAATCCATAACAATATATTTATGAAAGGAGCCCAGGTATGTGGAGTATAAATGTATTTAATAATTTTTCACTGTTAATATTATCATCTAAGTTTCCTGTCCCGGTCTTAAACAGTACTGCCGCCATTACCCAAAGCAATGCCGTGCCGATAAACGATTTTATGACTTGGGATTTTCTTGGAACCATGGCCGGTGCTGTCGCGGCCACCACTTTAATTGTTCAGTTTTTAAAATTTCCGTTGGACAAGGTATGGAAAATACATACCAGGTATGTGGTATATTTGATTGCATTTTTGCTTTTATTCTCCGTTGAATTATTTACAGGCCATATAACCTTGGAACGCACCATACTGCTCATGCTGAATGCTATTATTGTTACCATGGCGGCAATGGGTACCTATGAAGTAACTTTTAAACAAACGGAAAGCAAAAATTAAATATGCGGCTTTATTTCTCTGAAAACGGACGGACAGACACCGAAAGCCTTAGATACAAGAAGCTGCTGTAAGGCTTAAGTTTACCTTAAAAAGGCCGGGATAAAGGTATGGGATATCTATGAAAAACAAACTATCAATTGGGCTAATTTTATTATTGCCTGTAATAATTTTCATATATGGTCAGATTTGCATAAACGCAGTGGAAGGAAAGGATAAGGTGGTAACCGCTAAGCCGGGAGATAATGCGGCAGATCTTCAAAGGCTCCTCGATTATAACAAATACGGAACCTTTCATCTGACGGTAAAAATACCGGACGGCAGTTATGTTCTTAACGAGGAATTAAGAATTTACGGTAATACCGCCATTATAGCGGAGCAAATATTCTGAAAAACCATCAAAAAGGCGCTATACTGGCAAATGATTTAAGCAAGGACAGGGGCGGTTATACCTCGGCCGAAAATATTACAGTCACAGGCGGAATATGGGATTCTTACAAAATTGCAGACATGAACAATGGCACGGAAAGTTTCCGGTTTATTCATGCCTCCAATATTACGATAAAAGATGCGACAATTTGCAATGTGCCGGACGGCAGCCATCTTATTACATTCGGCGGCGTCAAAAACGGTGTTATCGATAACTGCACCTTATACGGATATGCCGGAACTGCCTTGAAGGAAGCCGTCCAAATTGATATTGTCCACGACAATACCATTCTTCCTTCCATGCAGTCCAAAATCCTTGTTTATGACGACCTGCCCTGCAAGGGAATCACCATAACCGACTGCAATATTTATAATTATCCCAGGGCAGTCGGTTCCCACACCTCGATAAAAGGGATTTTTCACAAAAATATAATAATATCCAATAACAGTCTCCATGATCTGGAAGAAGCGGCGATTAAAGCTTTTAATTATGTAAATTTGGAAATCAGTAATAATACTATAAAAAATGCCGGTATCGGGATGCTAATTTATACCTACATCAGCAACCAGTACTATCTGGAGGCATTAAAGACAACCAGGAAGGAACCTCTCCCTGATAATTATAATATAGTTATTAAGAATAATACTATACAAAATATAAAAGAAATAAAATCGGGTGATGGTACTTTATGGGGTGATGGTATCCATACCATCGGCAATAAAGAAAGGCCGCTATCCGGAGTTACTATTGTAAATAACAAAATTTCCGGGACGGACCGTTACGGTATGTTTCTGGAAGGTACCGTGAAAACTAAGATTTCAGATAATACCTTGAACCAGACAGTTAAAAATGGAATTTATCTGATCAACGGTTGCGATTTTTCAGAAATTACCGGCAATACCCTGACCAAAACAGGTACTAAAGGCAGTAAAAGAAGCGGAATCGGATTATACTCCTCTTCCCATGTTACTATATCAGAAAATAAATTTAACTAAAACAGAGCTGCTGCAAAATTAATAAAATTATACTTACTTTAGATTTTGCAACAGCCCCTGCGTTCCTATTATTTATTTGTCCAAAGCATAAGCGGCGGCATTTTCACCCCCAAGCCGTCCGGAGGTAAAGGAATAGCCGATTCCAACGCCATTTCCCACATAGGTATCATTAAATAGTACTCCCTCGGATTCCAGACCGACTGCATATAACCCTTTGATCGGAACACGTTCATCATTTAATACCCTGAAATCTTTATTTACCAGCAGGCCGCCCACGGAGCCTAAATTATTGATTTCTGCAATGACTGCATAGTATGGACCTTTTTCTCCCATTGGAAATAAATACTTCTTATTTTTCCCAAATTCGGTATCCACCCCTGTTTTTACAGCTTGCATATAATTTTTATATTCCGCCTTAAAGGTTTCCGCATCCATCCCGGCATTTTCAGCTAATTCTTCAATGGTATCTCCTTTGTAGCCGTCCCCGTTTTCAACCATGGCGTCAAAGACTTTTTGTGCATCTGTCCAAGGATTATCCAAAGTAAACTGATCCGTAAAATCTGCATAAAATTCCGGCGGCATTCCCGGCAATTGCGGCGCATTGACACCGCTCATACCTTTTTTCTCCAGTAGATCCAGCTGGGATTTTGATATAATTACCAAATGATAAGGTCCGTTAAACGCACTTGTATTTGCTGCGGCAACTGCCGTTAAAGTTGCTGCTTCATCCCTGAATCTTGCTCCGGAAGGACCCACATTCATAAAATCAGGCAGATATGCCGTCATAAGGGGATAACTGGCCTTAAACGGCTCAAATTCCTTCTTTAAATCTGCCGTTGCTCTTGCCAGGGTCTGGTGGAGCATCTGGCCTCCCATATTATCAGGTACTTTGGCGCCGACCGCCCAGGCCATTTTTAAACCTTCCCCTATGTTCTGCCCTAATCCGCCGTTAATGCCTTCAAATCCAAAATATTCTTTTACCATTTCTGCATTTGCCGCATAACCGCCCGTTGCTAAAATTACACCTTTTGCGGTAATTTCCACTGTTGTTCCGTCTGACTTCTCCCCGCTTACACCAATAACATCCCCTGATTCATTGGTCAGTAATTTTTCCCCTGTGGTTTCCGTGAGTACCTGCCCACCGCCTTTTTCAACGGATTCCTTTAACATCTTTTTTAAGATTCCCTGACGTGACTCATAAGACGGTAAAACATGAAGCTGCTCCCCGTTAAAATTCAAAAAGGTGGTCTGGTATCCTTTCTTGGCCAGCCAATCATAAGTTTCTCCCGATTTAGTCACATATTGTCTTATGGCTGCCGCGTCTACACGCCAGTGATTATTGGCAATCCAGTCTGCGATTTCTTTTTCTACTTCCACTTTTACACCGTTTTCCAGGGCCGCAGACGAATTATAAAATTTTCCTGCCCATGATAAATTACTTGCACCGCCGATTACTCCTGTTTTCTCAATAATTATAACCTTTGCTCCCTTATCTGCCGCCGTTACCGCCGCTGATACCCCGGAGGCCCCGGCTCCGACCACTGCTACGTCGGCCGTCAGTTTTTCCACCTTGCCTTCGTTTTCCTTGGCTATGATATTGGCTTTCAGTGCGGCGACATCACCGCCCGCTTGTTCCACCGTATCTTCAATGGCTGCCAGTAAACCGTTGCTTGATTCCGTCGCGCCTGATACTGCGTCCACCGCTAAAGTCTGCCCCTCCAGGACTTCTTCTTTTACAGTATTCAGTGCTTCATCACCAATATCTGACCCTTCCGACTGACTGACAATTTTAATATCCGTTATCTTAGTATCACTATAGGTAACCTCAACTTTTATTATACCTTCTTTTCCTTCCGCCTGCCCCGTATAGGTTCCGGCTTTAAAATTCTGTACTGCGGCGCCCTCCGCCGTGTCCGAAGAGCTGGTGTCTGCCGTATTTTCACCACTGTTTTCCACGCTGTTATCCGGTTCATTAACTATTTCCCGATCTGATTTTTTCTGTTTACATCCGCCTAAAAGCAGTATAAACATGGACAGACATAATACTGATACAAATAAACGACTCCATTTTTCCCTTTTCATAATTTCCTCCATTACACATTGTACGACTAACAAAATCTTATTAGGCAGCTGCTGCCATGACTGTTAATCCTTAGTTGTAACAATATAGTTAAAATTTTTTTATACTTATTTTTCCTGTTTCTCCTTTCCAAAAATTGTGCAATAAAATTTGTGATAAGTATTTTTATTGCCTATAGCAGCATCATAAATACCAATGTCAATAGTTTGTTAATTATCAAACTAAGTTTTTTAAAATTTTTCACTCTCCCGTAATATAATCACCGGATGCGGTTATAACAGAAGAAATACATCAAATTTTTTAAGAATAATTCAATAGATAGAAAACGATAATAACCCAAGTGGTACTTAACAAAGTTCCAAGCAGATAATATTCTGCAAAAATTTTAACGGTAGTAATTTTATTGTATCGGGCAATGGATTTAGCGGTTAGTACTAACCCAATTGCAGAAAATTCATGAATTACCAAAAACATCAATATTATTAACCGTTCCAAAGAACCAATAAATGCACCTGCTTTTTTATCAACGTCTTCCTCATTTTCTTTTACATCCTCCTGATCTTTGGTCCCATTTTGGAGCAATATGCTTTTCGTGATACCAGGATCCGGCCTGTAGGCTGAAAGTAACTGCTTTATTGTTACATTAGCAGGTTTAAAATTCGCCAGCAGTATAACCGTCCAGGACAGTATCTGCATTTTGTCAGCATTCAGGACTTTGAAAAAATCATCGGCTATTGGAAGCAACTGCAGCCTGCAGCCTTTTGCCGCCATGAAATAGGCTACTGCGGCAACACACATCAGATGGCTTCCCTGGTCGATTATATAAATTATTCTTCCCCTGTAAATATTTGCCGTTTTCCTTCCATGTTTTATGTACAGCTGTTTTATTATATCTACAACGGCATGTGCTGCTGCCAGAACCAGAGCCGACCAAAAAACCTCCCTGGAAAATACCGGCAGACTAATTCCCACACTTACCAGCAGATAAATAACCAGATGCCAAATTAGCTTCTTTATGCTTTTTGATTTTTGTTCCGCCAGCTTTCCGCTCTGAAAATAATAATCGCCCAGTATATGAATCAGCAGATAGATTAAAAAATACTCTTTAAACATCCTCTCTCCTCCGGATTTCAGACAATGCTTCAGATAAAGTATCCATTGCTTCTTTATATGAATAATAATCTGCTTTGGTTAAATTTTTATTTACATTGGATTGAGTAATTCCCAGGCGCTCTGCTGCTTTAAGCTGATTTTCCCCATGTTCAATATGGTCCCGTATCACTTCCCTTTGTCTTTCTGTCCATCTACTCTTAACAACCGTGCCAAGAGATAAAATTGTATTTAGTAATTTAACCTCTTTTTCATTTTCCCCATCCACAACAATCAATATGTTGGTTTCACCGGACTTTCGTTTTTTTTCCCTGCTTTTCAGCTGTTCTATGGCAGCTCTGGCATTGTAATATGCCGGCCCGTCTGCTCCCAGAGGAATATCCGGGTTTATCTCTGTCGTAATCTCACCCACCCCTATGCCAAATCTTAAATTCACGGGATACATTCGTGCCTCTATCTCGGAAATAATATTCATTACGTTATTTCCGCACCGGAGCAGACCCTGGAATTCATCTCCCAGCGTAATCATAAATTTTGACGCGATATCCTGAACATATTTTATATTAATATCCTCCAGAATCATATTCAGCTTTTTCTGGACCTCATTCCTTCCGTCCATCCGTTTGGAATTTTTTATATCACCGATTACGGCAATGTATGGATTATAGGAGAATAAAAAAAACATAACCATCACCTCACAATGACAGTTTACACTCTAAATAGAAAGAATACAAGAATTATATTCGTCTATAAACGAATTTAAAAAATATATTCGCTTTTATACGAATATATTTTCTGTACTTGTTCTTAAGTGTGTTTGAAAACAGCTTGTGCCGGGCCGGGCGCTCCATTTTGTGGGAGGCAGGGAGCGGTTTTGGGAGCGTAGTGAGGTTACATTTCCAAAATTGCGACGCAGTATACCGCAAAGTGGGACGGTCAGAACGGTACAATGAGTTTTCAGACACGCCCTAAACAACTATAATCAATTTGTCATCCTGCCTGCCGTCATTTAATGCCCAGCCTTGTGTAGTTTGAGGATTCATCATAAGTTTTTGCATATCGTTGCAGAGCAAGGGCCGTATTGGGGCTAAAGATACTACCGGTTGCACCCTTTAAGATACCTCTGCTTGTGTTCATAATCTCATAATCTCATAGTCAGTAAATATGCACTCCTTGTAAAATTAATAATTATATACGTCTACAGACGAATATAATGCTTTTATTCATCTATCGGCGTATATAATTATTTTATTGTAAAAAAATATAATCATATTACTTGCAGCAGAAACAGGACAAACGCCTCCATTATTCTTTGGTAAGACTAAAGTGTGTTTGAAAAATGCCTGTGCCGGACTGGGCGCTCCAATTTGTGGGAGACAAGGAGCGATTTTGGGTGCGTAGTGGTGCTACGCTCCCAAAATTGCGACGCAGTATACCGCAAAGTGGAGCGGTCAGAACGGTACGATGATTTTTCAAACACGCTCTAAGGCAGCTGACCGGTTTGATTTGGAATTTTTGTATTGAAAATGGAAAATCAAACCGGTCAGCTGCCGCAATACTACTGCTTAGCCGCTTTAGGATTAGCTAATATTGCCCCGGTTCTATAGAGCTTATCTCCAGAATTATTGGTTAAAGCCTTACCTGCAGCCCCGGGCCCTTCTACGGTTCAGATCGGTTTTAAAGCTTCCATTGCATGCTTTGCCCAGGCGGAATCATTAAATATGGCCCTGCCTACTCCAATCAGATCGGCCATTCCCTCGTTCAATAATTTTTCTGCTGCCTCGGCCTGTGTAATTCCGCCGGTTAAAATTACCGGAATGGAAACTTCCTGTTTGATTGCCTCTGTAAGGGGAGCAAAATAGCCCTGTTTGCTTGAGGAACCGGGAATTGTAAAGCCGCAGAAACCTCCGGAAATGTCCAGAATATTCACTCCCGCCTTTTCAAATTCCCTTGCAGCTATCACACTGTCTTCAATGCCAACTCCCCCCTCAAGGTAATCCGAGGCACCCAGTCTTAAAAGGATGGGGAAATCCCCGCCTACTGCTTCCTTTACCGCCCTGATTACTTCCAGATGTATTCGGATGCGGTTTAATACGTTACCGCCGTACTCATCCCTACGTTTATTGCTTAAGGGCGAAAAGAACTGATCCAGTAAATATCCATGGGCTCCATGAATTTCCACGCCGTCAAATCCGGCTTCTTTTACGCGGCGGGCAGCATTTTTAAAATCGTTTACTATCTCGGCTATTTCCCTGCCGGTAAGTTCATGCGGACTGGCAAATACATTGGATACGCCGCTCATTACGCGGGGATTAACAACAACAGAAGGTCCCACCGGGTCCATTCCGGTTACTTCCTTTCCTGCAGCACTTCCCGCATGGTTTATCTGCATAACACATTTAGAACCGTTCCGGTGAATAATCTTTGACAGCTCTTTCAGCTTCTCCACCTTATCGTCATCAGAAACCGACAGCTGGCCATTACTTGCTTTACCCTGCTGACTGACATAGCTGTGTTCAATAATGATCAGGGAGATATAGCCTCCTCTCGATTTTTCATCATAGTAGTCAAGGATTGCCTGACTTGCCCTCCCATCCTGTTCTGACTTTGAAGTGGCCATGGGCGGCATGATAAGTCGGTTGTTCAACAATAAAGTTCCTGCTTGCAATGGTTTAAGTAGAAATGCCATAATTTTATAACCTCCTATTTGATATACTATTTTTTCAAACCTTTAGTAACATTCCAAAAAACAGGGCATCAAAGAATTTTTCTTCCAATCATTTAACCTGCCCACAGCAAACGCAGCATTTGCCGTGTTAACCTGCCCCGCCGGCTTTGACAATACAATTGTTTATTTCTATCGTTATCTGATATAATTAACAACATCCTGATTTCTCTTTGGTGTTAACGGTTTCTTTCCTTCTGGCTTATAACCAAGAGCTATTCCATAGTAAGGCTGGTATCCTTGAGGTATGCCTAACTTTCCGGCTTCTCCTTCCCATTCAAAGAAAAACCTCAGCAGTCCCAGCCATACCGATCCGATATCCAGGCTTTCGGCAGCCAGAAGTATATTCTGTATAGCGGCTGCACAATCTGCACTCCAGGCCATGGCATCCGTCCTTCCCGATACGACAATTAAAGTAGGGGCGTTATAGGTTACCTGAAAGGAAGGATTAGAACCCGTTTTTTGAACCCATGCTATATCCGATTCAGCCATCCCTTCTCTGGTTCTATCATTTATGTACTTCAGCATTTCTTCCTTTTGTATAACGGTAAAATACCAAGGCTGTTCATTATGGGCAGTGGGAGCATAAGTTCCGGCTTGTAGGATTAAATCCAGACTTTCCTGGCTTATCTGTTCCGGCTTAAAATTTCTGATACTTCTCCTGCTTTTTATTACCTTTAAAACTTTATTCATATTTACACCCATTGCATACTGCAGACTGGTCTGGGGCACTGCCACAAATAATACAGTTTGAAAGACTCACAATGTGGCATCCTTTCATTTTTATTTTCTTTCAAACTTTTGCTCCTTTATATAGTTTTCCCTGTGTAATTTTCTCCTTTCCTGATAAGAGCATTCTCGGAAACTCTCCTGTACGCATCTTTGCGGCTGATTTTTCGCCGGCTACACACAAATTTAATCAACATACGCTCCACGTACGCCTCATAAATTTGCGCATATCTGACAAAAAATCATCTCACAAATCTGCATACAAAGAGTTTCCGAGAGTACTCGAAAAAAATAAATCAGCGTAGAACACCGCTACGCCTCATTCCTCCGCCTCGCAGAATGAAAATCCATTCTACGCCATTAGTCCAAGTATCAACTTGTCAGCACACTAGTATTGAAATACTCTTCTTTTTGCACCATAATATTCATTAGTTTAAATACAATTGAACTATTTTAATATATCACAAGCTGTGATATAATTCAAGTATCACTTAAGATTATAATATACCGTCAGGGGGCAAAATATGCGAGAACTTTTTCATCCTAATGTGGAACAACTGAATTTATCCAGTATTTTAAATGCTCTGGGTGACCCGATCCGGCTTCAAATTATTAAAAATCTTTCCCTGCAACGTGAAACTACCTGTTCCTGCTGTAACATCGATCTGCCGAAATCCGCCCTTTCCCATCACTTTAAGGTATTGCGGGAATCCGGACTGATTCATGTAAGGATTGAAGGAAAACAACGGTTTTTATCCATTCGATATGAGGAACTGGAAAAGCGATTTCCCGGGTTAATGAATTCGGTAATAAAAAATATATAATACCAAACCGTAATCAATTCCGGATAAAGCTATTTACTTCGGATTCCATCCGTATTTACCCTTCTATTGCTTCCTATTCAGCATCCTTATTTTAAGCAATGGCGCATCTGATGTGGCATGCCACGGTGTTAAAGTAAAAAAATACAGGGTAATACCTGTACGATTACCCCGTTTATACGGTGCTATGTAATTCATATTTATGTGAATTCACACCAGAATTCAACCCCGTCCTCTGAATTCCTTACCCCATATGTATTACCATGTGCTTCCTGAATGGCACGTACTATAGAAAGCCCTAATCCGGTTCCTCCGACCCCTCTTGTCCTTGCTTCATCAACCTTATAAAAGCTTGTCCATATTTTATCCAGAGAATCATCAGGTATGGGAAGCCCTGAGTTATAAACGGATAAGCGGACTGCCTCTCCTGTCTTTTTTAGGGTAATCCTGATTATCTTCTTCCCGTCTGCATAACTAATTGCATTATTGATATAATTTGCAATAACCTGCTCGACCCTTACCTTATCCGCATGAATCATAAGATTTCCCCGGATTTTTGTCGTCATTTGGAATCCTTTTTCTTCCAATACCTGCCTGTATTTGAAAAGGACGGTGTTAAGCAGTCCTGTAAGGTCAAAGTTAGTTTTATGTACCGTAAACATTCCTGATTCCACATGGGATAAGTCCAAAAGCTCTTTTACTAAAGTATCCATTTTTTCGGCTTCCTCCATGATGACTTCACAGTAATACTCTTTTTTTGCTTCATTTTCGGCTATATTCGTTTTCAGGCCTTCCGCATAGCCCTGTATCAGAAAAATCGGTGTCTTTAACTCATGTGATACATCTGATACAAATTTCTTGCGCATTTTATCCAGCTGTCTTTCATGGGTAATATCCTGCTCAAGCATTTCATTTTTATGATTCAGTTCCTTAATGGCGCCGTCCAGATTCTCGGAAAGCTGGTTAATACTCCGGGAAAGTTCGCCGAGTTCATCCTTACTTTCAATACTTAAGGCTTCTGAAAAATCAAGTTTTGACATCCGCCTTGTAAGCCTGTTCATTTCTTTAATCGGTTTTGTAAATCTGTCGGATATAAGCACGGTCCAGATACCCGTGAGGAAGACCGTAATAAATCCCACCAATATGGTAAAATTATTGGACAAAGCCGCATTCTCCGATATCTCAGCCATTGGAACCCATATTAATAACTGGATTCCGTTTTCCTGTTGTATCTGAAATCTTAACGTACTGATTTCAAAGTTCGGATCTTTTGTAATAATAAAAAATGAATTGTCATTATATGGTTCCCTTCGGTCAAAATCCTCCGGCGGGGGAACTATGTTATCATAATAGGGTAAATCCGGGATGTGGTCATTTTGTCTGTTTATAAGAGGAAAATAAACATCTCCTTTTGAATTGCTGACAACTATGGTTCCCCCGATTCTCTTTTCAATGGCGTTGATATCATAATTAAGTTTATCATTTAAAAAATCGGTTTCCTCCGATTTATCCCCGATGAGTTCCATCAGTTCTTCACTGCATTTAATCAGGGTATATTTTTTATTATGTATGTAATATTTCTCTGCAAAAAAGGTATTGAACGCAAACAAAAGAACTGCAAACAATATAATTGTGGCAAGCATATAAATAAAAAGTTTAAAACGAATTGATCTGTGCATATTATCCCTCAAACTTATAGCCGAATCCCCTGATTGTTAAGATGGCATCCCCTTTTTTGCCAAGCTTTATACGTAACCTGTTAATGTGGGTATCCACAGTCCTTAATCCGCCATAATAATCATATCCCCATACCTGTCTTAAAAGCTGTTCCCTTGATACGATTCTTCCGTTATTCTCTGCTAAAACCAAAAGAATACTGTATTCCGTAGGGCTTAAGCTGATTTCCTCATTGCAGATTTTAACAACATGACAGTTATCATCAACTTCCAGCTCCCCGAATACCAACCTCTTTCTTTTCCCATTTTCCTTATCCAGCCTCCTGAAAAAAGCCTGAATCCGTGCTACCAGTACGGTGGGTTTTATTGGTTTTTTTACATAATCATCGGCTCCGATTTCAAAACCATGTACCTCATCAAAATCTTCACTCCTGGCAGTCATCATAATAATGGGAATGTCCGAGGACTTCCTGATTTCCCTGCAGACAGTCCAGCCATCATATTCAGGAATCATAACATCTAATAGAATCAAAGCAATATCGCTTCCTTTTTCAGAAAATATTTCCATTGCTTGTCTTCCATCTCCTGCTTCGATTACGCGATAACCTTCTTTTTGTAAAAAATCATTTAAGAGGATTCTTATTTTAGGTTCATCATCTACCAATAATATCGTTTTGTCCTGTAACATAAAACCACCTTTATTTATATTTATATATAAATTCCCATATTGGCCCGAATTATTTGTTTTCATTTCTAAGTATAGCACAATATCGTTGACAGTCTACAAAAATCTCATTCATTCCTATGAACAGAATAAACACAGGCAGGAAGGAAAATTCTATAAAATTCCTCGGAAACCGCCGGGTTTTTACAGAAACTTCCTTCCTGCATTTGTCCTGCCTTGCAAATTACCTCTCCTGTAAAAGAAAGGATATGATCTGTTTTTCCGGCTTATGCAATGCTATTCCAATAGCTGTTTTCCTCATCAAACATATATTGATAATTTGTTTCATAAGCACGTATCGTACTGTTAGCAAGGCTATCGGCTTCTGCGGTTAAGTTTTGTTCCGTATTTTCCTTCATGGCTGTAACTTCATCGGGACTGATTTCACCGTCTTCATTGGTATCATAGCGGGAGAAGAAATCCTCCGTACTAAGGGCATCCTGAACACCAAGCTGGGATATCATGGACTCATATTCATCGGAAGATAAGCTACCGTTTCCATCCGTATCAATTTCGGAAGACAATCCTTGTGCTTCTTCTGGCGGCGGTCCCATTGGCGGAGGCATCATGGTCCTGTCTGCGTCTTTTGCACTCATTTCAGCACTGCTTATCTCACCGTCATCATTGGTGTCATACTGTGCAAAAAATTTCTCGGCACTAAGGGCATCTTCGATACCCATCTGGGATATCAGCGTTTCATATTCATCCGCCGATATGGTCCCATCCCCGTCCGCATCTACAGAGCTAATGCCGCATTCCTCCGAATCCTCCGAAGTTTCCTCTTCTTGGGCTGAAACGGAAGCCGATGAACCGGTACTTTGCATCATCCCCATAAGGTCTTCCATGGACAGCATCGCACTCCCGGAACCTACAGCTTCAGAAGCATCGGTAGATGCTGCGGGAGAAAGGAAGGATTCCTGATTCGCCGCTGCCGCAATTATTTGCTCCAAAGCACGGTTCTTGGACTGCTGATACCAATAATCTGAACTGGAACTGATTGAATTAATCATGAGCGTTTGCTCCTTTCAATATATTGTTATTACCTCATCTATTTCGACCGTTTATGTTACAGTTATGTCACAATCCTATAACAGTTATTTCACAGTTGACAATATTTATAAAGTAACAGCAAGACCCTCGTGGGAAATACGTATTGCCTTATAAATATTTTTAAAAGCCGTTAACGCTCAATAATAATCATATCCATGAACCTCAGCAAATATCTGAAAATCACCGCCTTGCACCACCTGTTCAACTGCACAGAAGGAATTTAGTTTTTCCTCCAATTCATTGTCGGTATCCCATGGAAGCAATCCATAATTTCCACGGGGTTTATAGATGCAAATACCGGTTCCTACGGATGCATATGCCGGAAAAGCCAAAAAAGGGGACATCATTTCATAAAAGAGTCCCAGTCTTGGAAGCAGCTCCGATTCCTGCTGTGAAAAAGACAGATGACAGATTATATCAAGAAAGGATTCATACCGGAAATGAGGCAGCAGATAATACCTTCTAAAAATGTCATCCCCTGCTCTTGGCGCACCAAAGGTATATACAATGATTTGATTTCTAACATAATTTTGCAATATTTTAGCCATGATAGCCGCCATTGCACCTCCTTTGCTGTGTCCCGTAATGTAAATAACGGAAATTTTCCCCTCGTCTCCCAGGTTACGCAGCAGTCTCTTGGTTTTTATTATAATCGCATCCTTGATGCTAAGAACTGCATTCAAAAAACCAAAATGGACACTGCCTCTGCCATAGGGTGCAAAGGGTGCCTGTATTGCCAAAAAATTATTTATCCAGTCTAAAAAGTTGCCGGTTTCCGTTTCATTTCCATCCGTTCCCCGAAGAGAAATAATTATCCCAACCTTTGAGATACCTGCAAGCCCTGCGTGGATGTTTCCGATTCCTCCGGTACAGGAATAAACATCCCCCGTAAATTCCGCCTTTTGATAGCAATTTCCCTCTTTACCCTGGTATTTATAATCGATTCTGGTTTTATAATCCTCGGGAAGTTTGCCGTCCACGATGCTGTAGGCCAGCTTTGAAGCTGCCCACATTATATCCTTTATATATTTGTCCTCCTTCATAGTTCCACCTTTTCATTTATAGAAACCCGTTAAGGTTATACTGGCTCCCCCTCCGATTATAGCCGGGTTGGAGATATAACCTGCCACTACCAACGAAACTTTTTTATGAATTTCAAAAGAATATGTCCTGGACTGGGTACCAACAAGCTCCATCCAGTCTACCCTGCCCTCCTTATGTATTTCTCCGTTTGAAATCAGTGTAATCATACATCCGGTATTTTTATTTTCATAACCCTGTAGGTAAATTTCACATTTTTCCCACAGGTGTGTACCATACAAACATAGATTATCAATACTGCTGATTCCTTCCGTACAGGCACTCCAGCTTATGGATTCACTTTTATATTCTTCCCCGGCAGCCGCTGCATAATCACCATGTATACCGGACAATATAAAAACTGCATAGCCGTCCCTGCTTATGACCAGCGGAACCGTCGCATCTTGCGGGATGTATTTTCCTGTTAAATCCCCGTAATATACCGTCAGTCTGACAGCATTGCCTTCCGCTCCTGCCTGGATCCGGAATATATCCTCTGTTCCTTTCAGGCAATAGGCGGCCTCTCCCACAAGATATCCCTGGGAATCTTTAATCCCCGGCTCCCATTCCACATAGGCGAAGGCCTCCGTACCCGCCTTGACCCTGTCCGGTAAATTCCATGTAAGCATTTCACAGGATTGCCCATCCGTCCTTATCCAATCGTAAGCAGTGCCATTGACTAATTTCAGAAATCTTCCCTGTTTCATATTTATTTCTCCTGCTATCCTGAACCAATCAACTACCGTAATCCTGAAACTTAAATCAGTTTCTTCTAAACTTATCGACAAATTAAAGCCGTAAAAGCCGGATCAGTAACTGATGAAGTAAGTTGTTTAATTAATATTATGCAGGAATTACAGCAGGCATTCACAACATTGATCTATACCAATTGAAACTGTTTGGCAACAGGTATTTTTTAGTCTGAGTGCGTTTTCTGCGCTTTTTTCTCCGGGCAACTGAATAGTTACAATTATTTTATCTTCTTTTCATATAAATAAAATAATCCCTTCCTGAAATTAACTTCACCGGTTTTTATATATCCAAGTTTTTCATACATACGCAGGGCATACGGATTTTGGGAAAATGCATCCAGCCTGACGGCTTCAATACCCAGCTCCTTCAGCATTTTTTCCATGAGACTTAAAGTCTTGCAACCCACACCTTTATTCTGGAATAAAGGATTTACACATAATCTATGTAAAATGGCAAACGTGGATTCCCTATAGTTCCATTTACCGTCATTATATTGCTCCTCAAACTCATCATTTACTACAAATACGGAAGCAATCTCATCTTTTATAACCCCTAAATACATTTCTCCTTTCCTAATGTCTTCCGTTAATACCTCCCTGTCAGGATATATCTCATCCCATTGAAGTATATTATTCTCATTCATAACCTGGACGGCTTTCTTAAAAATATCTGTCACAGCATCCAGGTCCCAAATATCCGCTTTTCTGATTGTTATCTCCATATTCATCTCATCTCCATCTGCAGGTTCCTGATACATGCCGCCCCTTTAATTAGAGTGCTCATCCTATAGAGCGTCTCTGGTGTTCCTGTGTAAACATTCTCAAATTATGTCATATAATGTATATAATAGTCGAAAGGATGATGATTGTAAATGCGGTTAACAAAATTTGTTGATTCCCTTCCTATCCCTCCTATCCTTAAACCTTCCAGGGAATGCTGCGGCTTATCTTATTATACCGTCAGGATGAACGAGTTTCAACAAAAATTACACAGAGACCTCCCCCCAACAACCTTATGGGGATATGAAGGCTTATACCCAGGTCCGTCTATTGTAACCTGGCGAGATCAGATAGTCAGGGTAAAATGGGAAAATCACCTGCCCGTATTCAGGCATTTGCTTCCCGTTGACACCACTCTGCATTCCTCAGGTCCCGGTATTCCCCAGGTAAGGACGGTTGTACATTTGCACGGGGGACATGTTCATACTGACAGTGACGGTTACCCGGAAGCATGGTTTACCAACAACTATGAGATCGTTTCACCTTTGTTTAAAAATAGAGTCTATGAATATACCAATCATCAGAGAGCCTCCACTTTATGGTATCATGATCATGCCATAGGCATCACCAGACTGAATGTATATGCAGGATTGGCAGGGTTTTATATCATTCATGACAAAGAAGAACAATGCTTAAATCTGCCTGGCGGAAAATATGATATTCCATTTATTATACAGGATAAAACCTTTTTGGAGGACGGCACTCTTTACTATCCTGACAGACCAGCGAATCCTTCGCCTGCACTTCCCAGGCCCTGCATTGTACCCGGATTTTTCGGCGATACCATTCTGGTAAATGGGAAAATATGGCCTTATCTGGAAGTAGAGCCCAGAAAATACCGTTTCCGTTTCTTAAATGGATCCAACAGCAGGTTTTACAATATCAGACCGGAAGCAGAGGGAAAAGGGTCCCCACCTGCCTGGTTACAGATTGGAACGGACGGAGGTTTACTAGAAAAGCCCGTGGAATTAAACCAATTAATGCTGGCACCCGCAGAACGGGCTGACGTGATAATAAATTTTTCGCAATTTCCCGGACAAAAAATCCGTTTAACGAATATCCAGCCCCCGGTAGAAGAGGATACAACCGGACAAATCCTGGAATTCAGGGTAAAAGATTACCTTTCAGAGCCCGATACCAGTACGGTTCCTTCCTTTTTAAGTCCTTTTTATCCCCTTTCAGAGTGCGATGCCGACTTGGAAAGGAATATGTTTTTCAAAATATCAACTGATTCCTATGGCCGGCCCCATTTTTTGTTAAATGGAACTATGTGGAGTGAACCGGTTACTGAGAAACCTTTGCTTGGCAGCACGGAAATATGGAACATAATAAATGCAGGTGCCGGTATTCATCCCGTCCATATTCACTTAATTCAGTTTCAGATACTGAACCGTCAGCCTTTTAATGCGGGTTTATATAATACCACAGGTAAATTGGAGTTCACCGGTCCTGCCGTCCTGCCGGACCCCAACGAAATGGGCTGGAAGGATACCGTCAGAGCAGCTCCCGGCTTTGTGACAAAGATCATCATGCGTTTTGATCATTATACGGGGCGGTATGTCTGGCACTGTCATATCTTAGAGCATGAAGACTACGATATGATGCGCCCTATAGAGATAATGAAAAGGCCGTGCCTTAAAAGCCGTCATCGTTACAATTGAACCAGACCGCCGCCTTTGATTTCGTATACCCGGCTGTTTGCACTAAGCCATACCGATTGATAAGAAGGATTATAAACACGGTCACCGTCTGCAGTAAACTGCAGGCGTTTCGCCGTATCCATATAATCCACAATCTGAATATTGGTAGCATACCAGATATCTTTCCTATGTCCGGCCAGCCGGCAGAACTCTTCCATCAGGTCCCAGTTGTCTTGAAGCGTAAACTCATAGCTGTGTCCCCATACATACATCATGTACAGATACTGGGTCTTATTCAGGCCCAGAAAGGTTTCACCCAATTGCAAAAGGCTATGGTTATGATGACAGGTCGCCTTCCATTCCAGGAAATCCTCCGGCATTCCAAAGCTGTCCGAATTTCCCACAACTCTGGAATAACGGATTCCCAGGGACGGCAACAGGCCCATAATCTCCTTTGAATAAGAA
The DNA here is from genome assembly GCA_015655075.1 of Clostridiales bacterium. GTDB lineage: Bacteria > Bacillota > Clostridia > Lachnospirales > Lachnospiraceae > Anaerocolumna. The sequence goes on along the minus strand of JAATFT010000051.1, from coordinate 45,372 downwards.
CCGTTAGGATAAGACATCCCGCGTATGGGATATCCTACCGCCTTTTCCAGCCGTCTCCGGTCCTCTAAAATCTGCTCCACCACCTGCTCCATGGGACAACGGGCAAGGGTGGGATGGGTACAGGTATGGACCGACACCTCGTGGCCGGCATAAAGGGTCTTATACTCCTCTATGGGAATTCTGGACGCCTCCCGCAAACCCGAGTTTAAATGGAAAGTTCCTTTTATTCCATATTGGTTAAACAGCTGTACCAGACGTCTGTCTTCCGCCTTCCCGTCATCATAGCTCATTGTAAGCACTTTATGTTTTCCCTCCGGAAAACAGATATATAGCGTATTAAGTTCTGATGTGTCCATAAAAAATCTCCTTTTTAAAAAAGCATCTTCTGATAAGTTATATTATATACTTATGGCGTATCTTTACAAGAAATAATAAGCAATTTTTCCTCCATGCCTCTGCCGTGTTCCCTGCACCCAGGAACAAAGGAACGGTAAGGGAATAAATACCAATATATTTTTTCTTTATTTTATTTACTTTAAAGCAAAAATAGGGTAAACTATATGTTAAAATGACACGAAATATTTACAAAATGATAAGGCACTGAAGCTTTTCGACTATATATCAGTGCAAGAGAGGGATTACAATGAACAAAAAATTTTTCTATGGTTTTATACTAGTACTTTCCGTTTTTCTTTTATTTTTCCAACCAATGAAGGCAAAAGCAGAGCAGTCAGATATGGTGGTTAATGCAAAAGCAGGCGATACATCAACGGAACTCCAAAGCCTGCTTGATAACAACAAAAATGGCGGTTATAACCTGACGGTTAAAATACCCGCAGGCACCTATATTCTGAAAAACGAGCTTCTTATATACAGCAATACAACAATTATTGCCGACCCAGAAGCTAAATTAATGAAAAATCACCAAAAAGGTGCTATGCTTGCCAATGACTTAAGCACGGATAAAGGCGGCTATACAACCGGTGAAAATATTACAATAGACGGTGGCATATGGGATTCCTCCAAAATAACCGACATGGGGAAAGGCACGGAAAGCTTCCGTTTTATCCATGCTTCAAACGTTACGGTTAAAAACGCAACCATACGCAATGTTCCGGAAAACAGCCACCTGATTACCTTTGCGGGAATTAAGGACGGCCTCATAGATAACTGCACCTTATACGGCTATACAGGGACCATTCCCAAAGAAGCAATTCAGCTTGATATTGTGCATGATAATGTAGTCGTACCCTCCATGCAGGCTGCCGGTATTGAATACGACGATTTAGCCTGTAACGGAATCAAAATAACGAATAATAAAATTTATAATTACCCCAGGGCAATCGGTTCCCATACCTCTATAAAGGGCGTGTTCCATAAGAATATAACTATATCCAATAATAATTTACATGATATAGAGGAAGTGGCAATCAAAGCCTATAATTATGTCAATGTTGTAATAAGCGAAAATACGATCTACAATGCCGGAGTCGGAGTATTGGCATATACTTATATGGGCAATCAGCAGAATCATTATTTTGACGCATTGAATACAACCAAAAAAGAGTCCCTTCCCACAGACTACAATATAGTAATACAAAATAATAACATATACAATTTACTGGAGGTAAAATCCGGCTCAACCTCCTCCTGGGGACACGGTATCCGTACCATCGGCAGTCAGGCCCGGCCTTTAACCGGCGTAACAATTGAGAATAATTCTATTACCGACGCGGAATGTTATGGAATTTTAATGCAGAGGACACTCAACACCCGAATTACCGCTAACACAATTAAGTCAACGAACAACAGCGGCATTTATCTTATAAAGAAAAGCAATTACTGTGAAATTACTAAAAATACCTTAAGTCAGACCGGCAGCAATGAATACAGCCCGGCAGGCGGTATTGGATTATCTGCTTCTACAGATACGTTAATAACAGAAAACACCATATCTTCTCCTGCCAAAGACGGTATCTTTTTAACAGATAAAAGTAACACCTGTACTATTACCAATAATACGATTAATTCTGCCAAAAGCAACGGGATTGCTTTATACAATGAAAGCAACGAAAGCTCGGTACTGAATAATATCATTAAGGATTACAGTAAAATGGGCATTTATACTAGCCAAATTAATTCCGCGGTAATTGATACCAATCAAATATATGGCAAATCCGGCAAAAGTGAAGATGGGATACACATAATCGGAAATAATAAGTCGAACTGTAATTTTACAGTAGAAGAGAATTATATTAAAACTTCGAGTAATTATGGAATTTATGTAAACGGCGCTCCGAAATCTTATGTGGGAAGCAATACTATTTTGGATATTGCAAAAAATGCCATATATCTTGATAAGGGAAGTGACAGCAGTAGAATCTATTATAATATTATAACTTATGCGGATGAATCCATAAAACAATATGACAGAATAGATGCCACCAATTGTAAAAAGGTCGACCGTTATGATAACTTAATCTATAAATTGTAAATTCTGCATCACCCCTGCTATTATAAAACCAGACACCATAAGGGTATTGTAATCATAGATACTAACGTTGTAAATACCACGCATTTGGTGGCAAAGATAGAATCCCCGTCATATTTAGCAGCCAGAATGGCGGTAGTACTTCCTGCCGGCATACCGGCAAGAAGCACCGAAACACCGGTTAAAAGAGTATTTATCTTAAATAATCCGCAACCGGCCAGAACTAAGAGGGGAATCAATATCAGACGAATAAAGGCGTAATAGATTATCGTTTTACTTATCATTGTTTTTACATTTACTTCCGCTAGAATCGTACCGATTAATATCATAGACAGTGCAGTTGTACAGCCGCTTATGTCTTTTATGGTATTTTCCAGAAAAGCCGGAAGGGAAATTTGAAAGAGCATAATCAATAGACCAATATATACTGCCACAATACATGGATGTGTCATTACCTTTTTTATCACGGTTTTCCGGTCGGGGCTTTCCGTAAAATAGGAAACTCCGGCCGACCACATGACAATTCTTAGCGGTATCAGATAAATAGATGCCAATAGCAGTCCGCTGGATCCAAAAACTTCCTGCGCAATGGGATTCCCCATGAAACCCGCATTGGAACACACTGTCCCGTACTGGAGTACTTTCTTAATCCCCGGCTTTTGCCTTATATATAAGGTATTGCTTAGAATCAGGCAGCCAAATTGTATAGAACAGGAAATGACCAATATAATTATAAAGCTTTTTAATGTTTCAAGATTAAATTCTATAAAAAAAGAATAGATAATATTACACGGAAGTACCAGGTAAATAACTAAATCCGTAAGAATAGCCGTCCCCTGTTTGGGAATGATATTCTTCTTTCTTAATATTACCCCCACCGCCACCAGCAAAAACAACATTCCCTGTAAATTCATCAAATTACTTATTTCCATTATCAGTTCCTCCTTGTAGATATTTATGCTTTCTTATTTTCGCAATAAATTATATTTTAAAGGAAAAACTGCTATATTGGAAGGAAAATCTGTGTTTTTTAATACAATTTCAAAATTAATACTGACTTATCCATTATAAATTTTCTATTCTGTAGATATTGCCCTCCAGGTCTTTCCAAAAAAATTCCTTTTCCATAATCATATAACTGTGGGCGCTGTTTTCTTTTGGTATGGAAACGGATCCCGGATTCATATAAATAAAGTTCTCCGCCCTGTCACATCTTGGGATATGGGTATGTCCATTTAACAATATGTCACCCATTTTTAACATAGGTTTATTTTCCGTATTAAATATATGTCCATGGGTTGCAAAAATCATCCGTTTGTCCAGATAGAGAATGCAGTATTCGGCCATAATCGGAAATTCCAGCACCATCTGATCCACTTCCGTATCACAATTGCCCCTGACACAAAGGAGTTCATCCTTTATACCATTTAACATTTCGATTACTTTTTTCGGTTCATACTCCTTAGGCAGATCATTTCTTGGTCCATGATATAACAGATCCCCCAGCAGAAGCAGCTTATCCGCCTTTTCCCTTTTATATGCCTCAATCATCTTTCTGCAATAAAATGCAGATCCATGTATATCCGATGCTATCATTAATTTCATGCTAACTCCTTTCGCACTTGCCATAAACAAAGATGGGTATGATCTTATTGCTCCAATTATTCCGCTTTCCTTATATTATAGATAAAACTGTAAGGATACGCAATACTAATATGAAAGGCGGTGCTTTTTACCAACCTGCATATAACTTATTGCAAATTAACCAGGTAAATTTGCGTAATATTTTTTTTACTCTGACAATCCCTTTGCAAATGAAGACGAAATTGCCATACTATATGCAAAACGAATGATTGCTCTATATGAACGGCTGCATCAAAATATTTTAACGTAAATACATCATGCCCCAAAATTAAAAATGGGATTTACATATACCGCAGAAATTAATGCTGTTGCAGAAGTAATAGGAAAATATTACTATTATAATCTATTATTATTTGGAAGCTGTAGGGGCGATGACGCAACGCATAAGAGCCCTATGCCGGACAGATAAAGGGGCCGTCGCATTAGCCTCTTCTTTACCATATTCAGCACCTCGTTAAGCCGACCATGCTATGTATGGTAATAAAATGCTTCGTGCGACAGCCTTTTCTGATTGGTCATTTTATAAAGTAATAAATTATAACATTATAATGCGCTATTACCGCGTTCCCTGGTCCGGATTCTTATACAATCAATTACGTCCGAAACAAATATTTTTCCGTCTCCGAATTCTCCGGTCTCTGCAACGGAAATTATGGCATCGATAATTTCCTCCAACCTTTCGTCCGGTACAACTATCCTAACCTCTATTTTTGACAAAGTATTCATTATAACGGTATTACCTCTGACATATTCGGTAAACCCATATTGTTTTCCGCATCCAAATACCTGATTAATTGTAATACCATTAATTTTCATTTTCAGTAAAATATCTTTTAACGGTTCTAACTTTTCCGGTCTGATAATGGCTTCTATCTTTTTCACTTTATTCCTCCTGCCAATTAGTCCAACCCTGTAAATGACGGGTATGCTAATTCACTATGTTCCGTTAAATCAAGTCCCTGTGCTTCTTCCTCTTTGGTTACCCTGATTGTCATGAATTTCTTAAGCACAAATAATATAACAAACGTGGCTGTGGCGGCAAATGCAATCGTGATTACAATGCTGATAATCTGTGCGGTAAAAAGCTTTGCACTGCCAAAGAAAAGTCCATCCCACTGCGCCGCGGAATTAATTGACTTCTGTGTAAATAATCCGGTTGCAATACCGCCCCAGATACCGCCGATTCCGTGGCAGCCGAAAGCATCCAAGGCGTCATCGTATTTGAACCTTGTTTTTACCTTTGTCATTGCAAAATAACAAATAGGGCTTACCAAAGCGCCTATAATAAAGGATGCCCAAATCGGAACAAACCCTGCCCCGGGCGTGATGGCTACCAGTCCTACAACCGCACCTGTTGCGGCACCTAAAACGGTAGGCTTTCCGTAGATAATCTTTTCTAAAGCCATCCAGGATATTAATGCCATAGCCGCAGAAGTATTGGTGGTAAGTATTGCATGAACCGCTAAACCATCCGCTGCCAAAGCACTTCCTCCGTTAAATCCAAACCATCCGAACCAAAGGAGGGCCGCTCCGATTACTACAAAGGGAATATTATGCGGCTTATAGGAAACCACTCCGTACTCTCTTCTTCTCCCTAACATGATACATGCAACCAGGCCTGATATACCGGAGCTTATATGCACTACATTTCCGCCGGCAAAGTCAACCGAACCAAGGGCTCTTAAAAATCCACCGTCGCCCCATACCATATGGGCTAAAGGACAATAAACAAAAACCGACCAGCAGATAATAAAGATGAACAATGCTTTAAACTTCATTCTTCCTGCTACGGAACCGCAGATTAAAGCCGGAGTAATAATTGCAAACATCATCTGAAATGCCGCAAATAAGGTTTCTGGAATTGTACTTGAATAAGCCGCATTCGGCTTTGCACCGACTCCATTGAAAAACACTTTGCTTAAATCGCCTATTACTCCGCCGTGATCTGTTCCAAAAGCTAAGGAATACCCGACTGCCACCCATAAAACGGACCCTACGCCGCATATAAAAAAGCATGACATCAAGGTATTCAAAGTATTTTTTCTTCTCTCCATTCCTGCGTAAAATAATGCCAGCCCCGGTGTCATGAGAAAAACAAGTGTTGCGCTCATTATCACAAAAGCGCTGTTTGCTAAACTAATTTCCATAATATAATACCCTTTTATTAATACCCTTTCTCTTTTTTGATAAAAAAATAGACGACATATCTTTATACTTTTACACATAAAGATATGTCGCCTTTGACATAAAAAATTATATCTCATTTTTATTAAATGTCAATTCTTTTTTTAGTATTTTTTGCAAATTATTTATATTATTTATAATATAGATTTTTTGGTAATTAAAATTCAGTATTTCAATTACAAGATAGTTGACAAGTCAATCAATTTCATTATATAATAGCTGACGGTTCAACTAAATAACAGCCGTTAGCTATTGTCTGTAAGCGGACATTCATTCAATAGGAATCAGTCAATAAACAAAACCGGATTTTATACAAATCCTTTGGTCATTTAACTGAAAGAAGGATAGGAATGTATCAAAGTAAATCATTAATAAAAAGGATTGCACACATTTCCAAATGCACACAATATCATATGGATGAAACGCTTAAACCCTATAATTTAAGCAGCGGTACTTATCCGTTTTTACTTGCCTTATGGCAGGATGAAGGCATTAATTTAGAAACAATAAGCAGAAAAGTAAATGTTGATAAATCCCTGTCAACACGCAATATCCAAAAGCTTATTGAGCTTGGGTATTTGGAGAAATTATCTAACCTGCAGGACTGCCGGGCATACAGGCTTTTTCTCACAGATAAGGGCAAAGAGGTAATTCCGTTAATTAAAAGTGAAATAAACCTATGGATTGACGCTATTACGCTGGATCTTTCACAGGAGGAAAAGGACGCTCTGGATTCTACGTTGGAAAAAATACAAAAAAGAGCGGAACAAAAGAGACTTTAAAAGATAAGGACGTGAAATTATGGCTACAAATCATACAGAAAATACAGTTTATTCCAAAAAACGATGGAGTATTTTATTAATTATTGTTTTGTCCATTTTTATGTCAGCCTTGGACGGGAGTATTGTCAATGTGGCACTTCCCTCCATGGCTGATAATTTACAGGTAACATCAAGTGCCATTGCCTGGGTAGTCAGTATATATCTGATTGCCATATCGGCTACCATGCTGCTTTTCGGCAGGCTTGGAGATATCTGGGGAAAAACCACCATATTTTTATTTGGCATTGCCTTATTCACAGTTGGATCCTTTCTCTGCGGTATTACCTATTCTTTAAATGTTCTTCTTACGGCGAGAATTATTCAGGCAATCGGTGCTGCCGGAATGATGGCTAACAACCAGGGTATTATAACCCAAGTATTCCCGGCGGAAGAACGTGGAAGAGCTTTGGGTCTATCGGGAACTTTTGTTGCCTTAGGTTCCTTAGCAGGCCCTTCCCTGGGGGGAATAATCGTTGCCTGCACCAGTTGGGAATATATTTTCTGGATTAATGTGCCTGTGGGTATCATAGTACTTTTACTGGGTATTAAATTATTGCCGCGTACAGGACAAAGAAGCGATGAAAAAGTAGATCTTTTAGGAGCCCTTCTCTTTATTACCGCTATCGTTCTTTTATTCGGTGCTTTAGGTCAGGTACAAAGTGTGGGATTGGGTTCACCGCCAGTATGGATCTGCCTGATTATTTCAATTATATTATTTATTATATTTCTTCGGGTTGAAAATAAAACGAAAATGCCTTTGCTTGAATTAAAACTATTTCATAATAAATGGTTTTCGGTCAGTATTGTGTGCAGCTTTATCAGTTTCGTAGCCATATTCTGCTCAAATATTGTGATGCCTTTTTATCTGCAGGATATTTTGCTCTTTACACCCGGTCAGGCCGGAGCCTTTTTATCCATCTATCCTATTGTTTTAGCTCTAACGGCACCTGCAGGCGGATTTTTGTCAGATAAAATCGGTTCGGAAATTCTCACTTTAGGAGGACTTAGTCTTACAAGTCTTGGACTTTTTCTTATGTCCACCTTAAATGAAAATCCCTCCTACGTTGCCATGGGGATTTTCGTTGCCGTCATGTCATTGGGCAACGGCCTGTTTCAGTCTCCTAATACTTCCCTTATTATGTCAACCCTGCCGAAAAACAAACTGGGTATCGGGGGAGGTATCAATGCTTTTGTCCGTAACCTGGGCATGGTCTGCGGCATTACTCTGGCAACCACCCTTTTGTACGGCTGTATGAGCAGCAAACTGGGCTACCGGGTAACGGATTTTGTAGAGGCGGAAAACGACGTATTCATTTATGGAATGAGAGCCGTTTACCTTTCTGCCGCCGGCATATGCCTGGTAGGCGTCTTAATCACGGCGTTCCGCCTGTTTTCTAGAAGAAAGGAACAAACTGATTTACTAAAAGATACTCTTAACGAATAATTTCAAGAAATACGAATACGGCCTCTTTGCCTTTGCACAGGATTTCCTATATAATAAAGAACCGGCAGATAAAATCATCTTATCTGCCGGTTCTTCATCGGGACTGTCCATTATATATTCAGCACTTTTACTTTTTATTTTGCTTTTAATCTGTCCTCAAGAGCGTCAAGCTGGGCAACAAGTTCTTTGGGAAGCTTATCGCCATAATTGGCATAATGTTCTCTTATGGAAACGGCTTCTTTTAACCATTCCTCTTTATCAACTTTAAGCAATTCATTGATATCTTCTTTACTTATATCAAGACCGGTAAGCTCAAGTGCATCGGCAGCAGGCATGTAACCGATAGGCGTTTTAACAGCTTTCCCTTCTCCTGATACTCTCTCCACAATCCATTTAAGGACACGGCTGTTTTCGCCAAATCCAGGCCATAACCACTTGCCGTCTTTATCTTTGCGGAACCAGTTAACATAAAAGATCTTGGGCAGCTTATCCGAACTTGTTTTTCCCTCTATGTCCAGCCAATGCTTAATATAATCACATACATTATATCCAAAGAACGGAAGCATTGCAAACGGGTCACGGCGAACCTGTCCGATATTCTTTGATATAGTTGCGGCAGTGATTTCCGAACCCATAATTGAGCCCATGAATACACCATGTTTCCAGTCAAAGCTTTCATGTATTAATGGAATCGTGCTTGGACGGCGTCCGCCAAATAAAATTGCAGAGATAGGAACACCGGCCGGGTCCTCCCATTCAGGCGCAATTGCCGGGCACTGCTTGGCGGGAGCGGTAAAACGTGCGTTGGGATGAGCCGCGGGTTCTTTGGAATCCGGAGTCCAGTCATTCCCCTTCCAATCAATCAGATGGTCCGGAGCGGGGGTTCCGATACCCTCCCACCAAACATCGCCGTCGTCCGTTAAAGCCACGTTTGTAAATATTGTATTTTTCTCTATGCTGTGCATAGCATTAGGATTGGAATCGTAAGAAGTTCCGGGTGCAACACCAAAGAAACCTGCTTCCGGATTAATCGCATACAAACGTCCGTCTTTTCCAAACTTCATCCATGCTATATCATCACCGATGGTTTCTACTTTCCAGCCGGGAATAGTGGGAACAAGCATCGCCAGATTTGTTTTACCACAAGCGCTTGGGAAAGCTCCCGTTATATATTTTTTATCGCCCTTGGGATCGGTAATGCGAAGAATAAGCATATGCTCTGCCAGCCAACCCTCGTCACGGGCAAGTACGGACGCAATACGAAGCGCAAAACACTTTTTGCCTAATAAAGCATTGCCGCCATAGCCGGAACCGTAGGACCAAATAAGTCTTTCCTCCGGGAAATGAATGATGTACTTCTTTTCAATGGGCGCACATGGCCAGGCGACATCCTTCTGTCCCTTTTCAAGAGGCGCTCCCACTGAATGAAGGCAAGGTACAAATTCTCCCTCGCCAAGCGCTTCGAGAACCTTTTTACCCATACGTGTCATAATACGCATGTTTACTACAACATAAGGGCTGTCTGTTAATTCTATGCCAATCTTGGAAATCGGAGATCCAATAGGTCCCATGGAAAAGGGAATAACATACATGGTTCTTCCCTTCATACTTCCTTTATAAAGTTCCTTCATTGTCGCCTTAAGTTTTGCCGGATCAATCCAGTTATTGGTAGGCCCTGCTTCTTCTTTCGTTTTGGAAGCTATAAATGTTCTGTCTTCCACACGTGCCACGTCGGACGGATGACTGCGGAATAAATAACTGCCCGGACGTTTTTTTAAAGGCACGGCCATACCGGAATCAACCATCAGCTTAAGCAGACGTTCATTTTCTTCTTCGGAACCATCACACCAGTATATATTATCCGGCTGACACATATCTGCCATTTCTTTTACCCATTCTTGCAACTTCTTGTTTTCTGTCATAAAAGTTCTCCCTTCCAAATAGATAATTTATGTTATTGCGAAATTGCAATAGCAAAGCTTGCAAATTAACACTTTAAGTTGTTAAAGAATTAATTTCAAAAATTTCTTCAGTGTATATCCTATCAGATAAGATGGAAAATATCAACCATTCTTTTTATATTTCATACTTATTTCAGATTTCAGAATAAATAAATGCTTTATTTAACACCATATTTAATACCGCTTTGTTATATAATTAACAAATATATTGTTTTTATTAACTAACAGAATGAAATTGTATTTACCTGCTAATTAAATGGTTAGCGCAAGCAGTTTTCAGATACGCCTTAGATAATTTTTCCGAAAAGGATTCTTAATTCTTATATGCCATTTAATAAAAATCTCTCAATAATTGCAAATTAATTTTTATTTTGTCAATCTATTGTCAATGTCAAAACTAATTGATAAATTATTTTAATAATATCTCTTTATTTTTCTGACGATTCCATGTATAATGAAATAATTCAAGTTAACCATGTATTCGCCCGCCAAATCGGGCAAAAAGGAGTCATATATGTATAAACAAATTGAACTTAGCTATAATTATAATGCTTTGGAGCCGCATATTGACGAGCTCACAATGATCACTCATTATACAAAACATCATGCGACCTATACCAATAATTTAAATGCGGCGGTAGAAAAGCTGCCTAAGCTTTCCGGCAAACCGATTGAAGAAGTGTTTATCAGACTTCCCGAGATATCGGATACCGCACTAAAAACCGCAATTACCAACAACGGAGGAGGATTTTATAATCACAACTTATATTTTTCAACCCTCTCCCCAAAAGGAGGCGGCAAGCCGGACGGCAAACTTGCCGGACAGATTAAAAAGGATTTTGTAGATTTTAACTCTCTGAAAGAAAAATTATCTGCAACTGCTACCGCTACATTTGGTTCAGGATGGGCCTGGCTGTCCGCTAATAAGAATGGGGATTTAAAAATTTCCTCCACCTCCAATCAGAACAATCCCATAATGGAAAGCCTTGGCAAATGGATTCCTATTCTGGGTATTGATGTATGGGAACACGCTTATTACCTAAAATATAAAAATGTCCGCGCCGATTATATCAAAGCCCTTTTTGAGGTAATTGACTGGAAAGAGGTTGCAAATAATTACTCGAAAGTAATTAATAAATAGCCGCTAAAAACCATCTTCCCGGTAAGTATATCTGTTTTTACCGGAAAGACGGTTTTGGTTTTACATATTTTATCCTGCATATTTTAACGCATTATGTACCTTGGGCATCCATTCGCCAGACCCATCTGACGTTGGCTGAGGATTCGGAAATAGTATTACAGATGTAATTTACCCCGTATCCTTCCCCATATATATATTTGAAAGTAGGTGTATGCCATGTCATAAATAACTAAAGCGACCTGCCCTCCAAAGAAAAAAGCGGCTAAAAATCCATTGCTTAACTGTCCCGGATAAAGCAGCTTCGGTAAAAAAAGCAGAATGGGGATATACATGATATTAAATGCAATAAACTTTGTTATCCATAATACCTTTTTCCGTATGCCGGAATTCCATTTTACAAAGCTTAACTTATGAAATGAATATTCCGTAATAACCAGGTAAAGTCCCATTGCCGCAAATGTAATACAATAAAGCTTATTTGGGGCCAGTAAAAAGCTTAACAATATGCTGGCAATATAAAAGCCAAAGCCGAATAAAAGCCCGCTCTCCCGGATGGCAATTCCTACACAAAAAGAGGCTCCCGCCAAAAGAAAAAGGGTGTTAAACTCCAATACGCCGCCAAGTATCACCAGTAAAACAGTGCATGCAAGTAAAAGGCTTAAAAACGAAAGTTTTTTTGCATTTAGAAGCATGAGCACAAATCCCCTCCCATACATTCACATAATGTGTCCGCACACCACAAATCACAGCAGAAATTACCCGTGCCATATCCGTTTCCCATCGTGCCGCGGGTAGTCTGATATCGTTGGCCCCGACCTTGGAACTGGTTTAAAAAACTGTTATATTCCACATTATTCGGCTCCATATTTACCGCTTGTCTGGCATGCTCCAAGGCCATAATATTATTTCCGATTCCGGCATTGGAAACCGCACTGTAATAATACCACCTTGCCGTACGGTTTGAAATTCCGGAAAGTACGTTAAGGGCTTCCTGGTAGCGTCTTGCAGCCAGATAATTATAGACCGCCGTCATATGGACCGTTTCCTCCTGAGTCCCGTCAGAATAGGAAGTCTGGCCATAAGGAGCACTTCCCGCGCCATAACCTCCCTCCCGTTCCTTCATAATCTGTTCATAAGCTTCCTGAACCTCTTTAAATTTTTCTTCTGCCAAAGCGGAAAGAGGATTATTCATATAAGAATCGGGATGATATTTTCTACTTAATTCCCTATATGCCTTTTTAATTTCATCATTGCTGGCACTTGGCGACACTTCAAGCACCTTATATGGATTCGCTATCATTTTTATGTTCCTTCCTTTTTGTATCTCCTGACTTTATGGTTTCTAATTTTGTCCAAACACCCATATACAGAATATTCCGGAGTATATCAATATCCAGTAAACATGGAAGCTTTTCAAATTCCCTGGTTGCCTCCGCCATCATCATGGTTAACATAGCCATACATTTTTCTTCATAGGTCTCTTCTTTATGAAGCCCTATCAGCGGATTATAACTGTCATTTTTCATATCCTTTTCCAGATCGTCATAGGCATCCAGGAGATATATAAATTTTCCCAGGTAAAATCCCATCTTTCTTAAGCTGTCTTCCCACATATCCTGGCGGTATACAAATAATTCCGACATAAGCTCCCCAAAACAGCGGGAAACTATATCAAGATTCATCTCCTTATTCTTCTCGCATTCCTGGAGGCGGCTAAGACATTCCTGGATTACACCACTCTGTCTGGGGTAATTCTTACTGATTTTTTTGCAGGCTCTTTTTAATGCCTGTGAACCGGCAAGGCCCGCCATGCTTTTTTCATCCCGCCAGTCGTCCAGAAAATGATAATAAGATAAGACAATATTCATATCCGCCACATAATCCGTCATTTGGTTATACAGAGTTTCATGTTTTTTTACGGGATGTATGATGCATCGGTTTTGCCCTCTTACCCCTTCGCTTTCATATAACGATGTAAGTAATATAATAAGGAACGTCATGTCATAGGACAGAGTCATCTGTCCCAGGCGGCCGTATCTGTCTTTTAACGTCTTACACAAGCCGCAATAATAGGCTTTATATTTATAAAAATCTTTCATTTTCAGTTCAGGTTTGTAAATATTTACATAACCAAACATAAATCCTCCTGAAATTACGAAATATATAAGAATTTATATAGTATACCATAATTTTAAAAAAATTAAAATGGTAAATGAATAAAGCAATCCTTAAAAAATAATTAAAAGTCATCCGGTTATCCACATTTTCTCAAATATAATAAATTTAGATTTCCCGCATTTCCGGCAATTTTCCCATCTGGCTGATTACCATATTGTAGTACTGTCCCTTTTTATCCATAAGGCTTCTGTGATTTCCTCTTTCCAATATTTTTCCGCCGCCGATAACCATAATGTGATCCGCATCCCGGATGGTGGATAAGCGATGGGCAATTAAAAAGCTGGTGCGGTTTTTCATCAGGCTTAGGAAGGCCTGCTGGATATCTTTTTCCGTTTTTGTATCCACACTGCTGGTGGCCTCATCCAGTATTAAAATCGGACTGTCGCACAGCACGGCACGGGCAATGGCAATAAGCTGACGCTGCCCCTGGCTTAAATTATCCGCGGCTGTGGATACCATGGTATGGTATCCTTTTGGCAGCCTATCAATAAAATCATGGGCATGGGCAATTTTAGCGGCCTGTATCACCTGTTCGTCGGCAGCATCCTTCCTGGAATAGCGGATGTTATCCAGAATGGTTCCGGTAAACAGACAGGTGTCCTGGAGTACTACGGAAAAACATTTCCTTAAGCTGCTGCGTTTCAGGTTCGTAATCGGCTCATTATCAATTAATATCCTGCCGCTGTCCGCATCGTAAAACCGGGTGAGAAGATTGACAATGGTAGTCTTTCCTGCGCCGGTTTCACCAACCAAAGCAACTACTTCTCCCTCTCTGACATGAAAGCTTACATTCTTTAAGATGGGAGTGGATTTATTATAGGAAAAACACACATTTTCAAAAGTAACCTCCCCCCTGGGAGTCTCCATTGAAATCGCATTTTTTTCATCCGCCGGCTCTTCTTCACTGTCCAGAATTTCAAAAACACGCTCCGCACCGGCAAGGGCGGACTGAATGGTATTGAACATGCCGGCAACTGCATTCAGAGGCTGGGAAAATTGCTTGGAATAATTCAGGAAGCTGACAACCGTACCCACGGACAGGCCATATCCTACGGATAAGACACCTCCCATAATGGCAACCACCGCAAAAATAAAATTGTTAATCACATTCATAAGGGGCATCATATATCCGGACCAGATCTGAGCCTTTGTACTGCTATCATACAGCTTTTCGTTGATTTCTCCGAATTGTTTTAATATGTCCTGCTGCTTGCCAAAGGCTTTAACCATTTTAAGCCCCAGGATATTTTCCTCAATAACTCCATTGAGAAAACCAAGGCTTTGCTGCTGGGCGTTAAAATAAGTCCGGCTTTGTAACGCAATAGTCCTGGTTAAAAGTGTTACAAGGGGAATGCATAACAATACCGCAAAGGTAAGGGGGACGTTCAGTACTATCATCACCGCCAGAGAACCCGCCAGTGTTAAAACACTTGATATTAACTGAGTCGTCGTCTGTGCGATGGTGGTGCTGATATTATCCACATCATTGGTAATCCTGCTCATAGTATCGCCGTGGGAGCGTGTATCATAAAATTTTAGCGGAAGCTTCTGCATTTTTCCGAAAAATTCCTGGCGCAGGGTAAATACGAGCCTTTGGGAAACCTTAAGCAGAATTACTCCATTGACACAGGAAATCAGGCAATTGGCGGCATAGAGGGCCGCAATTACCATTAAAAGTGACAGCAGCATTTCTGCATCCACCGTCCTGTCCCCAATTTTAAAGGTATCAAAAGTTTTGCCCACAAAATAAGGTATTGCAATGGATATGGCCGAGGAAAAAACAGTAAGCAGTATAGCTAATAAAATAGTCCTTCCCCATCGCATATAAATTTTTACAATACGTAACAAAGTACCCTTGGCATTTTTCGGTTTTTCACCCGGTGCAAAACGGTTTCTGCCGCCGAATCTACCTCCCATGGAGGGTACTTTTGCTTCCTGTCCTATAAATTGCTGTGCCACCTCTTACGCCTCCCTGCTGCTTTCAATCTGTGTTTTATAAATGTCCCTGTATATTTCACAATTTTGCATAAGCTCCTTATGGGTGCCGTATCCGACTTTAACCCCATTATCCATTACTAAAATCCGGTCCGCAGACATTGCCGTACCGCAGCGCTGGGTTATGGTAATGACCGTCTGATTTCCGGTTCCGGAATTTAAGCTTTCCCGCACCTTCGCTTCCGTAACGGCATCCAGGGCGCTGGTGGCATCATCCAGTATAAGTATGGAAGAATGCTTAAGTAGTCCCCGGGCAATGGAAATACGCTGTTTCTGCCCTCCTGATACATTCACTCCGGCACTTCCCAACAGGCTTTCAAAACCGTCGGACATCTGTTCAATAAATCCTGCCTGGGCCATGGCTGCAGCCATGCGAAGCATTTCATCGGATGCATTTTTATCTCCCCACCGGAGGTTCTGGGCCACGGTACCGGAAAACAGCATGGGGTTTTGGGGAACAATGGCAATATTATTCCGGACCGTATCAATATTTATTGTTTTTATATCATGGCCGTTTATTAAAATTTCACCACTGTTCACGTCGTAAAAACGAAGCAGCAGCCAGACTATGGTGGATTTGCCGCTGCCTGTGGGACCGATGATTGCCAGACTTTCTCCGCTTTTAACAAAAAAGGACAAATCTTTTATGGCAGGTACGCCGCTGCCGCCCGGATAGGCAAAAGTGACATTCTTAAATTCTATATTGCCGTTTAAATCCTTTGCCTCGCCTACTCGGGCAAAATCTACGTCACAGTCATAAATCTCTTTAATACGTGAGGAGGAAGCCTTTGTACGGACAAAAGTATTAAATATATTGGTTATCATCACTAATGATGTCAGGATTTGCGCCATATATATGGTAAATGCCGTAACATCACCCGGCGATGCAAGATTTAAAGTAAACAGCCGGCTGCCGACAAAAATAACGATTACCGTACCGATTCCCACGGACAGGGTCAATAAAGGCGATATTAAGGTAATTACCATCTGGGAGGACACACCCTTTTGCATTAAATTGACATTTGCCTCCTCAAACCGCCCGGTTTCCCTGTTATAGGTTCCAAAGGCTTTGACCAGACGTACTCCGATCAGATATTCCTGAACGGTTAAGTTTACCTTATCCATAGCTTTCTGTAATTGATAGAACCGGGGATAGCTTAACTTCATACTTATAATAATCAGGCCCGCCACTACTAAAACAACGCCGTAAATAATAAGGCTTAACCTGAAATTAAGCAGACTGGCAAGTACAATACTGCCGATACAGGTAATGGGCGCTTTCATAAAAATACGCATGATGCCGTTTACAAACTGGATAATCTGGTTCGTATCATTGGTCATACGTGTTATAAGGGAGCCACTTTCAATTTTATCCCCGCCTACTTCTGAAAAATACACAATCTTTTCAAACAGGTCATATCTTAGATCAGCCCCCATACGCTGGGAAACCTTACTTGCCAGAATATTCCGCGTCACGGCAAACCCTGCGCCCACTAAGGTGACCAAAAGCATAAGAAAGCCCCAGTAATAAACCTTTGTAATGGAACCCTGTTCAATACCGGTATTAATGATATTTGACATTAAGGTAGGTCCCAGCAGATCACAGACCGCCTCCGAGGTAACACAAAAAACGGCAGTCAAAAATGGAATTTTGTACCTTTTAAAGTACTTGCTGTACAATTTCATATTGATATTCCTTTCTTTCCTTCAGAATCCATGATTTAAGCCGTAATTCCTTCTAACACCATATTCTTGTAATATCTCCCATTTTCCATCAGCTCGGCATGGTTGCCGCACTCTACGATCCTGCCGTGGTCTAAGACAACAATTTTATCAGCCCCCCGGATAGTGGAAAGCCTGTGGGCGATGATGAGAGCGGTTCTGTCCTTTGCCATATTTGCAATTGCCTTCTGGATCAGAATTTCCGTCTGGGAGTCGATATTGGCCGTCGCCTCATCCAGTACGATGACGGAGGGATTATGTGCAATGGCCCTGGCAAAAGATATCAGCTGTCTTTGTCCTGCCGACAGGGTATTGCCCCTTTCCATTACCGGTTCATTTATTTTCCCCGGAAAGCTTTCCACGAATTCTTTGGCATAAGACGCTGTGACAGCCTCTTTTATTGTTCCGGGGTCAATTTCATCATTTAAGGAAATGTTTTTACCAATGGTTTCGGAAAACAGGAAAACCTCCTGAAGGACAACGGCAATATTCCGCCTTAAATCCCTTTTCTTGATATCGTTGATGTTTACTCCGTTAATTAATATCTCTCCCTTTTGTATTTTATAAAAACCGCTGATCAGGCTGATGATGGTAGTCTTTCCCGCTCCCGTCTGGCCGACGAAGGCGGCAGTCTGGCCCTTACGGACAATAAAGCTTACGTCCTTTAAAATCCAGTCCTGATCATTGTATGTAAACCAGACATGTTTGAATTCAATGTTTCCGTCCACCCGTTCCATTCCAATGCCTTCCTCCAGATCCTCCAGGTTTTCTTTCTGATCCAGCAGCTCAAAAATACGGTCGGCAGACACAAATGCGGACTGGATATTGGTGTAATTATCGGCAAGATCCGATATAGGTTCAAAAAACTGCTGAATATAGGTGGCAAAGGCATAAAGAATACCGATCTGAAGGGTTCCCCCCGCAATCTTATCCATGCCGTACCAGATTAAGATTGCAACGGTTATATTCCGGAATACATTGGCCGCCGGCTTTAAAAAACTGTTCATCCAGACCTGAAAGGAGGTTACCTTATAATAGCCGTCGTTTAATTTCTTAAAATCCTTTTTTCTTTCTGCTTCTCCGTGAAAAATCTGTATTAACTTCATACCGGATAAATTTTCAGCCATAAAACCGTTTATCCTGCCGACGAGATATTTCATTTTCCTGAAATTCTGTTTTATCTTCGTCCGCAGAAGAAATATAAAAGCGAACATAGCCGGAACTACACAAAATGAAACAAGGGTAAGCCGCACATCCAGAATCAGCATCGCGGATACAATGCCGATTATCAAAAATATATCCTTAAAAAAGCTCATAAATACATCCGTATACAACTGGCTGAGCGCCTCCACGTCATTGGTTGCCTTTGTAATCAAACTGCCGGAGGAGGTTTTATCCAGGTATTTAAGCGGCAGGAGCTGAATGGTTCTAAATACCTGGCTTCTTAAATTTCGTAATATTTCCTGTCCGGCTTTATTAATCAGGTTTACCTGGGCTATGCCAAAACCGCCGCTAAATGCTACCAAGACAAAATAAAGAATTCCCATGCCGGTCAGCGAATAAATTCCCTTTTGCGGTATATGGCTGGTCAGAAAATCATCGATTACGATTTTAAGGATATATGGCTTGGCAAGAGCAGCTCCGTTAACCAGAAGCACACAGAGGGCGGCCGCCAGGATTTTCTTTAAGTGGGGCAGATTAAGTAACATCAGTCTTTTGAAGCTTTTCTTTTTTTGTTCCCCTTTAACCGACGGATTCCAGTTTTCCAGTACCGAACTGGTATCGGTAGATCTCATTATAAATTCCCCCTTTGTCTATGAGCTGTGCGTGGGTGCCTCTTTCACGGATTTCCCCCTTGTCAAGAACAATAATCTCATCCGCCTGCATAACGGCGGAAATTCTGCTTGCAACAATAACGGTTGTCTTGTTTTTCCTTACCCTCCGTAAATTATTTAGGATTTTGGACTCCGTAACCGTATCCACCGCCGATAGAGCGTCGTCCAGCACCAGGATTTCAGGCTCCCTAACCAGTGCCCGGGCTATGGATATTCTCTGTTTCTGCCCTCCTGAAATATTAACTCCCCGTTCTCCCAAAACTGCCTCAAATCCCTTTGGAAATTCCATTATACTTTCATAAATGCAGCTGTCCTGCGCCGCTTTTATTACTTCTTCCGGCTTATAAATTTCTTTAAAAAACCGGATATTATCCGCAACGGAGGCATGGAACATAAAGTTATCCTGGGGAACGACCCCAATTCCACTTCTAAGCGCCTCCAGCTTAAATTCATTTATGTCCTTATCTCCAAAATAAATCAGACCGTTGCCGATAGGATACATTTTTAGCAGGAGATTGACTAACGTACTTTTCCCGGAACCGGTTTTTCCGATAATTCCAAGGATATGGCCTTTCGGAATAGTCAGGCCGATATTTTTCAGCGCCGCTTTCCCGGTTCCCGGATAGGTAAAAGTCAGCTTATTTATTTTTATCTGTCCCCGGGGCGGCTGCATGATTGTTCCCGTATCCTCAATACAGGGTTTTACACTCATGATTTGGTTCAGTCTTCCAAAGGATGCCATGCCTCTTTGAAAAATAGTGGTCACCTGGCCGATGGAAAGAACCGGGGCCAATATCATGGTAAGATAGCCGTTAAACGCAATAAAATCGCCCAGGGAAATGCTCCCCTTAAGGACCATGTTTCCGCCCCAGATAAGATTGATAACAAAGCTTACCGTAAAACACAGCTCAATTAAAGGTGGCAAAAAGGCCGACACCCGAATCATACTCAAATTTGAATCCACCATCTGGTCATTCAGTTTTTCAAATCTTTCAACCTCCTTTTCCTCCTGTACATAAGACTTTATTACGCGCATACCGTTTATATTCTCATTGACACGGTCAGAAATTGAGGCAAAGGTTTCCTGTACCCTTTTAAAACGCTTTTTTACCGCCTTTCCAATATGAATCATGATATAAACCATGACGGGAACAGGCAGCAGGGCCATAAGGGTAAGCTGCCAGTTAACCGCACGGGTCATGGAATAAACGGATATGGCACAGACTACAATACCGTTTATCGCCATGGATAAAGCAGGACCCAGGGTTTGCCTTACCGCATTTATATCATTTATCGCATAGGCAATTAAATCTCCGGTTTTCCTTTGATTGTAAAATTCGGGGGAAAGGATCTGAAAATGATCAAACAGCTTTTCCCTTAAATAGCATTCCAGCTTACGCGCATTCCCGATAACCAAATTCCTCCAAATATAGGTAAATGCAAAGGTGCCGGCTGCTATGAGCAGGATCCAGCCGATATTTACATAGATTCTTTCCGGCTTGAACCCTTTAATCTTTAATATGTCAACGGTATTTCCCAGAATTTTCGGAAAAAGCGTCTGTACATAGGAGGAAAGAAACATGAACACAAGGCCTACGATATAGGAAAATTTATATTTTTTAATAAAGATGATTAAAATATTCTTATTCATATGAATCCTCTTTCATTATTGTCAGTTTATGATTTCTTGTTACTATTCACAGCTCTGCAAAAAATCAGCAGTTCTGTGAACAGTAACGATTTCTTTCACTTGGCGGCGCCTACGGAATCCCTCTCAATTAGGGTGCAGTTGATTAAAATATTCTCCTTTGGTTTATCCGGTCTTTTAAGTCTTTTTAACAGCAGTGCAACACTGGATTCACAGGCATATTCAATATGCAGCTCCATGGTTGTAAGGGCCGGAATACAAAGTGCCGACATTTCCGTATTACCATGCCCCATTACGGAGATATTCTCCGGGACTTTCACTCCGTTATCATGCAGATATTTGATTAATTTCATCGCCGTATAATCCCACTGGCAGATAAAAGCGGTAGGGCCGCCTTTCGTTTTAATCAGATTATAGACTTTTTCCTCATAATCATCCGAATAGACAAAGAACTCCTCCCTGGCCGCAAGGTTATTATCTTCCAGGGCGGTAACTATGCCCAGGACTTTTTCCTTGCTTACGTACCCCCGATTATTTCCCACATACCCGATTCTTTTGTGTCCTTTCTTAATCAGATATTCACATTGCCTATAGGCGCTGTTGTTGAAATTATACCAGATACCGTCGCAATCCTTGGAAGGGGAATAACCGGTAAAGCATACGTAATTGCTTATTTTTCCGGTTATAAAATCCATATAACTATTTTCAAAGCCGCCGACTAAAATCAGTCCGTCATAGAGGAGTCCTTTTTGCAATTTATTGGGAAGGCTTAATTTACCCTGGGCAGTTTTATCCGTAAATTCCATATCATGTTCACAGCCGGCATCCTGCAATGCCTTTTCAATTCCCTGCATCACATGGCTGAAGTTACTGTTATCCTGGATGAACGGCTTCTGATGAAGCACCAGTACCCTGATATGTCCGGGGCTTTTTGTCCTCAGATATCCCATCTCATCTGCCTTCTTAAGGACTTTATCCCTCAACTCATCGCTTACACCCTCCTGCCCGGAAAGTGCCCGGCTGACTGAAATAGTTGAAATTCCCAGTGCGTCCGCTATATCGGAAAGCTTTATTTTCCCGTTTTTCATTTTCTCACCTCCTAGAGCGTGTTTGAAAAATCATTGTACCGTTCTGAGCGCCCCACTTTGCGGTATGCTGCATCGCAATTTTGGAAACGTAGCCCCAACCACTACGCTCCCAAAATCGCTCCTTATCCCGCAAAGTGGAACGCCCAGCCCGGCGCAGGCAGTTTTCAGACACTCCTTAGTTATTCTTATTATATAAAGTTATTTTTATTATATACAATACGTTATTTTTTGGCAATATATAACGTTATTTTTTTATTTTTTTACGCCGTTTCTATCTTTTAGTTACCATCATGATCTGCTTTTCTGCATCAGACATTCGCTGATATTTCTTCATGAAAATCCTCCTTAAAATACCTACAGTGCGTAGTATAATATTGTACTATGCACTGTAGGTTAAAATGTCAATATATTTTTCATTTTTTATAAATAATTTTCTACAATAATAATTTTGCAGATTTTTTATTTTAAATTCCTATCCATTATTAGAAAATTTCTATAATATAACTTATCAGAAGATTGCTTTTTATCTTCTGATAAAAGGCGCCGCCTTCGCGCCGTCCATCCGATTATAGAAACACGGTTTTTGTTTCTATAATATAACATCTCATTCAAATCGGATGCCCGCACATCTGCGGATTTCATCCAGGACTTTCATCTGCCAGACGGAAAATTGATTATGAGGATTTGTCGCCTCTTTCCTTTTTACCAGGCGGATAAATTCTTCTATTTCATAATACATATTATTTTTCTTCTTATCAATCTCTATCCGTTCCCGCCGTCCGTCCCCGAAGCAAAGCTCTATCGCTTTCGTATCCGGAATATCATAAATCAGCATGGTTCCCTGCTCCCCCTGTATCTGACTGGGGAGATATCCCTGAGTGATCTTTGAATAATGCAATTCCGCCAGCATGGAATCATACAAGACAACAACCGTTCCCATGCCTTCCATGCCATTGTGCAGAAAAATACTCTGAGCCTGTATGGATTTTGGCAAGCCGAACAGTTTCACCATAGGATGGACGCAGTAAACACCGATATCCATCAGTGCTGCGTTTGACAGCCGGGGATTAAATGCATTTTCTATAATTCCCTGCTTAAACCGGTCGTAACGGGATGAATACTGACAATAGGTAAAGGCTACCCTTCTCACGGTTCCTATCCGCGGCAGCAACTTTTCTATCATGGCAAAACCGGGATCAAACACGGAACGCATTGCCTCCAGAAGAATTACCTTGTTCTGACCTGCTGCTCCTAGCATTTTTGCCAATTCTTCGGAGTCGGAGGCAATGGGTTTTTCACACAGTACGTGCTTGCCGCCATTTAACATCTGAATGGCCTGGGGAGCATGGCAGCTGTTTGGGCTGGCAATGTAGACTGCATCCACTTCTTTTGAGTCCGCCAGTTCCTCCAGGGAGGTATATAATAACCCGGCGCCATATTTATCGGCAAATACCTGTCCCTTTTCTCTGTTTCTGGAATAGACCGCCTTAAGTTCGAATTCCGGCACCTGGCTTGCGGCGTCCATAAATGTATCGCTGATTCGGCTGGTTCCTATAATTGCAAATCTCATCTTCTAATCCCTTCCTGTTCTTTCATCAATTTTTTCTTTGCCTAGAGCGTGTTTGAAAAATGCTTGTGCCGGGCTGGACGCTCCAATTTGTGGGAGGCAAGGAGCAATTTTGGGTGCGCAGTGGTGCTACGCTCCCAAAATCGCGACGCAGAATACCGCAAAATGGGGCGGTCAGAGCGGTGCAATGATTTTTCAAACACGCTCTAATCTTTATCTGAAAAAGCAATAAAATAAAAAACACTTTTACGGCTGTCAGATAGTTTTTATAGCTGTAGCATACCTCTATAGCATGCTATTATACCATAAATGCAGAAAATAGTGAACTGCCCACCCTTAATCTTCGATTTGAAGCGGAGGCTTCCGTAACCGTTATCTCTTTTATCCCAAGCAGCGCCGCCTCACTATGTAACCATAAATGAATGCCTGTCCGGACTTGATACAACAGAATTGGGAAAAAAAGATATCGCTTAATTTTTATCGTTACAGTATAAGTTAAGAAATTTGTAAGAATAATATCAACTTTAATGAAATTATTTTTATGTATAATAAAGCCAGCTTTGAAAGAAGTATACTTAGGCTAAAATTACACCGGTGATTAAATCAATGAAAGGAATATCGTAAAGAATATAATGGACAAGCAGAAAATACTTGTAGTAGATGATAACAAAGAAATAATTTATACATTATCAAAATTATTGGAATTTGAAGGCTATGAGGTTATAAAGGCTTATGATGGTATGGAAGCACTGGAAATTATAAAGGATAATCCTGTGGATTTAATCCTTCTTGATGTTATGATGCCAAGGATGAATGGTTTGGTAGCAATGATGAAGATACGTGAACTTAAGAAAATCCCAATATTAATTTTATCTGCAAAGACAGAGGAAAGCGATAAGGTTTCAGGTCTGATTATGGGGGCGGATGATTATATTACAAAACCATTTAATACAGCTGAATTGGTGGCAAGAGTACAGGCTCAGTTACGGCGCTATCTAGTCTGGAATGAAGGAAAACCTCAAAATACGAAGGATAAAATCGTCAATGGTGATTTGGTGCTGGATTTATCTTCGAAAACGGTTATTGTAAATGGGACAGAGGTAAGGCTTACGGCTAAAGAATACAATATTATAGAGCTGCTTATAAAAAACGCAGGAAGAGTATTCTCGGCAGAGGAGATATATGAAAAAGTATGGGATGATAAAAATTGCTTTGCTGTAGAAAATACCGTTATGGTACATATTAGGAGAATTAGAGAAAAAATAGAAGTAAACACGAAAAAACCAAAATATTTAAAGGTGGTGTGGGGAATTGGATATAAAATTGAAAAGATCAAGAATTGAAACATTAGTTTTTGTAATATGTGGGATAGTATTTTTTATAACATTAACGATATTAATTCAAAATACTATTAATAATGATTATAATTCCGGAGTCTTTGTATCCATGTTTATAAGTCTTATAGGTATTCTTATTATTGGAATTAATAAGATTTTTAGTATGTGGAACAGAATGCAGCAACAGAATAAGACACTGGAAAATGATAAAATTGTAAGACTGCGAATCTGTAAACTTCAGATTCCGCTTATTCCTTATTATCTTTTAAGTTTGTTTATATTAAATTTTTGCAAGAAAGACGGATACTATACATTTGCGCAGGATCTTGTTGCATATGACAATCTTACTTATATTTTATGGTTTATTTATTTGGTTATACCGGCCTGTTATGAAATTATCGTTTGTTATCACATAATAATTTATTATAGTCCGAAAGAACGACAACTTCGAAAGTTGGAGAAGATGCTGGAATTAATCTCAGATGGTAATCTGCATTTCTGTAATCTTTTCAGTCAGAAGGAACCGTTTTTTAACTATGGTGAAGCGCTTGTGAATTTGGGCAGTATCACGTCACAGGCAATTGCAGAAAAAGTGCGGGACGAAAAGATGAAAATAGAGCTTATTACTAATGTTTCGCATGATTTAAAAACGCCGTTGACATCAATGATTGGATATATTGATCTGATAAAGAAGGAAGAACTCTCTGAAATTATGAAAGATTATGTGATGGGTATCGCAGACAAGGCAGAGAAATTAAATGAAATGATTCAAAGCTTGTTTGATTTGGCTAAAACTGCAAGCGGAAATGTGGATTTACATATGGAAACGATCAACATGAATCGATTAGTAACGCAAATTATAGCGGATATGGATAATGTAATAAAGAGCAATGATAAAATAATAAAGCTTTCCCTGACAGAAAATGCTACTGATTTTATAGCGGATAGTGCTTCTATGTATCGTGTGTGTCAGAATCTGATTGAAAATGCAATTAAATATTCTCTATCGGGTTCAAGAATTGTAATTACAACTATTATTAATGCCGATAATATTATTTTAACAATTAAAAATGTTGCTAATTATGAAATGAATTTTTCGGAGGATGAGATTATAGAGCGTTTCACAAGAGCAGATAAGGCACGGACAACAACCGGGAATGGCTTAGGACTGGCAATTGCTAAAACTTATACCGAAGCCTGTGGGGGACATTTTAGCGTGAAAGTAGATGATGATGTGTTTGTGGCACAGGTAGAATTTAAAATATGTAAAACAAATTAAAAATCGTCATTTATATACGGATACAGCTAAATTGATTCCAGTAAATAAGTCCGTTCCATCCCACGTTAGCGTGTATTTTTGTTAGATTTACCTTTCGGCGCTGAAAAATGATCCACATTATTCCCATTATAAAAATTATATGATATACTTTTAATTAAAGAATTACCAGAGAGGAACTCTCCATAAATGATAAATCCTGATTGGCTTTCAGGCAACGAGGAATCAAAATGTCCGGCATATTCAGAACGGATTAAATGATAAAGGGCGGTGGTATATTGCAACAGTTATCTATTTTCGATGACCGTGATAAAAATAATCCCCTGGCCAGCCGTATGCGTCCGGCCGACTTATCCCAGTATGTGGGCCAGCAGCACCTGCTGGGGAAGGGGAAAATCCTGCGGCAGCTGATTGACCAGGATCAGGTGTCTTCCATGATCTTCTGGGGGCCTCCCGGTGTCGGCAAGACAACGCTGGCAAGAATCATTGCCGGAAAGACCAAGGCCGCATTTGTGGATTTCAGTGCGGTTACAAGCGGAATAAAAGAAATTAAGGAAGTCATGGTCAAAGCGGAAAGCAATCGTCAGATGGGAGAAAAAACCATACT
Organism: Clostridiales bacterium; assembly: GCA_015655075.1. Lineage (GTDB taxonomy): Bacteria > Bacillota > Clostridia > Lachnospirales > Lachnospiraceae > Anaerocolumna. The sequence goes on along the minus strand of JAATFT010000051.1, from coordinate 18,433 downwards.
GTTCGTGGATGAAATCCATCGCTTTAATAAAGCGCAGCAGGACGCCTTTTTACCTTTTGTGGAAAAGGGCAGCATTATTTTGATTGGTGCTACGACTGAGAATCCTTCCTTTGAAATCAACTCGGCGTTGCTTTCACGCTGCAAGGTTTTTGTACTGCAGGCACTGACCGTCTCCGATTTAATCCAATTACTGCGGCAGGCCCTAACCGACGAACGCGGATTCGTTGGACACAATATCGAAATAACGGAGGAAATGCTGTCAATGATTGCAGGCTTTGCCAACGGAGACGCCCGTGTTGCGTTAAACACGCTGGAAATGGTCATTTTAAACGGGGAACAGGACAAGGGAAAAATCACCGTAACAAAAGAGATTATTGAGCAATGTATCAGCAAAAAGTCCTTGCTGTACGATAAAAACGGAGAGGAACACTATAATCTTATCTCGGCTCTGCATAAATCCATGCGGAACAGCGATGTAAACGCTTCCGTTTATTGGCTGGCCAGGATGCTGGAAGCCGGAGAAGATCCCCTCTATATTGCCAGACGGCTGATCCGCTTTGCCAGTGAGGATGTGGGAATGGCTAACAGCCACGCCCTGGAAATCACCGTGGCTGTTTATCAGGCCTGCCATTTTATCGGCATGCCGGAATGCAGCGTCAATCTCACCCACGCAGTTACGTATCTTGCACTGGCTCCAAAATCCAACGCACTCTATAAGGCCTATGAAGGTGCCAAAAAGGATGCTCTGGAAATGCTTGCCGAACCGGTACCGCTGCAAATCCGCAACGCACCCACCAAGCTCATGAAGGAGCTGCATTACGGAGAAGGATATGTGTACGCCCATGACACAAAGGACAAGCTCACCGCCATGCAGTGCCTTCCCGATTCCCTGCGCGACCGGCAGTATTATTTTCCCACCACCCAGGGTAACGAAGCCAAAGTCAAGGAGTGGATGGAAAAAATTGAAGCGTGGCGCAGAGAAAATCAAAAATGACCTGTTTTATGTTTAGTGCGGCCATTTCTTCAACGGCATACATGGCATGATCACTGGCGGCAAGGCGGTCGATAAAGGTTTTGTTCCGCCATAACCCGCAGAGAAGTGTCCTCTCTTTCAACCATATATTATTAACTATTGGTTTTGCGCTTCTTTTACCAAATCATTCAGCGTTCCAAAGGTGTATCCCATCTCCTCCCACTTCGTAAGCAGCTCATCCAGTATTTCGGAATTTGTCTTTGACGTACAGTGAAGAAGAACGATTGCGCCCGGATGAATTCTTCCCAATAGCTTTTTAAATGCTTCCTCTTTCGTAGGCTGCTTATCGTTATACCAATCTACATATGCAAGGCTCCAAAAAAAGGTTTTATATCCCAGCTCCTTCGCCATTTCCAGGTTGTTCTCGCTGTATTTTCCCTGGGGCGGCCGATAATATTTTATCATTTTCTGCCCCGCAATATTTTCAAAAACTTTCTCTAAATCCTCCAGCTCCTTACGGAAAGCTTCCATTGAAGAAATGTTGGACATATCCGGATGGTTATATGTATGGTTTCCCACATTATGTCCCTCCTCCGCCATCCGTTTCACCAGGTCGGGACTTGATGTTATGAAATTGCCAACCAGGAAAAAGGTTGCGTGCACGTTATGTTTTTTTAATGCATCCAATATGGCAGAGGTATAACCGTTTTCATATCCCGCATCAAAGGTTAAATATATGACCTTCTTCTTTGTATCTCCGATATAGTAGGCTTCATATTTCTTTAATTCGTCTGCTGTTGCATTTGCCGTAGGCGGCTGCCCTTCCGTGGAAAATCCCAGGCCCCAGTTTTCTACTTCCGGTATCAGCGTACTTTTCTCATAAGCATTCACCAACATGGCAATTCCCCCGCCAAAAAAATACGCAAATGTAAATAAAAGTATAAAAAACAATATTTTTTTATCTTTTATCAGTTTCATTACAAGCTCCATCCAATATTTATTATTAAAATATATTTAACGGTTCACCCGGTCATTCCTGTATAAATTGTCCTTTTTGTCAGTTTGTTAAATTTTGCCTATCCTTTTTTCCCGTTTTCCTTCATTGGGATATTTGCAGGGCATCAAACTTTCCCATAGCTTTTTCCTCACATACCTTAATTCCATGATAAAACATCCAGTTTAAAGGTGTTTTTATACCAAGTTCTTCACCAAGTTTCACTACTTTTCCCGCAAACATCTCAATTTCAGTCACGCGGCCGTTTTCTAAATCCTGTAGGGTGGAAGGTTTGTTGGCAAAGGGCAATCGTTTAATCGTAGCTTCCTGATACTCTATGTCTTTTTCTCCCAAATCGATGCCAAGGCGGTTTGCAATTTTAATCACCTCCCGCATTCCATTTCTACGGATTACATTCGCATGTTCGCTGACATGATAAGCACCAAAGGGAATGCCTAACAGGGCGCAGGTCATATTTTCTCCGATATTGCACATGAATTTAAACCACATACCTCTGATCATATCCGGCTCAATGCTGTATTTGATATCACAGGTATCAAATAATTCTTTGACAGTCTTAACTCTTTCTGATAATTCATCATTTTTTGCCTCTCCAAAATACACCTTTCCCATGTGGGGATCAAAGTCTGCAACCCCGTCTTTCATAACTATGGAAACTCTCATATAGGAATATAAAATATGCTCCCAGCCATATACCGCCGCAAGCCTTTCCTCGCTGTCTATCCCATTCATAACACAAAGGATCTGGGTATCCTCTCCCACCTGATTTCTTATATCGCGGATAGCCTGTGTCAGCCCGGTGTCTTTTACAGCCATAATAATCAAGTCGGCTGTGTCACCTTTTGTTTCAGGAGTGATAATTGTAAATTGATGTCCGACGCCGTTAACCGTTACGCCTTTTGTCAGCAATCTTTCCCTGCGATCACCTTCGGCAAGTACCCTGAAGTTCTCCTTCCCCAGATATTTGTCTAATTTTGGTGCAAAAAATACACCCATTGCTCCTAATCCAATTAAAGTTACCTTCTTTATTTTCATTATCTTCCTCCATAATAAGTATTACTAAAACATAATTAATTATATGATTGCTATTATAAGCTTGTCAATAAAGATAAAGAAGTAATTGACAAAAATCCATATAAATGTAAGAATTAGATAATGCAAAAAAGAAATCAAATCAACTTCAATATGGAAAGGAGTCCGTTATGTGGATTTTATATGCAATGCTTTCAGCTGTATTTGCCGCGCTCACATCCATATTAGCCAAAATCGGTATTGAGAAAGTGAATTCCAACCTGGCTACGGCAATACGTACCATAGTAGTATTAATAATGGCTTGGGGAATCGTCTTTATGACCGGAAAACAAAATGAAGTCACTAATATTGGTACAAAAAGCTGGGTTTTCTTAGGCCTGTCCGGAATTGCCACCGGCCTAAGCTGGCTTTTTTATTACAAAGCCTTACAGATAGGAGATGCATCAAGGGTAGTACCAATCGATAAGTTCAGCGTAGTTATCAGTATCGTATTGGCTTTTGTCATCCTAAAAGAAGCTGTAACTTTAAAAACGGTGTTAGGCGGTTTACTTATAACGATTGGTACTTTTATTTTGATTTTAAAGTAATAGAAAAGATTATCTGACCTGTAAGAAAGGAGAAAAATGAATAATTATGTATGTTTGGAGGTATCGCTATGGGACTTAACGAAACCCCGTCTGCAAACAGAATACATATAGGTTTTTTCGGCAGAAGGAACGCCGGAAAGTCAAGCCTGGTAAATGCATTTACAGGACAGGCCCTTGCCGTTGTTTCCGATGTAAAAGGAACGACAACCGATCCGGTTTACAAAGCAATGGAATTGCTTCCGATGGGACCGGTAACGATCATCGACACACCGGGTATTGATGATGAAGGAGGCTTGGGAGGACTCCGGGTAAAGGCGGCGAAGCAGGTGTTAAACAAAACGGACATTGCCGTACTTGTTGTAGACGCTACGGAAGGAATGAAGGATACCGACCTTGATCTTGTAAATGCTTTTATAGCCAAAAATGTACCTTATTATATTGTTTACAATAAAATCGATTTACTTGATACCATACCCGTTAGGGAGCCAAATAAAATGTATGCCAGTGCAGAACAATCAACGGGCATACAGGAATTAAAAGAAAAAATTGCACATTTAATTTTGGTGGATGATGAAAAATTAAAAATTGTTGCAGATTTACTTCATCCCTCCGATTTTGTTGTGCTTGTCACTCCCATAGATAAAGCGGCGCCAAAGGGCAGACTGATTTTGCCCCAGCAGCAGACAATTCGGGATATTCTGGAAGCGGATGCAACCGCAATTGTGGTAAAAGAATACGAATTTAGGGACACCCTTTCTAATCTTGGCAAGGAACCTGTGATGGTTATTACCGACAGCCAGGTTTTTGCAAAGGTATCCGCCGATACGCCGCCGCATATACCCCTCACTTCCTTTTCTATCTTAATGGCACGGTACAAGGGACTGCTTAATACTGCGGTAAAAGGGGTTGTTGCCGTTGAAAAACTGGAGGACAAAGACAAAGTGTTGGTTTCGGAGGGATGTTCCCATCACCGTCAGTGTGACGATATCGGTACGGTTAAAATTCCCCGCTGGATGAAAAACTATACCGGCAAAAACATTACCTTTGAATTTACCTCCGGCGCAGAGTTTCCGGAGGATCTTACCCCGTACAAAATGATTGTCCACTGCGGCGGATGTATGCTGAATGAACGGGAAGTACGCTACCGTATGAAATGTGCCGTGGACCAGGGCATACCGATTACAAATTACGGGGTAACCATAGCCTATATGCAGGGTATTTTAAAGCGCAGCCTAAAAATCTTCCCTCATTTAGAAGCAGTACTTGAAGAAAATGCCATGGGAACTAGTACAGCATTGCATAGATTTCAATGATTTCAGAACCCGCTATTTACGCTGGTGCCGCGTAGTCGCAGGTCAGCGTAGAACACCGCTACGCCTCATTCCTCCGCCTTGCCCCAACGCAAATATCAGGCACTGAAATTCAGCGAAACTTATGCAATGCTGTACCAGAGCGTGTTTGAAAAATCATTGCACCGTTTTGACCGCTCCACTTTGCGGTATGCTGTGTCACAATTTTGGAAACGTAGCCCCACTACGCTCCCAAAATCGCTCCTTACCTCCCACAAAGTGGAACACCCAACCCGGCACAAGCATTTTCCAAACACGCTCTAGTGTGAAATAAAAAGCATATTTCAAACGGAATGGAGTTTAACATGAGAAAAGAATCCGACAAATTGGGCCAAATAGGGCTTGAAGATCATGAGCTGTACGGATTACAGACTAAACGGGCATACGAGAATTTTAAACTGGAGCATAAAAGGACTAATTTACAGCTTATTTATTCCATTGTAAAAATAAAAAAGGCAGCGGCAATTACCTACATCGATATAGGGGCTGATAAAAAAGAAATTTACCCGGCAATCATAGATGCCTGTGACCTTATCCTTGCCGGCAAGGCAGACGATCAGTTTATTACGCAGTCGCTTCAGGGCGGCGCCGGAACCTCAACAAATATGAATGTAAACGAAGTGATTGCCAATCTTGCGTTATTGCAAATGGACTGTCCCCCTGGTTCTTATGATATTATCCATCCCTTGGACGATGTAAACCGGGGCCAGTCCACCAATGACGTCTATCCAACGGCATTACGTATTGCCGCAATCGATACCTTACGGACATTAAGTGAGGAATGTGCAAAGCTCCAGGAAGCACTCCAGAAAAAAGAAAATGAATTTGATTCTATTAAAAAAGTCGGCAGAACGGAGCTTATGGATGCCATTCCCGTTACATTGGGCGGGGAATTTGGCGCCTATGCACAGGCAATTGCAAGAGACCGGTGGCGGCTCTACAAAGTGGAGGAAAGACTGCGACTGGTCAATCTCGGCGGAACTGCCATAGGAACCGGAATCAATGCGGACAGACCGTACCGTTTCGGCATTATTGAGACATTGAGAAACATGACCGGCATTGGGCTTGCCGTTTCGGAATATCCTTTGGACATTACCCAGAACAATGATGTTTTCGTGGAAGTTTCAGGCCTGTTAAAAGCTCTTGCCGTCAATCTGATGAAAATTGCCAACGACTTACGCCTGATGAATTCCAATGCCATTGGTGAAATCAGGTTAAAGCCCATGCAGATAGGCAGTACCATTATGCCCGGAAAAGTAAATCCCGTGATTCCGGAAATGGTTATTCAGGTGTCCATGCGTATTATGGCAAACGACTACGCAATTTCATCGGCGTCTTCCCACGGTGAATTTGAACTCAACGCATTTCTGCCTCTTATTGCAGATTCCCTGCTGGAAAGTCTTGAGTTGCTAAGCCACTGCGTAAAACTGTTCCGCGAAAAGTGTATTGATCTCATTAAGCCAAACGTTTCAAGATGTAAGGAAACACTTAGCTCTTCCTTTGCCTTTGCAACAGAATATACTGCAAAGCTTGGATATGAAACCGTTACCCGTGTTTTGGAAGAATGCGGCGACAATAACCAAAAGGCAAAACAAATCCTGGAGAATATGCTTAAATAAAAGAATCCTGCTGGTCGCCATATCAAAAATCAACAAGTCATTACCAAGTTTATTATGGTAATGACTTGTGTTAAAGTGGCAGCCCTCTTTTATTCAATAGTAACAAAAATAATAGTTTTATTTCATTGATATTATTAATTCCATACAAAAGAGAACCGGAATCTGGGATTCTATTTTAAAATTTTATTAAAAATTGATTAATTAAAAAATGGCAGGCTAAATTTCTGCTTTTTTGTCATATAATTATATATAAAATATATTCGAGTGGTGTCCATATGTATAAAAAAATTATTAATGATCATAGGCTCAAAATCTTTTTACTGGCTGTTCTTTTCAGCCTGTTAACAATTTCCATAGCAAGGAGTTTAATTGACATTTATGCTGTATCTTCCAATCGGCAGCTGGTGTGTGTACCAATCCTTATGTACCACCAGGTAAAGAACAGCAACTTTGGCAAGGATGTTATCAGTCCATATGAATTCGAGAGCGATTTAAAATATTTATCGGAAAATGAGTATAATACAATTACCATGTCCCAATTAATCGATTATGTGTATGACGGCAAACAATTGCCGGAAAACCCCATCATTTTATCTTTTGACGACGGTTATATAAGCATTTATAAATATGTGTTTCCCTTACTGAAAGAATATAATAAAAAGATTGTATTATCTATCGTTGGAAAAAGCACGGATGATTATTCAAAGGTATCGGACGACAATATTAATTATGCCGTCATAACCTGGGAGCAGATATATGAAATGGATCAATCAGGCCTGGTTGAAATCCAAAACCATACTTATAATTTACATAGAATCCGCAACGGACGGTACGGCTGCTATAAAATGGAGAATGAATCCACTGCCCAATATGAGGCGGTTATAACGGAAGACATCAATACTTTACAGGAAAAGATAATGTCGGTTACGAATAAAGTACCAAATACATTTACATATCCCTATGGAAAATACAATGATTTAACAGAGAGCATTATAAAAAAATTAGGTTTTAAGGCAACACTTTCCTGTACATATGGCGTCAATCTGATAAGTAAGGACCCCGAAAGCCTATACGGTTTAAAAAGGATATGCCGTTCCCATAATCAACCTATTGATAAATTAATACAAGGGGGATTGAAAACGCTTAAATATAATAATAAATAAATCTCCATATAGCAAATAAATTCTTTATAATAAAATTACGTAATTTGAAAATAATAAGAAAGAAAAAACTTATAAGGAGGAATTCATAAATGAACCTTGTACCATGGAATCCATTCAGGGATGCGGATAATATTCAAAGGGAAATGAGCAATTTTTTTGAAAATTCACCCTTTGGATTTTTCGGAAAAACAACTTCCCCCAGGATTGATGTTTATCAGACGGAAAAAGACGTCGTTTTAAATGCTGAAATACCTGGTGTTTCAAAAGAGGATTTAAATGTTTATGTGGATGAAAATTCCATCCGGCTGTCAGGCCAGACTAAAAAAGACGACGATTATAAAGACGATGACGTATACAGAAAAGAAAGGTACTATGGCAGCTTCTCCAGGACAATCCCCTTGCCTGTGGAAGTAAAATCCCAGAAGGCAAAAGCGGAATACAAAAACGGCATACTTTCCATATACGTGCCGAAAGTGGAGCCTGCTAAAATGAAGGGCTGTAGAATCGATATTCAATAGCGGAAAATAACCTGATGGAAAAAGTCAGGTTGTTTTTCGTTAACGGGCAGCCGGATTATGCATTTTCCCATATGTAATCCTTATGTATCAGCTTCGTTATTAAGATTGAGATTCTATTTAAGCCTATGCCCTTTTGCTTTTATTTTGTGAGGCATTCCTGATCCCGCCGCTTCCATTATCCTTCTTTCATTTTATCATAATAATACTTAATTATATCCTTTCGGGTTATAATTCCCATAAATTTTCCCCTGTCATCGATAACCGGGACAAAATTTTGCTCCATAACACGCAGCAGCAGTTCATCCATGGTTGTATCAATTTTCACGGCGGGATTCCAGCCTTTTCGGAGTATATCCTTAATGGAATATTCCTCCTGTGATTTCATGGCATACATACCGCTGTCAATCATATGCCATAAAAAATCTCCTTCACTGACGGTTCCCACATAAGTCCCATCCCGTGCAATCACAGGCATAGCAGTATATCCATGATACCTCATTTTTTCAAGCCCCTGACGTATAGTACAATGGTCGTCCAAATATGCAACAAAAGCTTTTACGGTTAATAAAAAAACAATGCTTTTTCTTTCTGTGCTATTTTTGTCGTTGCCATCCCCGCCGGTATCGTAATTCTTATTTGCAAATTCATCAATAACATACATATCCTATGCCTCCTCATTAAGTCTATTTTAACCAGCCATGAATAAAATACACAAAACTCATTATTTATGCGGGTTTACAGGCATGACTGATTCGCTTTACATTAAATGCGATTAACAATCGGCTAAAATTTAACACCACTATACAGTATACCTTATAGCTGCCCTTTAATCAATGCGGCTCTGCACTAAATCCAGGAATTATGCTCTGATAAACCCATAACCGGTCAAATATGAGGCTGATGTTTCAGAATTCTTAAGGCGGATTTCTCTTTTAAATAAAAGGATGCTCCTGCTGTTTCATTCATAACTTGTCAATTTCTTTTAATATTTCCTTATGCCTTTCCTCAAACAGCAAACTGCGGTTATATTTTATATACATGTCACTGCCGTATTCTCCGATAAATTTCGAACTATAAAAATTCACGGTAAGTTCAGTAATAAAAACAACCATCTCCTGACTTTCACCAAAGGCGGTTTCCATAAATTCAAAGACATGTTCCAGAGTTTTAGAAGCCGCCGTTATCTCTTCCTTTTGTTTTAAGACCTCCTGATCAAAGATATGTTTTACCAAATCAAAACTTTTTTCCCAATCTTTAACGTCTTTCTCCTTAAGTTGTTTCCCATACCTTTCCAGGCTGTTTCGTATCCGGCCCGATACCGTAATCTCCGTTTTATCGGACTGCCCGCTTTCTGTTTTTTTATTAAGCTTCTCCTCCTCCTCTTTTAGCAAATCTTTAATAAGCTCCTTGGGAAGTTTTGCTCCCGGTTCAGATATCTGCTGCTTCCATTCTTTCAAATAGGAAAACAATCTGTCCATGTATAAATCCATAAGGTAAACTTCCCTGAATTTATCATTTAACCTGCTAAGGAGAAGACCGATTACATTCAGCTTCTCGTCAAAAGAAGCATGTCCTATTTTTAAAATGGCATTTTGCGTAATGTTTCCTTTCAGTATTTCTTCTATGGAATACACTTCTTTATATTTATTATATAATTCATAATAATTCGCAAAATCCCTTGCAATGGCATTATGCTGAATATATTGAACCACTAAATCTTCGGTTACCGGTAAGGAAAGCTCCTCACAGGCTGCAAGCATTTCCGAAAGATCCTCCCAGCCTCTGGCCGTGGCAAAGAAAGTACCGTCGGGTGTGATCTCCACGCGGTAAAAATTTTCTTTCCGAATATCCAGATAAGAAATAATGGCCCCATGAATCCCCTGTTTATAAGCATATTCCTTCCAGACATTCAAATCCGGTTCCACAATCATTTTTCTTACCCTGTCAAGGGTTACGGTATCAAAATCACGTACGGAACGATTGTATTCCGGTGTATTTCCCGCCGTAATAATAATCCATCCCTCCGGTATTCTCTTGTTTCCAAAGGATTTATATTGCAGAAATTGGAGCATGGTAGGCGCTAAGGTTTCCGAAACACAGTTAATCTCATCAATAAACAAGATGCCCTCCTTTAGTCCCGTATACTCAATTTTATCATAAACCGACGCAATAATTTCACTCATGGTATATTCCGTCACTGAAAATTCCTTCCCGTTGTATTTCCTTTTCCGGATGAAGGGAAGCCCAACTGCACTTTGTCTGGTATGATGGGTAATGGTATAGGCTACTAAAGCCACTTTGCATTCTCCCGCAACCTGTTCCATTATCTGGGTTTTACCAATACCCGGAGGACCAATCAGCAGAATCGGCCTCTGTCTTAAATAGGGAATTCGGTAATTGCCGAATTCATCCTTTGCAAGATAAGCTTTAACCGTATTTACAATCTCTTCTTTTGCACGTTTAATATTCACAACAACACCCGCCGCAAACCCAAAATCTGTCTGGGTTACTGAATAAAAGAATCTTTCTGCGGCGTCCTTTCCCGATTTATATTTTCTTTCACTCCTGGTACAGTATTCTGATCCGGTTTTCGATAATACGGCACCTTCCTCTAAAGTATTATCCTTAAGCTATGGTTCCCTTCCCGCTGCCCTTGTCATTAACATTTAAAAGCTCTTCTTCAAGCTCTTTTTCAGGCCTTGCTTTTGCCTGCCTTAAATCCTCCGGTTCAATAATCAGCTTCATAGCCCAGGGCGGAACAAGGGCATCCTCATAATTTTCCCTAAGAAAAGCAAATGCGGTATCATAGGGCGGCTTTACTTTTGGAAAAACACCCTGTCCGTCTGTAAAATAAACGAGTCCTTTCAGATTTCTGAACGTTTTTTGCTTTATCAGCTGATTCACATGCTCAAAAACAGGCCGGAAATCCGTCCCGCCGCTTCCGATTAACTCAAAATGCTCCATATATTTTTTCAATTCTTCCTGACTGGTGATTTTTTGGTCAGAACACACCTTTTCGTCACATTGAATAACATGTATATTTATTTTTCTAAAATAACTTTCGGTTTCTTTTAAAATCGTATAGGTCTGCTTTAAAAATTCCCTGACCAATTCTCCGGAACAGGAAAGGGAAGTATCGATTGCAATAACGATTTCTTCAATTTTTTTTGATTCCCTGGTCTCTAAAGGTTCAATCAAAGGCAGGTTGCCATAAAGCTGCAAACCGTAGGTATAAAGAACCATATCAAACGAATCCATATCCGTTACGGGTTCCTCCCGGATAACGGCAAATTTTTTTAAAAAGCTCCTGTAATCATATTTTTTACGGTTCTCTACCCTTATCTCCTCCGTAAGAGTATCTGAATTGGAGGCTTCTTCATTTGAAAAGGTTTCTATTTCCGTCTGCATCTTTTCACTGATATCCTTCCATTTCTGCTCCAGGGATTCCATGCTGGGATTTTGTTTTTGCTCCCCGTCCGGCCAAAGGGAATGATCGTCCATCCGAAACTCCGACTCCAGCTGTTCCTGTTCTAAGGGGGCCATGTCAAGGTCCAGGAGCAAGCCGTATATTTTTTCAGCGGTGGGCACCTTAAACTTATTCTTAAGACTTTCATAAAATACCAAACGGTATCTGGAGGCAGGATATCTGACACAGCGATATCTCATCCCGTCAATAATATACTCCATGGCAATGTCACAGGCAAGATCAAAAATCGGTTTATTTTCCCTGTGGGGTTTAAAAAGATGCCTGAAAATACAATGAAGAACCACATGGAGATAGATTCTGTTTACAAGAACCGGATTGGCCTTAAAGCAACCGATTAAAACCTCCGGATCGTAAAACAGCCCTGTTCCGTCCGTACCTAACAGCTTTGTTCCAGGTCTGTTTTCATACCGCAAACTGCTTAGAGGAAGATTTAAAAACCTCATATACAGACACAATTCCGACCTTGCTTCCGTCAAAATCGTCTCACCTATTTTCTGCAGTTGTCTCTCTCTGTCTTCCGCCATAATAATCCCTTTCCGGATATTCCACCTTAGAGCATGTTTAAAAAATCATTGCACCCAGCCCCGGCACAAGCATTTTTCAGACACGCTCCAGACTGAATACGTCTTTTACCTTTTATAATTCATATTTCTTTTCTCCGGGCGGATAACAACGCAGCCGTTCTTTCAATAAAATGCCCGCACATTCCTTGCGTCCTGCCCTGACTGCTTCCTCCTGGGCATGGACAAAATTCTCCTCCGCCATTAATCCAAGCCCTGTTAAAAAAATAAGGCCCCGGATGTTATCCTGTGAAATCATTAATTTAACCGCCTTTTCCATGTGTAAGGCAATGAAATCCAAATACTGCTTTTTCATGCTTTCCTGTAATTTATAGGGATATTGCAGCCTTAAATATGCAATACGCAGGGCTGTTTCATGAATATTTTGAATCTCTGCCGACTGAAAAACCATATCGTATGCCAAAACGTCAAGTCTGCCCTCTTCAAAGCACTGGCGATAACGATAACCCGCCCCGTAAAGTAAATACCTAAAAATACGCGCCGGTGTATTTTCAACGGCATCCTCATAATACTCCGGAAAAAGGAACGCACCTTTTTCCTCCCCATGGGAAAATGTGATACATAATTCACTTGTGAGCTCCGTTAAAATCCCCTTTACACTGGTTAAATCATCCGGTGCCGCTTTTACATTGACATAGGCCAGCTTTTCACAGTTCATAAAAGTGCCGTTTTCTATCTGAATTCTGCCGCCCGGCATATTGACCCTTATCAGTTCCTTACAATTATAAAAAGCATATTCGCCAATTACTTCAATACTCTCCGGCAATGAAATCTCCTGTAACTTAAGACCGTAAATATAATCCTCTTTACCGCCCGGAACCTTAAGCCCTGAAATCCTTTCTAAAAGAACTTCCCCGATATTTAAAAGCATATTCAAACCTTTTTCCGGATTTGAAAATGCATAAGCCCCGATTTTTCTAACGGGATATCCGTTTATTTTAGCCGGCAAGGTCACCGTTGCCCCATAACCCTTGCAGGAAAGTATGGTGATTTCATCCTCTTTTAGAGTATACTTTATATATAATTCAAGATTGGTATTCTCCTGCCGCAAATTAATGATCCTTTCCATTTATTAAGAAGATTGGCTGTAGCGGAATATAATTTATTTTTTAATTTATTATATTCCTTTATTTATTATATAGAAACGGTTGTTTTTTAGCAAATAATTTTTTACTTAAGGTGATAGCTAAAAGAATAACGGTTTAAGTGTTAGTCACAGGTAAACGGTGTCAATATGATAATCACCCATTATACGGATAGTGATGGCGGAGCAAATATATACTACGCTGAATTCATGTTCAATGGGAACGGGTATAATATATTTGCGGAAAATATATCAAAAGAGGGATTTGCAAAGGCTTTGGCCGCTCTTGTGACATAATAGATGCTAATATTGGCTGTGCAATTAAGGAATATGGCTCGGACCTCTCCGCAGCTTTGCTGCATTACATTTTTACTTTTAATCCTCTATAACGATTAAGAGCGGCGCAGATTGTTCTGTACTTAATGAATGAGTGTCCCCTGTTATGTATCTGCTGAATGCCTGATAATTTGTTCTGCAAAATAATGATCTACCGCAAACTTAAATGAATTTTCAACAAATGAAGCTGCTTTTTTGCTTATCGCTGCTTTGGGACATATCTGATCAAACGCATGAAAACAGCCTTTATATATTTCAAACTCAACAGGAACCCCAGCTTTTTTTAAGTTTTCTACATATTGAATAGTTTCATCCCTAAAAGGCTCTAATTCACCAACAAAAGTTACTGTCGGCGGAAGATTGCTGAAATCTTCTGCTCTGGCAGGAGCTGCGTAGTATGGCACATTTGGCGTGCCGAATAAACTTCCAAGATAGAGCTTCCATCCATTATAGTTAGATTTTGAATTCCAAAGAGGAGCATTATTATCCTTTGCTGATTCGCTTGTCATCCTATCATCTATCATTGGATACAATGGCATTTGAAATGCGATAGCCACCTCTCCTTGATCCCTTGCATAAAGTGTAAGTGCCGCAGTTAATCCTCCCCCTGCACTATCACCCCCTACCATCAGCTGGTTATCCCTGATTCCTAATTCTTTCGCGTGGCTTTTCATCCATAAAAGAGCTTCATAGCTGTCTTCCAATGCAGCGGGATATGGAGTTTGAACCGACAAACGATAATCAGGGGCTACAACAACACAATCACTCACTTCAATAAATCTTTTTGACATCATCGCTCCCAGCTCCGGTGCCCCGATTGCATATCCTCCTCCATGCAGCCAAAGAACACCTGGAACATTTTCTTTTGGTTTTAGCGGTCTAAATATGCAAACACGTATCTTTGAACCGTCTTTACGGTGAATCCACTGTTCAGTGAATTGTATGGTATCATCTTTTATCTTGCCTGTGATTTTGCCTGACCATTTGTTAAACAGTCGTAATCTTTTTTCAGTAAAAGTATTATTAATAATCTTAATCATTCTCCCGGTAGGTCTTAAATCTTTATCAAGCATATTACTTTTAACTTTCATCTCTTTATCCTCCGCTTGTTTGCCAGTTGATAAATATTCTATTACTAAATTCAACAACACATTGTATATTATAATAAAATATATATTAATTCAATACGCACGAGTACGCATCAGCGGTGAAGAATAAATTTATTAAAATTGAACTGTTAACTAACAAATATGTTTCGTTAGTCTTAAATCCACTAAAGAGCCTGCCGCTTTTTTCAGAATCGTTAACAAAATTTTTAGTGAAGGTACACCCGGTTTTTTTTAACCGGCTTTTTCTCAAATACTTCCTTTTTATTCATATCTGACCTCCATGATTTATTGGAGAAAATTTACTGGCGGTAAAATAACGATTAAAACGGCTGGCCTGAACTTTCGTCTAAGTCAGCCTCTGCTTATAATTAAATTACTCATTATCTTCACAGCAAATGCCCAACGCCTGTTATAACAAAGGGGCTGTACTAGTGTGACAGCTCCTTTGTTAATCTTCATTACCCATATCTTCTATTACTTCTTCTTTATAGTTAATGAATATGATCCTGTTACAGAGTCATAGCTATAGCTTTCAGCCACTGCAATATAATACGTGTAGCTTCCCTTTAATTTTAATGTTGTGGAATTTTTTAAGGCTTTATTAGCTTTTATTGTTGCAATATTCTGTGTGGCATCATCATCACTATAAATTATCGCATTAATGCTATCATTTCCACTTTTATTAGCCAGAGTAATTGTATATGAACCTTTTTTTGAAGTTTTAAACTTAAAATAATCAACATCATTATCAACATTCAATTTATATGTACCTTTTTTGTTCAAAGAAAGTTTAATGCTACTATTAAATGAATCAGGCGCATCATCTTTTATTTCAGTAATACTCAATTTATACATCCCTATTGGACTATTGTATGAATATGCTTTCTCCACAAGCAAATAATATGTATGTTTTTTTTCTAATTTAATTATCTTTGAATCCAAACTTGATTTATCTGCTGTTAAATCAAGCATCCTAGTCGTTGAATCATCTTCTGAATATAATACCGCTCCAACTGTATCAGTCACTTCTGAATTTGCTAATTCCATTTTATAATATGAATTATTCGCTGTTGTAGTAAATTTAAAATAATCAGCATCTCCATCTGCTTCCAAATTATATGCTACTTTTTTATTCAATGTTAAAGACTGGCTATTCTTAAAATTATCTGCTATATCATCCTTAATTTCAGTAACACTTAATTTATAGTTTCCTATTGGATTTCCAACATATACATATGGATTTTTCACTGCAATATAATATGTACGATTTTGCTCTAATTTTCTGGTATCAGAGTCAACGCCTGCTACATTTGCAGTCAATTCATAAATATCGGTAGTTGCATCATCGCCAGAATAAAGGATTAAACTTATTGTATCTGTAGCTTCTGTATTTCTAAGTTCTATTTTATAAAACGAGTCGTTAGCCGAAGTAGTAAATTTATAATAATTAACATCACTTTTATTTTCAAGTGTATCAGATAAAGCTTCATTTAAAGTTAGGGTACTGGCTGTACTAAAACTATCAGCCGCAAATATAGTAGCAGGCATAATTGATATAAGTATAGCAATAGTTAAAATAATACTTATTAGTGTCTTTTCAAATTTTTTATCCATAGTATACGCTCCTTAAAGTATTCTAAATTTCATAGTTCAAAAATTATACATTTTACAAAATTGAAGCATTGAAAGCTTTTGCTCCTTTTAATTTTTCTTCTGCTTCTTAAATAGAACTCCTCACAAATTTATGGTAGTATTGAATCATCGAGAAACAAATTCGCCACTTATCAAGAAAGGAGTTCTATACTTACGATAACATAAAATCAGCTTTCTTTGGCAGTTTTTTACCGCTCCTTCTTTATCCTTGTGTTTCTGAAAATTTATCCATATTTATCCTGCTACTCATAAATATACGATATTATATTATATTTTGTCAAGATTTTGTTCAATTTGGCCTAAAGTTAATTCAAACTATTCTGTCTCCTTTTTACCTGATAAAAGTAGGGATTGCTGTTGCCTCCTGTTCGTCTTCCTGTTGCTTTTTCGGGAAAAGTCGCATATGTGCCAGTTTTCCGTATGTTATATGTCGCACATTTGCAACCATTTTGAAAATCCGGCATCGGAAGATTTTCACCCCGTTTTGGTTCTAAAACAGGAGTGAATGGGGTACAAGCCGGTTTATCTGTTCGTTACCGGCACTCTACAGAAGCTGCATGTTACATTTTCATAAGTACACTCGTTATCCGGCACTCAAATGCTTAACGCCGTAAGCCACCGTGTGCCGCTGTGTCGCATTTTGTTAACCGTCATAAGGGGTTTGCCCATTCGGCAAAAATGAAACGGAATTTGACGGTTTCTGTGAAAAAGTTTTTGCCATTAAAATTCATGCCCCAATTTGAAAAATGCTAAAACTATTTATCTCTTCATCATATTCCTTTATAATGGCAAAGTCGATTGTGACAAAGCCAAATTTTGCGAATCGGGAAGTGCAGCAACATATAGCCAAAGTGTCTATCAGACTCCGAGTGAACCATGGGGTCGAAAATGGTGCAGGTTAAAGCGCCGGGGTCGCAGAGCGCCCCGACACGACTCACATCAGCCCGTAATGCGGGCTGAGAGGTCGGTAAACACCGGGGTCAGATTCTGCGGGATGGGGTTTGCAAGCGGGGTCATATTTTGCTGATTATCCCTTTTTCAAGGATCTTCCTAGGGGTCATATATGACCCCTAGGAAGATTTAAAGATTGTGTAACTTTGTACCTCTACATAGACAAGCTTCTGACCTTTTCCATCAGAGAATCAGCAACTTCCACCCCATACTGATAAAAATTTGCTTCTAACCTACAAAACCTTATTTCCTCCAATCTATTGTCTACATCTCGCAAGACATCAATAAGATATTGTTTTACCTCGTCTTCAACCAACAATGTCTGTAAACGACTTTGGAACTCTTCTAATTCATACTTTCTATCTTTAAAATCTTTACATATTTTAATTATTAGCTCTAAAGTTTTCATATTCCACCTCGCTTATTTCGTCATAATAGTGACGACAGCCCCTTGAGGGTTTGTTATAACCTCCAATGAACCTCCAACATATCTTAAATTCCCATTTTCTTGTACAATTGGTTTCACTGAATTGATTACATCTTCAGCATATTGCGGTGCAACGCTTCTGCCATAATCACCACCAGCTTGAGTTATTGAAGGACCATATCTATTGCCACTCGGTTGCATTCTATCAACTGCATGACGAGAATATAACCTATCTCCAACTTTAGCATATTCTTGTCCATTAACAGTAACTTTTTCATAGTCACTCCATTTACCCCAAGGTATTTTAGCATTACCCGAACCCTTATTAACTCCAGAACCTCCCTGCCCCTGCATTTTCAAATCAAATGCATTTGCCGCATTGATTTCCGGATCGCTTAGAGTTGCAGGAATACCGCGTTCTTTTAATAAACCATAAGGGCTGCTTCCCATCTCCAGCATATCACTTGTAGTCTTTACGCCTATGTTATCCAAGTTACCCTTACCCGGTAAATCCAGATCCATATTATCCGAAAACGGATTTTTTACCTT
>JAATFT010000076.1 GCA_015655075.1 Clostridiales bacterium | reverse complement strand
GCATGGCTTCCACAGTACGCAGCATCACAACAGGTTTGTTCTTATTAATATTGTTAACGATTTCTGCAAATGAAGGGATTTTTAAGCGGCGGAAAGCCGATAAGCAGTTTGCAGAAGAAGCAAACCGATGTTATCAGACAGACTCTTTAAACTAATTGGCAATTGCCTATAAATGTTGGAAAGTGAGTTCTTTTCAACATTTATAATGCCGATAAAGAAAGAAGGAATAGGGAATAGAATATCCAAAGAATCGTCATGACGGAAGAACAAAAGTTTTTGAATTTCCAACCATGATGTATCGGTTGGAGATATTTTATGCCACCGTTTTTATCCGATAAAGCTGGACGGAAAATCACAAGAGTATTTTTTAGGCTTAATCCGAGATGTCAACAACCGTCCAAAATAGAAAATAAACACCCTCTCGCAAAATGGAAATACCGCTGTCTATGCTTCTTTATAGAGCATTGGACAGCGGCATTTTTGTAATCCCTAGAGCGTGTTTGAAAAATTATTGCACCGTTCTGACCGCCCCACTTTGCGGTATTCTGCGTTTTTACCGCCTGGGTACATAACGCATTCTTCTACGATTTCACCTAAAGTCTTTCCGGTTGCTTCTTTGATTCGCTGTAGCTTCTTTTTACAGGTAGCGGACACTTGCACTACAAGTATCTTTTTCTCATCTTCTGCGTCGGTATCATCAAACAGCGCTGCGTAATCGCCGGGCTTTAGGTGTTCCTCCGCCCATGCCATGAAAAAAGGCGAATGTCCTCCGGCCGGGGAATAGGGCGCCATTCCCTGCCCTTAAATTACCTGTTGCCAAGAACCGACTCGCCCACGGCGTCCGCAAACGCCACCAGTTCCTCCCTTTGGGATGGCTTTAACGAAGAACGAAGGACAAGGGGCGGAGCCAGCAGCTCCATATTTTTCATTTCGCCGATCATCTTCTGCATTACGGTATGGGAAGACGGCGCCCAGGAGCCGTTGCCCACCAACGCGACCTTCCGGTTCTGCACATTCAATACGGCCATATCCCTTAATAACGCCTCCATGCCGAAATAAAGCCCGGCGTTGTAGGTTGGGGATGCAAAAATCAGGTGGCTGTACTTAAACGCGTCCGCAATGATGTAGGAGCCGTGGGTTTTGGAGACGTCATAGACCCGCATATCCTCCACCCCCTTTTCGGCCAGCCGGTTGGCGATGACAAGCGCCGCGTTCTCCGTATTGCCGTACATGGAGGCATAGGCCAGGACAACCCCCTGCTTTTCCGGTTCGTACCGGCTCCATAAGTCATATTTGGTGAGGATATAATCAAGATTTTTGCGCCAGACAGGACCGTGGAGCGGGCAGATCATCCGTATCTCAACGTTTGAAACCTTCTTTAGCGCCGCCTGTACCTGTGAACCGTATTTGCCCACGATATTGGTATAATAGCGGCGGGCCTCGTCGAGAAAGACGTCTTCAAAGTCCAGCTCGTCGCTGAAAAGATTGCCGGAGAGTGCCCCAAAGGAGCCGAATGCGTCTGCGGTAAAGAGGATTTTTTGCTGTTCCTCATAGGTAAACATCACTTCGGGCCAGTGCACCATGGGAGCAAAATAAAAACGCAGCCTGTGGGAGCCGAGGGAAAGCTCGTCCCCTTCCCGTACTTCGTAAACGAGGTTTTCAATGTCAAAATCATAAAACTGTCGGATCATCTGGAAGGTTTTTTTGTTGCCCACGATTTTCATCCCGGGAAACCGCCTGCAGAGCTCCTCGATATTGGCGCAGTGATCCGGTTCCATATGGTTGACGACAACATAGTCGATAGTCCTGCCCTCCAGCACATGCTCAATATTCTCGAAAAACTGCTGGGTGATGGAGGAATCGACCGTATCCAGCAGCGCCACCTTTTCATCCAGGATCAGGTAGGAGTTATAGGCAACGCCGTTGGGCAACGGGAACATATTCTCGAACAGCGCCAGCCTCCGATCGTTTCCGCCCACCCAAAATATGTGAGGAGTAATTTGTCTTGTGCAATACATATAATCATTTCCTTTCTGAATACAGTTCCTTTTCAGCGTGGAATACGGCTCGTAAAGCAGTTTCGTGTTCTGAATCGGCCACTGCCGTTATAATTTAAAATCCGTTATTAAGAAGAAAATACCCCTGTATTTCCTTCTTGATATCTTTTGTTTTTTTCTCCAATTTTCTTAAAATTTAAAGAATAAAGCAAAATAGTTAGAAAATTCCAACTCCTTTCTTAAATTTTACCACTTACAAACAAAGAATGCAAGGCAAATGGACGCCTAAAACTATTGCGGCAATTTCTATTTTTTGCTTTTCCCGTAACTTTATGATTCGTTTCCCTAAACCGGTCCGCCCGGCTTTTTCGCGGTCACGCAGAGCCATTTCTTGTTTGGATATTCATGACAAGAGATGTTGCAAAATCCCGCTTCCAGCAGTGTTTTGGACAGATCTTCCTTTGTGTAGACCGACAAATCCAGTAATTTATTCCATTTTTCAGAATCTTCCGGCCGGGCGGCTTCATTGCAAATAAAGAAAATTCCGTTTTCCTTTATCACGCGCCGGACCTCCATAAAATCATGGAGCAGATCCGGCCAAAAGTAAATTGTTTCAAAGGCGGTGGCAATGTCAAATTCCCCGTCTTCGAAAGGAAGCGAGGAAACGCTTCCCTGCAAAATCTTCGCCCGCCCCTGAAGAATTGCCCCTTTGTTTTTGCGTTTTGTTTTCTCCACACTTACAAGGGAGTAATCCACGCCGTATACGCTGCCTTGAGGCGTATGGCGAAGCAAATTGCTCATGTTTTTCCCACCCCCGCAGCCAATATCCAAAATCCTGGCCGTCGGCGGTATTTCAATGTGTGAAAGGCCCCATAAGGCGTTTGCATTGTGCAAAACGTTCATCTTGGACAGTATCAGCCTGCCCCCGATGCCTTCCGGCCGCCGCGCATTCTGGTAAAAACTTTTTAGGATACCCATATAACATACTCCTTTCGTAAGTTTTTTTATGCGTATTATCCGTCTTTCCCAACAAGGGATCTCCCTGCCCTGTGTTCCAACCATTCTCGCTATTGGAACAGTGAAAAAACCTAGTGCACTGGCAAGCCATTAGACAAGATATCAACTTGTCAGTGCATTAGCCTTATTTTAACACTGTCCCAACTGTTCTTCAATACGAAAATCGTCAGTCAAAGGGAATATTCGGGTCTGCTAAATTATTTAAAATTATAATTTTTAATCTTATAAAATATGGCTCTGATACTTATAATTTCTAGTATATATTTTCTCCTTCATGCCAAACTAAATTTGAGGAATTATATAATTTTATATTTTGTTTTTCTCTTAATTATTAATTATCAAAATTTCTCAATTATCGAGCGGAAAGGAGTTTTATATATGAGTATGAATATAGTACAGACCGATCTTAAAATTGCTCCAAAGGATTGTTCAAAATCAGGCATTCCAACCCTTCCCTGTGATGGCGAAAAAAACTCTATGTTTGCACCTTCCTTGGCAATGGCATATATTCCCATCCAGCAATTTAAAGAATTATATGATCAGGATTATGCATTCCAGGTCGGCACCATATTTAAAGAGCTGGATTTCCCATTTTACGGAATAGGAGGAACACTTTTATGAATCAGGACAAATGTGACTCTATGAAGAATTTACAGGCGGTAAGCTTTGTGCTGGACGACCTTCGATTGTTTTTAGATACCCACCCTTTTGAGCAGGAAGCTCTGGCGGCTTATGAAAGCTTTAAGAAACAGCGGACACAGGTACTGGAGGAATACGAGAAAAACTTTGGACCGATTCTGTCCTACTGCGTAAATGAAGAAAATCAATGGACCTGGGTGGACAGCCCATGGCCTTGGGAAGGGGAGGTGTAATGTATGTGGACTTATGAAAGAAGACTTCAGTTTCCGGTAAAAATAACAAACCCAAATCCTAAAATGGCCCAGCTAATTATCAGCCAATTCGGCGGGCCGGACGGCGAGCTGGCTGCTTCCATGCGGTATCTCTCCCAAAGATATTCCGTACCCTATAAAGAGGTCGCCGGTTTATTAACGGATATCGGTACGGAAGAACTGGCTCATATGGAAATTATCAGTGCAATAGTATATCAGTTAACCAAAAATTTAAGCCTGGAGGAAATTAAAACCGGCGGCTTTGACGCTTATTATATCGATCATACCACCGCCCTTTGGCCTCAGGCAGCCGGCGGCATTCCTTTTAACGCCTGTTTCTTTCAGTCAAAAGGGGATGTATTGACAGACCTGCACGAAGACTTAGCGGCAGAGCAAAAAGCACGTACCACTTATGATAATATTCTTCGGTTAATAACAGATCCGGAAATTGTTGATCCTATCTGTTTCTTAAGAGAGCGGGAGTTGGTTCATTTCCAGCGTTTTGGTGAGGCACTTGTAAGAGTGCAGGAAAGACTGGATTCAAAGAATTTTTATGCGGTCAATACGGAACTGGACAAACCATTGATGAAGCAATAATGGTAAAACCTGTCATATGATTATTTTAACCTTACAAGTAAGTCCCCCGCTTCTTAGAGAAGTGTAAGCGGTGGGTCTGGGACTTACTTGTTTCAGTCAGAACCCTCTTTAAACCTATCCGCGTTCCATCCGCTTATAAATCAGCATATTTTTGCACCGGCAGGCATATTTTTCTCCGGAACTATAAGCGCCAGGCCGCCGTTCTCATCCTCTGCGCATAAAAACATGCCTTCGGATAAAACTCCAGCTAATTTGACGGGTTTTAAGTTTACCAGCACCATGACTTTTTTGCCCACCATCTCTTCCGGCGAGTAGTATGCTTTAATACCGGATACGATCTGTTTTACCTGATTTCCGATTTTAATCTGGGAGCAAAGCAGTTTTTTTGATTTTGGAACCGCTTCACAGGCAATAATTTCACCTACCTGGAATTGTAATTTCGCAAAATCATCGTAAGCGATTTCCTCCTGGACGGGGATATCAACGGCGGATTGTCCGGATTCAGCCGGTTTCTTAACCTTCCCTGGAATTTCGGTCTCTTTTACCTCCGCCTTTTTGCCTTCCTCCACCTTATCCAATACCTCCTTTAAATCCATGCGGGCAAATAAAATTTCCGGGTTTTCCGTAACCCTGGCGCCGGATGGATATACGCCGTATTGTCCTAATTCGTCAATGGTTCTTCCTTTTGTATTCAATTGCCGCAATATTTTTGCAGCCGTATCAGGCATAAAGGATTCCAATAGGCTTGCGCCGATACAAATACTTTCCACCAGGTTATATAACACGGTTTCCAGTCTCTTATGCTTTTCAGTATCCTTTGCCAATACCCACGGCGTCGTCTCATCAATATATTTGTTGCATCTTTTAAATAAAGTAAATATTTCCGTAATGGCGTCCGCCACCCTTAACTGTTCCATTTTAGCAACTACCTTTTCCGGTGTCTTAAGGGCAAGTTCAATCAGTTCCTCGTCCACAGCCTCTTTCACGCCGGCATTATTAACGATACCGCCGAAATATTTATTGGACATGGATATGGTTCTGTTTACCAGATTGCCCAAGATATTGGCAAGGTCCGAATTCATTCTTTCCACCATCAGTTCCCATGTAATGACACCGTCATTATCAAAAGGCATTTCATGGAGTACAAAATAACGGACCGCATCCACACCGAAGAAATCTACCAGATCGTCCGCATATAATACATTGCCCTTGGACTTGCTCATCTTGCCGTCCCCCTGTAACAGCCAGGGATGGCCAAATACCTGCCCGGGCAGCGGTATATTAAGAGCCATAAGCATAATGGGCCAATATATGGTATGGAAACGTAAAATATCCTTGCCGATTAAATGAAGGTCCGCCGGCCAGAACTTTTTATATAATTCCCCATGATTTCCGTCGGCATCATAGCCCAAACCGGTAATGTAGTTACTTAGGGCATCCAGCCATACATATACCACATGCTTATCATCAAAGTCTACGGGAATGCCCCATTTAAAGGAAGTTCTGGACACGCATAAATCCTGAAGGCCCGGTATAAGGAAATTGTTCATCATTTCATTTTTCCTGGATTCCGGCTGGATGAATTCAGGATGGGTATTGATGTGTTCAATCAAACGGTCGGTATAATTACTTAACTTAAGAAAATAAGCCTCTTCCTTAGCAGGCTGGACTTCCCTTCCGCAGTCCGGGCATTTGCCGTCCACCAGCTGGGAAGCGGTAAAAAAGGATTCACAGGGGGTACAATACAATCCCTCATAATATCCTTTATAAATATCACCTTTTTCATAAAGCTTCTTAAAAATCTTCTGAACCTGTTTCTCGTGATAAGCATCCGTTGTACGGATAAATTTGTCATAGGAAGTATTCATAATATCCCAGATACTTTTAATTTCCCCTGCTACTTTATCTACGAATTCCTTCGGCGTAATTCCGGCATCCGAAGCCTTATTTTCAATCTTTTGTCCGTGTTCATCCGTACCGGTCTGGAAAAACACCTCATAACCCTGCTGCCTTTTAAACCTTGCTATACTGTCCGCCAAAACGATCTCATAACTGTTCCCGATATGGGGCTTCCCCGATGTATATGCAATTGCAGTTGTAATATAATATGCTTTTTTACTCATATTAACCTCCATTCCGCGCAAACTTTATAGTTCGCTTTGCTAATTTTTGAATAAAAAGAGTTTGCTTGTCAAACTCCGCGCTGACGCGCCGTCACTTCAGTGACAAATTACCTCTGGCACATCATGCGTATCATGCCTGAAAGAGTTTTTATTTGACAGGAAATTCATAATATTTCCTGTCAAATAAAAAAGCCCACGTCTTCCTTCTTAAAGACGAGAGCCTGTATCCCGTGGTACCACTTTAATTCAGGCTGATTTTACAATCAGCCCCTTATCTGCTGCTCTTTGACAGCATATCACAATAACGGATGCACCCGTCGCAGCCTAAAGAAATGGATATCCCTCTCAGCGCGCAGCTCCAAGACCATCTTCAGCAATTCACCTATGACCCTTTTTCAGCTTTACAGGGCTCTCTGTACATGGTATCCTTGTTTACTCTTCTTTTCACAGCCTTTAGTTCTTTCATTATTATTCATGGATATGCTATATAATATTAGTTTACCCATATTTTCTAGAATTTAGAATAACACTTGGCATTGATTTTGTCAACTGCTATTAAGCCATATATGTATTATAAATAATATAAGTAATCACTCTGTTTATCCAACCTCTTCTTATATTGTACAAAACCCAATATAATTATATTAGAACCAACTAAAATACTCGTCTTCACTATTTACATTTTGTAAAGATTCAGCGGACGAAACTATGATTGCCTGTTATTGACCATACGAAGTTACCTTGTTGTAGGTCCATATTTATATGTCATAGTGTGTAAACAAAGGCGCTGCGGTAACGGCAAAATCAGCCCGAAAGAGATTTTTAAAAAAATGTGCAGCTCCGTTTTCTTACTGACTTATATTGAATCTAATAAAAAAATGACTGGTGCTTTAACAAATATCACAATTAATTATTAATTTTATATTAATAGGGGTTTTAAGATTGCTTTTAAAATAATATATATAATGAGAGCAGCTCCTTACAAACAAAAGATTTACAAGATTGTTACTGCTTAATTTTGTAGCTCTTTGCACTTTTGGATACGAAAAGACGAAAACTGCTTATTGATTTATAAATAAAAACAATAACCGGCGTCCTGCTCAAAGAAAGGTTTGGTTTAAAATTATGAAAAGGAAAAAGAAATACCTGTTATTCGCCCTGATGCTGCTCCTGCTGTTATTAAACATTCCGGGATGTTCCGGGAGCAGCAAAGGAAATGTACCCGCCGATGATTTTGATACTTTTTTAAACCGTGTATTTACAACAGAAGTACAAACGGATACCCTCACACTAAATTATTCCCTGGCATATCCGGAAAATTACGGTATAACGGATCCTGAAGTTACAATCGGCCACTATTCCAAAGAGTATATAGGGGAATCCTTAGCGGCTTCTGAAAATTATTTAGCCGCATTAAAACAATACGATTACAACTCCCTGACAGAGGACCAGAAACTTTCTTATGACATTTTAAAAGAAGATTTGGAGTTAGAAGCTACTTTCGGTGATTTCATTCTGTACAGCGAAAGCTTGGGACCCTCCACCGGAATACAGGCACAGCTTCCTGTTCTCCTTGCCGAATATAACTTTTATAAAAAAGAAGATATAGATAACTACATAAAACTGCTTCCCCAGGTTTACGATTATTTTAAAGAAATTTGTGCATTTGAGAAAGATAAATCCGCCGCGGGTTTATTTATGAGTGATGAAGTAGCAGACAGTATCATCGATCAATGTAAAGAATTTATAAATGAGAAAGAAAACAATTATCTCATAAGTATGTTTAACGAAAAAATTTCAGAACAGAAAGGGTTAACAAAAAAGGAAATCAAATCCTATGAAGCCGCCAATAAAGACGCCGTCCTTAATTCGGTAATTCCCGCCTATAAATTATTAATGGAAACTTTAACGGATTTAAGAGGAACCGGGACCAACAAGGAAGGCTTAAGCCATTATGAAAAAGGAAAGGCGTATTACGAATACTTAATCAAAGTCAATACCGGCTCTTCCCGGTCGATTCCCGAATTAAAAAAGATGCTCGAGAATTCCATAAGCTCCAATATGTTAAAGCTGAGTAAGATAATGAACAAAAATTCCGACGTGTATGACACCGTTATGTCGCTGTCCTATCCATTGACCGATCCTGCTAAAATCATTCAATATTTAAAAGAAGCCATAAAAAAGGATTTTCCGTCCTGCCCCGATGTAAAATGCTCCATAAAATATGTGGATAAATCACTTCAGGATCATTTAAGTCCTGCCATGTACTTAATTCCGCCCCTGGACAGTTATGATAATAATATCATTTATATCAATGACAATCCGGATTACGATTTATCCCAGATTTTTACCACAATCGCCCATGAAGGATATCCGGGACACTTATATCAGTCCGTATATTTCAGAAGCCTGAACCCTCCCGCCATAAGAAATCTGTTAAGTTTCGGCGGTTATGCCGAAGGCTGGGCAACCTATGTAGAATATTATTCCTACCATCTGGCGGGTTTTGACGAGGATGTGGCCGATTTTCTGGAAGCGAATATGGCTGCCAATATGGCCTTATACTGCCGTATCGATATGGGAATTCATTACGACGGCTGGAGTCTTTCCGATACGGCCGCCTATTTAAAAAATTATATCACAAACAGCTCCACCATTAAGCTTTTATATAATACCATGATTGAAGAACCTGCCCTTTATCCCCAGTACGGTATTGGTTACCTGGAATTTATGGATTTAAAAGCAACAGCCCAAAAAGCTCTTGGAGATAAATTTGTCATAAAAAATTTCCACAAATTTTTGCTGGATATCGGCCCGGCTCAGTTTGATATTATTGCAGACCGCCTGGATACCTGGATAAAGACTCAGAAATAATAAGAGAAGAGTTTCATGTATTTCTAAATTTTGCAGAAAATACATGGAACTTTTCTGATTATCAAATTATTACGAACCGGTTGATTTATAATGCCTGATTCCCCATTTCCAGAATAAATAACAGGGTATTATAAAGAAACAGGCTGACAACGGCAGTAAGATATACCCCCGATTATGACTTTTATCCAGCAAATATAATAGGGGATAATACTGAACAAGGGCATAAGGTACAAGGAAAGTACATATCTGCAAGACCCTTTTCCCATAGATACTAATGGGATATTTACCATATTCCCTGGCACCGTCGGTAAATATATTCATAAATTCCAGCCCTTCTATGGTAAAAAAGCAGAATGCCGCATAGATAACAAAAACTCCTGTAAATACTACCGTCCCGCCTATTATCATAAACAGGACAGTCAGTACCTTATCCATGCTCCATGTAACATCACTTTTACCGACACCGTATACAAACATAATCACAGCCTGCAGCATACGGCCTATCCTGGTAAATTCAATTTTACTGCCCAACACCTGAAGAATTTCGTTTCTCGGCCTTACCATAATGCGGTCAAATTCCCCGTTGCCTATGACGGAGGAAAAAGTGTCAAACCCTCTGGCAAAACACTCTGCCAAGGAAAATTCAATTAAAACAATGGAAAAACATAATAAAATTTCACTGTAGGTAAATCCTTTCACTTTATTAAACCGCTGGAACATAAAGTAGACACCTAAAAATACATTAAAGGATACTAAAAACTGTCCGATGGCCGTCAATAGAAAAGAGGTTTTATATTGGAACACACTTTTCAGATGTATGGAAAAATACTTTAAATATAATTTCATGCTAGCTCCCATGGCATATCGAATCTGTTTACAGATTCGATACTGCCTTAAATAAAAGTGTGAAATTGTTTTATTTCACACTGACTCCTGCTTACATTTTAACTAGCTCCATGGCATTTGCCTCAAATCAGAGTATGAAAAATATGATTTTTTATTTTTCACCCTATCCCCCTTGTATTACCACCTTTTGCAGCGCTTTTGCCATGAGTCTTTTACCCGTTATAATCAGGATAACGGACCAAATCACCTGCAGAAGGATTGCTATGTACAGTCCTCGCCCGGACAAGTCGCCGGTATAGGTCCGCAAAGGGACGTTCTGCATGGAGGCAAAGGGAAGCAATTCAAAGATACGCTGAATATTATTGGGGAGGAAGGGTAAGGGAATTATGGCGCCTGAGAAAAATTCAACTCCCGCAACAGCCACCATTCGCACACCCATTGGGGATATGGTATAAAAAGTTACGATATAAACCAGCATGCAGAAGGCTACCACTACAATAAATGCCAATACCATGGTTATTAAAAACCACACAAAGGCTTTACTGTCCCGAGGCAGGCTAAGGCCGTAGGGTTCAGGAAAAAAAGCCGCAACGATTAATATTGGCATGCATCTTAAAACTGCCCTTGAAAGGCGGTTGGCCATACTTCTGGTAAACCACATATTATAGAGACCAATGGGTCTGCAAAGTTCGTAAGCAATATTTCCGTTTCTGATGGAGTCAAAAATTTCATTTTCCAGATACCATGTCATATATAGTGTCAAAAATGCCTGCTGCATCCAAACATAGGAAACAAGAGCCGGAAACGCCATGGGAAACGCATCGGGATCCACAGTATAAAAAGCTTTAAACATTAATATTTCCAAGGCGCCCCAGGTAAACTGGGTCGCAATTCCTGCCAGGGCTGCCGCCCGGTATTGAAGCCCGTTTACAAAACGGAGGCGGAAAAAAGATAGGTATTTATTCATAACTGCCTCCTTATATTTCATACTGTTTATAAAGCTTTACTACTACCTCGTCAATGGAATCACCCGAAACGGAGATATCCGTTAAATCTGCCTGTGAGGATAGCCTGGCAATGGCCTCCGAAACCTGTATCGTATCTAAATCCAGCTCAATTATAGCATGCCCGTTTACAACCTGTTCCTTTTCATCCCTGGAATAATCGTTGGACAGCATATGCATTCCTTCACATAAATTAAGTCCCTTCCCAGAATATTTCAGAATCAGTTTCTTATAGCCTCCAAACTGCTTTTTCATGTCCTCCAGGTTTCCATCCATCAGGATTTTTCCCCTGCCGATTAAAATAACCCGTTTTGTGAGAGCCTCAATATCCTGCATATCATGGGTGGTGAGTATAACTGTTGTTTTATGTTTTTTATTAAGGTCTAATATAAAATTCCGAACGGCAATTTTGGATACCGCATCCAGGCCGATAGTCGGCTCATCCAGAAATAATATCCCGGGGCTATGCAAAAGGGAAGCTGCTATTTCACACCGCATCCTCTGACCCAGGGACAACTGCCTTGCAGGCGTCTTAATGATTTCCTGTAAGTTTAAAAGAATTACTAATTCGTTCAGATTTTCCCTGAACTTATGCTCTGTAATACCGTAAATATCCCGCAACAATTCAAAAGAATCAATGACGGGCACATCCCACCATAATTGGGAGCGCTGTCCAAAGACAACGCCTATATCACGGACATGTTCAATCCTGTTTTTCCATGGAGTCCGTCCGTTTATCAGGCATCTTCCGTCATCCGGTGTTAAAATACCGCTTAGAATTTTAATTGTGCTGCTTTTACCTGCCCCGTTGGGCCCAATATAGCCTACCATCTCCCCATCTTCAATGGTAAAGGAAACGTTATCCAGTGCCCTGACGGAATCGTACCGTTTATGAAACAGAGTCTTAAGAGCCTCGGACATGCCCGGATTACGCCTCGCAACCTTAAAGGTCTTGTTAATATGCTCCACTTGAATCATTTTTTGTCCTCCTGGTAGTAATATTTTTTAAATCATTGTTTTGAAATATCTTGCCAAGCGTTATGCTTTCTTAGTTTTTGCCAAAAAAACCGTGGTAAAATCAATTCCGTTCTATAAACGATCTACAAATTTTAATGCTAAATTGTGGTAAATCTGTGGTAAATTATTATTTCTGGTTTGTGACTTACTAATTTCAGCCGGGGCGTTACATCATATCCCAAAACGCCGCTCCTCAATTTATATTTTCAATTGCCCTTAGGTTCTCTGTATATTCTTATATCGCCGACTTCCGCCTTAATCTGATTTTCTTCTGCAAAAGCATTGATAAATTCGATTATATTATCTTTATACTTATCCAGGAAATAAACGGCAATTTCTTCTTTTACGCTTTCCGGCAGTGAGTTTAAAGCTGACTTTGCAATAGAACCCGGCAGCTTATCCAGGCCGTTTAATATCTGCGTCAATCTTCCGGAATCCTCTTTCTCAGATAATTTATCTATTACTATGGGAATCAAGGCCTCCGCAACTTCACCATAGTTAACCCGATCTAATGAAATCTCTATATGAATCATTTTTCATTCCTCCTAAATATTATTGACTCCTCGTCATGCTTATCGCTTATATATTTTATTTATTTAACTTAACAGAAGTTCCAAATATTTAACATAATAAGACGAAATTATAATAAATAGGATAACAAAAATTATATATATTACAATTAATACTTTTTTTGACAGAAAAGTATACCAAAAGCATATCGGGTCAGTATATTTTATCCACTCCGGATTTACCGCTCTTTTTGCTGAAGTTATTATAAAAAAGAGTTTGCTTTGCAAACTCTGCGCTGACGCCTGGTCGCTTTGCCACATGATACCTTGCAAGCGTCATGGGCATCCTCCCTCGGTTTTTTTATCGAATAGGGCAAAATTTTCTATTCGATAAAATCTCTCTAACTTTATAGGTACAAGTTCTGACATGTATTCGGATTCTATTCTATAGAAAAAGGTATTAGAAATACAGATTTTTTTACTATAACGGATATATAAAAAATGATATATAAAAAAATATTAAAATTGCCGGTTGCACTACTTGCTATATATACCCCAAGTGCCCAGATAACAGGATATATCATACCGCATCAATTTTGATATTTTTTAATATCATAAACGGAATATAACTGTTTTATTCAGTATATTGGTTCAGATATTAGATCTTTTATGGTGTTGGTTGGCAAAACACAATGGTATTCTACCATAGTACTACATATTTTTCAATATAATATTATAATTTTTTGTCAATATATGACCATATAGAAATAATTTTGTTAACTATGAAAGAAAAAAAGGGTATCCATGCTTATTATCTAAAATTATCAGTTTTATACCGATATAAGTCAAAGCGGATATTCCGGGGAACTTACTTGCAAGGCTAAAATAAATGATTTTATGAAAGTTCACGAAAATAATCCGCATACCAGAACACCACTTCACCGATACGGTAAAGTTCCGATTCCCTGCTGACACTGCGCCACACTTTTTTATATTCATGATACCAGTATTCCAGGGATACCGCCAGTTTCCTGGCCTGATTCCCGGCGTTTTTTTCTTCCTCACCCAAGGCCGCCGCTGCCCCGACCTCATTCCATAATTTAATTCCTTCAGCTGCAAATATATAGGCCTGATACAGATAACGTTTTTCCTGTTTCGCTTCGGAAAGAACCTGATATAGTTCCCCTATTTTTTCCGTTAAAAAGCAATTGGAATACTTCACCTTTTCCCAGGTTATATTTTCCAAAACCGATAGCTCTGGAATTTCTTTCAGCCGTTTCTGCTTAAGCTCTTTAAAACATACGATTTCAAACCAGGTTGCCTCACTTTTTGTTCCTATCTCTGCAATAATGTTAACAAACCTTTCACTGGCGTCCCCATACTCCAGCCTGGATATTTGGCGGTTTATCTCATTAAATTCAGGTATATGCCTGTTCCAGGAAAATGCGGCGCCATAAATCATGCCTGTGGCTGAAAATTCAGGATGATTGATATGTCCGAAATCCCCCCAGTCCGTATTCAAAACCCCGATTGCCTGATACTTAAAACCATAGCCGCACATTCTGCTTATATTATCATAAGAGTCCTTAAGTAAGTTAATAATCCGGTTCCAGCCGCAGACACCCGGGCAAACGTACTGTATCGCTCCCGCCTCTTTAAGGGCTTTTGTCTCTCTTTCGCTTTGATCGGGTGCATAGCCCCAATTCAGACATATGGTTCCTTTCGGGAGTTTCTTAATATACTCGGGCATACCGCAGATAATATCGCCCCAGAACATAGGTGTTTTCCCTTTTGAAATAATGTAATCACAGATTTTCTTAACAAAATTGATATACATGTCATTTACTCCAATTTTGTCCGCCAATCCCTTGCTTCTCCCCTTTCCAAGGTCAAAGGTCTCATCCGCACACAAATTAAAGTAATGGGAAGAAAATAAGGGCATATATTCATTAAACATTTTAATTACAAAGTTAAAACTCTCTTCATTTGAAATGTCCAAAGTATGATGTGCCATACGCTCATAAAAGGAGAAAGGCTTTTTATCGGCCCCC
The DNA here is from genome assembly GCA_015655075.1 of Clostridiales bacterium. Classification (GTDB taxonomy): domain Bacteria; phylum Bacillota; class Clostridia; order Lachnospirales; family Lachnospiraceae; genus Anaerocolumna. The sequence continues at coordinate 13,573 of JAATFT010000076.1, read as the reverse complement.
GGCAATTCACACAGCCCGGAATAAGTTTTGGTGCTAAGTACTTTGTAAAGATGGCCGAAGCTGGCTAGGGAAGGTATTAAATCAATATGCAGGTCTGCGCAGTACCGATCAAATTCCAGTATATCTTCCGCCGTCAGTGGAGTATCATCCCGCCAGACTTCACTGAAATCCTTAAACAGGAAACTATGTTCCATATATAACTGGAGCTGATTTATTTTATAATAAGCCAATTTATCCGCAAGGGCTTTCAAGGATCTCATGGTGGGAATCCTTCCCCTGGTCACATCGTGATAAAATCCCCGGTTCGGCATATCCGGCAGGTCTTCTATGGCAAGGCAGGGAAGTACCGCCCCTTTATTCTCAAGAATCTGCCTTAAGGTCTGTATTCCGTAAAAAATACCGGCATTGCTTCCGCCCCAAAGCTCAATCCCGCCTTCCGTTATTTTAAGATAATATTCCTCTTTTTGCAGGCTTTTGTTAAGGCTTATAAAAATACAGCCCTTCTCTCTTTCCCCTTTATAAATGGAAAGGTTAAAGGAAAGCCTGCCTAATATATCCTCCTTTAACAGCCCCGCATGCTCCGTAACCTGCCGGTCACATTCCTTATCAATTATAATTTTGCTATTATACTTAAGAAGAAAACCCTGTTCCCTCTCAATTGTCATTTTACCTGGCGCCGGTATCAGATACATATATTCCCTCCTTGTAATGCATGACGCTAAAAACTCCCGCCGTTTTGTTAACAGAGTTATTGCCCTTTTTCACAACCGGCCGAATCATCCTGAAAAATCCCGTTATAATATTTGCGTTTCCCGAAAAAACGCCTTGCAGCCGCTGTTATTATAATGCTCCTTTTATCTCTTATAGTCAACCAAAAAATACGTCAATTTTATCTTTTTTTATCCTTACAAGTAAGCCCCACCCCCATCTTTACGCTTCTTAGCGGAGCATAAAGACGGAGGTGGGACTTACTTGTTTCAGCCGGAAAGTGGGCTCCGACTGAAGAGGCTGTCGCACTAAGCATTTAACTGCCATATATAGCGCACAATCGACTTAACAAAGTGCTGAATATAGCAAAGAATCGCATTAGAGCGTGTTTGAAAAATCGTTGCACCGTTATGAGCAGGCAGCACGGCGGACCCGAATATCCCCTTTGACTCCGTTGAAAATACAACCGGCCGGTACGTTAAAATATTCTGTTGGTAATAAATACGCTGGAAATTACTCCGACTAAGGTGGCAAACAGGGCACCGGCAAGGGTATATCTGGTTTTTTTTATCTTCGCCGTCATAAAATATACGCTCATAGTGTAAAAAACCGTTTCCGTACAGCTCATAATTATGGAAGAAAGCCTGCCCAGATAAGAATCCGGACCATATTCCTTAAAAATATCCAATAACAGGCTGGTCGCCGCAGAGGAAGAAAAAAGCTTTACCGTTACAAGAGGTACAAGTTCGGATGGAAATTTAAGAAAATTCGTAACGGGTTTAATTACCTCCGCTAAGAGATCAAGTGTACCGGATGCCCGCAGTATTCCTATGGCCACCATTAATCCGATCAGGGTAGGCATAATATTTAATACCACCTTAAAGCCGTCCTCCGCTCCCTTTGTAAATTCGTGGAACACGGGAGCTTTCATTAATAATCCAAATCCAACAATATAAAAAATAACAAACGGAATCATATAATCCGATATATACAATAAAAAATTCATTTTCCTTTATACCCGTCCCAGGGGCCGCCTCTAATCTTAAATTTACCTAGGGCGTGTCTGAAAAATCATTGTACCGTTCTGACCGCTCCACTTTGCGGTATACTGCGTCGCAATTTTGGAAACGTAGAACCACTACGCTCCCAAAATCGCTCCTTGTCTCCCACAATAGCGGAACGCCCGGCCCAGCGCAAACAGTTTTCAGACACGCCCTAACTTACGGTTGGAATTTGCTTATGTTTTCTCCACCACAGGTAATAAATTTATGAAATTTGCCGCCCCTGCCGCAAATAAGCGTGAGAGAAGCTCTTTTGCGGCATCCTTTCCTCTCTATATTTTCTTTCACTCTTCTCCTTTCAGGCTCTGCCATTTTATTTGGTCCTGCTTAATTTTCTTGCTGCGACGGAAAAGATAATACCGGCAATTGTGGATATGGTGGTTGCAACCAATGCCGAACCCAGGATTTCCGTCGGACTGACAGAGCCGTATTGGCTTCGGTATGCAATTATATTAACAGGTATTAATTGAAGGGAAGATATATTTATAATCAGAAAAGTACACATGTCGCAACTGGCCGTATCACCATTTTTATTCAGTTTCTGCAGTTCTCCCATGGCCTTTAACCCCATGGGAGTAGCCGCCCAGCCAAGTCCTAAAATATTTGCTATCATGTTGGAAGCTATGTATTCATTGGCCGGATGCCCCTTAGGAATATCGGGAAATAATAAACGCAGTATGGGATTTAAGGCTTTCGTTAAGGCATCCATTATTCCGGTGGCTTTTGCCACCTGCATTATACCTGTCCATAAGGACATTATCCCCAACATGGTAATACATAAGGTTATGGCTTCTTTTGCTGAATTAATGGAAGCCGTACTGACGGCATCAATTTTTCCGTTTAACACACCCACAATAATTCCTGCCACTATCATAAATCCCCACAAGTAATTTAACATATATAGTTCCTTTGCAGCTATTCAGTCAATCCGAATCTCTCCTGATGAACAGTCACATTCCTTTCACATTTTCTTATTAATTACTATATTCTGACCTGATAAAATACATTACTATAAAGTAATTTCAAATCAGTATTGCGATATTTTTTTTACTTTTTAATACTCTTTTTACAATTTTTCCTATAAAATACTAATTTATTGCCAAAATATCATAATTACTTTATTGACTTTGCATTTTTTGTATGCTATTTTATTAAAGTATTGTAGGAGGTACATATATGAAAAGCACAGGAATAGTAAGAAAATTGGATGAATTGGGAAGAATCACTCTCCCTATTGAGCTAAGAAGGACTTTAGGCGTAAGCGAAAGAGACCCTCTTGAAATTTTTGTTGATGAGGATAGGATCATATTAAAAAAATATGAGCCTACCGATATTTTCAACGGCTCAAAAGATAATCTTTACGATTATTGCGGCAAGAAAATTTCAAAAGAATCTATCGTAGAACTTGCTAAGTTAGCAGGAATTATTGAATAACATAAGCTCAAGGAAAAGGGCCTGTCCAATGGACAGGCTCTTTTCTTTATTTTTATTTTTCTTTTATTCCTTTTTTTCAAGCAATATCTGATAAATATCTCTCTTTGAGACTCCTCTGTCCGTAGATACGGCCTTCATGGCTTCCTTTTTATCCATGCCCTTGTTCAAATATATGTCCATGTGTTCCTGCACCGTTAAAGTCTCCCACTGCTTTCGGTCTTCTTTTTCTACATCTTTTTGAAGCCTTCCTTCTATAACAATAACATATTCCCCTTTCGGCTCCTGTTCGTTATAATATTGGATTGCTTCTGAAAATGTGGTGCGGAAGGATGTTTCATATTTCTTAGTAAGCTCCCTTACCAAGGTAATCCTCCGGTCCCCCAGGGCTTCCAGCAATTCCTTTAAGGTCTTAGCCAGCCTGTGGGGTGCTTCATATAAAATTACGGTTCTCGTTTCACTCCGGAGCTCCTTTAATACCTGCTGCTTTTCTTTTTTATCCGAAGGCAGAAAGGCTTCAAAAGCAAAACGCCTGGTAGATAACCCGGATAAAGTAAGTGCCGTGACGCAGGCCGCCGGTCCCGGAAGGGAAGTAACCTCAATTCCGGCTTCATAAGCCATCTTAACCAGTTCCTCCCCAGGATCGGATATGCCGGGTGTTCCCGCATCGGTAACGAGGGCTATATTAAGGCCGGCTTTAAGCTGCCCGATAAGGTATTTACCCTTGTCCATTTTATTAAATTCATGGTAACTGGTCATAGGGGTATTAATTTCAAAATGGTTTAATAATTTTATACTGTGTCTTGTATCCTCGGCCGCAATAAGATCGACTTCCTTTAAGGTACGTACAACACGAAAAGTGATATCCTCAAGGTTGCCGATAGGAGTGGCGCATAGATATAATTTCCCTTCCATAAAACAATTGCCCCGTTTCTTAAAATATTTGATTATATCTGCGTAAGCACCAAAGCCGGGACAATATCAGGGAATAATAATATAACTTGATAATATTAATATCCCCTAATATTTTTATATCCCCTGATATTAATATCCATAGATATCATAAATTTCATCAGTGTACACATTCTGCTCTTTATAAACAATCAAAGGAGCTTCCACTTTAATCATGGAACCGCCTCCCTTAATACTCTCTATCAAAACCATATTAGGTTCCTTGTCAATAAAGGGATGTACCATTTTCATCCGTTTGGGCTCCAGTTTATAGGCCGATAAAGTATTTAAAATCTCAACCAGGCGAAAAGGCCTGTGCACCATATAAAATCTGCCGCCGGGTTTTAATACCTTCGCCGCCTCTCTTATAACATTCTCTAAAGTGCAGAGAATTTCATGCCTTGCAATAGCTTTCGGCAAATAGAGATTGGTAATCCCGCGGTTGTCATTCATATAAGGGGGATTGCTGGTAACTACATCAAAGGAGGCCGCGCCAAATATTCCGGAAGCCTCCTTAATGTCACCCGCTATGATATCAATCTTACCTGAAAGGCCGTTCATAGCAACACTTCTTCTGGCCATATCCGCACTTTCCTCCTGAATCTCAAGGCCGGTAAAATGCTTTCCTTGTGTTTTTGCCTCTAATAATATAGGTATAATACCGGTGCCGGTCCCCAGGTCCAGGGCTGTTTCATTCAATTTTACTTTTGCAAAGCCGGATAATAAAACAGCATCCATTCCAAAACAAAACTTATTTACATTTTGTATGATCTTATATCCGTTTCTGTGGAGTTCATCAATTCTTTCCTCCGGCTGGAGGTTACTCTTACAATTCACTTATATTCCACCTAACTCCCATTGCATGCCGTGTCTGTTATTCATCATCCAGATGGGATTTTACTTCTTTCATTTCAAGTATTTCCAAAGCTCTTAATTCCTCGTCAATGGCTATCTTTTCTTTCCGCTTTCTCGGCCTGAATTTTAAATCCGTGGTTTTATATTCCCTTACTTCCTTTTCATCATTCTCTAAGGTTACGATAACCTTAACCAGCTGTTTTAACACCGTTACACTCTGCACTTCTCCTTTTAATCCGTCCATGGTGGTTACCGGATCTCCCACATTGGGCAAAGTACTGTTTAGCTCTTCATAAGCCTCTTCCTCATTCTTAAGGCAGCACATTAAACGGCCGCATACGCCGGATATTTTGGTGGGATTTAAGGACAGATTCTGCTCTTTCGCCATTTTGATGGATACGGGGGCAAACTCCGATAAGTGGGTGTGGCAGCATAACGGCCTTCCGCAGATACCGATGCCTCCCACTACCTTGGTTTCATCCCTTACCCCGATCTGGCGCAGCTCAATACGGGTCTTAAACACGGAAGCTAAATCCTTTACCAGTTCCCTGAAATCAATCCTGCCGTCCGCAGTAAAATAAAACAGCACCTTATTATTGTCAAAGGTATATTCGGAATCAATTAATTTCATTTCTAATCCATGTTTCTGAATTTTCTCAAGGCAGATGTTAAACGCCTCTTTTTCTTTTATTCTATTCCTGCTCTCTATTTCATCATCCTCAGAGGTTGCCGTCCTGATTACGGGCTTTAAAGGCTGAATGATCTTATTTTCCTCCACATCCCTGGGGCCGATTACAACACGTCCGTATTCCACGCCTCTGGCTGTTTCTACAATGACATTAACGCCTTGCCTTATTTCATAACCAGCAGGGTCGAAAAAATATATTTTGCCTGCACTTCGGAATCTAACACCAATCACATTAACCATTACTGTTCTCCTTTATAGTAAGCAACATTAATTCTATTGCCATATCAAAATTAACATTAGCGTTTAAACGTATTTTTGCTTTTTCTATTGCCTCTATGATTTTCTCAATTCCTTCATAGCTTCTTACATTTGCCTGTTTGGTTATATCCAGATACTCGTCTTTATATGTCAACAGATTTAAATCCCTGGTTACCTTGTACATTAAAACATCTCTATACCATATAGTCATTAAATCCAAATAATCATTTATCCTGTCTTTTTTTTCTGAAATTCTCTTTAAACCGTCTATTATTTCATACAATTCCATTTCATCGATATACTTTAAAAGATGAAGCATTTCATTCTTTAATTCTATAAAGTCATCGGAAGAAGCATACTTTATGGCTTTTCCCACATTACCCTGTGCAAATACGGCATTTAATTCCGCCTGATAATCCGGCACCTTATACTCCGACATAAGAAATTGCTTTATCAGCTCCTTATCAATTGCCTTTAATTTTAGAATGATACATCTGGACAATACGGTGGGCAGCAAGGTATTTAAATTATTGGTTAATAAAATTATAACCGCATAAGCCGGAGGTTCTTCAATGGTTTTTAACAGGGCGTTCTGGGCTGCTTCCGTCAGTTTTTCCGCCTCATCAATAATATATATTTTATAAGGACCGCTGTAGGGCTTGACCTGAATATCATTGTTAATCTGGATTCTGACATCGTCAACGCCAATACTTATCTTTTCGTGGGTAACTCTTATTATATCCGGATGGTTCCCCGAGACTGTCTGGATACAGGATCTGCATTTGCCGCAGGCATCGGATTGCCCTTTTCTGTCTTCACACTGGAGGCTCATTGCAAACGCATTGGCAAGCAGGGTCTTTCCGGCTCCGTCTTCTCCTGAGAAAATATAGGCATGGGATACTTTACCTGACTTGATTGCTTCTTTTAAATGCTGTATTATTTGTTCATGCCCGATAATATGTTTAAAATCTAACATTCACAGCACCTCTCTTCCACTACGCAATAAGATCTAATAGAAGACCTCTTATTTCATCTATTTTATTTAAGATTGCTATGTTATCTTTTTCCTCCCTAATTAATTCCGTAGCCAGCTCATCTAAATTCTGATCAATGAGCTTAATTATACCGTATACACGGTGTCTCCCCCTGCGGTCCAGAAAATTCTCCCTGCTGAACTTGTGAGAGCGGTTTACGATTTCATTCATGAAATTTTTAATTAACTGGCGGTAGCATTTCATGTCCCGGACATCCATATGTTTGGATAAACGTTTTCCCTGCTGGATAATGTCCTCCGTCATAAGCTTCAGCCGCGCCTGTAATTCCTGTTCTTCTATATTGCTGATCAGGGTAAATTTAAAAGACCCGTCTGTATCCGGAAGGGGTGCCTTTTGTTCCACTTGGTTTACAATTGGTGTCTGGTTTACCTTAATATCCATAAGAATCACTGCCTCACTTTTCTATCTCTTAATTCCTGCCCGCTACTTGTAGTCAGGGACTAAAAATTCAGTAGCCCGGTTATGTCAGGGGCAAAAAGCATGTTCATGATTTTGTTGCTACACTTACTACGCTCGCGTATCGGAACAATCCATAAAGCTTGCTCCATACGCTCGCTACGTTTTCATTATATCATATATTATTTATAAATAAATAGAAAAATTTTATGTGGTGCTTTTATCTTTCCTGCCGGACTGCTTTATGTCATTAATAATCTCATATAAACAGATATTGATATTGTTATTTTCATATCTTTTTTTTATGTTTAATTTATTCAAATTCACTTCTGAGAAGTCTTCCTCATCGGCTAAATATCTGCGGCATAATTCCGCATATCTGGGGTTCTCCTGTTTTCGCTCCCTCTGTAATGCCCGTTTTAAGCGCAATCCGTCTTCCACCTCAATATATAGGGGCACAACCGATTTTTCGCCGTAATAATTCCTTATTTGTTCATAGGCCTCCAGTGTGCCGATCATAATATAATCTGAGCGGTTCAAGTCAATCTGTCCGTCATCAACCGTAAAATAATTCCATATCCCGTGCATGGTATGGTAAGCCCTGTGTTCAATAACCTTATTGTTCCGTTTTAACTCATTAAGTTTATCTTCATTCACAAAATAATATTCCACACCCTCTGTTTCCCCGTTCCGGATAGGCCTGGTTGTATAACCTACCACGGATTTTAAATTTAATTCCGGAGTTTCTTTTAATCTTTTGAATATAGTGTCCTTACCTGTGGCACTTTTTCCCATAATAACAAATAATTTGGACATATTGCCATTTCCTTTCCTGTATCCGCCTGCCGGTTTCCGGGTTTTATTTATGGCGCGGCCTAACTGGTACCCAGGGCATTGACATCCTGATAATCTATACACTAGTATAGCGTTCTCTAAATAACTGGCTGTTAGGCTGAGGATAAATCTTCGAGAGTGCTGGTTCACAAACGCAGGTGTAGTGGTGCTACGCCGAGGCTTGTGGACCTGTGCTATCGGAGATTTAGACCAGCATAATGGTCCAGTTAATTTAAGAACGTTGTACTAGTCAGGCTCCTGCTTCCGCCACCACTTTAATATATTTTCCTTCCATATCCTGCATACCCTGGAGGGACAATCCCTTCTTCTGATAATCTGATATCCGGGACAGAATTCTCTTACTGATCCTCTCCCCCGGCACAAGCAACGGAATGCCGGGCGGATAAAGATAGATATATTCTGCCGTAATCCTGCCGGCGCTTTCAGACAGTAATATAACATCATAAGGCCTCTTATATGCATCATTTGACAGCATTGCCCTTTCCGGAGGCTCCGTATTATCAACGGCCCCCTCCATAAAAAAATCACTCTTTCCTGTCATACCTTTATTCTCTGCAATGCCCCTATTTTCTGCAATATCTTTATTCTCTTTATAATGGCGGGATTTATATTGGGCATCCAGCTCAAGTAATGCGTCCCCCAGCCTTAAGAAGCCTTCTTTTGTATCCCCTATACTTGTCATTCCCAGCACATAATCCTTTGAGGCCATCTCCATCTGTATCCTGAACCGGTTAAGAAGACAGTTATACAAATCTCTGCCGGTCATATCCGTACCCCGGACGGATATGATAATTTTAGACAGGTCAAAGGCATAAAATCCGGAAGCTGTGACAGCTTCGGAGGTAAGTATTTTCAAATACTTTAATTGTTTCATTTTATCATAAAATGACCGAAGCCGTATATCAAATGAGGTAAAAAGAGCATCCTTTTTTTGCTCTAACAAGGTAATACATTGTCCCATACCGGCCATTAAAAGGTATGACGGGCTGGTGCTCTGATAAATGTCCAGATATCTTTTTACCTCTTCATAATCCACCAAAGCGCCGTTTACATGAATTAAGGCCGACTGGGTAAAAGCAGGCAGGGTTTTATGAATACTGTGAACAACAATATCTGCTCCCAAACTCACCGCTCCTGCCGGAAAGCCAGGATGAAAGCCTAAATGGGCACCATGGGCTTCATCTACCATAAGAGGCACCCCATATCCATGAGCTGTTTCTGCAATGGCTTTGACATCGGACAACATGCCTTCATAAGTAGGAGAAGTAATCACAATCATTTTAATATCCGGATATTTTATCAACATTTTTTCGACTAATTCAGGAGAAATTCCGCCGTAAATCCCAAATTGCGGCTCCAGTCCGGGATAAATATAGACGGGTACCAGTTCGTTTAAATAAATCGCATGATAAACCGACTTATGGCAGTTTCTCCCAACCAAAATCTTATCCCCTTTTTGGGTACAGGCAGAAATCCCGGTCAAAATTCCCGAAGTACTTCCGCCGATTAAATAGGCCGTATGCTCCGAGCCATAAAGCTTTGCCGCACGTTCCATGCCGTTTAGCAGGATTCCCTCCGCATGATGAAGATTGTCAAAGCCGTCTATCTCCGTTATATCAATGGAATAGGGATTCACCATGTTAAACAGGGAGGTATTCCTTTTATGCCCCGGCATATGCATGGGATAATAATCCATATTGGTATATTTTAATAAGCTGTCATATAAATCCATTTCCGGATGCTTTCCTCTCTATATGTTCTTTGTTATTCTGGTGATTGCTTCTTTCTATAAATTATTCGGCTCATTATCAGGTTTTATTAACCTGATTATTTTATTGTACCCAATGCGACAGGTTTATTCAATCTTTTTATGCCAGCACGTGTTTGAAAAATCATCGCACCGATCTGAACGTCCACCTTTGCGGTATACTGTGTCGCGATTTTAGGAGCGTAGCACCACTACGCACCCAAAATCGCTCCTTGCCTCCCACAAAAGTGGAGCCTCCAGCCCGGCACAAGCATTTTTCAAACACACTCTAGGAATTTTCCAGCTTACCTTTTAGGTAGTATCTAACAATTTAGTAAGTTCTTTCTTTTTTTATTCTATTGGTTTATACTATTGATAAAATTTATCAATCCCATATTCATATAAATTCAGAATGAGGTGTAAATATGAAGATTTTACTTATCAACGGAAGTCCGCATGTGCATGGATGTACCTATACTGCTTTAGAGGAAATTGTAAAGGAACTGAATAAAGAAAATATTGATACGGAGATTTTACATGTCGGCAACAAGCCCATACGGGGCTGCATGGGTTGCGGCGGCTGTTATAATGGCTCCGGCAAATGTATATATAACGACGATATCGTAAACGTTGCTTTAGATAAAGCACAAGAAGCCGATGGTTTTATCTTTGGTTCTCCGGTCCATTACGCCGCCCCCTCCGGTCAGATTACTTCCTTCCTGGACCGTTTTTTCTATGCCGGCCACGGTTATCAGTATAAACCGGGTGCAGTTATCGTAAGCTGCCGCCGCGGTGGTTCTACTGCCGCTTTTGACCAGCTAAACAAGTACTTGACTATCTCCGGCATGCCTGTGGTTTCTTCCCAATATTGGAATATGGTACATGGAAATACTCCGGAAGAAGTAAAACAGGATTTAGAAGGCCTCCAGACCATGAGAACCATCGGCAGAAATATGGCGTGGTTATTAAAATCCATACAGGCCGGTAAAGAAGCCGGGATTTCGCTGCCAAAGCAGGAAAAAAGAGTAGTTACGAATTTTATAAGATAAGGACTAAACTTTTACCGTTTTGTTTTTACAGGTACATAACCTTATACCAGCATAGCTGTATTTTAGCCGGAGCCCGCTCTCCGGCTAAAACAAGTAAATATTTTTTAACTGAAATATAAAATTTTATTTTTTCCGAATCTTCTTTCTATTTCACCCCGAAACCAGGCTTCCCCTTCTTCCCTTATTTCCGGTCTGTAACTGTATTTACCCAATCCTCTCCCCTTCATTCTTTCTGCATCATACAATTCAATGGCTCCGGGAAATGCCTCCTCATTTATCCTTCTGTGAATAAAGCTGTAAGTCATAAATATGATTTCAATAAACATCTGTTTCTTCATTTTCCGGCTCAGACCGTCCTCCAACTGGTCCAGCAGCTCCGTATACAGGGCTTTCCAATCTTTTATCATAATAACAGGTGCAATCACTATACCCGTTTTATACTCTGCTTCAGCCATTTTATTAATGGCTTCCAAACGGTGCTTAAGGGAGGCCGTACCAGCTTCGGCATTGCTTATTATATACTGAGGATTTACGGACATCCGGAAAATTACTCTTCCCTGATGTGCAAGGGAAAGCAGGGGCTCCACCATACTGAATTTTGTGGGAAAGGTTAATTTTCCCTTTTTACTTTTAAGAAAATTTTCAACGGTCCAGGGAAGGTTGCCGGTAATGGTATTCTCCAGTACCAGATCACTGTTGCTGCCGATTTCAAAGGTCAGGTCCCTCTCACTTTGACCGGCCGTCCGGATTAAACGGTTAAGCATCTGTTCCCTGTTCACAAAAAGCCGGAGATAGGAACATTTATTGTAATTGCAGACCAGATAACAGTACAGGCACATAGCGGTGCAGCCCGAAGAGGTGTAAGGCACCAGATAATCGGATACCTTATGGTTTTCCTGATATTTATGTGTCTTACGGACGCCAATAATCAGCAGTTGTTTCATATTGGCAAATTCTGAATTTTCTTTTTTTCTTAATTCTTCAATATTATTATGGTTATCAATTGGATTCCACCGTATGTCCTTAAATTGTTCCTTTAGCTGTTTCCCAAGGGCATAATTAAATACTTCAGGTTCATAATATATTTTATCAGGGCGCATATTTTACCTCATATAATTTTATATTTTTCGCGCCGTAAATCTGATTATAGAAACACGTTTTTATTTTCTATAAATAACAGCCGGCAATACTATTATGAATAAAATAGAACAAATTTATGAGGCCCCCATAAAATTTTCTTTAAGGCGTGTCAGAAAACTGCAGAAGATAAAAGACAGTGACCTTGACGAACTGGCAAAGTGGCTGAAAGACAGGAGGGATTGAAGCATTATTAATTGCGTTACTGCAATGTACCCTGTCCATGTCAATCATAACGCTTCTGTATGCGGCGGTTTTGCCTATTCTTTCAAAGCGATATGCCCCAAAATGGTGTTACATGGTTTGGCTGGTAATTGCGGTTGGCTGGCTTATCCCTTTCCGACCTTTGATTGAACTGCCATTCTTACCCGCGCAGAACGCTGATACACCGTTAATGCCTGTGCAACTCGCTCCCGCTTCCCCCGCGATAAATAACACTGCGCAAGTGTTGACTACCACCCACGATTGACAGCGTGACAAAAAAATGGAGCAATGATAACCTGTCTGTTAGCATAGAGTATTTTTTTATACCGTTGATGCCGTATGAAGATAATCAAACGTCCCTATCTGGAGGGGATGCCGATATTGAAGAACGCGACTACCCCTATGCTACCAAAGGAGATTACAGTTCCCTTTTGAAATTGAAAACAACAGATTATCAAAATCGGACACTGACTGACTTTAATGCTGACCTGCTGGAGTGGGCAAATGAAGATTACGAGCGCATGGAGCGGATTGGAAATGGTACGGTATATCAGGATTTCAACGTTTCTCTGTCACCGGAAGAGCTTTCATTTGTAACACTTACTGCAAACTATTCCGGTTCGGAAAATGCAGCTTTGATTAGGAGCAGCCGCACAGGAGAGCCTAAAAAGGATATTGGATTCAGCGATTCCCTCCCAGAAAAAACACTACTGGAGCAGGAAGGGCAACTGTGGGTATGGTGTTCGCTATATTATCAAGGCTCCTATCATATAACGGACGATAGCCGTATGACTGTGGGAGAACGTGACCGCTGTGTTGGCGGAGTAATTAGCGATATTCAAAAGTATTGGGATACAACAAGCCTTGACGAGCTTTTGACCATGAATGAGCAAGATGTGCTCGTAAAGCTGGAAGGTATTGCGGCACAATACAGCAATGATTTAATCACCATATCCATCATTCCAGATCAAGTCAGCTTTGATGTAATGCGTGAACGCAGTAACAACGAGTAATTCATGTTTCCTGTAAGTCATGGAAAAGCAATCTGAATACACTTCTTTAGCTAATGGCGGAATATTAAAAATGGTTCTTTTAGGAATAACCGTAACTATAGCCGAACTAATAACAGCGGTTCCTTATCTGGGAGCAATTGTATTATTGCAACAAGCTAATATTTT
>JAATFT010000053.1 GCA_015655075.1 Clostridiales bacterium | reverse complement strand
TGACGGCGGGGATGTACCAAGTTTGATTACAGGGGATCGCGGAATCCAGTGGGTTAACACCACTTCCGTTAAGGTCAATCTATCCTTTGACGGAAGTAAAGCTATTTGCGGCGCTTGTGTGATTGGAAAGGCCAATACAAGTAAGATTACCGGTACTGTGGTATTGGCTCGTAAAAATTCAGACGGTACATATACCACTGTAAAAAAGTGGAGTGATCTTAAGGCCGCGGGTGATAAGTTGATTTTTGATAAGACTTATTATGTATCAAAAGGTTATACCTATCGCCTGACCATTACCTCTACTGTATATCGAAATGGCAGTGGTGAAACAGTGTCCGGTTCTTATGGAGCATATGCATCGTAAGAAAAGTAGGTGTAGTTGAACGGTTTAATAAATTTTAGTAAAAGGAGTGAATTTAAGTATGAAAAAATTTATATCAATGCTACTATGCGTGGCATTGTTAATGTCGTTAAATATGTCTCAGGTCTTTGCAGCAGCAGATAATAAACTTGATGAGAAAGTTAAAACAAATATAATTTCAGTCGTCAAGCAATATTTTACTGATTTTTATAATGTAATGCTAGAAGATAGTACGGAAGATTTCAGTTCGTCCGATTTTGAGAGCGTAAATGGCTATATAACAGGCAAGCAAATGGTATTTACCAGAGAAACATATAAAGAGCTGCTTGCGGGAATTCAATCGGTTACTATCGAAGATATAGAAATTAATGATATTACCGAACTGGACGATGCAATCGAAGCTATGGTATATGTAAAGTGTTCCTATTCTTATAATGATGACAGTGAAACATGCAATATGGGAAAATTATTTAGAGTGACCTTAAGAGAAACAGACAATGGACTGTTAGTCGTCGATTTAAATGATTCATCAGTCGAAACACAAATGATAAAGGATGAACTTGCATTGAACAATACTGTGAATTACGATGCGGTAGATAAGATTTTTGAGAGGAAAGTTGAAGATTTACAGGATATGCGGACCGATGTTATCAATGAAAACTTAGAAACTGAAACAGATGCTGAAACAGAAACTGAAACAGAAACTGAAACTGATGCTGGAATAGAAAGTGTCAGTGTATCCTATAAAGCTGCAACAGCAAGGGGTTATGCTTATAAACTAGGAGATAATTATGAAAATTATATTTTTAAAAGAGCCAGTTAGACTGCACTAATTTTGTTTCTCAATGTGTTTGGGCGGGATACGGTGGAACAAGCGGATATACAGTACCTTCTTCACCTACCGCAAGTAATTCGACTTGTGTTGCATTAAAAAAAAGAGTTGCTGCTGATTATCGAATGACTAGTGATTGGTATGGGCGTAATTATGATTCTCCTTATGGCGATCCGCCATCAGAATTTTGAGGAGTTAACGAATTCTATGACTATGTAACAGATAATACAGGAAACGGGCCGAAAGCTACAGGATATAATGCTGGTAAGGTTTTTACCAGTTTGTCTACAAGCATGCGTCAAGGTGATGTCCTTCAGTTTTATTCTAGTTCGGCTGGAAGATATTATCATTCAGTCATGGTAGTTACAACAACAAATTATAGTGTTTCTGATTATGAAAAAGTAAGAGTCGCGCAACATCAATCTGAATATAATTACAGGAAGCTGGCAAATGTAATGGCAAGTTTCGGGGGTACTTCTTGTAAAATGCGCCTTTTGAGATTTAAATCAGCGACATTTAGCAGTTAAATAAATAACAGAAACAGTAGACTGCTTTAAGCAGTCTATTGTTTCTAGAAAGATAAAAATATGAAAAAGAAATTAATTATAATTGTAGGTATCTTGATAGTTTGTTCCATATTTATAAATTGTTTATTTATAAATAATGAGAAAGAACCGTATATACTAGGCAGAAACCACCATTGTTTCTTGTTTAATATTGTAGATAATACAGTTTATTTTAAAGATGACGTATTAGTTAATGATACATACGAATTTAAAGGACTTTATAAAAAAGATGCAGGTACTTCATCCCAAGATTCGGGAGAATTACTATATGATAAATATTACAGTTGTGTAAATTATTACAAAGGCGCTCTCTATTTTATTGATATTGAGCATAATATAATGAAATTAGATTTAAATACAAAAGAAGTCGGAAGCATTGTTGAAAGTGGTGAAAATAGTGTAAAAAATCTGTTGATTATAGATAATTTGATGTATTATCTTCAAGGTGACAAGGATGATAATTTCATACTGTTCGCTTATGATTTAAAAACGAATGATACGGTTCAAATAGCTGAACAAGTATACTGGCTGTACTTATTTAATTATGGCAATGCTATATGTACGCTTTCTGAAAATAAAGATAAAATCAATGTTTGGGATCCGGATACGGATGAACTGAAACAATATGATTCATTTGAATTTGAGGTTCTGCAGATTTGGGATGATTCATCTGTACTGTGTTACGGTAATGACAGATTATATTTATACAAGGATATAGAAGCTGAAGAGTATGAAGAAATTGTGCATTCTGAGAATATTATCAGTGTGATTGTAAGAAAAACAAATATTTTAATTTCAACACTTGATGAATATGGAATGATTGAGGTGTTTTTGTATTCCACCCCAAACAAAACAATTAGGAAAATAGCAAATGCGGACTATGTCCCGCGTGAATTTAATGATCAGTTTATTTTGTGCGGGTCTGACAGCGGTGTGGGTGAAATACAGCTGATAGACATAGAAACAGGTAAAATAAGTACATTTGCGCAACATTAAACATGAATGGAGGTAATATGAAAATAAGAAGAAGTGCCGGTCTGTTGTGGGTCTGTTTTTGCTTACTGATGACTGGATGTAACAGCAGGGGGAACAATGAATTAAATCTGAATAATAGTATAGATAGTGCTGATGAACAAACAAATCTGAATAATGGTATAGATAGTGCTGATGAACAAACAAATCTAAATAATAGTATGGACAGTATTGATGATGAACAAACCGAAAATAAAACCGTAGAAACAGAGGAAAATTCATCAGGCGGTAACACACAGGGCAATCATAACGGCAATCTGCTAAATGACGGTATTGCTGCTTTTGATGATGACAATATCTATTATGTTAATGACAATCAGACAAAATTGTATAAAAGAGTACGTACCACACAAGATGAAAAGCTGTTACTGGAAGATGAAAAAATAACACAGCTGAATGTTAATGACAATTATATATTTTATCTGGATTCGGATGGAAATATTATCAGGCTGGATCTGGACGGAAACAATAAAGAACTTATATTTGAAAATAAATCAATATCATTTCAGAGAACCTGTATAGTCAGTAACGGCAGCATATATTATGCCCAGTGTGACGAGTTTCAAAAAGGAATCAGCTCTTTAACCAGCATGAAACTGGATGGAACACAAGAGCAGGTTTTGTCGGAGCAATGTAATGGTTATGCCAGTAAATATGATGATTGGCTTTATTATGGTTCTTCGGAAGATGGAAGCATATGGAAAATAAGAAGTGATGGTGAAGAAAATCAAAAAATTATTGATGGCCGAATAACCCATTTCTTAGTTGAAGACGATACAATATACTATGTAAAAGTATTCAATGACGTAGTAAAATGTGATTTGAACGGTAAAAATGCAAGTTATATTTACAGGGGGGAGGTGTCAGGATTAAATATCTATAATAAAAATATAATTATTCTAGATGGGAGCTATATTCCCACAATGATTGAAGGTGAAACAACAAAAGTTTTAAGCAATACTGAAATGCTGCGAATATGCATTGTCGATAATGAAATATTCTATTTGGATGTTGAATTTAAAATGGATAAACCAATATTAATTCAATAAAATCAGCGTATACCATCAAAGTGTGAAAGAAGAACACTTTCACACACCATTATTTGAGGCAGTTTCGCAAGCCGGCTTGCGAAATGCAATGGGAGCAAGTGTGTGAAAAAATTTCTGTAACCTAGACCTTCTATGATAATTACTAAGGCTGGAAGCTGTTTTAGAAGCTTTCCAGCCTTAGCTGTACTATAACGATCTTTTGTGCATGTCAAGAAAAACTGTTTAAATTAACAGCTTTTATAAAATATATTTGCATTTTCTAATTATTCAATGCGTCCCTCATACATAATGGATAGTTCTCCACTGAGATTAAACAAAATTCTATCCCGCTGCCTCTTACCGGAAATTCAGAGATTTTTTGAAAGCAAGCAGGAGTGAGTAGATGTGAAGATTCCGGCGGGTTAAAGCATGCCAAGTAAATTTTTTCAAAATCTATTGACAACTTGCTCCAGGGCAAACAAAGGAAGGAAAATAGTTCTAAATACTAAGGCAGCTTCCAGATGTAGTTGAGAGATTTTTACATTGGAAAGGTCCCTCCTAATCGATTATCGGATGACAATTTAAGCAAAACATGCTAAACTGATAGCATTAATAAAACTTATATATTTATGCCGACATAGACAAAAGGCGTATTTTTTAAACCCTGATTTGAGAATCATCTGCAAGCAGATGATTTATGCCATGGGAGCTTATGTGAAAAATAGGAATACCTATACAGGGATTAGTAAGGCAGATAACAATTTTTAAACCACTTCTGAATTTAGTGAGAAATTATAGATGGAAAGATATGATATTGTAAAAGTGTAGTGAGGAATTGCAAGCTTGCTTGCAGATTCCTAGGGTCACAACAAAGTCATGAACACACTTTAAGTTTATGATATGAATACGTTTTATGATATTTGAGTTTATGAATTATTTAGGTCTATGATTAATGGAGGAGGAATATAATGGACATGAGAAACCGACGCATCGGACTGGATGGAGAATGGAAAATACAAATTGGAGGAGGGCCGTATACACAAGAGGAATTGACGGCAGAACTTAAGGAGCCGGAAGACAAAATACAGCTTCCGGGTTCTTTACAGGAGCAGGGTTACGGGAATGAGATTAATAAGGACACTCCCTGGGTGCAAAGTCTTTATGACCGCTTGTGGGAGCAGAGAAAAGAATACCGGTGCGGACAGGAGAGCGGGTTTAAAGTGCCGTTTACCGCACAGCCAAAAAGACATTATACCGGACAAGCCTGGTATTATAAAAATTTCAGAATAACGAATGACGATGGAAACGGCAAGGAAGAAAGCGCGATGCAGGCGTTTTTTTATATTGAGCGGACCGGATGGAAGTCTTCCCTGTGGCTTGACGGAACCTATATGGGAAGCCTGACCGGTCTTTGTGCACCCCATGAGTATGAGTTAGGGGCTTTGAAAGAAGGGGAGCATACGATTGTCGTTTGTGTGGACAATTCCTGGCAGCTGCCGTACCGCCCGGACGGGCACGGGGTATCCGATGCACTGGGAGGAACCTGGAACGGTATGGCGGGAGAAATCTACATAGAATTACAGCCCGCCGTTTATATAAAAGAAATAAGGATTGATACCGACATCGATAAAAAAGAAGCCGGTTTTTTGGTTAGTATATGTAACCGGACTGCGGAAGCAGAATATGCAAAAATCTGTCTGTCAGGGGAAGAAAAGGAGGTCTTGGCGGGGCCCGGAATTACAAAGGCTTCTATTACAAAACGGTACAAGGAAGGAGCGGCTTTATGGGATGAATTTCACGGGAATCTATATACGGAAAGCATTGCGGTCCACAGCCGTTATGGAATTTCAGAAAGAAAGGAACGCTTTGGCTTCCGGAAGCTTGAGACAAAAGCCGGACGGTTTTTGCTCAACCACCGTCCGGCTTATTTCCGGGGAAATCATCTGGGAGGCGATTATCCTCTGACGGGGTATATGGATACCTCCAGGGCGTACTGGGAAGAAAGGATGGGGGCCATAAAAGAATGGGGTATGAATTTTATACGGTTTCATTCCTATTGTCCCCCGGAAACGGCTTTTGAGGTTGCGGATGAGATGGGGATATACCTTCAGGTGGAATGCGGTATGTGGAATGTATTTAATTCCGGGATACCAATGCTTGGAATTCTGGAGGAGGAAACGGAAAGAATTCTTAAAAGCTATGGAAACCATCCTTCATTTGTGTTTTTGTCCCCAAGCAACGAGCCGGGAGGCGACTGGCTGGAGCCGCTGACCGACTGGGTAAGGCGACAGAAGGAAAAAGATAACCGGAGGCTCTATACGGTACAGTCAGGCTGGCCTTATCCGGTTACTCCGGATAAAATAACCGGCACGGATTATATTTATTTTCACCGTTCCGGTGAGGGACTAAAGCCGGGAGGGACAATCCGCAACTCTCAGGGCTGGTACGGAAAGGATTACAGGGAGTCCCTCCTGGGGGTAAAGTATCCGGTAATCTGCCATGAACTTGGGCAGTGGTGCTCCTATCCGGACTTTGATGTGATAGATTCCTTTCAGGGATTTTTGCAGCCGGGTAATTTTGAAATATACAAAGAGAGCGCAAAAGCCCATGGAGTTTATGAGTATAATAAGGCATTTGCTTATAATTCCGGGCGTTTGCAGCTTAAGATGTATAAAGAAGATATTGAGGCGAATCTTCGGACGCCCCATTTGTACGGATTTGAAATGCTGGAGCTTCACGATTATATCGGACAGGGGACCGCGCTGATTGGATTATTGGATCCTTTCTTCAAAAATAAAGGTTATACTTCCCCGGAGGAATTTCGCCAGTTTAATAATGCAACGGTTCCCCTTCTGCGCCTGGAAAGGCGGATTTACGAGCAAGGGGAAAAAATACAGGGCCTGCTGGAGTTTTGTCATTTCGGGGAAAAGGAACTTAAGGACATTGTAATAGACTGTGTCTTAAAGGAGGAAGGAGGTCTTGTGCGGGAAAAGCTTTCCTATCCGGTTGCGAATCTGCCCATACAAAAGAATTTTGAAATCGGCATGGTCTCTTTTCCCACGCAGGATTTATCCGTACCGAAACAATACTGTCTTGAGGCCGGTATCCGGGATACGGATATCAAAAATCACTGGGATATCTTCCTGTATCCAAAGGAAAAAGAGGAGGCGCCGCCGGAAGACCTTATCTATACCAGGGAGCTTACGAAAGCGCTGGCCTGCCTGAAGGAAGGCAGGAAGGTTATTTTTGCACCCACGGAAAACCAGTTGACATACGATTGTCCCCCGCTTAGTTTTAAGCCGGTATTTTGGAATGCACAGATGGGGCCCACCTACCGGAGGGGGATGGGATTGCTTTGTGACGCCGGACATCCGGCGCTTGGGGAGTTTCCTACAAAAACATATGCCGACTGGCAATGGAAGGATATCATGGATTACGGGAACGGCATAAATTTAGGGAAAATAGGAGAACACGTTACCTGCATTGTACGTGTGATTGACGATTGGAACCGGAATTATCCCCTGGGGCTTATTTTTGAGTGCCGGATGAACGGAGGAAAGTTGCTGGTGGTTTCTTCGGATATGGAAAAAAGTATCCCGGGACGGCAGCTTATGAAATCACTGTTTGCCTATGCGGCGTCGGAAAAATTCCGCCCTGAAAAAGAGCTTAATGCAAACGATTTCCTGATCTGCTTTCACCGGCGGGATACCATGGGGACACTTGGCGTTGCCGCAAAGCTGCTGGAGGATCCCAAAGAAGACCTAAGCGGTATGTTTGACGGGGACGGGGAAAGTAATTATGTCAGCGGTAAGCTTGGACATCCATATCGTATACAGATGCGGTTTCCGAAGGAAATAACGGTAAGAGGATTTTATTATCTGCCAAGGCAAAATCAAAGGGAACTGGAGGGGGAGGTTAAGAGCTATGAATTGCAAATGGAGAAAGACGGAATATGGGAAACCATCTGTTCCGGAAGTTTTTTATCTACTTTTGAACCGCAAAAGGTTATCTGGGAGAATCCGGTGAAATCCCGATGCTTCTGCTTTGTCGCCGTGAATGGTTTTGGAAGGGCGGATACGCCCTATTGGAGCCAGGAAAGAGAAGGCTGGAGGGTGGAAAGAAAGGATTATCAGGATTCTTATTTTAGCGCGGCGGAATTTTCCTTTATTGTGGAGGACGAGCTTGAGTCGCCGGATATATCCGGAAGAAAAACGTTGAAATCGGTAAAGAGTGTCACACAGGAAATAGATAATTGACTTAAGAAGGTATTGGTGAAATATGAAGTCGCTGCTTCCAAGAAAAAGTATATATAAGATTAAGATATTTATAAGCATATTTATTATAACCATTATTCCTTTGACCATATTGGGTATATTCTCATATAAAACCTATATAGCGGAAGTTTCCGCAAAAATTGATACCAGTATGAAGGCAACGCAGACCCAGTTAAAAAACCGCGTGGAAAATGTGATGGACAGCATTCGGACTTATTATGTTGAGATTGAGAGCAAGGATGAATTCAAATGGCTGAATGATCCGGAAAAAAACAAGGGATACAGGGATTATGTTAACTTAAAGAAGGTTTCTAATTTATTGCTGGGACCGGTATTTTTGCGGGAATATATAGAAAGCTATATCTATGTTGATCTTAAGCAGGGGTATACGTTCAGTAATACAGGTATTATGAATTTAGAGAACGTATCTAATTTGGATGAATTAAAGGAATTCCTTAAAAAAGGGAAGAGCGATACCTCGGCCGTCCGCTGGGAAAATTATCTGGATGTGAAAGAACCCGACATTACCGGAAAAAATAATGAGGTGGCAATAGAAGGCTATATGCTGGTCTTATCTTTTCCGTTTTTACAGGCAGAACCCGAAAGTTATTTAATTGTGAAATTAAGCCGCAGCCATCTGTATAATATTATCAAAGAGGGGATGGGGGACATAAAGGCGGCGGTGATAGACAAAAACGGAAAGCTGGTATATGGGACGGATGACGTCCTGACACAGTATTTTTTGAAACAGAAGCTTTCCAATGCCGGTGAGGCCGTTGACAGCGTAAAAATGTGGAATGGAGAAACCTATCATATTACCGCCAGTATATCCCCCACGTCCGGTCTGCAATATGCGGTGGGTTATAACCGGAGCATTGTAAAAGAAGGAGCACAGAGAATCCTGTCTTTTGCGGTTATTATTTTTATCATACTGTGTCTGCTTTTTGCCCTGCTTTTGGTCGGTACAATTATAATTTACCGGCCAATCGGCTCATTAAAAAGACAAATATCTCCTTATTTGTCGGAAAACGAAAACGGAGATGAATTTAAGCTGATTCACAAGGGAATCGAAGCGATGGCGGATTCCAAGACATCCTTGGAGCGGCTTGTGAATAAACAAAAAAGATTGCTCCTCGAGCTGTTTATGACCAGAATGGTGCGGGGAGAATTAAATTCGGAACAGATTCACCAGAATTTGGAACGGTTTCAGATTGTCGCAAGAAACAGCTTTCAGATAATTGCCGTTCAGACAGACTTTCTGGAGGAAGACTCCATAGAGGATATTACACAAATAGATGCGGTCCGGCTGGAGATTCTGGAGCAAATACCGGAATACATTTTAAACGCTCTGTTTCTGCCCCCAATTTCTTATGCAAATGCAATCATATTTATTATCGGGGCAGACAGGGATGAAGAGCTGGATGCGGAAAAAATATACCGGGATATCAAACAGTTTATCACCCGGCAGTATCCGTGTTATATGACAGGCGGAGTCTGTAAGATATTCCATAAGCTGATCCATCTTAGGACTGCTTTGAATGAAAGCATGGAAGCATTGAAAAGTTTAAAGGTAAAGGAAGCGGGCAGCAATCGGGAGCCGGATATTACCTATTATGAGGAATTGGGCAATAACCAGGAGCAAAGATACGGGTATGAGCTTTTATATGAGCAGGAGATCCACCAGGCCATAGATAATGGAAATGCAGAACAGGCATGTGGAATTATGAATCAATTTGTTGACTGTATCTTTGCACGAAAGGTCTCCTTAAGCGACCGTTCTTTCTATCTTAACCGCTTTCTGGTGGCAATGCTGAAAGTGGCAACGGATACAGGGCTGTCTATGGTTCAGATATTTAAAACAGAGCAGATTAATATTTTTACCTATTTCAGCCAGATATGCGATGAAAGAAAAATCAGAGAATTTTATAAGGATAAGATTATTCTGCCAATTATAGAAAGTTTGATGGTTTTCCGGCGCAAGCCTTCCACCGACATTCTGGAAAATGTGCTTGAACTGGTTAAAGCCTTCAACGCAGATATTACACTTGCAGAATGTGCGGATAAGTTAAACTGCCATCCAAGTTATATCTGGAAGGTTTTAAAAAATGAAAAAAATATGACATTTTCGGATTTTGTTGCTTTGGAAAAGCTGGAAATGGCAAAGGATATGCTGAAAAATACGGATCTGACGATCACTGAAATTGCTGCAAAGCTGAATTATGCCAATACACAGAATTTTATCCGGTTTTTTTGCAAGCATGAACATGTGAGCCCGGGAAAGTATAAGGCAAGCTTAAAAAAGACATAGAAATTAGGGATGTGCACGCTTGCGGTGTGGAGGATTACGGCCTGTCCCCACCGGATGGCACGGCGATTCTGCTTTGCAGACTCTTTCCTTACCGAATAGGAATTGCGTCCTATTGCAAAGCGGCCAAGCGTCAGCGCAGAGTTTGCAAAACAAACTCTTTTTTTGTACCCTGAATATAATAGACGAATACGGTGTGAGGTATTACGCCACTGTATTTGTCTATTTTTTTATTTAATAGGAAAATCCATAAATTTACTATTTAATAAAAAGCCTTCAGGGCAGGACGCGCAAGACGTTTCAGAGGTAGTTTGTCACTGAAGTGACAGCGCGTCAGCGCCAGAGTCTGGCAGGACAGTCTCTTTCTTATCTTCACGCAGCGTGTTTCTTCCGGTTAAACAGGGTATCAATATCTCTTTTTTAATAGAAACATGGAAATTAAATGATTATCCAGGCAGACCCGAAGATATAAAATGATTATCACGGCAAATGAAAAACAAGCAAATATCCGTACTTTTTGAAATGTAAAATGTAGATAAAATGATTATTGCCCATTGGAATATTGCAATGGTAATATTGTGTAGAAAGAAAATAAATTGCTTTCCGAATTTGTGCATTATCTACAATAGGAGGACGGAATATGGAAAGAAGCTTAAAAAAAGAAAAGAAAGAAAGGAGGAAAAAAGACCATCTAAAGAACATCTTTTTAAAGAATCTCTTTATGCTGAATCTTTATGCTGGAATAAAAAGACACAAATGGCTGTATTTGCTTATTTTTCCGGGATTTATATATTTTATAATATTTAAGTATGTCCCTATGCTGGGGGCTATCATAGCATTTCAGCAATTTTCTCCGGTGACAGGATTTTTAAAAAGTCCCTTTGTCGGCCTGTATCATTTTAAAAACTTGTTTATCGGTCCGGATTTCCTGCGATTGTTAACGAACACATTGGGAATTTCTATATTAAGTTTGGTTTTCTTTTTTCCGGCACCGATTATTCTGGCACTTTTACTGAATGAAATCAGGAGCAAAGTATTCGAACGCATCAGCCAGACATTAATTTATGTACCTCATTTCATCTCTTATGTAATTGTTGCCACCTTGTCCTATCAGCTGTTAAATATCAACGATGGAGCAATAAATATACTGATACAGTCCGTATTTGGAAAAACAGTGGACGTTCTCGCAGGGCCTCAATACTTTAAAGGATTGATTGTGGGACAGAATATATGGAAGGAAACGGGATACGGAACCATCATCTTCCTGGCCGCCCTGTCCGGTGTGGATATGGAATTGTATGAAGCGGCAAAAGTTGACGGCGCCGGCAGAATGCGTCTGATGTGGCATGTCACACTTCCGGCGATCCGCGGGACCATTGTCATCATGCTGATATTAAAGGTGGGCAGTGTGTTAAATACCGGATATGAACAGATCTTTTTAATGCAGAATTCACTTAACATAAGGGCGGCAGATGTATTTGATACTTACGTATATACCAGAGGAATTAAGCAGGGACAGTATTCTTATGCCACCGCCGTCGGGTTGTTTAAAACAGTGGTCAGCATGATATTGGTGCTCGGTTCGAACAAACTTGCCAAGAAGTGCGGGGAATCTGGATTTTATTAATTTTTTCAGGAGGGCATGGATGGAGAATAAAGCTGCAACATATAAAGTTGCTACATTAAAACGAAATATGAAACCTATAAAAATAAAGAGAACAAAAGGGGATGCGGCAATGCAGGTAATTATCTATGTGGTTGTCGGGCTATTTGCGGGAATAACCATATTGCCTTTTATCTATATTATCGCAGGCTCCTTTGCGACGGAAAGAGAACTGACGGAACGGGCATTCTTCCTTATTCCCAGTGAATTTTCCGATAACGCATATCGCTATATTTTGAAAACCGGGGATATATTCCGCGGCCTAAAGAATTCCATTTTTGTTACTGTGGTGGGAACCGTTATCGATATGGCGTTTACTACGACTTTTGCCTATCCGTTGGCAAGAAGTGATTTTAAGCATAGAATCGGAATCCTGAATTTTGTTATTGTAACCATGGTATTTTCCGGCGGTATGATTCCTTCCTATTTAGTCGTACAAAAGCTGGGGATGCTGAACAGCTATGCGGCATTGGTGGTTCCGGGGGCTATCAGTGCATTTAACATGATCATTGTAAAGACTTATTTTCAGGGAATTCCAAAAGAATTAGAAGAAGCGTCTAAGATGGACGGATGCAGCGATGTGGGTATTTTTGCAAAGATTATCCTGCCGCTGTCAAAACCGGTACTGGCATCCGTGTCCCTGTTTTATGCCGTGGGACACTGGAATGAATACTTTTCGGCAATGCTTTATATTAACGATCCGGATAAAGAGGTGGTACAGATTGCACTCAGAAGGATTGTATTACTGGCGGGAGGAATCGATACCAACGGACAAATTCTGGATTACGGTGTATTTGGTGCTCCGCCGGAAAAGGCGGTTAAGATGGCCGCCACCGTGGTGGCAACCATCCCGATTTTATTGGTTTATCCCTTTATACAGAGACATTTTACCCAGGGTGTTATGCTTGGGGCCGTCAAGGGCTAGAGTGTGTTTGAAAAATGCTTGTGCCGGGTTGATCCGACCCTGCTATTTCGACGGAGGCTATCGGTTATAATATCAAATTAAAATATTATAAATTAAAATGTTACAAAAATTTAAAAAAAATTGCAGAAGGAGGCAAAAATATGTGTAATGTAATAAGGAAAGTAATTGCACTGGGGCTTGCAACAATAATGGCATTAACAACCTTTACCGGTTGCGGTTCCAAAGGGGGGACACAATCAGATCAGACGACAGAGGCGGGGACTTCCACGGCGGAGGAAAAAAAGACGATTTCCATAATGGCGCCGGATTATAACGGTTCTCCGCTGAGTGCGGAGGGCTCCGACGAGGTAATTAAAAGGATGGAGGAATATACCAATACTCATGTGGAGTTCACATGGGTAGCAAGTGACAGTTATGATGATAAAATGGGTGTTACACTAATGGATGAGAGCAATATGCCAATGATTCTTGTCGGAACCGGCACAACCATGAATTCCACCATGGTACAGGCGGCGAAAGCCGGCACTTTCTGGGAGCTAGCCGAGTACTTAAAAGATTCTGAAAAATATCCGAACCTCTCCCAGGCAAATGAGAACGTATTAAAGGCATTGACGGTAGACGGTAAGATTATGGGTATCTATAGTTCCAGGCCGATTGGCAGAAACGGCCTTGGATATCGCAAGGACTGGGCGGATAAGCTTGGGCTTTCCGAACCGAAGACCATCGAGGATGTATATAATATGGCAAAGGCATTCACAGAACAGGACCCGGACGGCAATGGAAAGGATGATACCTATGGGTTTGCATGGTCTAAGTCAGTGGAATCCTTTGACATTGCCCAGGCTTGGTTCGGAGCAGGCAATCAGTGGGCGGAAAGGGACGGAAAGCTGGTTCCCGTCTTCCGGACCGAGGAATATATGGAAGCGTTAAATTGGTTTAAAAAGATGTATGACGAGGGGCTGGTATACTCAGATTTTGCAGTAAGGGATGCATCAACCCGTGCGGATGCTTTGAAAAACGGGGAGTGCGGAATGCTCCTTGACGTCCTGGATGAATCCAGACGTGTGTGGGATTATTTTATAACAAATAATATTTCTTCTGTAACAGGGGATGAGGTCGCTTCCATGAATCTTGTGGGGGCCATCGCAAAGGAGGAATCCAGTGAGCCTGTGACCTTGGCAACGGCGGGTATGAACGGTTATTTTGTAATTACAAAGGCGGCTAAAACAGAAGCCGATGTAAAGGCCTGCTTATCCTATCTGGATAAGATGAACGACAATGAAATGATGGCATTGGCAGATTACGGAATTGAAGGTATCTCTTATGAACTTAATGAGGAAGGGGAAGTTGTGATGGGAGATCTGGAGCAGACTTTGCTGCCAAACAATTGTTTAAACCAGGTGCTTTGCTACATACCCAATTCCGCATCAACCGATCCGGTATTGGAAAGAAGCGAAACGCAGGAGCTGGAAGAAAAGGTAAAGGCGGAGAATGTGGAAAAAGCAATATTTAATCCGGCCACCGCCTACCTTTTAAATTCGGAAACCTATTCTGTAAACGGCGGCAATCTGGATCAGATGATTAACGACGCCAGAATTCAGTATATCTGCGGATATATTGATGAGGCAGGATTACAGGATGCATGGAAGAGCTGGGAAGAAATCGGCGGTGCGAAAGTAATTGAAGAAGTAAACGCCTTATACCAGGCGGACAAATAGTAAAAGCAGATAAGAAAAACTCACCTGCCGTACGGTAATTGTACGGCAGGTGAGTTTTTTTAAAATGAAGATGGATTACCCAATTATGAACTTTATGGATCTTGGCAGTGAAGTACACGTAGATATATTTGATGACAGAATGGAAATTTATTCGCCGGGTGGAATGTACGACGGTTCTTTTATTCAAAATGTAGATATAGACAATGTACCGTCAAGAAGAAGAAATCCTGTTATTGCGGACGTATTTAATCGTCTGGACTATATGGAAAGACGGGGTAGCGGATTCAGAAAAATAAAAAATGCCTATGAAGCTGAAATAAATTATACAGAAAATAAGACACCGGTTTTTTTCTCAAATCGAACAGAATTCAGAGTTACTCTTATGAATTTGAATTATACCCCACAAGATACCCCACAAGATGATAAGACGGGAAAAATATTGGAGTTTTGTAAAGAAGGAAAGTCTTTAATAGAAATAATGGAGTTTTGTCAAATGAAAGACAAAAAATATTTTCGGGATAAAGTATTGAATCCATTGTTAGAAAGAGGATTATTGTCAAGAACCATTCCAGACAGACCAACAAACAGAAATCAAAAATATATAAGCAGTAAAATGTGGTAGTGAAAATGGGGATAGATTGAGGCGAAATCAGTATGAATTTCCCCATATGCGACTAGAGCGTGTTTGAAAAATCATCGCACCGTTCTGAACGCCCCACTTTGCGGTATACTGCGTCGCGATTTTGGGAGCGTAGCACCACTACGCACCCCAAATCGCTCCTTGTCTCCCGCAAAGTGGAGCATCCAGCCCGGCACAAGCATTTTTCAAACACACTCTATAGTTATAAAGTTTTGCTTTGCCTTAGTATCTGGTTAGCAAGGAAGAGTCTTGTTATGCGTAAACGGGACGGCCGGTATGGCTTGTAGACAGTCATGCTGTCCCGTACTGTATTATGGATATGATTCATCACGAGTGTAATGTCTTCTTGAGTAAATCCGTCAAATGACCGCCCTTTCGGTACCACATGTACCAGATATATTTGCGGTTCTTTTCAGAATCTAATTTTTCATTTTTCATAACATAAATAAATTAAAATAGGTAAAAAGTCATATATTAAAATAATACAAAAAATGGTAATATATAGTAAAATAATACATTAAGCAAATTAACACGATAACAAATATTTTATTGGTGCAAAAAGTAATTATTAGCTGTGAAAAAAAGCTCAAAAATTACAAAAAACCGTATAATAAGGGGAGGGTTTGCAATATGCTAAGGAAAAATGAAAAACAGTGGAATCAGGGAAAAAAAGGAAAGAATGTAACGGCAACAAAGTTTAGGAAAGGGACTCATTGGAAGGGAATTAACAGATTAGCAGCATGGCTGCTGGTTTTTGTTTCGGTTTTTGAGTTGGCGGTGCCGTCTGATTTCTTATTATCTAATTATAAGAAGGCATATGCTGAAACAATAACGGATACTCAAGCACCAACAGCTCCTGCCAATTTGGATATATCAGGCTCTGCCGACGCAATCATATTAAGCTGGGATGCTTCCAGTGATGATGTCGGAGTGACAGGATATAAGATATACAGGAACGATGTGGAAATCGGGACATCGACAGAAACCTCCTATACAGACGATACAATAACAGAAGCAGGCAGTTATACTTATACGGTGAAAGCCTACGATGCATCGGGTAACCTTTCGGAAGCAAGTAATGCTCTGATTCTGACAATAACTTCAGGGGATGGATCGGATCCTTCGGAGAATACTGAGATTCCCACAGCACCAACGAATTTGTCGATGTCAGGTTCCGCCGACGCAATCATTATAAGCTGGGATGCTTCCAGTGATGATGTCGGAGTGGAGGGATATAAGATTTACAGGGACGGTGCGGAAATCGGGACAACAACAGATACTTCCTATACGGACGATACATTAACGGATACAGGAAGTTATGTTTATACGGTGAAAGCCTACGATGCGGATGGTAACCTTTCACAGGCAAGTGCCGCATTAACCGTAACAATAACTTCAGGGGATGGATCGGATCCTTCGGAAAATAATGAGATTCCCACTGCACCAACGAATTTGTCCATTTCAGGTACTTCCCTGTCCGTGATCCTAAGCTGGGATGCTTCCAGTGATGACGTCGGAGTGGAAGGATATAAGATATACAGGGACGGTGTGGAAATCGGGACATCAACAGGGACATCCTATACAGATGATTCAATAACAAAAGCAGGAACCTATCTTTACACCGTAAAAGCCTACGATGCGGAAGGTAATCTGTCGGAGGCAAGCGGAGGATTTTACCTGACCATAGGGGATAACCAGGCACCGTCAATACCGCAGAATGTTACTGCGGCAATCGGAGAGGGGCCGGTAATCATTCTTAGCTGGGACGCCTGCTTTGATTATTTCAAAGTGGAAGGATATAAAATCTACAGGAATGATGAGGAAATTGGGACAACCACTGAAACAACCTTTACGGACAACTCCGTAATAATAGGAGATACTTATCATTATACGGTGAAAGCATATGATGCGGAAGGTAATCTCTCGGATGCCAGTGATATCGTTTCCGCAATTTATGATAATACAGTTGATACAGACAGTGACGGTCTTTTTGATTATATAGAATATAATATTGGAACAAAAATAAACAAAATAGATACAGACGGAGACGGACTGAGTGATTATTATGAATATAATACCCTTGGAACAGATCCTACGGTAGTTGATACGGATGGAGATGGAATCTCGGATGCGGATGAAGATTCTGATGAAGACGGATTACCCAATGATTATGAATTTTATGTCTTATATCCGTTGTTATTAAATAGCAGCTATAACGAGGAAGATGGAATCAATCCGCTGGATGATTATGATCAGGATGGATTGACTAATATTGACGAATATTTGGCGCAGACGAATCCCGGCGTGGCTGACAGCGACGGAGACGGACTGGGCGATTTTTCGGAAGTACGGGAATATCAAACGAATGCGACTTTATATGATACGGACGGTGACGGATTAGGTGACGGCACGGAAATAATAAACGGCCTGGATCCGTTAATTGCGGATACCGACCAAAATGGAATATCAGACGGAAATGAAGTGTTTACGCAAAGCTTAATTGATGCGGAATATGCGGATATATCAGCTTTAAATCTTGATGTTGAGCCAAGACTGTATATTACCGGGAGCGGAGATTATAGTGATCAAATTGATGTTTCAGTTGAAAACAACAATAAAACATTTGATAATTTGGACTATATAGTCAGTGAAATATTTGAAATAAAGCATAATGACGATCTTACTTTTGAAAACGCAAAAATTGAATTAGAACTGTCTGATGAGGTTTTGAATTCCAGTGATATATCTGATCTGAAGGTAATCAGGCTGGATTATGAAACTGGTTCCGTTGATATTCTTACTACCCAATACGATGCCGGCAAAAAAATGATATATTCGGAAGTGGATGAGTTATGCTACTATGCCGTAGCGGATATTGGTGCACTTACCAATGATACGGATATGGATAATGCGAGTAGTGTTTTCAAGACCGGAAAAGCAGATTTGGTTTTTGTAATTGATACAACAGGCTCAATGGGCCGTACAATTGATAATGTAAAAAACAACATAGAAACCTATGTGAACGATTTGCATGAGAAGAATATAGACGTAAGATTGGGATTGGTTGAATTTAAGGATATCTACGAAGATTCGGTTAACAGTACGAAAAGCTATGGATTTTATGAAGATGTAGATTCGTTTATTAATGATGTAGACTCATTAGTTCCGGATGGTGGCGGAGACTTGGATGAAACGGCAGTAGACGCACTCTATGAAGCAAGAAAAATGGAGTATCGGGCCGGCAGTAATAAATTTATTATACTGGTTACAGATGCCGAATATAAAGATGGCATACAGAGTGACAGTAGTTATACTATGGAAGATGAAACAGACGCTTTGGCGAAGGAGGGTTTTAATGTTTCTGTGATATCCCGATCTGGATATCAAACTACATACCAGAACCTTTATACGAATACAAATGGAATTTTTGCCAATATATCTGGCGATTTCGCAGATGTGCTTAATCCCTTAGTTGAGGTTATGGATGCAGAAGTTAATGACAGTACGTGGATTAGGTTATCGGATTTAAGTTTAGTTAATGTAGATATGGATCTGGATGAGGATGATACCGATTTAAATGAAGAGTATGAAAAAGACAGTGATGAAGACGGCATCCCGGATATCATAGAAATGGGAAAAGAGGTTACGGTTAACATTCCGATAAAATTCGATAGTTTGGGAGTACCGACAGAATACAAATCCATACAGGCATGGTCATATAAATCGAATCCGTATTTAAAGGATACGGACGGAGACGGCTTCCTTGATTCGGAAGATCCTTATCCCAAGGAATTTAATATGACAGTCAAAGAACTCCGAGGGGATAATGTGATAGAGTTAAATACAGGTTCTCTGTATTGCATCTTTGGCATGGATATCAACGAGTTTTATGAAATGTATTATACCAGAAATTTAAGGCCATTGGAAAAGGGAACGCTGGAAGCTTTAAAACGGCAGTTAGAAATAAATACGGATATGAATTTTACTGCGGATGAAGGGGCATTCCTATGCAATATTGATATTGATGGAATAAAAGACTATATGCAGTATGAAAATAACTATTTTCAGGACAGAGTCTATGAAAAATTGACAGGAGCCAGTGCAGAGACAGAAATGGCAGTAGCATTTTTTAAGATTATCTCATCCAAAGAGGCCTGGAAAAAATATGTAAGCGATGCCGTGGATCAGATACTGTTTGGAAAATATACAGAGGCTGGAAATTTGCTGGGTACGGCAGGAGAATTGGGAGTTGCTTTCACGGGAGTTGATTTTGTACAGGATATAAGAGACTTGTCCCATGATATTTTATTCTGGGAAACGAGTTGGGAACATGTCGGGGAAACGACTATTGACGGAATAGGATTAATACCCATTATTGGAATGTTTGCAAAATCCGATGAGATTTTTACCGTTTGTAAACGTAGTGACGATCTGTATGAAATTCGTAAAGTAAAAAATCTTGAAAAAATTATTAATACGGCAGGCGGGCTGAAATATATCTCAAAGACTGCAGAAATAGTCAATACCGCAAAAGATGTAATGAAAAGCTACAGTACCTATTTATACTGGAAAGTACTGGATACCTTAGAGGGAGTGAACGGATATAAATTAGCATTTGCAGGCTCCGGTATTTATGATAACAGGTTAATAAATGCCATAACAAATAACGTGGATGACCTGAAGTACATTGAAGAGGTAAATCCGGCGAAAGCCACAGAGGCTCTGCAGGAAATAACAAGTAATTCAATTGGGAAAAGCGCGGATGAAATTGATGAAATCGTTGACTCATCCTTAACGTTAACGAAGAAGACACTACAGGAATGGCTGAATGATGTACTGAATGAATACACGGAAAAGATTATTAGTAAAATCAAAGTAGTCGGTACCTACAGTGAGGGGAAAACTGCTTCGGAAATCTTAAGAGAAGAAATGATATCGGCAGGCATTGATATTAATAGTGTAGCTCCTTACCCGAATGCAGCGCACCATATTGTACCGGCTGCGGAAACCTATCCGTCTGCTATAAATGCACAAAATTTACTAGAAAGGTATGGTTTTGATTTAAATTCAGCTGCAAATGGTGTATTATTACCTTATAAGCAATGGGAAACAGTCACGAGTGAGGCTATACATAGCGGAAGACACACAAAAGAGTATTGTGATTATGTTTGGGATAAATTAAGTGAAGTGGATATTAGTACGGCTGACGATATTGCTGTTATACTGAATGAAATAAGAGAATCATTATTGAAAGGTGAATTAGAATTGTAGGTGATATGATGAAAATATGGAAATTGTATTCAATATTAGATGGATTTGCTTCTTTGTCTTCTTTAGATAATAATAAATCATTTGAAATAGCAATCAGTTTAGATGGAAGAAGTTTTGTAAAAGAATGGGAACCACTGAAATACACTAAATATATTGATGAAAAGAACTTACCATTAGGAGATAAACCTTCTGCCGGACCAAATTTTCCGATTTTTAGTCTTAAGGCGGTAGAATGTCTGAAAGAGGTACTTGGAAAAAATGTTGAAATATTGCCGGTATATATCGACGGGCATGAATTTTATTTAATAAATGCTCTTGAAGTACTTGATTGTTTAGATCATGAAAAATCAGACATAAAGTACTTTAGCGGTACAGAACGAATAAGAGGTATTAATAAGTATGTTTTTATTGAACAAAAGCTAATAGACAAAAATGTTTTTAAAATAAAAGAACAGAAAAAGGTTGGACCATTTGTAACAGATAGATTTAAAGAAGCGGTTTAAAAAGGCGGATTGGAAGGGTTTGAATTCAGAGAGGTGTGGGATTCGGAAAAGTGATTGTTAAATGTTAAGAGGATTCAGGGAATGATATGTATGCGGAGCAAAGTTGGAGATAGCTCACTCCTCTTTGCTCCGTAAATGGCGGAACACCTGCCGTACCCTAAAAAGTAGCCCCAGATAAATTCAGTGAGGCTGTTTTTTAATAGTATTCTTCTTTTACCAATCTTTTTATGTAGTTTTAATGTTTACGTATCAACTTTTGAAATAATATCCCACAAGATACCTCACAAGATGGTAACATGGGAAAAATAATGGAGTTTTGTAAAGAAGGAAAGTCTTTAATAGAAATAATGGAGTTTTGTCACATGAAAGATAAAGAGTATTTTCGGAATAAAGTATTGAATCCATTGTTAGAAAGTGGATTATTGTTAAGAACCATTCCAGACAGACCAACAAGGTTTGTGCTGAAATAAAATTCTTATATGTTTTAAGAACTTTAAATTGTATATAGAATCTTTTATGCAAAAAAACAACAAAGGTGTAAAATTATTGGTAATTATATTTGTAATGTTTTGAAAGGAGAACTGTGAGAAGAAAAAATTTCTTCTAAATAAGATGACAATACGTCTGAAATATGTTATTCTAGTAGTGGAAATATAAGTAAAAAAACATAATATACCTGATAATGAAAATAAAATATATTTGTTTTATTTAAATATATTTCATTCTTAAAATAGAAATATCAGTAACAATCAAATATTTTAACCTATCGAGGAAGGGACATCCCCCTTATTTCGGTGCAAGACGGAAATTTTGCTGGAATGGCTGGGCGCCGGGCAATAGGTTATGAGCAAATGACGGTAGAACAGTAATAACGTTCTGTCTGATTTGATTAAAGGATAACTCATCATGATGTTGAATAAAATTACGAAAAAATTTTTATCCTTGGATATTTTTAAAAAAATAATGATTATGTTACTCTTAATCTCTATTCTTCCTATTATTTTAATTCAATTTATTTCTTATAAAATCAGCACCTCTACAATTGAAAGACAGACCAAAGAGTTAATTACGGCAAATCTGCGGCAATCGAGCAACAGTGTGGAAGAGTTTTTTTATGCCTACGATAAAATTATTATGGATATGTATACGGACAGCAGCTATATTGATAATTTAAAATATATCAATGTATGGGATTCCAAGAATTATTATACGGCAAAACATGAGATTGAAAAAAAGCTTGAAAGCACCGCATATGTATATCCGGAGATATTGGGAATAGCTGTTGTAGGATTAAAAGGCGATGCCACTTTCTATGATACCGTTACTTTATCCGGTGTGGACAGCTTTTGTTTTGACGTGGATAATTTAAGGACAAATGATATGTTTAAAGCTTCCCTGTCCGTAAAGCATGCGGTCTATTCCAGTACAATCCATAAATCGGATCTTTTTTACGGGGAGAAAAATTATTTTTACATAGCACATCAATTGACGGATTTTAATAATTATAAAGACGGGCCTGTGGGAAGTATCCTATTGTGTATTGACGAAAGTGCGCTGCGAAACGTCTATTCCACCGGCGCGGAGTTTAATTCCAACCTTACGTTTCTGATCAATCAGGACGGTGATATTATATCCTTTCCGATGGATTCTTATATAGGAATGAATTTATATGAAGAATTCGGCAAAAACAATATGGAAGAAGCCACAAAGACCTTTTTTTATAAGCATGATTTCATGGATTCGAAAAGGCTGGAAATACATACAACCAGTATTAAAGACGGAGCATTTATTCTGATTAATGTACAAAATTTAACCTATGCCTTAAAGAATGTGGAATATATTTCAATGATTATTATATTAATCGGCATATTGGTGGGGATGGGATGTGTTCTGCTTTCCATGTCCTTTGCCGCAAGTACGGGCAAATCCGTTAAGAAAATAATAGTTGCCATGGGAAAGGCGGATCAGGGGGATTATGACGTTCGGATATCCCTGGAAGGAAAGGATGAATTTGCCAGAATAGCCCGCCATTTTAATGATATGATTCGTAAAATTAAAAAATCCAACGAGATTCAAAGGGAAGCGCTGGTACGGGAGAAAAATGCGGAAATTAAATCCCTGGAAGCACAAATTAACCCCCACTTTCTTTATAATACCCTGGATGCAATTAACTGGGTTGCCATAGAGCACGAAGAATTTCATATCAGTAAGATGCTCATAAATTTAGCTGCTATCCTGCGATACAGTATTCAAAAGTGCAATGAAATTGTAACCATTAAAGAAGAACTGGAATATTTAAAGCGGTATATTTATCTCCAGCAGCAGCGTTTCTGCTATTCCTTCCAGTGTATGATTCATCTTGACGATACGGTAAAATCCTGTAAAATTCATAAGCTGTTGATTCAGCCTCTCATTGAAAATACCATTGTGCATGGTTTTCCGGGGAATACCGGTCATGACGAAATTCATATTTTAATACAAAAGAAGGATAAGAATTATATACAAATTCAGGTTCGGGATAACGGAAAAGGAATGACCGGAGAGCTGGCCGAAATATTTAACAGTTATGATTACAGAAAGGATAAAATAGAAACGAGTATCGGCGTGCGAAATGTTATCACACGGATTAAGCTGTATTACGGAGAGGACGGTTATTTTCACGTGGATACAAGCGAATCGGGAACTGCGGTTACCATATGGATTCCTTATGAAATCTAAGGCAAGGTCATAATGATATTACTATAAGTAAATTAATATTTGCAATAGAATCAAATAAGTCATGAGAAGGAAATACCATATAAGTCGGCTTAAAGGCATAAAGGGAATATTAGAATTGGAGGAGTTTTATGCGGATAGTGATTGTGGAAGATGAACCAAAAACGAAAGAGGGTTTAATCAACATAATAACAAAATTTACGGATAACGAAATATGCGGTATTGCTTCGGACGGACAGGAAGGAATTAAGCTGATCAAGGAGAAAAAGCCCGATTTGATTATATCGGATATACAGATGCCGGGTATGGACGGGTTAACCATGCTTGGCAGGCTGGAGGAAGAGGGGATTATGTTTTATGCCCTGATACTTACCGGCTATTCCTCCTTTGATTATGTGAGAACCGCCCTGCATTTGGGAGTTATTGATTACGTGTTAAAGCCGGTGGACATTGAGAATTTTATATCCGTATTAACGGAAACAAAAGCAAAGATATTAAAGGAAAAAATGGAGAAGATCAATTCTGTACAGCTGATCTGGAGTCTGATGACCTGTGAGCAGGAAGAGAAGGAACCGCTTAAACATCAGCTTTCCAACCTGTTACAGGCAAATGAAAAAATGCAGGTCACTTTATTTCTTATAAAGCCGGACAGCCTGGATCAGGAAACAGTAGGGGAAATGATTCATTGCGTCAAGGAAAAAATGAATTCCTTATGTGTAATGAATTACCATGTGGTTCATTTATCCTTTGACTACGGGATTCTTGTGCTTATTGTGGATACGGAAAAAAACGCGCATTTAAATAATATGTTTTCGGTGCATATATTACCGGGTTTAAACGCAATCGGCGGCTGCTACTGCAGTTATACTTCCATTTTAGGACTCAATTACCTGGAAGAAGCTATCATGGAATTAAAAGAGTTATTTCAGTATACCTTTGTATATGACAGAGGGGTTATTCTGGATAAAGCTATGGTTGAGAAGCTTGAATTTACTCCCATTGATTATCCTGTGGATTTGGAAAACCGTATACGAAAGGAAATTCTAAACGGCAATTATGAGAAAGCACTGAAAACAGGGAAAAAATTTAAGGAAACCATAATAGAAAGCAAGGGCAGTCCCGAGCTTATCAGGGAATATACCGCCAGATTTTCCTCCGGTATTTATAATATGGCAAAGGAATACGACACCCGGTCCGAGCCTAAGCTGATATTCCATTATTTTATTAATAATATAATAGAAAGCAAAACAAAATCCGAACTAATCCAAAATTATGAAAATATATTACATACCATTTTATCCGGCAAGGATGAACAGATGGACATTGATAATTTAACCGTGCTGAAGGTAATTAATTTTATAAGGGAAAATTACAGCAAGGATATTACTTTAACGGAGGCGGCCGGCCTGGTGGGGGTAACCCCGGAATACTTAAGTAAGCTGTTTAACCAGAAAATTAATGTTAATTTTGTGGTATTTTTAAGAAACTTCAGAATCAGTATGGCAAAGAGAATGTTACTTTCCGGTAAATACCGGATACAGGAGGTTGCCGAACAGGTTGGGTTTAAGGATCCCAAGTATTTTAACAAGGTATTTAAGTCCGTCTGCGGCATTTCCCCGTCAGAGTATAAGAAGGTGATTTAGGGTATGAAAATAATCAGATTAATCGCCGTACTTATGACAATAGGAATTATAACGGCCTTAATGATTATTGCAGGTAATTACCATAAGGACAGCGCCTGGAAAGTCCCGGCGGACAGCAGGAAGGAGAAAGAGCGGGTTTTACGAATTTTAGCCCCTTATGAAACAAACCCAAACAGTAAAATGTTACTGGACCTTGCAGACCAGTATAGCCGTATAAAAAACAACCCGAAAGTGGAAATTGAGTTTATATCCAAAAATGATTTCAAAAAAGAAATCTGTATAGAGCTGGACCAGGATCAGTTAGCTGATTTAATTATATGCGACAATTCCATTATGCCTGCGCTGATTAATCTTAATGTCCTTAGAGATATAAGCGATTATATTAATGAGACTTCTAAAGTATCCCATTATTCTTTTGAACAGTGGAATAATACCAGAAGCGACGGTAAATATTATGGAATTCCGTTTACCTGTGACCCTTATGTGCTGATATGGAATAAGAATTTATTTAATAAAAATAATGTTTCCCTACCGAAGAACTGGGATGATTTAAAAGCAGCAGCCGGAAAGGCCCAGGAAGTCGGCGTTAACGGAATTGGAATCGGGGCAAGACAACCGGAAGAAATAACTGCTTTTTTCATACAAATGCTTTATACAACAGGGGGATCCATCCGGGAAATTAACGGTGAAGGGGGTATGAAAGTATTCGAGTTACTTAATTATCTGAAAAAAAACAAGCTGCTCCCTGTAGAATGTATTAATTGGAATCAGCTGGATTTAACCAATAAGTTTATAGAAGGTGAAATTGCAATGATGATTAATAATCTTAGTGCCTTATCTGTTATAAAAACCGGTGACATTGATTTTGAGGTGGGAGTTGCGGCAGTTCCGTCTGAAAAGAAAGAAAATTATATGTTTCATGGTAAAAATATAGGTATTTCGATTACTGCGGATTATGAAGCTTCCATTCAATTTCTTGACTATATCACTCAGAAAAGTATAGTAACACAGATTGCAGATGCCACGGAAACCATACCCGTACAAGTGGATGTAGAATATAATTTTGAAAATGACGGATATGTGATCAGCAAGGAGTTTATCCAAAAGCAGAAGGAGCATGGAATAGCCAAGAGTTCGCTAAATTCCTGGTTTGATATTTCAGCCGCCATATCGGATGGGATATACCAATTAATCAGTGAAACGAATCCGTCCATTAGAAATATAGCAGATATCATGCAGGATAAAGTGAGGATAGCTATTATAGAAAACTGATATGCCATACACTGAATTTACAGGGAAGAATAGTCACTCCAGCCTGGAAAGCCTTATGAACAGGGCAATTCAAGCTTTTGCTGTGCCTCCCTTCCCCTTTATCTCAAAAAATTTAATCTCCCTTAATTCATGGCCTTTCATTCATGAAGTAAGGGAGATTAATTTTTTACTCCTTTGTTAAAAATTTGGAATTTTAGGAAAAGTCCTTAAATGTTAAGATGAAAATATAACAAATAGATAAATTCTGTTAAAGGAGGTTTTGTATGAAAAAGGTAATGCGCCGGGTGCTGGCATATGTTGCAGCTTTTGTTCTTCTGTCTGCCATGCTTGCAGGCTGTGGGAATCCGAAGAACACGACGACCGAGACTAAGACTGCCGATACGGCGGGAAAAACTGAGGCTGAAAAGGGGACTGGGGAAGAACCTGCGCCATCGGGAGAGATGACGGAGGTCGGAACTCCGAGAAATGAAACACTTATAGTTGAGACTCAGACGCCTACTGACACACCGGGACAGTTTAATTCCTATATGCAGGGAACTCAGATGGGATTCGGTATTCATCAGCTTATGTCAGCGATGATGTGGGAGATTGATACTGTAAAAGGCGAGCAGTTTGGCGAAGTTGCGGAAGGTATGCCCGAATCAAATGCTGATTTTACCGAGCATACAGTTAAGATTCGTAAGGGTATTAAATGGTCTGACGGGGAGGACTTAAATGCCGACGATGTTGTATCTACATTTAACATGATAATGACCAACCCTGGTATAACCCAGAATGCATATTACAATCAGGTATTCAAATCCGTTGAAAAAGTAGATGATTATACCGTTAAATTTGTGACGAAGGAGTCTTTCCCGCGTTTGGCGCAGAAATTCGGCGTTACCATCTGGGGTAATGATTTAAGGATCGTTCCCGAGCACATCTACTCAAAACAGGCTGATGTTACACAGTTTAAGGATTCGGAACCTGTCGTTGCCGGACCATATACAGTAAAGGCTTATGACGAATTAGGAAAATGGATTCTGTATGAACGCCGTGAAGACTGGAAGGACAGCACGGTAGGAGTTGTGACAGGAAAAGAGCCTAAGGCTAAATACATATGGTTCAGGAATCTTGGCGATGATACTACCCGCCAGATGAGTCTTATCAATAACGAAGTCGATATCCTTTGCGAGGTTACACCGGAAATGCTGGAGGTTATGACCGCACAGAATCCGAATATCGCATGCTGGTACAAAGATTTTCCATATGCTACGAGTGATGATCCCTGCTCAAAGGGTTTGCTTTTCTCCATGGGTAAAGGTGCTCCCTATGACAACAAAGATTTCCGTTGGGGTATTGCACTTGCTATGAATTTTGACGAGATATCACAAAACATATTTGACGGTGTCGGCCGTGCTTCACCGTTCCCGATACTTACAAACACAAGTGCCGCTCAGGAGCTGTATGTTAAGCCTATACTTTCATGGCTTAAAGATTTCGAGCTGGATCTGGGCGACGGTACTACAGTGAAGCCTTTCGACGATGGTTATGCGGAGAGAATCGCAGGCGTTCTCAGGGATAAAGGCTATGATATCCCCACAGATCACGATACTCTTATCGATATGTTTGGTGTAGGCTGCTGGAAATACGATCCGGAGGCGGCAGAGAAGCTGCTTATAAAAGCAGGTCTTGAGAAAAGAGATGACGGCTGGTATTTTAACGGCAAACCGTTCACGTTTAATATGACGTATTTAGCGGATACGGAAGCTCAGGCAGGCCGCGGCGTCCAGGCAGCTTATGATCAGCTGACAAAATTCGGTTTTCAAATCAACCTTGTCAGTGAATCCAGTGCAACATGGGATACCAACGGTGCTACAGGAGAGTTTGATATAGCCGGATACTGGCCTACCGGTTTCATAACCAAAGATATCTATTCACAGATCAATGGGTGGGATGCCGATCTTATCGTTCCTATCGGAGAGAAAGGTTCAGGTCAGGGAGCCCGTTGGAATAATGCCGAAGCTACCGAGATCATTCACGATATGGCGAAACTTTCACCGGATGATCCCAAATCATATGAGTTGGGCCTGGAATTTTTCAAGATAGCGATAGAAGAACTTCCTTTTATTGGTTTCCATTCAGGCATTAAGTTCGTTCCGACAAACAGCACTTACTGGAATAACTACCCGAATGCCGACAATCCCTATAATGGTCCATGGTGGTGGTGGAGCTGCTTTAAATATATAACAACAGAGATTTCGCCGGTTCAGTAAAAATAAAAAAAGGAGTACAGTGTTTTTACTGCCTGGTGGCATTCACCGGGCAGTAACAGCATTTAAGATAAATTATCACAAATTAAAAAAAAAGGAGTGAAGCCGTTGAAATTTCGCAAATATTTCGGTCTAAGGTTTTTAACCTATTTATTGACCGTGTGGATTGGTATTACTTTTATATTTTTTATACCCCGAATGTTTCCTTCCGATCCTGTTGAGAATATGATCGGCCAGATTCAGTCCCGTTCCGGGCAGATGGATCCTGCACAAATGGATGCACTTCGTTCACAGCTTAAGGTTCAGTTCGGTCTTGAAGGTTCCTTGCCCCGGCAATATGGTACTTTCCTGTGGAAAGGATTATTACACTTTAATTTCGGCCCTTCCCTGATGAGTTATCCTACTCCCGTAGGCAAGATAATCGGCATGTATTTGCCGTATACGCTTTTTCTTTCACTGACGACTACCGTCATTGCCTGGATCATAGGCAATATAATAGGACTTCTTGCCGGTTTCAGAAAAAACAAACTTTCATCCAAGATTCTGGAGGGGATAGCCATATGCATATATCCTGTTCCGTATTTTATTATAGCCCTGGTGTTACAGATTGTGTTTGCATTTGTTTTGGGCTGGTTTCCTATTCAGACTACTATAAACACGCAGGGAAGTTTTGCGGTTCTGCTCGCTTCGCTTCTTAAGGCATCTGTTCTTCCGGCTCTGTCCATGCTGCTGGTAGGGACAGGCTGGTGGATAATATCCATGAAATCCCTTGCTGGTACAACATCAGAGGAAGATTTTGTCCTTTTCGCCCGTTACAGAGGGCTCTCAGAGGGCACAATCGGAACAGGTTACGTATTTAGAAATTCGATTCTGACTCAGGTTACAGCTTTGGCAATGAGTCTTGGCGGCGTATTCGGCGGTTCTATCATGACGGAGATTGTATTCGGCTATCCGGGAGTCGGTTCTCTGGTACAAAAGGCTATCTTGATGTCAGACTACAACATGATACTCGGATGTATCACAATTTCTATCGTGGCAATATCGACTGCAACCTTGATCGTGGATCTGATATACCCGTTTATCGATCCCCGTATTCGATACAGCTGAGAACAGGAGGCGGAAAATTTTTTGAAAAAAATGGTGAAGAAATTTTGGAAAAATACGAATTTCAGTTTAAAAGCAGGGTTAATAATGACGGCGTTTTTTGTTGTTATTGGTTTTGTTATATTCTTTTTACCGCATATAGATCCGTTTACGTTTAATTCTTATCCCAGTAAGCTAAAACCTTCGCCGCAGTATTGGCTGGGGACTACAAGTATGGGGCAGGATGTTTTGTGGCTGTTGATTGAGGCTATACATAATTCACTCCTTATCGGTCTTATCGTGGCTACAATCGGTACTGTTGCAGGTGTGTTTATAGGGCTTCTGGCAGGATTCACAGGCGGATGGCTTGATCGGGTACTTACCGTGGTAACCGACACTTTTATTGTAATACCCTCCCTTCCGATACTTATATTGATGACCTCATTTATGAAAGGAAGCTCTACGGTTTTTGTAATGGCGCTGGTGCTTGCGATGTTCGCCTGGGCCTGGCCGAGCCGTCAGATCCGTTCGATGGCTCTTTCCATGCGTGAGCGGGATTTTATCCATACGGCATGGTTTTCGGGTGAAGGTA
This sequence comes from Clostridiales bacterium, assembly GCA_015655075.1. Classification (GTDB taxonomy): domain Bacteria; phylum Bacillota; class Clostridia; order Lachnospirales; family Lachnospiraceae; genus Anaerocolumna. The sequence continues at coordinate 388 of JAATFT010000053.1, read as the reverse complement.
CCGTTCAGGTTGTCGTAACAGAGATACTTCCGTATGCTCTTACGTGGTCGCTCTCCAACTTCATGAATGCTACCCTGGCCGCCATAGCTTCTGAATCGAGTCTCGCTGTTCTGGGTCTGTCACCCGGAAATCTTATCTCCCTGGGGAATATGATCCAGTGGGCAAGAGACCGTAATGCTATCTTTACGAAGCAGTGGTTCTGGATAGGCTCTCCGATAATAGCTACGGTTGTATTGTTTATCGGACTGTTCCTGCTGATAACAGGCTATAATGATTATTTATCAATGAAGAGAGGGAGATAGGTTGAAAAAACAAAAGACCGTTTTTTCAACCGGAAAGAACCCCAAAATGAAATCCAGCGGAATTTCATTTTGAGCATCTTTCATTC
>JAATFT010000022.1 GCA_015655075.1 Clostridiales bacterium | reverse complement strand
TTCTGCTGCGGCCCGTAACAGCGAAAATCTTTCCCGCGAAGTGGCAATACCGAGTTGGAAAAATGGCAGTCGCTTTTTTACTCATACCTGTTTCCCTTTTTGGGGAAAAGGTCTTTTATGTCTTGCCTCAAACGATTACCCAAAACTATTCTTCCGGAACGCCGCCTATGGCTATCTCGGGAGCATTACGACCAAGTAGTTTTGCAGGTGCAATGGATACTCTAATAGAAAAGCACTTGTCTTTCGAAGTAATGGAAGTAATTTTGCTTATTTGGCTTGCGGGAGCAGTAATGTTTGCCGGATGGCATTTCTATTGCTACCGCAGATTTTCCAAACAGCTTTGGGCAGATAGCATTCCCGTGCCGGAGGATGCCAAAGCCGCCACCCTGCTTTTTTCATGCAAATCGGCTCTGGGTATTCACGGCGAAGTAAAACTCATGCGGAACCGTAAAATCCCAAGCCCTATGCTTGTGGGGCTGTTCCGTCCCATAATATTGCTGCCAACCTCCAGAATGTCGGGAATTGACTTGAAGCTGGTATTGACCCATGAGCTTACGCACCTGAAACGAAAGGATTTATGGTTGAAAATGCTTGCTCTGGCTGCGGGAACTCTGCACTGGTTTAACCCTTTCGTCCATGTTCTCCGCAAGGATGTAAGCACATGGGGCGAGTTGTCCTGTGACGAGGCTTTGGCAGCCGAAATGTCCCATGAGGAAAGAAAACGCTATGGCGAAGCCATCTTGAATACGCTGGATAACCATTCCGGCATTAACACGGCTTTTTGTTCTTCCCTATGCGAGAACAGGAAGCATATTGAAAGGAGATTAACCATGTTGTTAAATGTTAAAAAAACCAAGAAGCATATTGCGGTTTTAGCTGTTGTAGCAATCCTGGCAATCGGCGGTACAGGAATGGCAATTGCCGCCAGTTCGGCGGAGGATGACATTGACAATGTTATCAATGTCGCTGTTGATAAACAGGAAGAAGAGCCAATTATCGGGGCTACAGAATCCAAGCAAGCAATTAATGTTGATGTAAAGTCTTTAGGTATCGGTGAATTTGTGGCGGTAGGAGGACCATATACCCTTGAAGAAGGCGATATAATTCGATATGACATAACGGCAGAAGGAAACGGGAATTTGAATGCCGATTTTCGCAAGACGGACGATCCGAATGACGACAGGGGATACCTCGGTGAAATCGGACTTTCAAGCAACTTTATGAAAAATTCTAATTCCTTCATAGTTCCTAAGTCATTAGCAGGCACTTACTATTTGTGGATTGGAAATTTCGACGGTAAAACATTAGACAAAAACAACAACAGCGGTGTGTTGAACAATGTAAAAGGTACTGTCGAGATAGCCGTTGAGAGCGCATCAAAATAACGATACACAGTTATGTGGCTGCTAATACCAGTTTAATGCAAGGCAGTTTTGTTCCGTCTTCTTACATCTTGCGGCAGGCCGCCAAAAAAGAATCGGGATATGGAACGGTATAGCCTGAAAAAGTGTTATTGTGCTGCAATATTGTTATCAAACCTACAAAGCGACCCCGTAAAACCTTATGGGAACGTATAAGGAAAAAGTGGCGAAAAGCCCGTTTATAAGGCTTTTCGCCATATGTTTATAAAGTCTTATGCGGCCTTGCGAGGACAAAAAGGCTTTGGAAAGTAATTAAAAAATTATTTATCCGTACGGACTCTGCCAACTCTGTTTTGCTGGAACAGGGTTGGCATTTTTATTTCCGCTTGTTTCAACCTTATCTCAAATCCTCACCGTTGCTTGCGATGACCTTTTTATACCAGTCAAAGGATTTCTTTTTCCTGCGGGATAAATCACCGGTACCGTCATCGTATTTATCCACATAGATAAACCCATAACGTTTTGCCATTTCGCCCGTTGACGCGCTGACTAGGTCAATACAGCCCCACGGCGTATACCCTAACAAATCCACGCCGTCCTTTACGGCTTCCTTCATTTGTTCTATATGGCTTCTTAAGTAATTAATCCGGTAATCATCCTGAATGGTGCCGTCCGCTTCTATTTTGTCATAAGCCCCTAATCCGTTTTCCACAACCATAAGAGGAATCCGGTAACGCCCGTACAGCTCATTTAAGGCAATGCGAAGCCCCATGGGATCAATCTGCCAGCCCCAGGCGCTTGCTTCCAGATATGGATTCTTTGCTCCGCCCAGCAGATTTCCGCCTATTTCTTCTATTGCGGGATCTTCACTGACACAGGAGGACATATAATAGCTGAAGGTATAATAATCTACACAGCCTTCTTTCAGAATCTGCTCATCTTCCGGCTCCTCCTTAATTTTTATATTATTTTCCTTAAAATAACGCTTTGCAAAAAACGGATATTCCCCTCTCACCTGCACATCACCGCATAAATCATTGGAAAGCTGGTTCTTTTTCATGGCCGCAAGTACGTCCTTCGGGTTACAGCTGTATGGATAATTCAGCATATATGCGATCATGCAGCCGATTTTAAAGTCCGGATTAATTTCATGACCGGCTTTAACAGCTAACGCGCTTGCCACAAGCTGGTGATGAAGACCCTGGAAGCGAAGGGCCGGATCATCCGTCTGATTGATAAAATCGGTTGTTCCCTTATTTAAAATTCCCAGGGACAGAAAATTGCCCATAGGCATTACACCGAAGTTGATTTCATTAAAAGTCAGCCAGTATTTTACCTTATCCTTATAACGGTTAAAAAGACAGGTTGCATATTTTACATACAAATCAATGCATTCCCTGGCTGCCCATCCGTTATACTTTTCTGTCAGGGCAAAGGGCATTTCATAATGGGAAATGGTAACCAGTGGCTCCATATTATATTTTCTGCACTCCTCGAATACGGAATCATAAAATGCCAGGCCGGCTTCGTTAGGCTTCTCTTCCATTCCCGTAGGAAAAATACGTGTCCAATTTACGGAAAGACGGAATACCTTAAATCCCATTTCCGCAAAAAGTGCGATATCCTCTTGGTAATGATGGTAAAAATCAACGGCCTCATGACTTGGATATAATGTCCCTTCTTCCATTGTGCGCGTTATTCTTTTAGAGACGGTATGGGAACCGTTGGTACACATATCGGCACAGGATACGCCTTTTCCGTCCGCATTCCATGCACCTTCCAGCTGATTGGCGGCAGTCGCGCCGCCCCATAAAAAATCTTTTCTTAATATTGACATATTAACCTCCATTCCGTGCAAGCTTTATAGTTCGCTTTACAAACTATTGTTTGCCTTCTAAGCTATTGTTTGCCCTGCAAGACTACACACAGCTGAAAAATATTTGTTTTTTTAACTGTATAAACAAAACTATAGCAATGTTATTAATTCTTCTCCATATTCTACATTTTTTCCTGTTTCATATACAATATCCGTATAATCCTCCTGATTGGTAATAACCACCGGGGTGAGAACCGAATATCCAGCCCCCTGAATTGCCTCCAGATCAAATTCAAGAAGCAGCTGCCCTTTAGTGACTTTATCACCCTGTTCTGCTTTTTTCGTAAAGTACCTGCCTTCTAATTTAACGGTATCCATACCAATATGAATGAGCATTTCCGCGCCAAAATCCGATTTTAAACCGATTGCATGTCCTGTCGAGAAAAATGATACGATTTCCCCATCTACGGGGGATATTAATTTTCCTTCCGCCGGAAGAATTGCTACACCGTTTCCCAAAACCCCGCTGGAAAATGCCCGATCAGTCAATTCGCTTAATTCTTTTACTTCACCCTTTAACGGGCTTAAAATTGTTCCCTGTCCTGCGGACTGGAGTTTTCCGGCTTCTTTTACCTTAGTTTTTGGTGCTTCCTCCTTATAGGTTGCCATGGTTATAATAAATGCTATTACCATAGCTACTGCTACACTGATGAATATCCATATCATGCTGGATATATCTTTCGTTTCATTATTGATAAAACTGGTGAATCCAAATACTCCCATGCCGCCGGACATGTACGCTTTAACACCCGCCGTTGCTATGATACCTCCACCAATTGCTGCTGCTATACAGGAAATAACAAACGGTTTTTTCTTAGGTAATGTAATACCATAAATCGCCGGTTCCGTTACACCAAAGATACCTGAAATGACTGCCGGAATACAAAGTGATTTGGTTTTCTGATCTTTTGTCTTTAAGAATATAGCAAACACTACTGCTGTTTGTGCAAAGGATGCTGCAAACATCGGCTGAAGCACAAAGTCATATCCAAAATTAGTGAAGTTAGCAAGCATAATGGGAACCACGCTCCAGTGGAGACCAAAGATTACCAGTACCTGCCAGAAGCCTCCCAGAAATAAACCCGCTACCAGCGGGCTAAAGTCAAATGCTGCTGATGTAATAACGCCTAATAGTGAATTTAAAAAGGACGCAATCGGCCCAACAACAAGAAAAGTCAGCGGAGTACAAATTGACAAGGTTAACATTGGTACTAGGAATACCTTAACTACATCGGGAACAATCTTCTTCCAGAAGGCTTCTACTTTACTTGCAACAAATACCGCTAAAATAATCGGTATTACGGAAGAAGCATATCCGCTTGCCGGAAGCAATACCGGAATTCCGAAGAACGTAGTATATACATTCGTTGCAAAAGAACTGCCTGCGAAAATTGTTGAAACAGGATCCGCTGATGCCAGGGCAAGCACATCATCCATATACAGCAGCGCCGCGCCAAGCGCCATACCGGTAAACTGGTTTACATTGAATTTCTTAGCTGCCGTAAACCCAAGGAAAATCGGCAGGTAGTGAAAAAAACCGTCTGCTACCGAATATAATAGCTGATAGGTACCTCCGTCTGCTGAAATAATATTAAAGTACGCAAAAAGCGCCAGAAGACCTTTAATCATACCGGTTGCCGCCAATACGCCCAGGGTCGGGGCAAATACTCCTGAAATCATATCAATAAAGGCAGCTCCCGGACTCATCTTTACTTTCGGCCCATCGGCTGGGGCTTCATTTTCTGTACCAAATTTGCCGATTTCATTGACTACCGCATATACATCGGGCACATGATTCCCTATAACTACCTGATATTGCCCGCCGCTTTGAATTACGGTTACTATTCCGTCGGTGTTTTTTAATACCTCGGTGTTTGCCTTACTCTCCTCCTTTAATTTGAAACGGAGCCTTGTTACACAGTGGGACAGGCTGATAACGTTTGACTTACCCCCTACGTTCTGAATGATAATTCTTGCTAAACCGTCATATTTACTGGCCATACATCATTTCTCCTTTTCATTGATAAATTTGCTTAAATTTATTTACTATTTTTTTTCGTACTTCCAGGTTCTCCTGATTCTATACTCCTCCTTAATTCTATTTTTTTAACAGGCAGATTAACTGAAAAATCTTTACCTTTATTCAGGAACTGCAATTTTATCCCTTTATAAATAAAAAAGCCTAAGCACAAACAGATAATGTTTGTATCGCTTAGGTTTTGCCTGCCTTACCAGTAACAATCCATTCCTTATTCTTTTGTTTTCGGGCTGTTTTCACCTTGATGATCTTTTAATATCCTGGTTATATGAATGGTCAGATACATCATTTCCTCTTCAGGAAGGGGCACCTTATATTCTTGTTCCACATAGGCCTTAATTTTCCTGGCACATTCATAGGAATCCGGATACTGCATTCTGATAATCTTGTAAAACTCTTCCTCTTCCCCATGGTTATATCTGTTGGTGACAACCCTTTCGGAGAAAAATTTCAGATGGGTGAGGAACCTTTCATAATTTAAACTATCTTCTATAATATTTATTTGAAAATGATAAGTAACGATTTTAAAAACATTCTGGATTAATTTCGTAATATCGATGGTATTGGACATTTCCGTGCCAAGTTCCGCATTTACAAAATGCAGGGCAATGGAAGTAGCCTCATCTACGCTTAAATCAACCCCCATCCTTTGTTTAATCAGTTCCACGGCCTTTAAACCCACCGTATATTCCGGATGATAAAACTTTTTGATTTCCCATTGCAAGGCGTTGGTAAAATGGATTCCTTCCCTCTGTCTTGCAATTGCAAAGTTTATATGATCAATAAGGGTAATATAAATATTCTTACTCAGTTTGTTTGTGATAACATTCTTGGCATATGCTATAATTTCATTGCAGACCTGGATATTCTCCAGGGAGATATCTGCAAGGACGGAACGGAGATGCTCCAGTTCTTCGCTGCTCTCCATCCGGAAAATCTTTTCAACCTTGTTCATATCTATCTCCTGGCCGGGCTTGCATTTAAAGCCCAATCCCCGTCCCATTACCACAACTTCTTTACCCTTGTCATCAAAGGAGCTTACAATATTATTGTTAATGATTTTCTCAATTATCATTTGTATCTCCTAAAATGTTATAAAGCAATAAAAAAAACCAACCCTGCTAAAGAACATTATATGTTCCTAACGGTTGGTTTTGCCTGCATCACCAGTAACAATCCTGATTATATAAAAAATTTTTTAAGTTATTATAATTATGGATTTATAATAACATAGGGTTATAATTCTGTCAAGAAATTTTATAATTTAAGTAAAAATATACCAATATACAGATATTTTTTATACAAAATAGACAATATTTCAAGCAACATTCCTCAAACCCATTAAAAATATTTCGTGAGGACGCCATACCAACAATTCCCCACCTTACGTGAAAATGCCTCTCTTTTACAAAAGGTCCTTTAATATACGGTTTATCAGGCCCGGATCAGCTTTGCCCTTCATTTCCTTCATAGTCTGGCCCACTAAAAATCCAAGGGCTTTTTCTTTTCCGTTACGGTAGTCGTTAACGGAAGCGGGATTGGCGGCAATGATTTTCTCAATGACCGACCGTAAAATACCTTCATCGCTGACCATGGATAATCCTTTTTTCTCTACATACTGTACCGGATCGATATCCGATTTAAAAATCTCTTCAAATACTTCTTTTGCAACGGTTCTGTTAATTTTTCCGTCATAAATCAGTCCCACCAGCCTGGCTAAATTAGCTGCGCTGAATTCTATATTCTCCGGTTCCATTTCCGCTTCTTTAAGCAGACGCATGGTTTCAACCATCAGCCAGTTGGAAACCTCCTTGGGTTTGCCGCAAAGGGCCACCGTCTCTTCAAAAATATCGGCCAGTTTCTTAGAACCGGTTATAATATCCGCATCATAGGCAGGAATATCATATTCCGTTTCATAGCGAAGCATCTTCTCATCCCGAAGTTCCGGCTGACGGTTTTTAATCTCCTCCAGCCATTCGTCGCTGATTTCAATGGGCACCAGGTCGGGTTCCGGAAAATAGCGGTAATCCTGTGCATCCTCCTTGGAACGCATGGCAAAACTGGTATCCTTATTGTCATCCCAGCGCCTGGTTTCCTGTACAATAACTTTACCGTATTCCAATAATTCAATCTGTCTTTTTCTTTCCCCTTCCACGGCTCTTGCAATAGCCTTAAAGGAGTTCATATTCTTCATCTCCGTACGGATTCCGAATTCTTTCGCTCCAACCTCACGGACAGAGAGGTTAATATCGGCGCGCAGGGAACCCTCCTGCATCTTGCAGTCGGATACCCCAAGATACTGAAGAATCAGTTTCAGCTTTTCCAGATAGGCGATCACCTCGTCCGCAGATCTCATATCCGGTTCACTTACTATTTCAATCAACGGAACCCCGCAGCGGTTGTAATCCACTAACGTGCAGTCTTCCCAGGGATCATGCACCAGCTTGCCCGCATCCTCCTCCATATGGATCTCATGGATACCGACAATCTTTTTCTCTCCGCCTGTCTCAATTTCTATACCGCCGCCCCGGCAGATGGGAAGATAAAGCTGGGAAACCTGATAGGCTTTGGGAAGGTCCGGATAAAAATAATTTTTACGGTCAAATTTACAGTGCTGCGTAATGGTGCAATTGGCTGCCAGCCCTGCGGCTATGGCAAATTCCACAACTTTTTTATTTAAAACAGGAAGAGTTCCCGGCATTCCCGTACAAACCGGACAGCAATGAGTGTTGGGTTCCCCGCCGAACTGAGTGGTACATCCGCAGAAAATCTTAGTTTTCGTAGCTAACTCCGCATGTACCTCCAAACCAATGACAGTTTCATATGATTTCATAATTACACCTCCTACTTATTCCCGGTTTGAGTCTGTTCAAAACTATATGCGGCACGGATAATTTCCTTTTCGCCGAAATGTTTCCCGATTAACTGCATTCCAATGGGCAGCCCTTTGGAATCGGTACCGCAGGGCAGGCTGATTGCCGGTAAACCTGCCAGGTTAACGGATACGGTATAAATATCTCCCAAATACATTTTTAAAGGATCCGATAAGCTTTCTCCTAATCTAGGCGCGGTGGAGGGGGCGGTCGGCCCCAAAAGCACATCAAACTTCTGAAAAGCCTTATCAAAACCTGCTTTAATGATTGCCTTCACTTTTAAGGCTTTATTGTAATAAGCGTCATAGTAACCGGAGCTTAATACGAAGGCGCCAATCATCATTCTTCGTTTTACTTCATTGCCAAAACCTTCGCTTCTGGTTTTTTTATAAACCTCCTGGAGATTTTCAAAATCCCCGGTACGGTATCCGTATTTAACCCCGTCATATCTGGATAAGTTGGAGCTGGCCTCGGCCGATGCGATGACATAATAAGCGGGAATTGCATAATCTACCGCATCCAGGTCAAATTCCTGTACAACGGCGCCTTTTTTCTCAAAAGTTTCCGCCGCGGCCAAAATACTTTTCCTGATTTCATCATCCAGACCGGCGCCCAAATATCCTTTGGGAATACCGATTTTCATTCCCCTGACGTCATCCGCCAAAGCCTCCGTATAATGATAGGCACCCTGGGCTACACAAGTAGAATCCCTGGCATCATGTCCGGAAATGATATCTAAAACCGCGGCACAATCGGATACGTTTTTTGCTATGGGGCCAATCTGGTCTAAAGAGGAAGCATAAGCCAGCAATCCGTAACGGGATACGGTTCCATAAGTGGGTTTCATACCGGTTACGCCGCAGAAGGCGCTTGGCTGCCGGATGGAACCGCCCGTATCGGATCCCAGAGCATAAAAGGCTTCGTCTGCGGCAACTGCCGCCGCAGAACCGCCGCTGGAACCGCCCGGAACATGTTCCGTGTTTCTTGGATTATTGGTAATCCCAAAATAAGAAGTCTCGGTAGTACTGCCCATGGCAAATTCATCCATATTGGTTTTGCCAATAATAACGGCTCCCGCATTTTCCAACTTTTCCACGACGGCTGCGTTATAAGGCGGATTAAAATTGTATAGTATTTTCGAAGCACAGGTAGTCCGGACACCTTGGGTACAAATATTATCCTTAACGGCCACCGGAACCCCTGCAAGAGGCGAGTCCTTAAATTCCCCGGCCTCTATTAATTTCTGTACTTTTTCCCCACGGGCCAGTGCTTCCTGTTCCAGGACGGTAATATAACAATGATAGGAAGCATCGCTTACCTTTATCTTCTCTAACTGAGCTTTTACCGCCTCTGCCACTGATATTTCTCTATTTTTAATTTTCCTGCCCATTTCCAGGGCAGATAATGTAGTGATATCCATTTTAACCTCCATTCCCCGCCTACTCAACGGTCTTAGGAACCATAAAGCATCCGTCTTTGCTTGCGGGGGCGTTACTTAATAAAATATCCCTGTCCGGCCCGTTCGCCACAACATCTTCACGGAACACATTACGAATGGGAAAAACATGGGACATAGGTTCGATATGCTCCGTATCCAGTTCATTCATGGTATCCATATACGCTAAAATACTGCCTAAATCTTTCTTGGCCTTCTCTTTTTCTTCCCCGCTTAATTCCAATTTAGCAAGGGCGGCCACATAATGAATGGTTTCATCCGTTATTGTCATAATAAACTCCTTTCCTAATTTAGAGCACTCTCGGGAACTCCCCTGTACGCATCTTTGCGGCTGATTTTTCACCAGCTACACACAAATTTAATCAACGTACGCTCCACGTACGCCTCATAAATTTGTGCATATCTGTCAAAAAATCATCTCACAAATCTACATACAAAGAGTTTCCGAGAGTACTCAATAGCACTCAATTTTAAGGTTCCAGCCGGGATACATCCCTTGGAAAGAACGTGGTTTCTCTTACATTCTGCTCATCCAGCAATTTCATGGTAAGTCTCTCCAGGCCGATGCCTAAACCGCCGTGAGGCGGCATTCCGTGTTTATGAATCATTAAAAAGTTTGTAAAATCCTCCGGGTCCATTCCCCTTGCAGCCATTTTGGCAACCTGCTCTTCATAGGAATGAATTCTCTGTCCTCCGGTGGTTATCTCCATGCCTTTAAACAATAAGTCAAAGCTTAAGGTAAACTTCGGATCGGCCGGGTCGTCCATGGCATAAAACGGCCTCTTCTTAGACGGATAATGGGTTACAAATACAAAATCACTGTTATATTCTTCCTTAAAATATTTTCCGATTAAGATTTCTTCTTCCGGCTCCAAATCATAGGGGTTCCGAATCCTGCGGTTATATTTTTCCGATACCAATTTCTTGGCCTCGTCAAAGCGTACGGCCGGAAAACTTAAAACATCCGGTAATTTTACGCCTAAAAGCTTGATTTCTTTTGTATATTCCTCCGCCAGAAACTGAAGGGTATATTTTAACATAGCGGCTTCCATGTCCATAATATCCTCAAATCCGTCAATATATCCCATCTCAAAATCAAGGCTGGTATATTCATTCAAATGTCTTGTGGTATTATGTTTCTCGGCGCGGAATACCGGCCCTACTTCAAAAACCCTGTCATAAACTCCAACCATGGCCTGCTTATAAATCTGAGGGCTTTGTGCCAGGAAAGCTCTTTTGCCAAAGTACTCAAGCTTAAATACATTTGCTCCGCCTTCCGCGTTGCCGGCCACAATTTTGGGCGTCCTGATTTCCGTAAAATGCTGTGAATACATAAAGTCGCGGAATCCTCTGACAATGCCCTCCTGGATTTTAAATATGGCTCTTTCCCTTATATTTCTTAGGGATATAAGTCTTAGGGACAGCTTCGTTTCCAGGGAAGTCTTTAATTTCCATTTACTGACGGGAATCGGCATTGCCGCGTCCCGCGCCGGTTCCGATAAAACGCGGATGCCGGTTATACGAATTTCAAAACCGCCCGGCGCACGTTTTTCTTCGGTAACAATACCCTTTACTTCCACCGCCGCTTCTTCTCTTAAATCCTTAATGCTAAAATCCGGAATTTTTCCTTCTTCATAAACACATTGCACCAAGCCTTCATATTTTCTTAATATGACAAAAGAAAATTCACTCATGTCGCGTATGGTATGGACAGCTCCTCTGATTTTAACCTCCTTCCCATTTAAACCGCCGGCCAAAATATCCCTGATTTCTACAATGTCCCTGAGTTTTATTCCATCTGCAAAATACATTCTAATGCCGCCTCCTATCTTTAATTGAGCACTCTGATTACAAAAAAAATCCCGGACATATATGAATTCAGAAATCATATATGTCCGGGACGGGATTTTATAATTAAAACAAGTTTTAGTATTAAAACAAATTTTAGCATTAAAATAAGTTTTAGCATTAAAACTTATCCCCGCGGTACCACCCGCATTGAAAGTCTTGCGACTCTCCACTCTTACACTTAACGCGTGCCACGCACGGACCTACTACGGCCTTCACCCTGCTATAAGGTTATCCGTTCAATCCATGAGCTCCGGAGTGTTCCTTCCTGTATCCGTCATCCCAGGCATGCTCTCAGTCGGTGACACGCCGTTCCTGTTTATCAATGCAGTCCTTACAGGTCAGTCTCCTTCCCAGCCGATTGATATTATTCACTTATATAAATACATATTTTCCGTGTATTTTTTCATCATTGCTTTATATTAACACAGAATTTTTTATCTGGCAAGAGTTATTTAAAAAATATTTTTCAAAAACTACTCGAGTAGTGTTGACAATTTCAAACGAACGTGGTAGTATAAACATGTCGACAAAACTACCAGTGTAGTGAGGAGGATGCTATATGGAAATCAAACTGTTTGATTCCGAATTAAAAATAATGGATGTCCTTTGGAAAGAAGGTGATACAACCGCCAAGAGAATTTCGGATATTCTTAAAGAGCAGGTTGGCTGGAACATGAATACTACTTATACGCTTATCAAAAGGTGCATCGGTAAAGGCGCGATTGAACGCAGGGAGCCTAATTTTTTGTGCCATGCTTTAATCCCAAAAGAGCAGGTGCAGGAGCGGGAAACAACGGAACTGATTAACAAGGTATTTGACGGCTCTGCGGATTTGCTTTTCGCTTCTCTTTTAAACAGGAAAAACCTGTCCTCAGAGGAAATCGAAAAGCTAAAGCAGCTTGTCAATCATTTGGAATGAGGTGGACAGTATGGATATTATGCAAATGAGCCTTTCAGCGGCTGTCCTTATCATAGCGATTGTGGTTATCCGCGCGCTTGCCATTCACCGGCTGCCTAAGAAAACCTTCCTTGTCCTTTGGAGTGTCGCGCTTTGCAGGCTGCTTATTCCGTTTTCCATCCCGTCACGGCTCAGTATCTACACGTTTATCAACTGGTTTGGCGTTTCATTTAAGGAAGAAGCTGCAAACACGTCCCCGACCATCGCATATACCCCTTATATTTTCGAGCCGATACCCGCCGGCGCAGCACACATGCCGCCTGTTTTAATCATCTGGCTTATAGGTACAGCTGCCTGTGCTCTGTTTTTCATTGTGACCTACATCAGGTGTTGCAGGGAATTTCAGACTTCTCTGCCTGTCAACAACGATTTTATTACCGCCTGGCTTCAGGAACACAGAATGATGCGGTCCATCCGGATCCGACAGTCGGATAAAATTGTTTCGCCGCTTACCTATGGGATATGGCATCCGACCGTGCTGCTGCCCAAAACAATGGACTGTACGGATGAAACAACGCTGCGGTATGTCCTCACCCATGAGTTTGAGCATATCCGAAGATTTGACACGCTCTATAAGCTGCTGCTTGCCGCCGCGTTCTGCATTCATTGGTTCAATCCTTTGGTGTGGGTCATGTATATACTGGCAAACCGTGACATTGAACTATCGTGCGATGAAGCGACAGTGCGGACCTTTGGTGAAACAGCGAAATCCACATATGCCCTTATGCTCATTGGATTGGAAGAAAAAAAAGGAAAGCAAAGCCCATTTTGTACCAATTTCAGTAAAAACGCAATTGAAGAAAGGATAGTGTCTATTATGAAAATATCAAAGAAAGCTTCTATTTTTACCATCATAACAGCTTTGGCAGTGGTTGCGGGGGTCTCAACAGCATTTGCGACATCCGCATTGTCCGAAGCCTCAGACAGAATGCAATCAGCATCCATATCCGGCAATCAGGGAGAAATTCAGGTTGACGGTGCGGCATATCATTTTACCATTAACGATGACGTGATCACTGTAAAGGATGCTGACGGGAAAATAGTCAGCACGGCCACGGCCGACAGTGAAGGAACTGCCGTATTGAAGGATGCTGACGATAAACAAATCGGCAAAGTAACCCTAGAACCGTCCGGCGGAGTTTCGGTTGTTGCAGGTGCCGGAGATAGTGCAGACATCCCCAATGACTTCACTGAAATAGGTGGATCAGTATCCACATCCGGAAATCAGGGAGAAATTCAGGTTGACGGTGCGGTATATCGTTTCACCATTGACGATGACGTGATCACTGTAAAGGATGCTAACGGGAAAATAGTTAGTACGGCCACGGCCGACAGTGAAGGAAATGCCATATTGAAAGATGCTGACGATAAGCAGATCTGCAAGGTCACCCTTGGGGCATCCGGCGAAATTTCGGTTGTCGCTCCTTAAAAAATTGAAGTTTTACGTCCATTGTCTCACCGGTTTGACTGTCTAAGGCGTAGGCTGCAAGGAAAACCTTGCAGCCTACGCCTTTGTATCGTCGCTTTTTTTGCAATTTGGGGATTATCAAATCGGAAATAAATTTGTCAGCCCTGTCTGGATTTTATTGGTGTTGTACGTTTTTTTAATGATAATTATTCAACCCATTACTTTTAGATAATTGCTCCATTGAGCAATATCAAGTAGTCATTCTTTTTTTCCTGATAGAAAAAGAAATAGGAGTCCCGCCAATATGCCAATTATGCTTACAACTTGCGCAATACGCAATGGCCCCAACATCAGGCTGTCAGTCCTAAGCCCTTCAATCCAGAAACGCCCCAAGGAATAACCTATAAGATAAAGGGAAAACATGGTTCCTGGGAGTTCTTTATACTTATTCCAAAGTAACATTATAATTACAAAAACTAATATATTCCATAAAAACTCATACAAAAATGCAGGATGATAGTATTCGCCTTCTATGAGCATTCCTTTTTGGATAAAATCCGGAAAATTCCTAATGAAAGTTTCACTTACAACACCACCATGAGCTTCCTGATTAAAAAAATTACCCCATCGGCCAATTCCCTGCCCTAACAAAAGAGCCGGACCGCAACAATCCAAAAGGTGACCTAACGGAATTTTTCGTAGACGACAGTAAATAATACCGGCAATAATGCCTATAATTAATCCTCCATGGAAAGCAAGTCCTCCACTTCGTATTACAATAATTTCTCCCAAATGCTGGCTATAGTAATCCCACCGAAACAGAACATAGTAAAGGCGGGCACCTATCATACCAAACGGCAGAGCTATTAAAACAACATTGATTATTTCATCAGGCAAAAATCTATTTCTATTTTTCGCCAGCAAGTATGCGACGGTTACCCCTAAAAATACGCCTAAACTCGCTGTAATACCATACCAATATACATTGACTCCCAAAATTGAAAACGCTACCCTGTCCATTTTATTCTCCTCAACTGACGATCTTGACCTCACCTGCTTTTCCTGTGCGCTGCCTGTGAAGCAGGCAGCTTCCGCTATCGCCCGACGTATTTCTCTGCGGCGGTGTTATCGGATGCGCTGGCGTTGCTGTGGGCTTGCCGAATGTCCCGTATATGCACGGCATCTGGATGCAACCTTCAAGAAAATCTCAATACAACGGTAGATTAAATAGCAGCGTAAAATCAAAATATAATAAGAAAGTGCCTGATATTTGCGATGGGGCAAGGCGGATGAATGAGGCGTAGCGGTGGCTACGCTGATTGACGGCAACGCGGCACCGGCGTAAATAGCGGGTGCTGAATTCACTGAAATCTATGCAATGCGTTACTAGGGGTTCTTTCCCTGCAAAATCGAACGACTACATCGGGAAACTGCCTGAAAATTTTACATAATCTTCCTTCCTGCGTTTGTCCCAAACAATTTCTCCATTTACAGCATTTCCTGCTTTAAGGTTCCTTTACCCCCCTGGCTGGAAATACGGGCCATTGCCCCGTTGATCAAAGTCATCCGGGGAGCTTTATGACCGATATCCGCATCCAGTATGACCGGAACCTTAAGCTCCTTTAGAACGGATAAAACTGCTTCTTCATAAGTTATTTCGCCTTCTTCATCAAAAAACGCCGGCCTTCCAAACACAAAGCCTTTAGCCGTCTGAAACCAGCCGGCCTCCTTTAGCTGCCACAATCCCCTGGTCAATGCTTCACCGTTTAAGGAAAAGCTTTCCAGATACCACAAAATACCGTTTTCCTTATATTTATTAATAAAATCAGCGGTTTTATCATATCGGGTGCCTACCAGATTCATTAATACATCCAGGCAACCGCCTAAGAGCCTGCCTGATAGGGTAATTTCCTCCTGTCCGGTTATATTGCGCCAGCAACCCTTTTTATCCGGGCGATAACCTTCCAGTCCGGTAATCCCGTCATTAAATCCGTCCTCATAAAAATCAAAGCCGGACTGGATTATATCATTTCCCTCCAGTATGGCCAGGTTATCTTCTATGGATTTATGCCATTTTTCCATACCGAAATCATTAAAATTGCATCCGTAAACCGTCGCCATATCACAATGGGTCGTAACCATAAAAGTAATGCCCGTATTATCCGAATAGCCCTGTATCCAGGTGGGATTTGACCGGATTGTGTTAAAGTCCACAAAGGGAAGCATTTCCATAAGGAAATCTCCGCCTTTTGCGGAAACGATCCACATAACTTTATCGTTTTTTATAAGCTCCATAAATTCCTGCGCCCTTGTTTTTCCGTCCGTACTTCTTCCCTTATAACTGGACCTGACATGGGCTGTTTCCTTAAGTCCGTAGCCCCTTGCCTGCAATTGTTTTTTCCCCGAGTCCAGCCGGATGAAATCCGTTTCCTTTTTATTTCCGTCCGAAGGGGCGGTAATTCCGATGGTACATCCTCTTTTTAAAAATGCCGGATAAATCATAACTTTTACCGTTTTTCCTCTCTATTCAATTTCCAATAGGCATTTGCGAAACTCTGGAAGTTCTGCAAGTCGCTCCTTGCCTCCCACAAGATGGAGCATCCAGTACGGCACAAGCATTTTCCAAACACGCTCTACTATATTTAACTTACAGCGGTTAACTTGTCAAGAGATAAATATCAATCAGTCCAGGTTTAAAATTTCTGCCGCCATACCTTAAATTTGTTAATTTAAATTTTTCATTTGTGCGTTTTAACACATGAATTAGTTAACATTATAACAGTTAATTTATAAATCGCAAGATTTATTTCAAAACATCTGTGTATGTATTTTTTAATTATTACGAAATTTATCCGGTTAGGGAATTAAGCGGCGTTATACGGGAAAATGAAAGAAAGGTAAGAGCAATCAGGATAAACGCAGCCATTTGGGTTTTATAATCATTAGATGTATCTATCCCGTAAGTGAAATATTTTAAAGAATTATACCATATCCGATTTCAATAAGACATAAGGCCTTTAAAATCAAAAATATTGAGGGGAGTATATTTTTAATTAAAACACGTAGCCTTATGCCTTATTGAAATCGGATATGGCATTCCGGTACCGAAGCAAGTTTGTTTTAAAGCTTGATTCTGATTCTTTTTATATTATATCCATTTTTCTTTATTTTGTCAAATATTTTTAAATTATTTCCATTATTTTGAGAGTTATATTTCAAAAAAATATATTTATGCTACTATTTATAAATAAAAAGGGGGGGTTATCTTGGATATTGGTAAAAAAATCAGAAACTTAAGGCTGCATAGAAATATGAAGCAGAAAGATCTCGCTGAAACTCTTAAGATAAGCAAATCCACCATGTCGAATTACGAACGCAGTTACAGTACACCGGCTCCTGATATATTAGTGAAAATAGCGGATTACTTTAATGTCAGCATAGATTATTTATATGACTATGAAGTCAACCATAGATTGGAACTGATAAAAGAATCCACCGATTACAATCCTGCCGATGCCGCCGTATTAAGCATGGAGGAATGGAGCGTACTGCATTATTATAACCGTTTGAAGACTGAAAATAAAGATTATATCAAAGGCCAGATGATCCAGTTATATTTATATCAGACGAAAACGTCAAAAAAGGACGGTTCCAAATAGCCGGTCCGAAACCTGGAGGTATTATGCTTTTGATTTCCAGCAATATATTCTACGATTTTATCCCTTACAACAATTTCGATTTTAATCTTGGGTATCAGGTTATATTGGTCCGAAGTTTTTTAAAATTCACCGGATTTGGCAAGTATTTCCCCAAAGTGTTTCAGATGCTCATACATATATTTTACCAACTCTTCAAATTTATGGGGATCACTGGGTTGTTGGGACAGGTTATGATAATAATTCAGGCGATATAGATTTTGTAACTGTAAATGATGGTTGGGGTAATACGGGTATTAGTATTAGTGTATCTTATATATATGCAACACTCTATATGAATTAACTTTATACCTTAAAATTATAATTATTTCACATTTAGTAATTCGGATATTTCCTTTATATCTGATCTTTTTGATTCATAAAATCTTTTCCATAAATTAAAATCTGAAACGAAAGCTCATTTGATAGTTCGTTTCAGATTTATTTACATATAACTTAAATGTAATATCCTCAATTTCTTAAGTCAGCTATGATTATACCAACCCGCTTCCTTGGTTTGTTGCAGGAAATCGAAATGATAAAGTTTCCGAAACAGGAGGAAGATTATACTGAAATTATAATTTTTTAATCCGCTCGATTGCCTCCAGGGTATTTTCGTAAGTGCCAAAAGCGGTGAGACGAAAATACCCTTCTCCGTGAGGTCCGAAACCGGAGCCTGGCGTTCCCACTACGTTAGCCTCTCGTAACAGGTAATCAAAGAATTCCCAGGAAGTCATTTTGCCGGGAGTCTTTAACCAGATATAAGGGGCGTTTACACCGCCGGAAACATCATATCCTGCAGCCGTGAGTCCTTCCCTTATTATCTTTGCATTGTTCATATAATAGGCAATCTGTTCCCCTGTCTGCTTCCTGCCTTCCTGTGTATAGACTGCCGCACCCGCTTTCTGTACGATATAAGGGGCTCCGTTGAATTTTGTGCCGTGGCGCCTTGCCCATAAGCTGTTTAACATAACCTCACCGCTTTTTAATTCCTTGGGAATAACGGTAAAAGCCAATCTGGTACCGGTAAAGCCGGCATTTTTAGAAAAGCTTCTAAGTTCGATGGCACAGGTTTTTGCTCCTTCACACTCATAAATACTGTGGGGTACGTCCTCTTCTGAAATATATGCCTCGTAAGCCGCGTCGTAAATAATAACGGCGCCTGTCTTATTGGCATAATCCACCCATTTCTGCAGTTCAGCCTTTTTGATAGTGGAGCCGGTGGGATTATTGGGAAAACATAAGTAAATAATATCCGGCTCCTCCCCCGGCAGTTCCGGGGCAAAATCCGTTTCTTCTGTACAGGGCATATAAATTACATTGCTCCATTTGCCAAGAGCCGGCAGGTATTCTCCGGTTCTGCCCGCCATGGCGTTGGAATCCACATAAACCGGATACACCGGGTCACATACCGCTATTTTATTGTCTATGTCAAAAATATCGCCGATATTGCCGGAATCGCTTTTCGCTCCGTCGCTGATAAATATTTCATCGACGGCTATGGTAACGCCTCTGGTTTTATAATCGTTTTCCGCTATGGCGGTTCTTAAAAATTCGTATCCAAGATCCGGCGAATATCCCTTAAAGGTTTCCTTTACTCCCATCTCATCCGTCGCCCTGTGAAGGGCTTCAATCACTGCCGGCGCCAGCGGCAGGGTAACATCTCCGATTCCCAGGCGAATGATTTTTTTGTCGGGATTTTCCTCCGTAAAAGCCTTTACTCTTTTAGCAATATCAGAAAATAAATAGCTGCCGGGTAACTTTAAGTAATTCGCATTAATTTTAAACATATTAACCTCCATTTTGCGTAAGTTTTCTGCATATTTTTGTATAGTTGAAAAAGTAAAAAATACTCCTTTTATTTTAACACACTATGCGCTCCTTTTCATTGATTTAAATTTGTCTCTCCGTCAAAAACCGTAACCGCCGGTCCTGTCATGAAGATTGTATTCTTTTCCCTGTCATATTGAATTTTTAATTCTCCGCCCAATAACCTGACGGTAACAAAATCCTGCGTAAAACCGTTCCGTATACAGGCATAGACGCTTGCGCAGGCACCTGTACCACAGGCCAGGGTTTCGCCGGAACCCCGTTCCCACACTCTCATATCGATGGTATTACGGTCAACGACATGGATGAATTCCGTATTGGTCCTCTCAGGAAATAAACTGTGATGCTCAAATAACGGACCAATTTTTTCAATATTTACCGCTTTCGTATCCTCAACAAAAATGACGGCATGAGGATTACCCATGGATACGCAGGTCAGGGAATATACAGTATCTGCAACTATAACAGGCATTGCAACAACTTCCTCCCCGTCGGCAAGAACCGGTATCCGTTTTGGCTGCGTAACGGGAGTTCCCATGTCTACCGTAACCTCCGCAACCTTTTTATCCTCTACTTTTAAATCCAGGTATTTAATTCCCGCGCCGGTCTCTATGCTGATATGCCGCTTATCCGTAAGTCCATAGTCATATACATATTTTGCCACACAACGGATGCCGTTACCGCACATCTGTGACCTTGAGCCGTCCGCATTATACATATCCATGGTAAAATCTGCTTTTTGGGAAGGCTTTATCAGAATCAGCCCGTCGGACCCGATTCCAAAGTGCCTGTCACTGGCAATTCTCGCCGTTTCCTCCGGATTATCCACCTTTTCCTTAAAACAATTAACGTATACATAATCGTTACCGCAGCCTTGCATTTTGGTAAATTTCATTTTATCTCCATTCCTGAATTTCAAAGCCTGTTCAAAAATGACATACAGTCTGAAAGTTTATGACAAGCTTTGTTCCTACATTAAACTTAATATCATTTCCGCCATCTCAACCATATTCGTGCCACTGTCCATACTATTTTTTTGTATGTACCTGTGTGCTTCCTCCTCAGTCATGTTGTTTCGTTCCATAAGAACAAGCTTAGCTTTATCAATAATAACTTTTTCTGCTTCTGATCTCGGTTTCGGTTTATCTTTATTCTTTTTCTTCCGTTTTGAATAATTATAACTCATCATCTGCAGGGTATTCAGTAAATCCTGTATCTTTATAGGCATACTAAGACAGACGATATTATTATCCGTACATTCCTCCAATTTCGTGGCAGAAGCAATCAAAAGCATTTCAAACCCTTTCGGAAGATAATTATTTAACTCACTGTAATGCATATCGGAAAAACGGTATCCGCATATTATGATTCCGCCGTCCAGTTCATTGGCGATTCCAATAACCTGAGCACCGGTGGTGCAGGTCGCATTTATATCATAACCGTTTCTTACTAAAGCATTTTTTATACTTACCGCATCTTCCATCTTGGGAAAAGCTATAATAATACTCAACACATTTGATCACCTCCATCGCTTTCAATTCCTTCACTTAGCGGCAGTTCCGCTATGCTACTTTCTATTAAATGCGATGCAGGTATTGATCTAATTCCCATTTGGATACCTGTAAGGTATATTGTTTCCATTCCTCATTTTTAGCTTCTAAATACTTATTTCTTACATGTTCTCCAAAGACATTTTTCACTAATTCACTTTTTTCAAAGGATATTAAAGCTTCTTTTAAATTACCGGGGAGGTTTTTGATGTCTTTTGCAGTTTTCTCTACTTCTGACATGGCAAAAATGTTCCCTTCAGCACTGTCCGGAGGCGTCAATTTATTTTTAATACCGTCGAGGCCTGCTGCAAGGCATACCGCTAAAGCTAAATACGGATTGGCGGCGGGATCGGGACTTCTTAATTCCACTCTCGCACCTGTGCCTCTGGACGCCGGTATACGGATTAACGGGTTTCTGTTGTTAGTCGACCATGTAATATAAACAGGTGCTTCATAACCCGGTACTAATCTTTTATAGGAATTTACAAGTGGATTGGTTACCGCAGTTATACCATCCATGTGTTTTATAAGGCCCGCAATAAAATGATAGGCTTGTGCGCTTAAGCCCAGCCTGCCCTCCGGGTCATCAAAAATATTCTTCCCGTCTTTGCTAAGAGACATATTAATATGCATGCCGGAGCCATTGACGTCAGATTTAGGCTTGGGCATAAAGGTAGCGTGCAGACCGTGGCGCTTGGCAATGGTTCTTACCACCATTTTAAAGGTCATGATATTATCCGCCGTAGTTAAGGCGTCGTCATATTTAAAATCGATTTCATGCTGCGCCGGAGCTACCTCATGATGGGAGGTTTCTACCACAAATCCCATATCCTCCAGGGTCAGAACCATTTCTCGTCTTGCATTTTCCCCTGCATCCAATGGCGCCACGTCAAAATAACCGCCCCGTTCCAGAGAATTATTGGTAGGTTCCCCGTTATCGTCTGCATTAAACAGAAAAAATTCACATTCCGGCCCTACATTAAAAGTATAGCCTAATTCTTTGGCTTCGTTTACAACCTTTTTTAGAATATATCTTGGATCGCCTTCAAAGGGTGTTCTATCGGGTCTGTATACATCGCAGATGAATCTTGCGACCTTGCCCTGCTGGGGTCTCCAGGGAAAGGTTTCAAAAGTATTCAAATCCGGATATAAGTACATATCGGATTCTTCAATACGTACAAAACTTTCGATGGAAGAGCCGTCGAACATGCATCTGTTATCCAGTACTTTATCTAACTGGCTGGTTGTCACGGCAACATTTTTAAGATCTCCAAAAATATCGGTAAACTGCAGTCTGATAAATTCTACATCCTCTTCTTCCACCATTTTTATAATATCTTGTTTTGTGTAATGATTCATATCATTGTCACTCCCTTTTATTTTATTCGAAAAATGGCGAAAGCATTCCATCGAACACCTTCGCCTTGCTGATATCATGATAACAGCCTGAATATTATTTGTCAATATACTAAATTTATACATGCATACAATCCTATGTCTGCTATATAATATTTACACAGTAATTTTTGATATGCATATATTTAAATACTTATTGTCATTTTTTAAATCAATAATTTCTTTCGTTTCTATATTACGGACTATGGGTCTTAAAATGCAGTCCCGATAATTCCGCAATACGATTCCCCAGGTACCGTCGCTTAACTCAACACAGGTTCCCACCGGATATACCGTTACACATTTTATAAAAACATCTATCACGCCGGAGTCATATAATTGGTTACCGGCTCCCATTAAATATTCCACCGCTTCGGAAGGAGAAAAAGCGTTACGGTAAGCCCGGTCTGAAGTCATGGCATCATAGGTATCCGCCACGGCCAGAATCCGACCGAATAAGGTTATCTCCTCCCCTTTTAACCCCTTGGGATAACCGGAACCGTCATATCTTTCATGATGCTGTAAAACACCTACTTTAGTAACGCTGCTGATATCTATGAAATCTGCCAAAATCTCAAAGCCCATCTCCGGATGTTTTTGAATCAGTTCATAATCCTCATGGGATAGTTTATCTTGTTTATCCAAAATTTCAACGGGTATGCATTTCTTTCCAATATCATGAAGGATTCCGGCAGTTCCCAGGTAGATTAAATTATCCCTGCCTAAATTAAGCTTTATGCCGATACTTACTGCTAAAATCCCCACATTAACACAGTGCAGATAAGTATATTCATGATGTCCCCAAAGACAATTCATATTAATTTCCACATCACCGTTTTCAATAATGTTGTCAACGATCTCCCTTATTAAGGATTTCATTTCCGCTAAATTTCCATTCTGATTTACAATATCTTCTAACCTGGCGGCAGTTTTTAGCCGAAGCCCCTCATCCACTATATCTCTAATAACGATACCTTCTGAGATTTCATCCTCAATATATAATCCGGTATAGCCGATTGTTTTTAATCTTGCCAGGACAGCCTCTGATAATTCTACATTTTCCCTCAATAAGACTACTCCCTGGGCACCATATAAAGGCTTTGCCAAACGAGAACCTGGAACCACTTTATCAATAGTTAGAAATCTCATTCTCCTCAACCCTCCAAGTATATATAATAGGACTTATGGTCAGATGTTTTTTAAGCTTCCGACAAAAAACGGTGCTTTCGTTTTTTACTTCTAACATATGCTTAAAGTCATATTATAGCATATTATGTCAGATGTGGGTATACTCTTTTATAAATTGTTATAAATTTGATTTTTAAGCAAGTATCATTCTGTCATTGGCAAATTCACCGCCGCTGGCATTTTCGAATTTTTCCAATAAATCACTGACCTGCAGCTTCTTTTTTTCTTCACCGGAAACATCGTAAATAATTTTTCCTTCATGCATCATAATTAAACGATTCCCATATTGTATGGCATTTTTCATATTATGGGTTACCATAAGGGCGGTCAGTGAATTCTTAGTTATAATCTGCTCCGTTAATTCCAGAACTTTTCTGGCGGTTTTAGGATCTAAAGCCGCGGTATGCTCATCCAGGAGAAGGAGCTTGGGATTTTTCAAGGTTGACATAAGAAGGGTGAGGGCCTGTCTTTGGCCGCCGGAAAGAAGTCCGACTTTGGAAGTTAATCTGGTTTCCAGCCCCAAATCCAAGGTTTTCAATAGTTCCACATACTGCTCTTTTTCCGGCTTTGTAATTCCCCAGCTTAAACCCCGTTTCTTGCCCCTTCGGTAGGCTAAAGCCAGATTTTCTTCAATTTCCATATCAGCGGCAGTTCCAAGCATAGGGTCCTGAAAAACCCTGCCAAGATATTTAGCCCTTACATATTCCGGCAGTTTGGTAATATCCACTCCGCCTAAAGTAATGGAGCCTTCATCCGGGAAATGCACGCCGGCAATCATATTGAGCACGGTTGATTTACCGGCTCCGTTGCCCCCGATAATGGTAACAAAATCCGCCGGCTCCAGCTTCAGTTCCAATCCGTTTAAAACTATTTTTTCATTTATTGTGCCCGGATTAAAGGTTTTATATAAATTTGTTATAGTAAGCATTCTATCAGACCTCCCTGCGAACTTTGACTTTTTGTTTCTTTAAGACAGGCACGGACAGTGCTACTGCAACTAAAACGGCGGTCAAAAGTTTAAGATCGTTGGTATTCAGGCCAAGCTGATATACAAAAGCTATAATAATGCGGTAAATAACGGAACCGCAGACGATTGCCGCAAGTTTACGGGCAAAGGATCTGCGTTTGCGAAATACGACTTCCCCGATGACAATGGAGGCAAGTCCTATTACAATGGCTCCCACCCCTATAGTAACATCCGCATATCCGTAGCTTTGGGTAACAAGACCGCCGGATAATCCGATTAAACCGTTGCCGATTGCCAGACCCAATATTTTCATCAGATCCGTATTGGCTCCCTGAGCCCGCACCATGGCTTCGTTATTGCCGGTGGCACGGAGCACGCAGCCGATTTCCGTTCCGAAAAACCAGTATAAAAGAACAATGACTAATAAAGCAAAAACAAGGCCAAGTCCAATGCAGACCATCGTCTGTAAGGAGGAATCCTTTATTCCCATATCTTTTGCCGCCGGCAGGAGGCCTTTTATTTCGGATATAACGGTTTTTTCTCCAAGAAGGGACGTATTGGCCTGTCCCATAATTCTTAAATTGATGGAATACAAAGCTATCATGGACAGAATGCCGGAAAGAATAGCGGGTATCTTTAATTTGGTATGTAAAAGGCCCGTTACCACTCCGGACAGCATTCCCGCTATCACAGCTATAAGTAGGCTTAAGAAAGGGTTCCATCCCCAGCTTACTATAACAGTGGCGCTGACACAGCCTCCCAAAGCAAAGCTGCCTTCACTGGTCATGTCTGCAAAATCCAATATCCGAAAGGAAATATAAACTCCGATGGCAAGGATCGCCCAGAAAAGTCCCTGCCAAACAGCGCCTACTCCGGCCAACAGTAGGGCTGTTGCTATTTTTATAATCATAATAATACCTTACCCTTCCCATAAAGCAAGAAAGACTGTCCCTGTCAATTCTTGTACATGCATTTAACCTTACGGGTAAGTCCCCCGCTTCTTAACAAAGCATAAGCGGTGGGTTTGAGACTTACCTGTAATTTATTTTTATTCCTTATCTTCCGTCAAATCAGCGGGAATTTCAATCCCCAATTGAGCCGCGACCTCTTCGTTTATTGATAATTCACATTCCTCCACCGACAGATATTCAATAGGCATTTCTGCCGTGGTAGCTGTTCCTTCAATAATTTTAACCGCCTGCTTTCCGGTTAATTTACCAAGTTCATAATAATCTATGCCATATGTAGCCAAACCGCCCTTATCAACCATGCCTTCTTCTCCGCAGATGACAGGGAGCCCGTTGGCGTTGGCAACCTGGGCAACCGTGGGCATAGCCTTTGCTATTACATTATCCGTCGGTGCATAGATAGCATCCACTTTTCCGATTAAGGATTCCACAACCTGCTGAATTTCATTGGTGTTGGATACCGTCGTTTCCTGGGACTCAATACCTAACGCCTCTGCTGCTTTGATGGCTAAATCCACCTGTATCTTGGAATTAACTTCACTGGAGCAGTATAATATTGCAATTTTTTTTGCATCCGGGATTAATTGTTTTAATAAGTCAATCTGTTCCTTAACCGGCGTTAAGTCAGAGGTTCCGGATACATTACCGCCCGGCGCTTCATTGGAGGCCGCTAAACCTGCGGCCGCAGGGTCCGTAACCGCTGTAACCAAAACAGGAATATCTTTTGTCGCATTGGCAACCGCCTGGGAAGCGGGAGTCGCAATCGCCAAAATTAAATCATTGTTATCATTAACCAGCTTTGTGGCTATGGTATTGGCATTAGCCTTATCTCCCTGGGCATTCTGGTAATCAATCGTAATTTTTTCACCGTCAACATAGCCCGCTTCTGCCAGGGCATCCACAAAACCCTTATAAGAAGCGTCCAGTGCGGCATGTTCTTCTAATTGATCCACCCCGATACGGAAAATGTCATCCTTTGAAGCATCCTCTTTCGTGCTGCAGCCTGCAAGGGATGTACCTGCTAATAATGCAATTAAAATAACGGACATTGCTTTTTTCATTTTTTTCATAGCTTCCTCCTTCTTTTTTAACTATTATTGCTTTAAATTTCAGTGCAAAGCCGCTTTAAAGCAGTAAAGTGTAGCGCTTTTAACGGATAAAGTCTATACTGATTTATGCAATTTGTCAATTATTTTTTATCATATAGGCAGGATAAACGCAGAAAGGAAGATTATGTGAAATTTTAAGCAGCTTCCAGATGTAGTGATTCGATTTTGCAGAGAAAGAACCCCATATAAAAAACCCCACCGTGGGAAGTGGTGCTACGCTCCCAAAATTGCGACGCAGAATACCGCAAAGTGGGGCATTCAGAACGGTGCGATGATTTTTCAAACACGCTCTAAGAAGCGGGGAACCTGCCTGTAAGATTAAACAGAATTATATTTTATGAAATTATGCTTTCTCTCAACCACAAATTTACAAATATTATTCCTTTTGAGCCTGATCGGCTTCTTCATTATAAAGAAGTGTTATACTGATTCTTCTGTTTTTCATTCTGCCTTCTACTGTTTTGTTGGAGGAAACCGGTTTATATTCGCCATAGCCGATTGCCGCTAATCTATCCGGTTCAATCTTATAATTTTCTACGAGATATTGAACCACATTGGCCGCTCTTTCCGCAGACAACTGCCAATTGGATGTGTACTCACTGTTATTTACCGGAATATTGTCGGTATGTCCCTCCACCTGAATAGGACAGTCCACACTGTTCAGCAATTGGGCGATTTCATCCAAAACGGTTCTCATCTCCGGTTTAATATCGGCCTCTCCGCTGTCAAACAGGATATCATTCGGCAGGGTTATAACCATACCTTTATCCTCCACCGTTATACGGAGTTTATCTTTGAGATTGCTGTTTTTAGTGGCATTATAGAGGCTGGTTCTCAACTTTATAAATTCCTCCCTGCTGATACCGTCACTTTCGTCAATGGAATAATCTTCCCCGGAACCTTCCGATGCTGCTTCTTTATCCCCGCCGTTACTGTCGGCGGTAATTCCCGTGCCGCCGTCTAAGATTCCGTTACCTTTTAATATGATTGATCCGTTTAAATTCTTTCCCGTATTTCCCATAGCACCATTTAAGGATTCGGATAAGGCTTCATATTCCGTTTGGTTTACATTGCTGATTGCATAAAGAACAACAAACAAAATCATTAATAATGTAATTAAATCCGAGTAAGTAAGCAGCCATCTTTCACTGTTCTCCGGTTTCTTCTCCTTCTTTTTCATCATCTAAGTACCCTTTCAGCCTTTCTACGATCAACGCCGGATTGCCGCCTTCCTGAACCATTAAAATACCATCCACCATCATGTTCTTTGTTACAATTTCGTCCATATCCAATACTTTTAATTTATTTGCCAGCGGAAGCCATAAAAGGTTGGCGGAACCCACACCATATAAGGTTGCTATAAATGCAACCGCTATCTGGGGTCCAAGTTCATCTGGATTGCTTAAATTACCTAATACGTGCACCAGTCCCATAACCGTACCGAGAACACCCATGGTCGGCCCAAAACCGCCGGCAGCCTCGAAAACCGCTATTCCCTTTGAATGGCGGTATTCCATATTATCAACTTTATTTTCCAGAGTTTTTTTAATGATTTCAGGATCCGTTCCGTCCATTACCAGTTGAATTCCCTCTACGATAAATTTATCATAGGTATCGTTTTGAATTTCTGTTTCCAGAGATAACAGGCCGCTTGTTCTTGCCATGTTGGATATCTTATAGAAGGTGTTTATAATCTGTCTTCTATCCTGTTTATGTTTTTTAAACGCAATTGAAACCACCTTGGGTATTTTAGCCAATACCGACACTTGAAAAGATATACCCACCGCTCCAAAGGTTCCTCCGAAAACAATCAGTGCGGCAGTGGGCTGTAACAGGGCTGACGGTTCACCTCCCTCAAAAATAAATGCGACAATCAACGATGCAAAAGCTAATATTATGCTAATAATTATAGTAATATCCATACATGCAGCTCCTTTGTAATTTCTAATCCCAATCCTTTAAAATAACCAAAAATTCTTATCCTGAAAATATTTCATATTTCAAATTAC
This sequence comes from Clostridiales bacterium, assembly GCA_015655075.1. Classification (GTDB taxonomy): domain Bacteria; phylum Bacillota; class Clostridia; order Lachnospirales; family Lachnospiraceae; genus Anaerocolumna. The sequence goes on along the minus strand of JAATFT010000022.1, from coordinate 59,573 downwards.
TACTTCTAATTCATATTTATTACTTCTAAATATAGAGCAGCTTTCTACATATTTATCCATCATCCTGTAATAATAAACAGGATACCTATTACTATTTTAGACAAATTAATCTATTTGTCAACATATTTTTACCTTGAAAAACCCTTGAAAATGCCTGTAAATATGCATAAATAGCATATTTACAGGCATTGTTTTTACCTGCCGCCCACAACTTAGTACTAATTTCTCATGCTCTCTTTATCTTTATGTTTCTAAATAAATATAAAATAAATGAAATTGACGGAAAGAAAATTGACTCTATACAGCCCCTGCCGGAATTCGGTCAGTAATGAATACTGCCATCTTCCCGGCCGCTTAAGGTACTGTTCTATCTTTCTTCATACCAGCCGATAGTTCCCGGTGACAGGTTAATATTAACCTGTTTTATCTCCTGATATTCTTCCAGGCCATGGATTCCCAGTTCCCTGCCGTAACCGCTCATCTTATAGCCTCCCCACGGGGCTTCGTTAAAGGTTGGGTTATAACAGTTAATCCAGGTGATTCCGGCCCTTATTTCCTTTACCACACGTAAAGCCCTTGCTCCATCCGCAGTAAAAACAGCACCTGCAAGGCCGTATATGGTATCATTGGCTAAATTAACCGCTTCTTCTTCTGTTTTAAAGGTCTGAATGGTTACAACCGGGCCGAACACTTCTTCTTTTACAATGGTCATATCCGGAGTACAGTTATCAAAAACAGTCGGTCTTACATAATAACCTGCGGCACATTCCCTTTCGGTATACCGGTAACCGCCGCATACACAGACTGCCCCTTCTTTTTTTGCCGTTTCTATATAATGAAGTACCGTATTCATATGTTCTTCCGATACCAAAGGCCCCATATCCGGATTGTCAAGCCCATTGCCCAAGGTCATTCCATTCCCACGTTCTGCAAGCCTTGCAACAAATTTATCTTTGATACTTTCTTCAATTATAATTCTGGAACCGGCTGAACACACTTCGCCCTGGTTAAAGAAAATACCTATCATAGCCCATTCAACTGCGCCCTCCAGATCTGCATCTGCAAATATGACATTAGGAGATTTGCCGCCTAACTCTAAACCCACCTTTTTTAAGTTACCTACTGCTGCCTTGGCTATCTCCCTGCCTACTTGCGTACTGCCGGTAAAGGTCACCATGTCAACATCATGGTTTTTAGCTATCTCCCGGCCTACTAAAGCCCCGGAGCCCATGACCAGATTGACGGTTCCTTTCGGTAAACCGGCATGATCCAGGATTTCAAACAATAATACGGAAGATAAAGGGGTAAGGGAACTTGGTTTAAATACAATACTGTTACCGGCCGCCAGGGCAGGTGCAATTTTCCACACTGCCATCAATAACGGGTAATTCCACGGGGTAATCTGCCCGCATACACCTACCGGTTCATGGATGGTATAGGAGTGCATAGGCCCGAAAGCATCGCTTACGTCATATACACCGCCGTAAGGAGCCTTAATCATGCCCGCATAATAGCGGAAACAGTGGATCGCGTCATCAATATCCCCCTCCGCTTCACGCAGCGGTTTTCCGTTATCCAGGGTATCGGTTCTGGCTAATTCGTCCCTTCTTGCATCCATCTCATCTGCAATTTTTAACAGTATATCAGAGCGGCTCTGGGCGCTCATCCGCCTCCATTCACCCTTACCATAGAAGGCTTTCCTCGCGGCCCCAATTGCCAGTACGGCATCCTCTGCATTGCCTTCTGCCGTTTCTGCAATTACTTCACCATTGGCAGGATTAATTACTTTTCTTGTTTTACCGGACAGGGCAGGAACCCATTCACCATTAATATAATTATTCTTAATTACCATAGCAGCTTCCTCCATTCTAATTTTCTGAGCACTCCCGGAAACTCTTTGTATGCAGATTTGTGAGATGATTTTTTGTCAGATATACGCAAATTTATGAGGCGTACGTGGATTAAATTTGTGTGCAGCCGGCGAAAAATCAGCCGCAAAGATGCGTACAGGGGAGTTTTCGAGAGTACTCATTTCTATTTCTTAATTATCCGCAGCATTAAAATACTAAATTATTTCCGGATCTCCCGGATCGACTGAATCGATACTATTTTTATTTTTTATCATGATATCTATAACTCAAACTCTTCCTTCGTATCAGCAATTGCTTCTTCCATTCTGGACAGAACCTTATCCATATCTTCGTAACTGATGACGGCCGCCGGTTCAAAACGGATGCATTTTGCATTGACTAAAGTTCCTGCCGTCATAACCCTTCTTGCAAACATACCCTTGGCAACGGAGTATCCCACCTCACTTTTAACAAATTCCAGACCGATCATTAAGCCGGCACCGCGGACATCGGAAATAACACCGGGGAATTTATCTTTCAGCCTCTTTAATCCGGCTAATAAATATCCGCCTTTTTCCGCACACTGCTTGGGAACATCATTTTCCAGCATGTATTTTATCGTTGCTATGGCTGCGGAGCAGGCCAGAGGGTTGCCTCCGAAGGTGGGCGAACCAAGGAGCCATGGATTTTCAATCAGTTCCTCCGTCCACATATGAGGTCTGCATATAATGCCGGTTATGGGCATTATACCGCCTCCAAAAGCTTTGCCAAAGGTAAGGATATCCGGAGTCACTCCTTCTGCCTCACAGCGGAACATGGTACCGGTTCTGCCCATTCCGGTCTGGATTTCATCAAAGATTAAGGCAACGCCGTATTCATCGCAAATTTTCCTGACTTCCTTTAAGTAACCGGCCGGTGGTATAATAATACCGGCTTCCCCCTGAATGGGTTCCAAAATCACGGCCGCTACGGATTCGCCTACTGCTATTAAGTTACGGACTGCTTTCCGGATATCTTCGGCATTTCCGTATTCCACATGCTGGACCTGCTGCACCATTGGCGTATAAGGCACACGGTAGGTACTTTTACCCCCCATGGATACGGCTCCCATGGATTTGCCATGGAAAGCTCCTACGGTAGAAATAAACCATTTTCCCCCCGTTGCGATTCTGGCTAATTTCAATGCCATTTCCACCGCTTCTGCGCCGCCGTTGGTAAAAAAACATTTTTCAAGGTCACCCGGCGTAATGTCTGCCACTGCTTTTGCCAGATACCCTCTTAAGGGATCCAGCAGCTCCTGGGAATGAAGTGCCTGATGGTCAAGCTGTGCCTTTACGGTTTCGATTATTTCAGGATTTCTGTGACCGCAGGTATAGATACCAAACCCGCCCAGGCAGTCTATGAATTCTTCTCCGTAAAGGCCGGTGCAGTATGCACCATAATCCTTCCATTCCACTACGGCTGCATTGGTGGATACGGATTTCCTGTATTTTAACCATCCGGGACTGACATAAGTGTCAAAGTATTCCACAGTTTCCTGGGTTATCTGCTTCTTCTCTTCTTCACTTAATTCATCACTGTGAATGATCTTAATTACTCTTTCCAGGTCTTTAATTACGTTTTCTTTTTTTGTCATGATTTCTATACTCCTTTTATTTTGTAAATTCAGCCCATATTTCACTGTATAAATCAACTGTTTTACCAATGTTCTTAACGTAATATCCCTTGGCAATTTCTTCCGGAGGTATTACAATTGCTTTATTGTTTTTATAGGCATCCTCCATTAATGCAACTCCGGCCGAGTTTGGATTCAGGTACGGGAATTCCGTTGAAATTTCTTTATTAACCTCCGCTTTTAATACATAGTCGATGAATTTATAAGCATTGTCCGCATTTTTCGCATCTTTTGTGATACATAAATTATCTAAGAATAAATACATGCCTTTTTCCGGAAATGCAATGTCCAGATTTTCATTCTCTGATAAAGCCAGGGCGGCTTCTCCGCTCCACATAAGGCCCACGGCCGTCTCTTCCGTAATCATTAAGGTCTTTGGGGAATCGCTGTCAAAACTCTTAATATTAGGCTTTAGGGTAAGCATTTTTTCTTTTACTTCCCCTAATTTGGTTTCATCGGTTTCATTAAAGTCATAACCCATGCTAAGAGCCGTAATTCCTACAATAGACCTGAAGTCATCCAATACTACCATGGAATTATTATAGACCGTCTTAAACAGTTCATCATAATCCGTGAAATCAGCCCCCTCTTCCACCATATTCTTATTGTAGACGATTACACCCGCGCCTCCCATGTAAGGAATCGAATATTTGCTCTCCGGATCATAGCTTGGATTTAAATAAGCAGGATCCAGATTTCCTAAATTGGTTAATTGGGATTCATCCATTTCCAGTAATATATCCTGGGAAATCATATTTTCCACCATATAATCACTTGGCACCACAATATCGTAAGCTCCCGGGTTACTTCCCTGAACCTTGGCAAGCATTTCTTCGTTGCTGGAAAAGGTCTGCATCTGTACGTCGATCCCGGTTTCCTTCTCAAAACCTTCAATGACGGAATCCGGTATGTACTCCGTCCATATAAACAAATTCAGTGTCCCGTTTTTCTGGGTCCCGCCGCAGGCGGCAAGCCCTGACAACAATACGGCCGCAACGGCCGTTAATAATATTACTTTTCCTCTTTTCATAAACTCTCTTCCTTTCTTAGTCATAAATTTGTTTTTATATGAATCACAAACTGTCTTAATTCCCCAAATAATACCTTTTTATTTTTTAACTTAACCTTTTACAGGCTTCTTTTTATCCCTCTGGGACAGGAAGGTAACCGCAACGGTAACAATAAATACAATGGTGGTAAGTGCATATACATCCGGGGTAACACCCGTTTTGGTTAACTCCATAACCTTTAGCGGAAAGGTATTGCTGCCGGGTCCCGTTGTAAAAAAGCTGATGATGATATCATCAACGGATAAGGTAAAGGCCAAAAAGGCTCCGGATATGACCCCCGGCATAATAATGGGCAAGGTTACCGTAAAGAAGGTTTTCAGCCGGCCGGCTCCTAAATCCATTGCCGCTTCCTCAACAGAACGGTCAAAACCTGCCAGCCTGGCATTTACCGTAAATACCACAAAGGGAATGCTGAAGGTGGCATGGGCTATGATTAAGGAAGTTAAACCCATAGGCACATTGGAAAGATTAAAAATGGCTAACAAGGATATGCCTAATACAATTTCAGGAATAACCACCGGAATGTAAAGCAGTATGTCAATAATGCCTTTTCCCTTGAATTTATATTTTGACATACCATAGGAAGCCAGGGTACCGATTACGGTAGCGATAACGGTACTGATGCAGCCGACGAAAAGGGTATTGCCGTATGCATTTAAAAGAGAATCATTATCCGGCAGTCTTAAATACCATTCAAAGGTAAAACCTTCAAATACAATATTTCTCTTTGAAGTATTAAAGGAGAATAAAAGAACAACAAAAATTGGCAGATATAAAAACAGATAAACCAAATAACTGTAAATATTAGATAACACACTGCCAAATTTTTTCCGTCTGTTTCTCATTTTACATCACCCCCAGATCTTCCATATTACCGCCGCTCTTCTTGTAAACGGTAACCATAATAAGGATTAAGAATATAAGCATCATGGACAGGCTTGCACCCAGAGGCCAGTTATTCGCAGCTTTAAACTGTGTTTCGATTAAATTTCCGATAAGCTGGGATTTACCTCCGCCCATAATATCGGATACAAAGAAATACCCCAGGGAAGGTATAAATATCATAATGGAGCCTGAAAATATTCCCGCAAAGGTAAGGGGTAAGGTAACATGGAGAAAGGTCTTTACCTTATTGGCACCTAAATCATTGGAGGCCTCCAATAAGCTGCGGTCCAGCTTATCGATGGAGGCAAACAGCGGAAGTATCATATAAGGAATTAATGTGTATACCATTCCAAGTAATACGGCACCCCTTGTATACAGGATTTCAACCGGCTCATGGATCATTTCCAGATTTAGCAGCAGGGTATTTACAAATCCTGTTTTGCCTAAAATAGTTTTCCAGCCGTTTAAACGGATTAAGGAATTGGTCCAAAAGGGAACCATCAGCATTACCATCATAACGGCTTTCTTCTTTTTGCCTGCCAAAGCCATATGGTAGGCAAAAGGATAACCGGCCAGGATACATATCAGGGTTGTAAAAAAAGCAATAAGGAAGGAGTTGGCATAAATCTCCATATAGGTAGGATTGATCAGGTTCTTATAATTATCAAAAGTAAACCGAAATACTACATTATAACCGTCCGTAGATAAAAAGCTTAAAAATAAAACATACAGCAGAGGCGCCGCCACCAGTAAAATAAGCCATACGGCAACCGGGGAAACCGTGGTCAATAAAGGGATTGTTTTATTCCTGGCCTTGTAGTTTTTTTTCATTTAATTACCTCCCAAACTGGCATTCTCAATTACACTGCGGATCTGATACCCTCTGGATTTCATAATTACCACATCATCCGAATTCCAGTAGAGGTTGATTCTTTCGCCGACCTTAGGTACCTCATCAATATCAAGCCTGCTGATTTTAACAGTCTGCCCGTTGGCAATAATTACATTGCTCTTAATGATATTACCCACATAGATCTGTTCCCTTACAACACCTTTTATGTTAAATCCCTCTATCGTCTCCTGGGAAAATAAAACTTTTTCCGGCCTTACACAGGCATATACCATTTCAGAAGGGGCATAGGTGACCCCTTCTTCCGCCAGACCCAGGGCATAACCGACCTCTAAGCCGATACTTGCCGTATTCCCTGTAATTTCGGACATAGTTGCCTCAAAGATGTTGGATTCACCGATAAAATCCGCAACAAATCTGGTAACGGGTTTTTCATACACCTTTTCCGGTGTGTCAAGCTGGTCTAAATACCCCTGGTTCATAACGGCAATCCGGTCACTCATAGCCAGTGCTTCTTCCTGGTCATGGGTTACATATACAAAGGTGATTCCCAGCTTTTTCTGCAGATTTTTTAATTCCAGCTGCATTTCCTTTCTTAATTTTAAATCCAGGGCACCAAGAGGTTCATCTAAGAGCAGTACTTTAGGCCGGTTAATCAGTGCCCTTGCTATGGCAACCCTTTGTTTCTGTCCCCCTGAAAGCTGACTGGGATAACGTTTTTCAAAACCATTTAACTGAACCAGGGCAAGCATCTCTTTCACCCGCCTGCTGATTTCTTCTTTTTTTACTTTCTTCATTTTTAAGCCATAAGCAACATTGTTAAATATGTCCATATGAGGGAACAGTGCATAGCTTTGAAAAACCGTGTTTACATTACGCTCAAAGGGTTCTTTTTCTTCCACTCTTTCTCCCTCAACCAAAATCTGTCCGCCGGAGGGTTCTTCAAATCCGCCTATCATCCTTAATATAGTCGTTTTGCCGCAGCCGGACGGGCCAAGCATTGTCAGAAATTCTCCTTCATAAATTGTCAGATCCAAATCATGTACCACATGATTTTCGCCAAAGATTTTGTTTACATTCTTAATTTCTACAATCGCTCTTCTTTCCTCCATATGTTTATCACTCCATTCTGCCTTTTATCAAATCCCTGTCCGGGAACAAAGAGTTTCACAGGTGAATTTCCTATCACAAGTGAATTTCCTATCAAATGAACAAAGAGTTCGGCTTGCCAGACTCTGGACGGAATTTCCTATTAAATAAAATAAGCCGACGATTACCGTCAGCTCCTTTGCCATAATTTAATATTATTTTTCTATATTGCATCCGTTCCCCGTTCACCGGTCCGTATCCTCATTACATCTTCCACATTCTTAATAATTACTTTACCGTCACCAACGGTTCCCGTAGCAACTTTTTCCCTGATTTCCAACAATATATTATCTACTATTTCATCCCTTACAACTACTTCAATTTTAATCTTTGGTATCAGGTTAATATTGGTCCTAAGCCCTTTAAAATTCACCGGATTCGTTTCACCCAGCTGAATGCCGCAGCCCATTATGCTCATTACCGACATACCGCCGCAGCCTTGTTCATGCAGAATATTCTTTACCACCTCAAGTTTTTCAGGTTTGATGTACATCGTAATTTCTTTCATATCATATTCCTCCTATCTCAAAATGAAACACCGCTGCCTGCCAAAGAACAGAAGTCTCAGGAAAAAAACGCTTACATAACGGAAAACAGCCGAATCTGTCCCATCTGCCTAAATCATTTGTTTTCATTCCTTTTATATAGCTGTTACTATAACATTTGTGCGTTATATTGTCAATAATTATTTTAAAAAAAGTTTAATCCCATGTAAATGTGATACTGAATTTTACGAGTCCTTTTCCATAATTGGAATAGGTATGGTCACAATAAACCGGAAACCTTATGGAGTTTTCTTCCTTAATTTCATATGCCTTTCCTTCCACTTCAAGAGTCAAAACTCCGGTAAATACGGTTAAATACTCATATGTATTTTCACCGTGCCCGCCGGAGGTGTAACTTGCACCCTCCTCCACCTCCATCATATAGATTTCAAAAGTACGGTCCTCTTCATAGGGAAAGTATTCATAAACTTTATATTCTCCGTCGATATTCTTGGAGGGAATCAGTTCTTCCTTCTCTACAAGAATGGTATCGGTTTTTACGGCACTGACTAAAGAGGTAAAGGAAACCCTTAGTCCGCTGACTATTTTCCCCAAAGTCTCAACTGTGGGAACCGATTCCCCTCTTTCTATCTGACCCAGCATGCTTTTACTGATCCCTGTCTGTTCCGACACCATATCCAGGCTCATTTTCCTTGACTTCCTGATACGTTTTAGGTTTCTTGCAACATTTTTCGTTATATATTCCATATAAATACCACCTACAACTTTTAATTTTTCATTTCCTCTAAGAAATTAACTGAATTTTACCCAGAGCGTGTCTGAAAACTCATTGTACCGTTCTGACCGCTTGACTTTGCGGTATACTGCGTCGCAATTTTGGAAAATTTCAATAGAGTTAATTTGTGCGTTTTAACGCATCAATTATTTTACATTATAACAATAAAATAAAAAAACGCAAGAATTATTTTCAATATTCCATCAAGATTATGCATGGAAATCCTATAAAATTTTTTAATTTATATTTCTGTTAGGGAATTAAAGGCATGGGAAAACCTAGGGCGTGTCTGAAAACTCATTGCGCCGTTCTGACCGCTCCATTTTGGGGTATACTGCGTCTCCCACAAAGTGGAACGCCCAGTCCAAGCAGTTTTCAGGCACGCCTTAAGAAACTCAAGAAAAATATTATGCCACATCCATTTTCAATAAGACACAAGGCCTTTCAATCTAAAAATATTGAGGGGACTATATTTTTGATAAAATCACGTAGCCTTATGCCTTATTGAAAGCGGATATGGCATTCCGGTACTTCACAAATTCCGTTATAAATCTGTTATAGAAATGATCTATCCTTCTCATGTTTATATTATATCCATTTTTCTTTGATTTGTCAAATATTTTTAATATTTTTCCATTATTTTGGGAGTTATATTTTAAAAAAATCTGTTTATGATACTATTTATAAATGAAAGAGGGGAGTGTTATCATGGATATAGGAAAGAAAATCCGTAGTTTAAGGCTGCAAAGAAATATTGCGCAGAATGATTTGGCTTCGATTCTTGGAGTAAGCAAATCAACCATGTCCAATTATGAGCGGAATTACAGTACGCCGGATCCTGATATATTAGTGAAAGTGGCGGAATATTTCAATGTCAGCACCGATTATTTATTTGATTATGATGTAAGCCGTCAATCTGAATTGGCAAATGAATCCTCCGATTATAATCATCCTAATGCCGCCGTATTAAGTAAGGATGAATGGAATGTGCTGAATTATTATAACCGTCTGAAGGATGAAAACAAGGATTATATAAAAGGTCAGATGATCCAGTTATTTTTAAATCAGACAAAAGCCGTAAAAGAGGACGATCCCAAATCAGGAAATCATATATAAAAGTGCGTTGCAGATACTTGCGGCCACATTGCTTCCGCCCTTGCGTCCCCTTGCCACAATACAGGGAATCTCAGTTTCCAGGATTAATTCCTTTGCTTCAGCAGCATTCACAAATCCAACCGGAACACCGATAATAAGTTCCGGTTTTATTTTGCCGGATTGTGCCAGCTCATAGAGGCGTATCAGCGCGGTAGGGGCATTGCCGATGGCAAAAATCAGCCTTTTATCTAATTCCGCCGCTTTATCCATACCGACCGCAGCCCTTGTGACCCCCAGCTTCCTTGCCTTAACAGCCACGTCTTCATCCGCCATAAAGCAATATACTTCTCCGCCGAACCTGGCTAAGGATTTTTTATTGATTCCCGCTTTCCCCATATTGGTATCCGTAACGATACAGGCCCCGTTTTTAATTGCATCTATCGCCTTTTGCGCCACCCCAGGAGAAAAACACAGGTTGTCCGCATAATCAAAATCCGCCGTAGTATGGATAACCCTCTTAATTATGGGTTTATAGACCGGATCCAGTTCTGTTTTTAATTCTGCCTCAATCAGTTCAAAGCTTCTTTTTTCAATTTCCTCCGGTAACATGGTGTCAAACTTTATTTTCATAGCTCAATTCCTTTTCTGGCCGTTATATTTTTATCATAGGGATGTTTTATCTTTCTTACTTCCGATACGTAATCCGCCGTTTCAAGAAACAGGGGTGCCGGTTCCCGTCCGGTAAGCACCAGCTCCAGCTTGGCCTTTTTATGCAGGATAAGGTTATCGACTGCTTCCCTGTCCACCAGCCCATACTTGTATGCGGCCGTTATTTCATCCAGGATAAGCATATCGCACAGACCCTCCTTTACCAGCTTGAGGGCTTTATTCAGATTTTCATTATGAAGTGCCGTAATATCCGCTTTATCCTGCTGTGTCATTGTATTATAAAAGCCGAAATCTTTTTTGTTCCGGAGTACGGTTATATTGGGAAGCAGTTTTAAGCTGGCCAGTTCGCTTACCGTCCTTCCTTTCAAAAACTGAAGCAATACAACCTGCATGCCGCTTCCCGCGGCCCTGACCGCCAGCCCGATAGCGGCTGTCGTCTTGCCTTTGCCGTCTCCGCAGTAAACATGTATCAATCCTTTATTCATATGCCCTCCTCCAAAACTCTGTAGATGAATTCCATATCCAGATTATTTCTGACCGTATCCGCCAGATTGTCATACTGTCTTTCCTTGTAGGTTTTTAAATCAACGGATTTAATCTGATTATATTCCAAACCTTTCCGTTTGAAAAGGGTTTTAACGATTCCCTCCAGAAATTCCTCCTTGTCAAAAATCCCGTGGACATAGGTTCCCAGCACATTTTCACGGACATAGCCGTCCGTCTTTAATTTCCCGGTGTCTCCTGATTTCTTTTCCCGCCCGCCAGTGATATTGTCGGCAATCAGAGAAAAGAAGCCGCCCCTGTCTCTTTCGGTTACATAGGTTACTCCCATATGGATTTCATAGCCTTCGATCGGAACCGCGCTTAATAAAGCAAGATCCCCCTCCATCCTGCAAATACTGCCCGATACCCTGGTACGGACCTTTTCTTCCTCAAATACGGTTGTAACAGGAAGAAGTCCCATTCCCTCCATACTGCCGGAGGCTTCCGCCTGAGCCGGATCGCTTAATTTTTCTCCAAGCATCTGGTATCCGCCGCAGATTCCAAAGATAATTTTACCCTTTGCCGCCATTTGTTTGATTGCCGCTTCCAGGCCGTTTTGCCGCAGCCAGGCCAGGTCCTGCATAGTACTTTTGGTACCGGGTAAAAGGATCATATCCGCCTCCTTTAAATCGGCGGGCCTTGATACGTAACGCAGGGAAACCCCCTCCATATGCTCCAGGGAATTAAAGTCCGTAAAATTGGAAATGCGGGGCAGCTTTATAACGGCAATGTCTATGATACCGCTGTCCTTATTTTTGCCAAAGCGTTCCGATAAGCTGTCCTCGTCATCAATGTCCAGATATACATAGGGTATTACCCCGGCAACCTCTTTACCGGTTAAATCCCTTAACATAACAAGACCGGGTTCCAGTATGGATTTATCCCCTCTGAATTTATTGATGACAACCCCTTTCACCATGGCCTTTTCCTCTTCCTCCAAAAGCATCAGTGTTCCCGCAATCTGGGCAAATACCCCGCCACGGTCAATATCCCCCACCAGCAGAACCGGAGCCCCTGCAAGCTTAGCCATGCCCATATTGACGATATCTTCACTTTTTAAGTTGATTTCAGCAGGACTTCCCGCGCCTTCTATTACAACAATCTCATATTCTTCCTCCAGCTTATGATAGGCTTTCATAATATCCGGTATGAGCTTCTTTTTATATTTAAAATAATCCGCCGCCTTCATATTGCCCCTTACCTCGCCGTTTACAATGACCTGTGAACCCACATCGGTAGTAGGCTTTAACAGTACGGGGTTCATCCCCACGGAAGGCTTAATCCCGCAGGCTTCCGCCTGCATTACCTGAGCGCGTCCCATCTCCAGGCCTTCCTCCGTAATAAACGAATTCAGAGCCATATTCTGAGATTTGAAAGGTGCGACCTTGTAGCCGTCCTGTTTAAATACCCTGCAAAGCCCCGCCGCCAATAAGCTTTTCCCCACATTGGACATGGTTCCCTGAATCATAATCGCTTTTGCCATATTTGCCTCCTTTCTTTCCGAGAGCGCTTTTCAATAATTATTCCTTCAGGCATTCTGCTATTTCCTTAAGCAGTATTTTATTCTCTTCATGTTTTTTTACGGCAATCCGGTAGAACTCTTTATTCAGCTGCGGATAATTGCCGCACTGCCGTATCAGTATTCCCCTGGCCAATAATGCATCATAAAGGGTATCCCTGCTTTTAAAAAAAATGTAATTGGCAGCGGGTTTAAATACCTTTAAGCCCAGACCTTTTAGGCCGTGATATAAATATTCCCGCTCCTGCCTGATCAGTTCCCTGGTCTTAAGGCGGTAGGTATCTTCTTTTAATGCTTCGATACCCGCAATCTGGGCCGGTACGGATACATTCCACGAAGGCCCGGTATCACGCATACGTTCCAGCAGGCGCCTGTTGCCGCATATGCCGTAGCCAAGCCTTAAACCGGCCATGGCATATTGTTTGGTAAAGGCCTTTAACAGGAATATCCTGTCATTTCCCGTAAGAAACTTTTTCAGGGAATGGGCTTCTGCATTCTCTGTGAAATCCATAAAGCATTCATCCATAACCAGGAAAATATCATATCTTATACATTGTTCCATTATCTTTTCCAATTCGCCGTCCGGTATGAGATTTCCCACCGGATTGCCGGGATTGCATAAAAATAATACCTCCAATTGTTTATCCAGCCGGCAGGCCAGCCGCCCGGTAACGCAAAATTCTTCCCCTTCCTCTAAATAGCAGTACTCCACTTTGCTCCCGGCTTCCCTTAAGGCTTTTTCATATTCCGAAAAAGCGGGCGCCGTTACCATTGCCCTTTTGGGCTTTAAGGCATAACATAAACGGAATATTAAGTCCGAGGCCCCGTTTCCGCAGATAATAAAATCCCTGTCAACCTTTTCATACTCCCCTATGGCATTTACCAGTCCGCCGCACCGGTTATCCGGATACAGCGCAAAATTATCCGTCCGGGAAACAAGGGCTTTCTTAACACCTTCCGGTAATCCAAGGGGATTGGTATTTACGGAAAAGTCCAAATAAATTTTTTTATCATAGATTTCTCCGCCGTGCCGGTACTGATCCATTGCTTCCTCCAATCTGCGCGCCAACTATTTTAAAACAAATGCCGCCGCCAAAAGCTTTAATGAGATGAACAGCGCCATGGCCAGGAGGGAGGCGGCATATAACAGCCTGTTTACTCTTTTAATATCCTCTGCTTCAATGGGCCTGGTATCCTCCCCGATGGCGGGCTTTTTGTACAGTTTACCGAAATACCAGGCGTCTCCGGCAAGCTTAAGTCCCAGGGCCCCCGCACACACGGCTTCCGTTTGGGCAGAATTGGGGCTGGAATGGCTGCGTCTGTCCCTCCGGTAGATGCGGACTGCTTCCTTTCTGTTAAGACCCGCAAAAGGACAGGCAAGTATCATAAGTACTGCGGATATCCGGGCAGGAATATAATTAACCGCGTCATCTAATTTTGCGGCGGCTCTTCCCAAATACAAATAGGCTTCGTTTTTATATCCTATCATGGAATCCATTGTGTTAACCGCCTTATAGAAAAAACCTAAAACCGGACCTCCCATTGCCAGATAAATCATGGGGGCAATTACGCCGTCCGAGGTATTTTCGGCAACCGTCTCAACTGCAGCCTTTAAAACACCCGCTTCGTCCAACCTATCCGTATCCCGGCCGACTATCATGGACACGTTGTGCCTGGCCTCTTTTAGATCACCCTTTTTCAGGGAACGGTATACCCGCATGCTTTCCACCTTAAGGCATTTTACAGCCAGTATCTGGTAACACATAATACTTTCCGTTATAAATCCCAGCCAGGGAACATAACGGTACAGCAGATATAATAAGAAAAAGGGAATAAGACTTGACGCGGCAAGAACCAGGATTACCAGGACTATACCCGCCGCAATCAGGCTTTCCGGGGTTTTTTTGAAATATTTCCTCGCCAGTATTTCCAATTTGCTTATCAGCTTCCCTATCAGACGTACGGGATGGGGCAGCCAGCAGGGGTCTCCCAAAATAAGGTCAAGGATATAACCGGCTATGAATGAAGCAATGGAATAATAAATCATGTCTGTTCCTCCCGGCCTTTCAATTTTTCCAAAACTTTTAAGCTTCTGTTATCTTCCTGAAGCTGGCACAGATACCCTTCTGCGTTTTTTACCTGCCAGTCATAAAAACCTTTCTTTGGCACACCGTATTTTTCCAAAACGGCCATAATGGTACCTCCGTGAACAATTAACGCGGTATCTTTCCGCCCGCAGTTTTCTATAATTGTCTCATATGCCTGACAGCAGCGTTTCCGGAAGTCCTTTTGCTTCTCACCGCCTGGAAATTCCAGGGTCCCGTTACTGTCAAGCCATTCCTGGTAGTTCTTATTGCCGGCTAATTCCAGGTAATTTTTATTTTCAAATTCCCCGAAGTAACATTCCTTAAGATTTTTACAAAGGATGAGTGCTTTCCCGGGATAGATAAGTTCCGCCGTTTTTATACAACGCTTTAACGGGCTTACATAGATAACCTCCGCCTTGGGATAACTGTGCGAGCTCACAAGGCTTTGAATCTGTTCCATGCCCGATTTGCATAAAGGTTCATCCGTTGTTCCCATATACCGGTTTTCCAAATTTCCTTTTGTCTTGCCGTGCCTGATTAAGATAACCTTCATTTTAACCTCATCCCCAATCCGCATACAATTCTCTCTACAACCTGGGAATATTCCGCCAGCCTGCATAAACAGCGCCCCACCGTTTCCCGGTAAAGCCTGTCCGTCCGGTCCACGGGAACAATCCCGCACCCTACCTCATTGCAGATAATGACGACGGAGGGATTTTCGGCAATCAGGTCTTTTGCCAGCACGTTTGCTATTTTTTCGGGGTCCGGAGCATGTCCCGGTTTCAGAAGAAAATGCCTGTCTGAATCTGTTTTCGGCCCATCGGGAGCAATTGCTCCATCGGTAACAATTGCTCCGCCCTCTTTTAAAAGCCGCCCTATGAACAGATGAAAATGATTTACAAACGGTTTCGATAATAATTCCTCCATAGTACAGCCGGCCCCGTCGCAGATTAAGTCACTGTCCTTTGAAATATTTTTCTTATTGCATACATAAGTAAGTTTTCCCTGGCTGATACCTCCTATATATAACTCCATTCCATCCTCTCCTTGTGCTTTTTATTGGAATAGGTAATTGCGGAACTAAAGGCCGCTGAAGCAATGAAACCCGTATTCGTTGCGGTAAATTTAGAAAACCATATAGTTTCGCTATTGCCTATTTATTTGAACTCCGGGTAACTACTTTTCTATTCCCGCAAACCGGATATTCCATAAATTAGGCATTCCATAAATTGGATATTCCATTAACGGAATTGTTCACATAACGGCTGCCGCGGCAATCACCATCGCCAGTTCGCAGACCTGCAAAAAGAAACCGGCCAAATCTCCCGTGATGCCTCCAAACCGCCTTGCATACATCCCCCTGTAATACAGAAATACCAGTACTGCGGCCGAAAAAAGTACAATTCCCCCTAAAGCATCCACTTTTAGCATAGCGGCGCCGCACAGCAGGATAATAATAACCAGCGCAATACCTGTAATTTTCCTGTGGGCGGCGGAGGAAAAAGCATATAAAAGCCCCTCCTTTTTCGCAGAGGGAAACACTACCAAAGAAAATCCGCTAAACGCCCTGGAAAGGATGAAGCCTATGCTTATAAGCATATAAGCTTTCAGGCTTTTTACTTCCGTCAAAGCTCCAAAATATAATATAAAATAAATGCCGCAGCCGATTACGGCAAACGCACCCGTGTGAGGGTCTTTTAAAATTTCCAGCTTCCTTTCCCTGGGCTGGCAGGAACTTAGGGCATCCACCGTATCAATAAATCCATCCAGATGAATGCCGCCGGAAATAAAGACCGGTATGGATAGGGCTACAGCCGATTTCATAAAAATTCCCAGCCCGAGAACCTGTGAAAGCCGCCACCATCCCCAGAGGAACCCGCCGATTACCGCCCCGATAAATGGGAAAAATATCAGGGAATATTTTCTGTTTTTTTCACTCCATTCAACCCTTGGCATAGGTATTTTGGAATAGGTGGAAAATGCTATTATCAATGATAATATCATGGATTTTAACAAAGTCATAAAATACCCGATCCTTTCTGACATACCGGTATCCCGCACACCACTTCGTATACGCAGGATGCCAGGCCGGCAATACGGCAGTTGATTTCGCCTAAAAGCTTTATGTATCCGGCAGTTTCAGCATAAGGGGAACCGTTATCGGAAAACACTTCATTGGACACAATAATGACATGCTCACACAGCCTGTCCAGATAAGCTATACCCTCCAGGATTTCCTCCACTACCGGTATATTTCCTCTGGTCTTTATTATCCCTTCCTCACTGAACATCTCATTGGCCAGCAGGTTGGACATGCATTCCAGCAAAACGGTGGGAAAACCATGGACAGGCAGCCGTTTTAAATCGGTATGGCATTCCAGGGTATGGAATCCTTCGCTCTTACGCCGTTTTTGATGCCTGGCTACTCTTTGCATACTTTCTCCGTCCCGGGGTATCATAGTGGCAATATACAGCAAATCCCTCTTTCCAAGCTTTACGGCCAGATTTTCCGCGTATTCCGACTTTCCGCTGCCGCTGCCGCCGGTAATTAATATAATCATGGCAGTCCCTCTTCCTTCCGGTCCGTTTCAAACCGTTCATACGCCTTAATGCGGATATCTTCGAAAGTGGAATTATAGTGATATACCTTAAGCACCGTATCCAACAGGGAAAATAATAAAGTGGTGCCCGTTCCTTCCCCCAGCGCCAGATTGCCGTGGATAACCGGAGAAAGTCCCAATTCTTCCATAATCTTTTCACCGGCCGGTTCTTTGCTCATATGGGAGGGAATCATATAATCCACGGCCTTCCTGTTTATCCTGGCCGCAATTAAGGCGGCCACGGAAGATATTACCCCGTCGATGACTATGGGCATACCGTACTTTAACCCTCCCAGATAAAGGCCGGTTATCCCTGCAATATCATAACCGCCCAGTTTGGCAAGTACCTCCACCGGATTGCCGGGATCCGGCCGGTTGATACGGACCGCCTCCTCAATAACCCGGATCTTCCGCTCCAATCCCTCTCTGGATAATCCGGCTCCTCTTCCCGTCACCTCCTTTACGGGCAGATTCAATAAAACACTGGCGACTGCGCTGCTGGTGGTGGTATTTCCAATACCCATCTCACCTGTTCCGATGATTTTATAGCCCTCCGTTTTTAAAGCATATATCATTTCCATTCCCACTTCAATACCCCTTTGTGCCTGTTCCCTGGTCATGGCAGGCCCCTTGGCTATATTGCCGGTTCCATAGCCGATTTTTTTATCCGTCACCCCCTGCCCATGAATATCCCTTTCAATGCCAATGTCCACCGGTATTACTTTCGCCCCTGAAACCATTGCCATCTGATTGATGCTGGTAATTCCTCTGGCGAAATTTTGTGTTACCACGGCCGTAACAAAGCTGTCTGTCTGGGTTACCTTCTCCTCCACCACACCGTTGTCGCTGCACATAATTACAACGGCCTTTTTACCGATATCTACCTGTTCGCTGCCCTGAATACCCGCGATTTTTATAATGATATCTTCAAAAAGCCCCAGACTCCCAATCGGCTTTGCAATCCCGTCCCAATGCTTCTTACAGGCAGCCATGGCAGACCGGTCAATACCGGCTCTGTCTTTGCCGTCCCCGTACCAATCGTTTTCTCCTGAATTATATTTATTTTTATTCTTTCCGTCCATTTTATTTCCCTCTAAATCACTTTCAAACACACTCTTGCTCCATTCCACGTAAGCTATAATCGGCCCGCTTTGCGAGACACCGCATGCCGCTCTTGCCTGAATTATTATTATCGAAATACTTTTCCGCTTCATCATGATTCAGGTTCCAAACCGTCTTTGTCTTCCCCTTCTTCCCCTCTTTCAAGGCCCTTAACTTTACCATACCTGGCGCACCGGTCAACAAACCGCCTTGCAATGGAGGGATTGCCGTAAAAATAAAGGTGGGGGAAGCCTGCATAAAGATTACCGGAGGCATGTATACAGTCCCATTCCCCGGCACCGGACGCCTTAACCCCATGGAAAGCATTTCCGCTGTTATCACTGTCCCAGTAATGGAATTCGTGGGCTTTAATGATCTCTTCTTTTCCGGCAATTAAGCTATCCTCCCTCCCTTTTAAATAAAGATAGCCGAATCTTCGCAAACGGCCGGTTTTATAGCACCTTCCGGGAATAACACCGGCCATGGGATATTCCCTTCCCTCCATATCCTCCAGCCTTTCGTTAAGATACATAAAACCGCCGCATTCCGCAATGGTCGGCATTCCGCTTTCAACCGCTGTTTTAACGGCTTTTAGCAGGGAAGTATTTCGGGATAAGTCTTTTGCATATAATTCCGGATATCCGCCGCATAACAGCAGTCCCTCCACATTTTCCGGCAGTTTTTTATCCCTTAGGGGACTGAAGAAAACCAGTTCCGCTCCCAGCTCCTTTAACAGTTTCAGATTATCCTTATAAATGAAACAAAAGGCTTCGTCCTGTGCCACCGCAATGGAAATTCTCTTCTTGCCTTTCACCGGCGGCAAGGGTTCTGAAACCGGAAGAGGCTCCGCCTTCCTTGCTAAAGAAAGGATGCCGTCAAAATCAACGGTTTCTGAAAGTTTACCGGCTAATGTATTTATTTTATTCTTTAAATCCTTTATCTCATCCGGTGTCACCAATCCAAGATGTCTGCTTTTAAGGCCGCACTGCGTCATGACAGGAACATACCCGCAGGCATGGATTCCCATATCCTTCGCAATCTTCTTTGCTCCCTCATATAACATGCCGGACAGTCTGTTAAAAATAACCCCTTTAATACAGCTTTCCTTCTTATAAGAAAGAAAACCCTTTAATACCGCCCCAAGAGAACCGCTCATTCCTCCTGCATCCACAATCAGGATTACCGGTGTTTTTGTCATGGCCGCAATGGAATAGCTGCTTCCGGTATCGGAAAAACCGATTCCGTCGTAATATCCCATAACCCCTTCCATTACACTGATATCCGTATTACCGGAATTTCTGTATAACAAATCCCTCAAGAGATTTTCCCCCGTAAAAAAGCTGTCCAGGTTGCCGGATCTTGTGCCTATCACTTTGCTGTGAAACATAGGATCTATGTAATCGGGGCCGCATTTAAAGGAACTGACAGTATACCCTCTGTTCATAAGGCCCTGTAATATTCCGCAGGTTATGGTTGTTTTGCCCGCGCCGCTTTTCGTACCCGCAAGCATAATCCGATTTATCTGTTTCAAAATGCCCTCCCCCTTCCGCTTATAATAAACACCGGATTCTGTCCCATAAGCATATGATAATTTCCCGCCTCCCTGGTTTTGGAAACCGCCGCCTGCACCACTTCTATTTCTTCAAATTCCAGCTCTTTCATAAGCTTTAAAGCCTCCCCAAGGGTTTCCAGTGCAATGGCGTTTATTACAAGGCGTACGGCCTTATTTTTACCCAGGAGGGAGGTCATAATGGCTTTTAGGCTGCCACCGCTTCCTCCGATAAAAACCGTATCCGGCATTTCCAGTCCTTCCAGGGCTTCCGGCACAGAACCGGGGATTACCACTATATTATCCAGCGCAAATTTATCTTTGTTCTTCCTTATCAGTTCCACCGCTTCCTTCTTCTGCTCAATGGCATATACCCTGCCTCTTTTCGCCAGAAAAGCCATTTCAACGGATACCGAACCCGTGCCGGCTCCGATATCGTAAACAACGGAATCCTCCTTCAGTTTTAACTTGCTTAAGGATATGGCGCGGACTTCGCTTTTCGTTATGGGAACGTCCCCCCGTATAAACTCGTCCTCCCCAATTCCGATTCCGTATTCCGTTTTATAACCGGGGTTCAGGATAAAGACCGCGCTTAAGGGGGCAAAATCCTTTTCCTTAAATTCCTCCGCCCTTCCTTCTATGATTTTTTCCTCATCATAGGACAGATTTTCTCCCACATATACCCACACATTGCCAAGACCCGCCCGGGTAAGCTTCCTGCATATATCGCCGATTTTCCCGTCGGTCAGGGCAAACGTCTTTTTATGCTGTCTTACCGCCAGTACAATATTTTCCTCCCGTCCGTGAAGACTTAACAGGTAAGCATCCTCCCAGGATAGTTTTAATTTTGCGCTAAAATAGGAGACGGCGGAAATACCGGGAATCACTTTGATTTCATATTCCTCCGGCAGGGGAATTCCCTCCAGCAGGGGAATCAGTTTACCGGCCCCGCTGTAAAAACCGGTATCGCCGGACATAAGGACGGCATAACTCCTATAATCGGAGGAGGCAATATAGTCCCTGATGCCCTCGGCGTCATAAGAGATAAAAGCAGGTTTATTGGCGCTGTTAACAGCCTCAATCATACGCCTGGCACCAATTAATACCTCCGCCTTATCAATATAATTTTTTCCTTCCAGGGTCAGGATATCCGGATTTCCCATGCCTATTCCTGCTATTGTAATCTGCTTCTTCATGTTAACCTCCCTTCCGTCCGCCGTTTCACTAATTTCACTCCTGCTCTCATTCATTTTGCAAGCTGGCTTACGAAACTACATCAAATAACGGAGTGTGAAAGAACTTCCATAACCTCCTTGCAGGTGTATCCCTCTTCCTCCTTCGGACGCTTTACCACGATAACCTTTGCTCCCGCTGTTACAGCCGCCCGGACTTTTTCAGGAAAGCCTCCGAAGGAACCCGATTCCTTTGTAACTAAGTAGGAAGCTTTTATTTCCTTTAAAACGGCCAGGTTAAACTCCTCTGAAAAAGGCCCCTGCATACAGATCACATTGGGACCCGCAAATCCAAGCTCCATACAGTGTTTTAAATTATCCGGATCCGGAAGTATCCTTACCGTAAGTCTTTTCGTATAATCCTTTACTTTTGTAAAGACCTCCAATTCCTTGCTTCCTGTTGTAATAAGCGCCTTTCCCTCATGCCCGTTTAAATAATCCGCGGCTTCCTTAAGATGCTCAACATATATGGCGCCGGGCAGTTTAAAACTTTCCCGTATAATACGGATATATTGTTTCCGGCATTTTATGCAGGCGGTTCTGATATTTTCCGTAACCTCTTCTGCATAGGGATGGGTTGCATCAATTACCAGCCGATATTGACTGTCTTTAAGCAAGTCCTCCATCTGCTGCCTGTCCATCCTTCCAACCAGGACGCGGGATAATATACCCTGTGGAAGCACCGACTCCCCATATTCTGTTGCCACAGCCGCAGTTACGGGAATTTTATGGTCATTGCAGTATTCCCAAAGAATCCTGCCCTCCGTAGTTCCGGCAAAAAGAAGTATTTTTTTCATAAAATCCCGGCTTTCTCTTCTTAATTTATATCATGAATAAAAAACAGGTTCCTTGCTTATCCTGTAACCCCTCGGCGTCACCATTTTATTATTAAGGTTTTCTGTGGCCTTATTGCCTATAAATACGGTGGTGAACATATCCGCCTGCATTTCCTTTAATTTACCCAGGATGGTAACCTCACCGGCTTCTCCTTCCCGGCCGATGTTGCGTGCAAACCCGCACACGGTATCTTCGCTCCGGTACTCCAGGATAATTTCGCATGCTTTTTTCAGATAGTCGTGTCTCTTTTTGCTGGAGGGGTTGTAAAGACAGATAACCATATCACACATAGCAGAACACCGCAGCCTTTTCTCAATTAATTCCCACGGAGTCAATAGATCGCTTAAACTGATAACGGCAAAATCGTGGGCCAGAGGAGCTCCCAGTAACGCTCCGCCGCTTAAAGCCGCCGTTACACCGGCTACCACCTGGATTTCAAAAGGTTCGTAATCAGCCGCCAGCTCAAATGCTAAGCTGGCCAGCCCATAAACCCCGCTGTCACCGCTGCAGACCAATGCGACCTTTCTGCCTTTTAAGGTTTCTTCAATCGCCCATCTGCACCGTTCTTCTTCCTTTTTCATGGAAGTGCTGTAATACTCTTTACCTTTTATATATTTTTGAACCAGCTCCACGTAGACGGAATACCCTGCGATTACCTCGCTGTCCTCCAGCGCATTTTTAGCCTGTATAGTCAGGTGCTCATACCCGCCGGCGCCAAATCCAACTATGTACAATTTCATGATTGTCCTCATTTCTGCGCTGCTTTTTGTGCATCTTAAGTTTGTGGTTGCACACAGGCACAAACTTGCTGAGTGAAAGAATTAACAAACTCTTTTACTCTTTACACCTTTACCTTCAAACACGCTCTAGCCGTATCAATAAAATCATCTGTTAAATAAAGGATACGCCATAATCCGTTTCATAGGCGGCCAGGGTTACGCCGTGCGCGGCGGTTTTGGATATCCGTTCTTTTCCGTAACCGCTTCCCAGTACGGCACTTCTTTCACATACGTTATCCACGCCCACCGTTTTCTTCACAAATTCGGAACCCCTAAAATCACCCGGGACCTGCTTTAGCTCCTCCGCCGTAAAAGTAACATATTCCGCTTTCAAAACTTCTGCAAGTTCAAGTATTCCCGTTTCCTCCGCCTTAATATCAATGGAACAGATCCGGCTGACACGCCTTTCATCCAGGTGAAACTGCCGCAGCGTATTTTTAACCATATTCTCTAGCACAGCCCCTGCCGCGCCTTTTTTGCATCCGATTCCAAGAACAACGTTCCTTGGCATTAAATTCAAAGTCTCTAAAAAGGGGGTTAAGGACATATCCGATGAAATGCATATGCCAATATCTTTTGTATCTTTAGTCAGCTCCGGGGGTAAATTTCCTTTTACGGGATATTCACAGTAGAAGCCGACCTTTTCATTATTTAATACGGCGCCCGATATTTTTTTTACCATGGATATATCCACGATAACTAAATTGTTTCTGACCGCCCATTCATCCACTGCAAATTTATGATTAATATCCGTCGCCGTCGTAATAACCGGCGCCGCCCCAATTAAGGCGGCCACACATCTGCTCAGTTCGTTGGCTCCTCCCATATGCCCCGATAAAAGGGAAATAACAAATTTCCCGTCCTCCCCTGCAACCACCACGGCAGGGTCCTCCCCTTTGCTTTTCAGGAAGGGAGCTATTGCGCGCACGGCTATGCCGCAGGCCCCGATAACAATAATCCCGTCCACGGCCCCGAATAATTGCCCCATCAAATCATTAAGGCTGTGAAAAGCCTGTAAATCCGTTCCGGCGGCATATCTGCCGGCAGCATAACCTTTTACTGTCATTCCCCTGGCCTTAAGGCCCCTGCAGATTTTTTCATTCAATTTACCGCCCTTTTTTGTAAAGGAAATAACAGCCGCTTTCATGTGGAGCCCCCGTCGGAACGTTTAAGTAAATCCTTCTCCCCCGTTATGCTTACTTCTTCTATATTTAATGCAGAAGCCTTACGGTATCCGGTGGAAAAAGATGGGTCATACAGTTTCGAGAGCTCATAAGCTTCCCCCAGAAACTCCCCCACAACAATGAGCGCCGTTTTGTTAACATGATGCTTTTTGGCCATTTCCGGTAAATCCGCCACCACCCCCCGCACCACCAGCTCGTTGGCCCAGCTTGCCCTGTATACGATAGCGCAGGGAGTGGACGGCTTATATCCGCCGGTTAACAGCTCTTTCTTCAAATCCTTAAGAAGGCCCGCGCTTAAAAATATAACCATGGTGGACTGATGTCCGGCAAGCAAAGCAATCTGTTCCCTTGGAGGTACCGGCGTCCTTCCTGCCATACGGGTGATAATGACTGTCTGGGATACACCCGGCAGGGTATATTCCGCTTTCAGTGCCGCCGCCGCCCCAAACAAACTGCTGACGCCGGGACATATATCATATTCAATGCCCTCCCTCTTAAGGCATTCCATCTGTTCTCTGATTGCGCCATAGATACTGGGGTCCCCGGTATGAAGCCGCACCATTTCCTTTCCGCTTTTGCTGCCCTTAACCATGACGTCCGTTACCTCAGTAAGTGTCATGCGGGAACTGTCATAAAGCAGGCAGCCTTCTTTTGTATCCTGCAATAAATCAGGATTTACCAGTGAACCTGCATAGATTACCGTATCCGCTTCCTTTAACAGCCTCTGTCCCCTTATTGTAATTAAATCCGCCGCGCCGCAGCCGGCTCCTACAAAATGCACCATGATTTAATTCTCTCCAATCTTAAGCCGGCTTATAAGATGATCCGCCGTTTTCGTCTTCCCCAGTATTCCGAATTTATTCGAAAAAGCCATCGCTCCAACGGTCAATCCTTCATACGCCCTGTGCTGTAAATGAAAATCGATTTTTTCTACAAGCGCCTCCATGGAAGTTTCCAATATTCCTGCTTCTTTTAATAGTTCCAAAGCTTCATCGGTAGTCACGCAGTCTAAAATTTTTTTTAACAGGGCTGTACCTGCGCCTGCTAGCAGGCCGCAGCAGCACAGTATCTCCATTCTCCCGTCGGCCCATTTGGAATGGGTGTTCATGATACCGCCGCCAAGCTTTACTAACTTGCCCATATGTCCGATTAGTAATAATCCCTTAAGCTTAAATTCATATGCCATATCTATGGTTTCCCCGATAAAATTACTGCATTTTATCGTCTTTTTAAGAGGCAGTGACAGGGCGACGTCCGCAAAGGCTTCCCCATAATTTCCCGGAACGGCTATCAGGTATTTATTTCCCTCTGCCGCAAGCATGCTCATCTCCGTCCGGATGGTCTCCACCAGGGCCGATTCACTCATGGGTTCCACAATTCCGGTGGTTCCAAGTACCGACAACCCGCCTTCAATTCCAAGTCTCGGATTAAAAGTTTTTTTCGAAAGCTCTGCTCCCTCGGGGATGGAAATTATAACCTCAAGCCCTCCGGTATACCCTGCTTCTTCACATACTTCCAAAACCTCATTATAAATCATTCTCCTGGGAACCTTATTAATGGCGGCCTGTCCTATCTCCTGATCCAGTCCGGGCCTGGTCACCCTGCCCACGCCCATCCCGCCGTCAATAAAAATATCCTTTTTGGTCTTTCTTACGGTGGCAAATATCAATATCCCATTGGTTACATCGCTGTCATCCCCGCTGTCTTTTTGTACTGCGCAGGCGGCGCAATCCTTTCCCCGGGTAACTTCCTTTACTTCCAGGTTAAGGGGAATTCCTTTTGGTGTTGTTATGAAAACCGAACTGAGGAGGGTTTCTTTTAAAAGTATTACGGCGGCGGCTTTGGCCGCGGCCGCCGCACAGGAACCTGTGGTATAGCCGCACCTTAATCTCCGGCTTCCTTTGTAGACATAGCGCTCTAACATACTCATACCTTAACTCCCCTCTGTTGTACACGACGTCTTCTCTAATAGACATGAAGAATATTTTTATTCTTTTTCGCCCTGCTTTACAATAATAAGTGAATAATACCCTGCTTCCTCCGGGATTTCCTCCACGGAACCATAAACCTTCTCCTGTTCCATACCGCAGTTTTCCACCATGACGGCCTTAGCTTTTACGGTCCTTAACCGTTCTTTCACCTCACTTAATTTCCTTCCCGTCTTCAT
This sequence comes from Clostridiales bacterium, assembly GCA_015655075.1. Classification (GTDB taxonomy): domain Bacteria; phylum Bacillota; class Clostridia; order Lachnospirales; family Lachnospiraceae; genus Anaerocolumna. Next base: position 33,451 of record JAATFT010000022.1, on the reverse strand, counting down.
AAGTACCTTTGTGCCGGAAAGAGTGAGGGCATCTTCTATGGAATAAGAGCCCGGAATGATATGAAGCTGTTGTGCATTCTCCGCCAGTCCTTCCTTTAGCCTGGCCGCCGCGGCACAAAAGGAGGGAATGCCGTTGATAATTTCCGCCGTATAACCGTCGGCCAGAATATATCTTTGTATGTAAATATAAGTGGAATAAACCGTGGGATCCCCCAAAGTCAGAAAAGCAACCTTAAGGCCTTTTTGTAAATATTCCTCAATCATCACCGCCCCTTTCCTGTGTCTTTCCTCCAGTATGCTTTTATCTTTTGTCATAGGCATGGCAACGGAGAGGACCTTTTTTTTCTCAACAGCCGCAAAAACCTGTTTCACTATTTTATAGGCCATGCAGGTATCCTTATCCGTCCCGGGAATTGCAATTATATCGCACTCTCTTATAATCCGGACCGCCTTTAACGTAAGCAATTCCGGATCTCCCGGCCCTACCCCCACGCCGTATAATGTACCCGTCATAGCAATCCCTCCAATTCTTCAAAACATGGAACAATGTGTCCCAAAGCGTAAACCGGCGCCGTCCTGCCGCCCCTTGCGGCAAATTTTTTAAAAAGCGGCGCGGACATCCTTATCATATACACCTTAAAAGATTCCCGTGAATTTGTCAATGCCAAGTATACAACCCGCCCTTTATCCGGTAGCTTCAATATGCTCAATAAAAATATTCCGGATACTTTTATATTCGCCGAGGCCTTTTAAGGAACACCTTACCCCATAGCCCTCTTTTTCCAATACGGTTTTCCACGAATCCTTATCCTCCCCCCACATATCATTTAAGGCATGCTCCCCCGATACAATCATAAAAGGCAGCAGGATAAGCTTTTTATAGTTCTTTTTTCTCAATTGTTTTATTACGTTTTCCAAAGCCGGGTATGCTTGAACCGTAGCCACGTAAATATCCTCATATCCATAATCCCGGAACATATATTCCAAGGCCATATAACAGGCATTGGAATAACGGACGGTTCCGTGCCCCATAAATATAACGGCCTCATTTTCCTGTAATGGGGGAAGCTCATTTAAGAGATTTGTTATCACCTTATGAAAATCCTCAAGGGAAGTAAGAAGAGGTTTTCCTATCTTTACGGAACGAAACAGGTTCACACAATTATGCACCTCTTCCAGCATATTTTCATTTTCAATTCCGTTTAAAATATGGGTGGGCTGGACGATAACCTCCTTAATCCCCTCCCTATGCATCCGCTCCATAGCCTCTTTTACATTCATTACCGCAAGACCGTCCCTTTCCTTTAAAATATTTATAATCAGCCTGCTTGTAAATGCCCTGTATATCCTGAAATCAGGATATGCCCTGCCAATATCCTGCTCAATCTGTTCAATGGTTTTTATCCTGGTCTCCTTATGGCTTGTACCAAAGCTGACAACCAGTATTGCTTTTTTATCCATTCGACCTGCTCCTGACACTGTCTGTTATATATTTTTCCAGGGTTTTAAAATTCCTGGGGACAGGAAGATTCCCGTCAATTATGCCCTGTGCACATAAATCAGAAAAAAGCTTTATCACATCCGGCTGAATTAAATTAGTGCGTTTTAAAAGTTCTCCGTTCATAAATATATCCTCTGCCCTTCCCTCGGCAAATACTTCTCCATTCCTGAACAGCACCACTTTATCGGCCCATTCCAGGGCATAATCCATATCATGGGTCGCTATAATCACCGTAATCCCTTTATCCGGTAACCTTATCAACTTATCATTTAACATCTCCGTATGTTTGGGATCAAGGGCGGATACCGGTTCATCCAGAATAACAATTTCCGGCTCCATGACTAAAATATCCGCCAAAGCCACCTGTTTTTTCTGTCCGCCGCTTAAAAGATGGGTTGGTTTATGACGAAAGGGCAGTATTTCCAATTCCTCCATAACAGCTTCCACCCTTTTTACCGCTTCCTGTTCGGAGGCTCCCAAATTCATTAATCCAAAGGATATCTCCTGATAAACACTGGCGGAAAAAAGCTGGTTATCCGGGTCCTGAAATACTATTCCCACTTTGCTTCTAAGTTCCAGCAGGCCTTTCCTGGAATAATCCACGGGCTGATCTTTAAATAAAATTCTTCCCCGCTGGGGCTTTAGGATTCCGTTTAAACAAAGAAAAAATGTTGATTTTCCCGAGCCGTTGGCTCCTAATAAAGCCGTTTTTTCCCCTTTTTCAATAGTAAGGCTTACATTGTTTAAAGCCTTTGTTCCATCTTCATATACGTATGTTATATTTTCCGTTTTTAAAATACTCAACTTATTCTCCTTAAAAGCAGGCATATTCCCAACATAACGGCTTCAAAGGCGGCCGCCATGACAATCTCTTTCCTTGACGCCCTGGCAGATTCCCTCAATACCAGAATTTTACCGTTATAGCACCGTGACTCCATTGCATCATAGAGAAGGTTGGATTTTTTCAGCGCCCGGATTAACAGCATCACAAGCATTCCGCTCATAGCATGAAGGGACGTCTTAAAATCCTTATTGCCCAATCTGCTTTTCTGGGATACGGTTATTGCCGCCGCCATATCATAAAGTACAAATATAAAACGATAGACTAACAGCAGCAATTCCACTAAAATTCCGGGGCAGTGAAGGATGTCCAGAACATACAATAAATCGGTGACCGGTGTTGTCAGCGATAAAAAGTACAGACAGGAAACAGCTCCTAAGGCTGTCAGGATCAGATTGCCCGCAAAATAAAAAGCATCCCCTTTAAAAGTCAGATAATAGCGGAACAGGGGTAATGCCACCTCTGACAGAGGTTCCTTCGATATGCTGACTACAATGGTAAAGGTACTAAGCACCAAAAAAAGCAGAGGTATCCGGTATAACCTGATATAGTACAAGGGACAGGCTCCTCCTTTATAAACGGTAAGACCTCCCATAACTGCCAATGTAATCAGGGAAATAACAGCCGAATGTGCCGTAACACACAGAAGAAGTGTGGTTACAGCCGTAAAAGCTTTCACACAGGGGCTTATGTACCGCAACCCGGAGGAATACGCCATCTTATCCAACATTATCATTTCGCCGGACTTTCCTTCCTGTTTTTTGTTCTTTCTCTTAATATTCCTATCCCATAGCCCATAATACCGGCTCCTAAAGCCGCCTGAAGGCTGAAAAGAAGGGATTCCGTCTCTGCGCCGGGGGGTTCATAAACCGGGGAGGCCCATGGTTTATATTCCTCAACGCCTAAAATTTCACTGATGGTTTCAGAAGCGGCATCATCCGATCCGCCGAACTGTGAATTCTTAATCAGTACCAAGGGAATTACGGCAATTAAAATACAGATTAATACCAGGATAATCCCTGTTTTCACTTTACCTTTCATGATTCAGACCTCCTCTTATAAATCCGATTTCGGTAAGCTCCGGTTTAGCATAAGTTTCAAGGGCCATAACCACCAGGGCCGTAATAATACCTTCAATTATGGCAATAGGTACCTGAGTTATCGCAAAGATACCCATGAACTTAACCATGGAGGCACCTATGCCGCCAATCTCCGACGGATAGGCCAGAGCCAGCTGAAAGGAGGTTACACAGTAGGTGGACAGGTCCCCAAGCATAGCGGCCAGGAATACGGCCCCCAGCTTTGGTACTTTCAGTTTCAGGGTTAATTTATATATCCCATAAGAAATAAAGGGCCCTGCAATCGCCATGGAAAAGGTGTTTGCTCCAAGGGTTGTAAGGCCGCCGTGAGCCAGTAAAACCGCCTGGAACAGTAATACGATGATACCCAGGATACTCATAATACTCGGCCCGTATAAAATGGCGCCAAGCCCCGTACCAGTGGGATGGGAACTGCTTCCTGTCACGGAAGGTAATTTCAGTGCGGACAGAACAAATGCATATGCTCCGCACATGGCAAGAACTATTATGGTTTTCCTATGCTCCGATACCGATTTTTTGATGGCTAAAAAACCTGCAATTAAAAACGGTATGCAAAGCACTCCCCATGCAATGCAATAGCGGACAGGCAGATACCCTTCCATTATGTGCATGGCATCGGCCACCGGTGCGATACCAAAAATCAACGAAAGGCCTGCGGTAACTGCAATAAATTTCTTTTGTTTTCCAGTCAAAATAGCTCCTTTCCGCGTGCTGTATCACGCTTTTAAATGACACTTTTTAAGTACCTTGTAATTGAATAAAAAGGCTGTAAAAAAAGCCTTTTTATTAACCCGTATCCTTCCGTAAGAGAACGATTCAGGCAATAAATAGGCTTTCTTAAAATAAAACTCCAAAAATTCCGGAAATTTATTTAATATACACAGCCATCGTTCGTAACTGTGTAAATTCGCATACAAAAAGGCAGGTCTTCTGACTTAGGGTTCATAATAGCATCCAATCTTCCCGTTAATTACAGTGATTTTATAACAGCGATACATGAAAGTGAACACGACTTTCAGGCTTTGCTGCCGGTTGCTACTCTTCCTTTACAGCGGCGGGACCGTATGGGCTTTTCACCCATTTCCCTATTATCTTGTCTGCAACAGATATTGCTCCAAGCACCTTTTCATATTAAATTATCACATACCAAGTGTAGCATTATACCTTAGGTATGTCAATTATATTTCTTCATCCCTCCCATTGTACATGGCGTTGAAATATATTGGATTTACAAAAAATTTTTCACAATACATATATGCAAAACTTAAAAAATGTGTTATTTTATAATAGATTGTTTTAATTATTCATTCGTTTTGAGAAAAAACATACTTCGGCAATGAAAAACATGCTTAAAAAATACATTTTTACATATTTTATGTGCATATACGCACAAATGCGCGGTTCGAAAGAACCGCAGTAACTAAATAGTCTCGTATTGTTCAGAGTGGGGTGGGTATATATGAGTTTATTCAGACAATATAATAAGTTTTTTATGTCTATTCTGGCTGTTCTGCTTCCGGCTTTTATGCTGCACCTTAATTTTACTAATTCTGATGACATAAAAGGCGGATATGATAATACGGACGAGGAAGCTTACGATTCATTTGCAAATATTTACAAACCTTTTTACTATCTGAATTATTTTTCTTCCATGGCAGCTCTTCCGGAAGAGGAAGCTGCCGCCGTTCATTTCATAAGGGCGGCGGCAAGATATATGCAGTATCCTCAGCGCTTTTTATATACTGCTTTACATGCAATGGCATTTCCTTTTTTTAGTTTAAACCCCGTCTTTTTATTCTTGCTTTTATTTATGAAAGAGGCCAATCCTATTCATGAAATTGCGGCTCACATAGGCGGACATGCCCCGCCTGCTTTGGTAAGCATATAAGTACCGCAAGGCTGAAAGAAAATAGAAACGAAGAAAGGAATGCCACATGCCGTTCTTTCAACCTTTATCTTTGACATAGAATGCACGTATTTAAGCATTCTATCGTATTGTGGCAAATGCAATGGGTGTAAAAATGAAAAATAGAAAACCAGTATTTTTTATAATTTTAATTATTGCGCTGCTAATGGCATATACCGCTGTTTTCGGGATTTCTATTCCTTTAGGCTCCAAAACGTTTAAAATACCTGGAGCACCGGATATGCGCTTCGGCATTGATATACGCGGAGGTGTCGACGCGGCGTTTGAACCGGTGGGACTGGATCGGAAACCCACCGGCAGCGAGCTGGAGGCGGCACGTTCCATTATTAATACCCGCCTTGACCAGCAAAACATTTTAGACCGTGAAGTAACTATTGATAAAGACAACGGATATATTATTGTACGTTTTCCCTGGAAAGCCGATGAAAAAGACTTCGATCCCCAGGAAGCCATGGCAGAGTTAGGGGAAACCGCCCAGCTTACCTTCCAGGACGCGGAAGGAAATGTTTTAGTGGAGGGTTCCCACGTTACAAACAGCTCTCCGGAGACAGACCAAGATACAGGTCAGTATGCGGTCAGCCTCACCTTTGACGAAGAGGGAACCAAGCTGTTCAGCAAGGCGACTGAAAAACTTGTGGGCCAGGAAATCGATATTTATATGGATGATACTTTGATCCAAAGAGCCACCGTGAGTTCACACATTACAGGCGGTAAGGCCCAGATTGACCATATCTCAACTTATGATGAAGCAAAAGCTCTCTCGGATAAAATTAATTCCGGTTCCCTGCCCTTTTCCATGACTACGAAGAATCACTCCACCATCAGCCCTACTCTTGGTTCAGGCGCTCTGGATGTAATGGTTCAGGCAGGTATGATAGCTTTCTGCCTCATCTGTATACTGCTGATTGTTTATTACCGTCTTCCTGGTTTTGTTGCCTGCATCGCATTATTAATACAGGTATCCGGCCAGATTTTAGCTTTGTCCATTCCCCAGATTACCCTTACCCTGACAGGTATCGCAGGTGTTATCCTTTCCATTGGTATGGGTGTTGACGCGAATGTTATTATTTCGGAACGTATTAACGAAGAAATAAAATCAGGAAAAAGCATTACTTCCGCTATCACTTCCGGTTTTAAAGATGCTTTTTCTTCCGTATTCGACGGTAATATCACCGTTTTGATCGTCGCAATCATATTAATGATCTTTGGTTCCGGTTCGTTACTGTCCTTTGCATATTCACTGCTTACCGGTATCTTCTTTAATTTCGTGGCAGGCGTGACCGCCTCCCGGCTGATGATCCGGTCCTTAAGCGAATTTAAGCCTTTGTGCAGGCCTGCTCTTTTCAAATGCAGATCAAGGAGGGTAACATTATGACAGGTAAAATAATCGGATTTTATAAAAAACGTTGGATATTTTTCTCAATTTCATTAGCGATTATGCTTATTGGTATAATTACAATTTTTTTGGATGGGGTTTCGTTGGACATCCAGTTTAGGGGCGGCGCCCTGCTAAAATATTCCTATGTGGGAGACCTGGATGCCGACGCCATTGCGGATGCCTCTTCTGAATTATTAAACAGGCCGGTAACGACTCAGCTTACCTCCGATATTTCCACAGAGGAAAAACGGCTTGTCATCAATGTGGCCGGTAATTACGGCCTGGATGCCAAGGATCAGGATGCATTTGAAAATGCGTTAAAAGAAAAATTCCCGGAGGCAAAATTAAATCTTTCCGAATCCTCCATGGTGGAACCGTTTTTCGGCAAAAAGTTTCTCAGGGACGGAATTACCGCGATAATCCTTGCCGCCCTATTGGTTATGATCTACGTATGGATCCGTTTTAAAAAAATGGGGGGACTTTCAGCCGGTGTTACGGCCCTTGTGGCATTGTTCCATGACGTTTTGGTCGTATTTTTCACCTGCGTCATTTTTAAGATTCCAATCGGCGATTCCTTTGTTGCCGTAACCTTGAGTATTATCGGTTATTCGGTAAACGATACCATAGTTATATATGACCGTATCCGCGAAAACACCAAACTCCATCCGAAAATACCGGTGGAAACCCTGACGGACCTTTCCATCTCACAATCTATTATGAGATCCGTTAACACCAATGTTGCCGTATTCTTAAGTATAAGCCTAGTTTATATACTGGCCCGTGTTAACAGTATCGATTCCATACAAAGCTTTGCCCTTCCTATGGCTGTCGGTTCCATCAGCGGTTGTTATTCAACCATCTGTATCGCGGGACCTCTTTGGGTTATGTGGAAAAAGAGAAAGAATTCTAATATTGCCTTTAAAAACGTTTGACTTTAAAGAACGTGCGCCCGCCGGGCGCACCACAATAAAGGAGCTGATGCAACTATTGCATCAGCTCCTTTTCTATTTCCGTTTCCCGTCTATTCGTTTTCCCACCCGGGAATTTTATATTTCACCTAAGTCATAATAGGAATTCAAAAGGTTGTCAAAATATTTTCCTTGCTCTTCAATTTCCGGATTGACGATTAATTCATCACAATTACTAATTAATTTATTTAAGTTTAATCTTGCTTTTTCCAAACTTAAAAATTGAATTTTAGGTTTTGTAATTCTATTTACCACTCCCTCACTGTAAATATTTCTTATCAAATTTTTACTATTCATAGTTTTTGTCCTCCTCGTAGAAAATAAATAAGTCCCAAACCCACCGCTTACGCTTTTCTAAGAAGCGGTGGACTTACTTGTAAGGTTAAAATGACAATTTTCTGCCTCTTAAAACCTATTATGATAATAACAGTAATTTATTACATAATACTCTGCGGTACTGACAGAATTCTGACAAATTTCTATTGTAACAGCCTCCAGTGTCTAAAAACTCATTGTACCGTTCTGACCGCTCCACTTTGCGGTATACTGCGTCGAGGTTTTGGAAACGTAAGAACCCACTACGCTCCCAAAACGCTCCTTGTTTCCACAAAGTGGAACGCCCAGCGCAAGCAGTTTTCAGACACGCCCTAACAAAATTTCTATTTACCTGAAGGATTTAATAAGTACCGTATATAAATCAATTACCATATTATCTGGAGGAAGTCCCAGTTCATTATGAAGTATATTCGTGTATCTGTTAAATTGCCGTTCCAGCAGATTTTTGTTTCTCTGTAAAGAATAAATTTCCATAAGCAGACAGTTAGCCTCTTCATCCAATTCATTAAAATTAATTAATTTCTTAGTAATATGTAACGCCACTGTTAACTGCATGGTATCAATTAAATATTTAACAAGTTTTTTTGCAAAGCAAAAATAAACTTCGGTAATTCTTTCCTTTTCAGGCAAGGACCAACTGTAATCTTTCTCGCCAAACAACTCTCCGGAATAAAGATTTTCCGTATGAATTGCTTCTTCCTGATTGAAACCGTCCAATTGATTGATTTTTAATATCCGGTTTTCAAAGTCTATCATATCAACATAGATATCTTTCATATCAACTTTATAACTTTCATCCGCCGATATAATGATTGATTTCATGCCATGGGGCTCCAATGCTTTTCTCAATTTATAAACGGTTGTATTTAAATATGTCTCCGCATTCTGCGGCGCCATTCCTACAAATACGTCCTCCATAATTCTCCACTTGGAAACCAGTCTCCCCCTGTGCATAATTAAATAAGCCATCAGTTCGGAACTTTTTGATGAGGTAAATTGTACAAACCTGTCATTTGCGCTTTTAACATCCAGGCTGCCCAGGCAATAGAAAAATAACTTGCTTTTATTAACGCACCTGTCAGAGGGCTGTAAAAAAATCAATTTTTCTTTCGCCTTTTTAATTGAATTTTCTAATTTTTCCTTGGTAATCGGTTTTACAAGATAATCAAAAGCATACACCCCGTATGCTTCCAGCGCATATTCTTTATGTGCGGTAAGAAAGAAGATGGCGATATCATTGATTTCCGCTGTAACTCTTCTTACAAAATCAAGACCGTTCTCCTCCGGCATATTAATATCCACAAATGCCATATCCACCTTGTTTTCTTTCACATAATTATATGCTTCACCCGGACTTTGAAAGCTTCCGGCCAATTCAATATCCTGAATTCTGGACAACATTTTTCTCATAATTAATAACATCGACTTTTCGTCATCTACAAGAATTACTTTCATTTTATCACCTTATAATATTTCTTTTATTTTCGTATCCTTCCATCCGAAGCAGGAACAGATATAAAAAAATTACTCCCTTCCCCAAATGTACTATCGACCCATATATCTCCGTGATTTTGTTGAATAATTTGCCTGCATAACAGTAATCCTACGCCAATTCCCCCCTCTCCTTCCGTGCCGGCGGCAGGACTACATTCTACATCCTGAAAAAGCATCTGTATTTTTTCAGGCTTCATTCCAACTCCCGTATCTTTTATAGATATTATAACGTAATTTTCTTCCTTCCGGGCTGAAACGGTTATATTCCCATTTCGATTTGTAAATTTTACCGCATTGGAAAAAAGATTTCTTAATACGATATCCAACATTCCTCTATCCGCAAATACAAATAAATGATCCGGTAAATCAAATTTGATGCTGATATTTTTATTTACTGCTTTTTCACTTATGGTATTTATCGCTTCCTGTACAAGAGGCGAAAGCTTCCATTCCATGGGTGAATAAATAATACTGGTTTGTTTATTTTGAAAAGCTTCCAGCATATTATCTACTATTGAAAAAATACTTTTAACCTGTTTTTGTATCTCTCCTGCTAACAGTTTTTTATTGAATTTCCCCGGCTCATGTTCTTCGAGACGGTGCTCCTGTTTTTCGAGAAAGCAGGATAGATTAATCAGCCTATTAAGGGGTTTTTGTATATCATTCGCCACAATGCTTATAAGCTTGTCCTTTAAAACATTAAGGGCAACCAGTTGAGCCGAGGTTGCAGTTAATTTATCCCTGTTTTTTTCAATAACGGTAATATCCGTCAATACTACAATTTTACCCAGAACACATTTCTTATCAGTAACTAAAGACAGTCTCATTTTATAAATCTTAAAGTCACCTTCCCTTGGCAGGGTAAATTGCATTTCCCTTGTTATATTTTGTTTTAAAGCTTCCGTTATAATGGGATAATTTGTAAATACAACCGCAGAATTCTTCTGTTTTGATGTAATACCTTTTAATTCCGGTATTATAATACCCGCCGGCTTATTATAATCAATAATCTGATTTCTAAAGTCCAATACAACTATACCATCAGCCATTGACTCCAATATTTTCTCAAGGGCGGCAGGCGTAACCTGAAAAAAGCTATACCGAAATAGTATCCATATTAATAAGATTCCGGAAAAAGCCAGACTCAAAGAGGCTAAATTAAGATATAATCTGGTTTTATTGCATAAATAAATTATATTAAATATCCACAGAATACAAAAGCCCGACCCCAATGCCACTATCTGTTTTCGCATAAAGCATCTTTCCTTTAAAAATTTAATAAATAATAAAATGATGCAAGCTATTATAGAAAGGTAAGAATATACAATATGTACCCAATACCATGGCCCTTCCTTAAGGTATGCCACGGGGAAATAGGTACTGTAACCTAAAAAATATCTTTATAAAATAAGTGGTGCCATCCATTGGTATAATGTAAAATTAAGGTTATTACCGGTATAATAAATAAAAGCCCGTAAACCCATTATTTTATAAAACAATGAAAACCCGTATAATCAAATATTAAAATCAGCCGCAAAGATGGTATAAATGTTATTCCAAGGTATTCTATCATAAGGCAGATCTTAATTGCTTCAAGATCCGAATAAATTACCTCATGGGCATAACCGACGGTATAGAAAGAAATGGCCAGAATAAGCATAATCAATATACAGAAACATTAGAGTGCGTTTGAAAAATGCTTGTGCCGGGCTGGACGCAGAATACCGCAAAGTGGGGCGGTCAGAGCGGCGCAATGATTTTTCAAACACGCTCTAGTACTCTGTTAACCTTAAAATGCATAGGTACTTGCCGGATTGCTCCTCTGCCGCGTTGTCGTCATTCGGCGCAGTCACCACTACGCCTCAAGCTCCGTCTTGTATAGGAACAATCCTTCTGCGCCCCTATACAAGATTAAGGATTAACAGAGTACTCGCTTAAAGAATCATATAACAGAATTTACTTTCAGTTTTTGTTGGCCGCCAATAAAGATATATAAAAAGTGCTTCCTTTACCCGGTATACTTTCTGCCCATATTTTCCCTCCGCCTTTCATAATAAAGTCCCTGCAAATTAACAGTCCTAATCCAATCCCCTTTTCACCCGCTGTTCCTAAGGTTGAGCATGCATAACCTTCCTGAAACAGATTCCGAACCTTTTTTGCATCCATACCAATACCGGTATCTTTTACTGCTATCGTAGTCTCCTTATCCGTTTCATAAGCCTCAATGGATATACTTCCTCCCTCTTCTGTGAATTTTATGGCATTGGTAAGAAGATTTCTTAAAACCAGTTCAAGTATCTCTTTATCTGCAAAAATCCGAATTTTATCATCCATATTGCAGTTTATTTGAATACCCTTTACGCCGGCGTTAATCCCATAAATTGAAATAGTTTTCTGAACAATTTCAATTAAATTCCAAAGAGACGGTTTGAGTACCAGACCCTCTCTTTGGCTGTTCAGCCACTCCAGTAAATTTTCAATAATATCATATGTATAATTGACCTGCTTTTTAACTTCCGCTAAAATTTCCCTGCAGTCCTGGTTGTACCATTCATTATCCTGCTCCAGCATGTCAACCAGGCTTACCATTGTGGCAATAGGATTTCTTATATCATGGGTAAAAACAGTAAATAACTTATCTTTCAAAGCATTCATTTCCGTCAGATGTTGTGCAGTGGAAATGAGATCCCGGAGCATAATATTTTCGGTAATATCCAGAATAAAATATACTCCATGTGTTAAACTGCCGTTTTTATCGTATATGGGTGTTCCATTAAACAGGAAATGATTTTCCTTTTCTGAATTTTTCATTACGAAATGAAAATTAACCACTTTTACACCCCGAAGTACCTTTAAAATCGGCAGATCAATATAATCTATTTCACTGCCGTTCTCATAATAAAATATCCCCTGGCGATAAATTATATTAACTAAATTTTTAATATTGCATATATTCTTAGAAAATATATCTTTATCAGTATTACTATAATATATAAAATTTCCGTCTCTATCGCATACGGATAAATATGCCATATCGGATACGGTATTAATGACGGCTTCCAGCTGCTTTTTCTGCAGGCTTATTTCTCCTGTAAGCTCCGCTATCTGTTCTTTATTTAATTCCACCACTGTAAGCAGCTTTTCTTCCCTGATTTTTCTTTCCGTAATATCAATAAGTACGGACACCGTTCCAATCTTTTCTAAATTATTTTTATACAGGGGATATACTTTTACATAATAGAATCTTTTCTTACCCCATTTTAAAGTATCGATTTCAAATTCATCTTTCTGCATATTTTTACAGGATAAATACCACCTGGGCCAATTGATAAGCAGATTTTCCAGCTTCCTGCCCATAACATCCCGCTTTTCACCAAATGTTTCTTCAATAAACCTGTCCACCGCACTATTTTTATTAATAATTATACCGGAATTATCTATTGTAATAATACCTTCCTGAATACAATCCACAATCCTGTCCTGTGCAATCGGCGCAACGGGAAAAAACCGATAACGGAAAATATTCCAGAATAATATTATGCCTGTTAAGGCAAAAACTATTGAAATAAGCGGTAAATTAAAATATAAATCCGGCTTGGTTATTTTTAAAATGAATGTTAATAAAGGTAATAGGATACCGGCTGCCATAGCAATAGTCTGTTTCTTACACATCACATTTAGTTTTTTATAAAAGGACAATAACAATATGGAGAAGAGAATAATCACTGGTTCAAGCAATGTAATCAATAGAACAAACGGGGTACTGGTAACCGCCAATTGTCCCTTTTTAGTATAGATATCCTTTTGTATCAGGCAGTTGTATCGATCCGTCCACTTTAACAAGATGCCTAAAACGGGAAATATATAGATTAACACTGAATTAAGCGGTTTTAAAATATTTTCTTTTCCTATATAGACAATAACCAAAATAAGCAATGTGGGTATTGCCAGCAGAAAACCTGTCTGACGGATATTTTCCCATAAGATTTCTGCAGTATCATCCTTCACCATTAATTCTATAAATGAACCTGTTGTGAAAATAGATATCTGTAACATAAGCAAAGCAAATATAACCGTATTTTTAGAATGTTTCATATTAAATGCATAAATGGTAAGCAATAAATTAATAAGTGCGGAAATTGCGGTTAATATTTGAAATATCATAATTGTTTTAATCACCCTAGTATCTGATTGTCATTTTTTATATAAAAACTTGACCTATAATCAAATCTTATCACATAACATACAATTTAAGCAACATATTAAAGATATATTTACAATATACAGCTGTTAATCTTACAAGCATTAACAGATAAATACAAGCAAAATATGTAAATACCAGTGTGGCTGGTAAATACCGGCATAGCTGGTATAATTAAAAGCAAGCAGCACAGCGGAACCGGAACCACTTTTACCTGTTTAGAAGATTCTTTTTCTCTTCTGATGAAGGTTGACGTTTTTTCAATCTGCATCCGAAGATAGGAACGTGATTTTTTGCACCTGCCGCCGGATTAGAATATCAATTTCTCCAGATTGTTTACTATTAAGTTTCCGTCATGACACCGCCGTTAACATGAAGAACCTGGCCGGTGACATAGGAAGAATCATCCGATGCCAGGTAAATATAGGCCGGTGCCAGCTCAAACGGCTGTCCGGCACGTTTCATCGGCGTTTCCAAACCAAAGGTTTTTACGTACTCGGCAGAATAACTGGATACGATTAAGGGTGTCCATATGGGACCCGGTGCCACCGCATTCACCCTGATACCCTTAGAGACCAGTTGCAGGGCTAAGGATCGAGTAAAGGATACAATCGCCCCTTTCGTGGAAGAATAATCGATTAACAAGGGCGCACCGGCATAAGCGGTTACGGATGCCGTGGATATAATACAGCTTCCGGATTTTAAATAAGGAAGAGCCGCTTTCGTCATATAAAAAAGAGGAAATATATTGGTGTGATACGTATCCATCAGCTGCCCCTGGGAAATGTCCATAATACTCTCCTGCGGGAATTGAACACCCTGGTTTAAAATAAGTATATCAAGCTTACCGTAGCATTCCAGTGTCCGTTCTATAACCTCCCTGGGAAAATCAGGATTTCTCAAATCACCTTCCACCATCAGTATATTTTGTCCGTAAGCCTCCACCATCTCCTGGGTCAACTTAGCATCCGGCAGTTCACGGTGCATAAAAGTCATAACCATATCTGCCCCTTCTTTTGCAAAGCCTATTGCAATTGCACGGCCGATACCGCTGTCACCTCCGGTGATGACGGCAATCTTTCCTTTTAATTTTTTGCTTCCCCTGTATTCAGGATTATCCGATATAGGTAAAGGTGTCATTAAATACTCTAATCCCGGCTGTACATTCTGATGCTGGGGCGGGAAAGTGACCGGTACCTGTTCACAGCGTGTCTCATAATCATAATAAGGATACATTGGTATCATTTTAAATAAACTTCCTTAAAGCTTTATGATTATAAAGTATTCATCCTGTTAGGTTAAGTGTCTGTACATCTTAAAAAACGCCGTTTTTTATACATGGTAAAACCACTTTAAGGCAAAAATCTTAAAGTGGCTTTGGCCCTAAAAAGTAAGCATGAAACCTTTCCGGGGTTTAAAATGTAAAAAATATGCTCTTTATTTTTCTATTCCCATTTCAAACAGGGTAATCTGTTCATTCCGCAGTACGGCATGTTCCAGTCTGGAATTTACCGTAATCTCTCCGTTTATCTTCACGTCTTCGACTTTCAGATAGGATTTATTGGAATAAAGGGCATTTCTGACTGCCAGCTGATAAATTAAGGTGAATTGGTCCGTAATGGAGCTTTGGCTTATGTCGGAAAGACAGATTAACTGCGTATTGAATTTTCTGGCGATTTCAACCATGACTTCCAGTAAATGCTTGGAGGAAGTCCTTCCAAAGGGATTATCTATAATAAATACCCTGGAATCATATCTGCCTGTTTCACCTTTTTCTTCCAGCAGCTTTACCCTGGCATGGGAGTTGCTTTTGCGCCGTGCATTCGACTATGGGAACATGTTCTTGTTCCTATAGTATAACATATTAGAAAATAAAATTACATTATTTTATTTGATACTTCCAAAAATGGTTGGATTCCTGACGGATTCTGCAGACATTCCGCAGCAGTTCCCAGCTTTCGAGTTTGCGAATGTTTGGATCATGTTCATGCCAAGCGTAATAATACTCTTTGAAATCTACAAACATTCTGCCCACGCTTCCGCAAGGGAAGCGACCAGCATATTACAGGCGGGTAATGTCTTTCTTCTGCATTCTGCCCACGCTTCCGCAAGGGAAGCGACCGCAATAATACAAAAAAATTCATTATTTTATAATGTGTTTTTGTACATATTGCACTGTTATTACAAATAACTAAGTTGTTATATAATAATAATTTTTTATAATTACAAAATAAATAACTTTTTTATAGTGCGAATACTCCGTTAATTATATGTTAGCTTCCTATTCGCACTATAAAATAGAGGTCCTTTCATGTTTAAACTTTCCTTTACTCCCACATGTATTACTTTATCCTTATACTTATTCCCTAACATATAATAGCGTAGGCTATCTTTGTCTTTACCAATAATCTCCTCAAGAATAATCCGTAATCGACGCAATTGGGTAGCATCCAAAACACACATACCGTAGCCAAAAACCGTCCATTGCCGGATATAAAAGTAAGCGCAATATTTTTATCCGCGCAATAGCCCCTTAGTTTAGGACTGGCGCCGGTAAATCCCATAGTTACAACGCCGTCAATGTTATGAAGCGGAACTCGCCCAATCTCTTCCTCTTTTAATTTAACAACAATATTTTCACCATCAAGGGAAAGATAATAATCCGGATTGGATATATATAAAGTATTCAATAATCGTTTCATTCTTCCTCCTGCTAAATCGCCCTGCTTATATAATCACATACAGAAGTACCTGAATATAACTGTGGAAGGCATATATTCTTTAATGAACAGGCGTTGCAACGCTTGGCTCTTTTAACCTTAGGGGTATATCTGCGTTCAAACATTTGATGCATTTCCGAAAACATTTCTGTTACTTTTTTACGTAATTCCTCATTTATCGTTACTTCTGATCTCCTGCGTGTTTCATGATAATATAAATAACCGGTGGGTATGGAACAACAGAGCATTTCCTCCAGGCATACAGCCTGAGCTGCCAACTGAAGCAGGTCTGCATCCTCTTCCTTTTCCTGCCTTTTTTGTATTCAATAGGAATACCTTTATAAAGTCCTTTTTTTCCCTTTAAGTGAAATTCCATCCTTACATTTATGAAATTTCACGACATCACACTCACCGCTGGTTCCAAGGGAAGCCGAATAAACCGACATTCCCCTGGATATAACGATATTCTTTCTTGTTTCGGAAAACAGCTTATTTTCAATTACTCCCTCATTATAAAAATAGGTATAATAACGCTGAATAGCCTTAGGAGACAACAAGTTATTGTCAAATATTTCTGCATTTCTTCTATATTCGTCCAGAACATTAACGGTACAATCTTTTCCTAATTTGATATCCTCTAAGGAGCCCAGTGTTTCTTCTTCCAAATCTATAATATAAGTATTTTTAATAACTCCCTCCCCATTACGATTTCCCCGGCCGGATGCCTGAGCAATCGAATCCAGTCCTGCCAATGTTATATGGAGATAATAAAAGCTCGTTTCTACCTATTTTACTCATAGTTCATTTCTCCCTAAAAATTTCTTAATTTCTTTATTAAAATTTCATCAAACAGTCTTAATACTCAAACTTACCTTCATCTATTCTTTTTAAGTCTTGCATCGATAGTTTTTTTCATCAGCCGGTATTATCCACATACAGTACCAATTTTCTTTGCACCGTCAATACGTCCCTGATTACATATAACTTGTACCTGCGTCTGGTTATTCCCCATTTCGATGAAGCTTCAACTACAGACATAGATTCCAATAAGCTCCTAAATTAATGCTATATATTAAATATTATATACTATCTGGCGAACTATACAAGTTTTTTCAAACAAATAGGCATATTTTTAGCATTTTATACACAACATTAATAAAAGAAATGAATATATTTTTCAAGTTTCATATTCTTGCTATAATGTAAAATTAGCAGAGCGTTTTTTTGAATAATAAGACATTATTTTCTGTTGTGTAATGTACAAAAAGCGCCCAATAAATTCTTATTGAGCGCCATGCTTATTTAGTATAAGTTTACTTTTTCTCAAACTGCCTTCCCTCATGATCCATATAATAGTCTCCGGTATAGATTAATTGGGAGACGGGTACAATTTTATAGCCCTTATTCTGTAAACCTTCAATCATTGCCTCCAGGGCATCCTTGGTATATTTTGCACCGTTATGGCACAGGATGATGGAGCCGCTTCCCAAATGTTTATTATTTACTACCATATCAATTATGGAATCCACACCGTAATCTTTCCAGTCCAGGGAATCCACTCTGGACGCAAAAAGAAAGAAAATTGCATGAGTATCTTTCTTTTTTATATTGACAAAATAGGTGACGAATCCCATACTATCAGTATAAATACATAGGAGGGATATATATGATATGTCCAAATTGCTTTAAAGATATACCAGATGACAGTTTTTATTGTATTCATTGCGGAGTTAAAATCACCGAAGAAATGTCAGTTGTATCTCTAAATGGTTCTTCATGTAATAAATGCGGATACTCAATTAATAGTGAAGATAATTTTTGCACGAATTGCGGTTCGCCGATACATGCGGATAATATCGTTCAAACCAAAAACAGTCTTAATTTACAAAATGAGTCAGATTTTTCATTACAGGAAGCTCAGTTAAAACTTCAAGCCATGACATTGCAAGCACAACAACAGCAGTTAGAATTACAGCAGAAACAATACGAATCCATGACAAGATGTCCATATTGTGGGTCAACGTCTTTATCGGGTAATAAAAAGGGATTTGGTATAGGTAAAGCCGTTGTAGGAGCATGGGCTTTAGGTCCATTAGGTTTAATGGCCGGTAATATTGGTGCGAAGAAGGTAAAAGTAACTTGCTTAAATTGTGGAAAACAATTTAAAGTATAATCAAGGGAGGGTAACACAGATGTTTTGTAGAAAATGTGGGAGAGAATATGAAGGAAATTTCTGCCCTGATTGTGGAACACCAACAATAAGCGACAACTCAATAACTGATACTTCGGAAAATGTGCGCATTGATTATTCAAAATTTTCTAGTGATAAAAAAGTAAAAAATAAATTAACTGAACGTTCCGGATTTATAGTATTCATGCTCATACTATTTTTCCCTGTAGGTATATATTTTATGTGGAAAAATTCTAAGTGGAATAATTTTGCAAAGATACTTGTGACTATGTTTTTTGTATTTATGTTTGCATACGTTTATAATCATCCCGTACCATCAAGTACCGATACATCCGGGGCAGTTTCCAGCAAAGGTGATTCTAAGAAAGCTGATGGTAATAGCAAGGATGCTGAAGATACTCGGACTGCTCTTTTGAAATTTGATGAGCAAACATGGGAAGATTTTAAAATCCTTTATAATTCCCACAACAACTTCATGAAAAGTATATCGGCTTATTCTGATAACCAAGCCAATAGCCTTGATTTTTATAACGTATGTGCTGATGCTAAAGACTATTTTGCCAATGCATCAACCTCGTATGATTACGGGACTACAGATGAAGAAAAAACTTATTTAAGTGCATTTGAATTGGTAGCATTATCTGATCAGCAAGCTGCTGAAAAGTTAATAAAATATATTGATTCAGGCAAAACAAGTGATTTATCAAAAGCCCAGGAATATATACAGAGGGCTAAAGACGCTTTAGTAAATATAGCTGAAAATAGAGGAACACTACTTGTTAAGGCGGGGCTAACCGATAAAGAAATCAAGAAAAAGGTTGAGGCTGACATGGCCGAGCTGGAATCTACCGAATAAATTTAAGTCTGGCTCTTCATTAGAAAAAGGAACCGTCCCCTCTGTGGCAACGGTTCCTTACTTCCTCAATATTTCTGCTTTATTATATCTTAATTTTTATAAATTATATTAAAACGCACTCCGGTCAGCCACCGGGGATTTTTTATTTTATTCTGCTACAAGCAAAAGGAGCGGTGGCAAGGCAGTCCGTAATAAGAAAGTATAAACATTAAACTGTTTATGGGCACTGCCAAGTAACATGTCTAGAAAACAAACGTATTGTTTATTTTGAACAATACGCTTGTTTTCACTTCATGCTCTACCACGACCTTGACAAACCCATTTAATCAATGATATAATATTCAACGTTGAGTAAGTGAGGTGAAATGGATTGACACGACTACTTGTACTTGGAATGTTAGATGTTCAGCCAATGTCCGGCTATGATATTCAGCAGGCATTGCAAATGACGGATGCGGAACGTTGGGGCGGTGTGTTGATTGGCTCTATCTACCATGCGTTAAAAAAAATGGAGCAAGAGGGTTATGTTGCAGTTACAAGCATAGAACAGACAGGACACCGTCAAAAGGCTGTTTACTCTATTACGGGAGTTGGGAGAACTTATCTCCAGACGCTCATCAAGGATGCATTAAAAGTTTCTTCCGTACTTTATCCCTCAACGTTATATTCCGGTTTATCATTTTATGAAAAGCTATCAGTGGATGAATGCCGGAAAGCTCTTGAACAGCAACGAAACGCTCTAAAGGATGAATATGACGCAGTAAAGCAAGGCTTTAAAGCAAAAGACGCAGCCATGAACCATAAAATTCCCCCTATGGTTATGCTGATAATGGATAATATGTTTTCTATAATAAAACAGCAACAGGATTTTGTTGACAAGGCTTTGGCACTTTTGGACACAGAACACTAAAAATTCTCCCTCATAATAGAGGGAGAAAAAATAACGCCAATACTCAACATTGAATAAACAACATAAACTAAGATGGAGATTTTGAGAATGATTTTTATGGAAACTAAAAGCATACGCAAACAATTTCATAACCGCGAAGTTGTAAGAGGCATTGATGTAGAAATCAAACAAGGGGAAATTCTCGCGCTGATTGGAACAAATGGAGCCGGAAAATCAACCACACTGGCAATGCTCTTAGGGATATTACAGCCGGATGCCGGAACAATCACGCGCTGGAGGGAGGATTTTCGGGCGCATATAGGCGTTCAACTGCAATCTACTCCTTTTTTTGAAGGTTATACTGCCGAAGAAAATTTGCGGCTGTTTGCGGCGCTTTACAACGTAAAGGTTGATAAACAGCAAATCCAGAGAAAATTGGAGGAATGCAATTTACAGGAAGCAAGAAAAACGCTTGCATCGCGCCTATCTGGCGGACAACAGAAAAGGCTTGCAATTGCTGTTACTACCCTACACAATCCGGATTTTATTATACTTGACGAGCCAGCGGCGGGGCTTGACCCACGCGCCCGACACAAAGTAAGAAATATGATTCAATGACTGGCAGAAAATGAGGTAACCGTTCTCTTTTCGTCGCATGACATGGAAGAAGTATCCCGTATAGCTGACCGCATTATTCTAATGCACGAGGGGCAAATTGTTGCACAAGGTCAGCCGGAGAGCCTTTTACAACAATATCACGCGGAAAATCTTGAAAGTTTATATCTTGAATTGACCGACAACACACAAGCAGGGAGGGAATCAAATGAAAACAATATTTAGCCTTACATTCAAATCGGCAAGCCGAGATCCCTTTTTGCTATTATGGTCGATTATCCTGCCAATGGGAGGCTCGATTGGTTTGGGAATCTTTATAAAATCCCCGGAATATCCCGAACGCATATTAACGGTGATGGCTATCAGTATTTTGTTCTATGCATTTACAACTACATCTTTTGCCATATTGACACAACGCCGGAGAGGTGTATATAACCTGCTGCGGGTAACGCCTATGCCCCTTTGGAAGTATGTATGCAGCATGTCAGGGGCATGGACTTCGATTTCTTTTCTGTGTGCAATGCTTGTAATACTGTCAGGAATATTTGCACTCAAACTGAGCGTTCCCGTTCAATCTTTTCTCGCAGTGATTCCTGTCCTTATCTTTGCTGCACTCAGCTATGTTTTCTTTAGCTTTTTCATAGCCAGTCTGAGCCGGACAGAAAACAATGTAAGTATGCTGACAAACATCATCACTATGCCGCTTTTGTTGAGCAGCAGTGCTTTCTACTCTCTGAACAATACCCCTGAATTTATTCAAATCATCAACCGATTTAACCCTTTCCAGTGGTTTGTCAATGCCTTGCGTAGCGCATTTGACTTAGCATGGGCCAGTTACTTAATAAATACAGGGCTTGTATTATTAGTGGCAATCGTCGCATTGCTACTGGCATTGAAAACATTTCGATATGCTGATGTTTAAAAATATGCTCCTAAACACTGCTCATTGATTTGCTATAAAACTATAATACAACTGCCATTCTATAAAGCAATAGCATTTCTTAGATAAAAAGCCTTGCAATGGCAGTTTTGTAATTGGAGGGCTCTTTATGTATCTATGTCTTTCGTTTCTATTGAAAAAGGAGCCGCCACCTTACCGTGACGGCTTGGCATAGCTGATGTTTTCGATATGAGTACACATATCATTTAATTGACTTAAGTAAATCATAAATGTCCTTGTTATTATTCGGTCTGCCGTATATAATATAAAGTGGTACACCAAAGAAAGGACGGGTGATTATGGATTACATTTCTGCCCCCGAAGCCGCGAAAAAATGGGGAATTTCAGAACGGCGCGTACAAAAACTTTGCGAAGGAAACCGCATACCCGGTGTGATATGGTTTAGCCGTATGTGGCTGATACCAAAAGACGCGGAGAAGCCCGTTGACGGACGACATACACGCAGAAAAATGAAGGACGGTGAAAACAAATGAAACATATTTTCTTTGTTGAAGATGATTTGAGTTTAATTAGTGGTTTATCTTTTGCTATCAAAAAGCAAGGATATGAAATAGATGTTGCCCGTACAAGTCTTGAAGCAGAAGCACTATGGACAAATGGGAAATATGATTTGGTGATTTTGGACGTGTCGCTTCCCGATGGCTCCGGCTATGATTTATGCAAAAAAATTCGTAAAACATCAAAGGTGCCGATTATGTTTCTTACTGCTGCTGATGAAGAAACGGATATCATAATGGGGCTTGATATTGGCGGCGATGATTACATAACAAAGCCGTTCAAACTGGCGGTGTTTATGTCGAGAATAAATGCTTTGCTTCGCAGAAGTGACAATTTTAATCAAACAGATACTGAATTAAATTCTAATGGCATAAACGTACAACTGCTAAAAGGAGAAGTCTATAAAAATGGAAAACAACTTGACTTAACAGCAAGTGAGTACAAATTGTTATGCCTGTTTATGGAAAATCCCAATATTGTTCTTTCGTCGGAACAGATTTTAAGCAAACTATGGGATTGTAACGAAAACTATATAGATAACAATACTCTTACCGTATATATACGCAGACTGCGTACAAAAATCGAGGACGATCCGGGCGAACCTCAAAAAATAGTGACGGTTCGGCGTATGGGGTATAAATGGAATACCGTTGATTGGGGTGTACGATGAAAATACTGGTAAACAGGAAAATCAAAAAACTTTTTCGTTTGGTATTACTGCTTATAGTAGCATTTACCTTGATTTCTGCTGCTTTCATAGGTTTGAAATTTGAAAATGCAGCATTGTGTATATTGGTATGTTCCTTGTGCATGAGTATCTCGATATTGGCAATAGGTTATAGGTATTTCAAGGAACAAAATATAATCATGGAAAATGCGGTAACGCAAATCAAAGAATATATTTCTGGAAATCAAAATGCACGTATTGAATGTGATGATGAAGGCGAGCTATACAGACTATTTCATGAAGTAAATTCCTTAGTTTCTATTTTGAATGCCCACGCTGAAAATGAGGGGAAAGCAAAAAAAAATTTGAAAGATACCATTTCCGATATTTCCCACCAGTTAAAAACTCCGCTTGCTGCCCTTAATATCTATAATGGCATTATGCAAGAAGAAGCAAAGAATTTACCGACAATCAAGGAGTTTACTGTTTTTTCAGAGCAGGAGCTTGACAGAATAGAAACACTGGTGCAAAACCTCTTGAAAATTACAAAACTCGATGCCGGAACAATCATGATTGAGAAAGCTGTAGAAAATGTATCTGAATTGATGGGCAGTATAGAAAAGCACTTTTCATTTCGTGCCAAGCAGGAGGAAAAGGAAATATATCTGTCTGGCGATGATGACGTTACTTTATTATGTGACCGTAATTGGCTGATTGAAGCAATCAGTAATATTGTTAAAAACGCTTTTGACCATACGCAAAAAGGAAATGCTATTCATATTGAATGGAAACAATTTGCGTCTGTTATTCAAGTCATCATAAAAGACAGCGGAGGCGGTATTCACCCAGAGGATTTACACCATATTTTCAAAAGATTTTATCGCAGTCGTTTTTCTAAAGACACGCAAGGTATCGGACTTGGGTTACCGCTTGCGAAAGCTATTGTTGAAGCACACAGCGGAACAATCGAGGTTGACAGCGAATTGGGTATTGGCACTACTTTTACAATCAATTTTTTAATTCCTACAAAATTGTAGGGCGAGTGTCATATAACAGTAAGATTGACATGATAATCTTTCAATATCAAGACAGAAAGAGGATAACCTATGAATTTATTGGAAGTTAAATCAATTTCTAAAACCTATGGCAGCGGTGAAGCCGCCGTACATGCATTAAAAGATATCAGCTTTTCCGTTCCGAAAGGTGAATTTGTCGCAATAGTCGGAGAATCCGGCTCCGGCAAGAGTACACTTCTGAATATGGTAGGTGCGCTTGATACGCCCACTTCCGGCAAGGTATTTATGGACGGTAAAGATATTTTTTCCATGAAAGACAGCAGCTTGACAATTTTTCGGCGCAGAAATATTGGATTTATTTTTCAGAGTTTTAATCTAATTCCAGAATTGAATGTTGAGCAAAACATCATATTTCCCGTACTGCTTGATTATCAAAAGCCCGATAAAAAGTATCTTGAGGAACTACTTACGGTGCTTAATTTGAAAGAACGCCGCCACCATTTACCCAGTCAATTATCAGGTGGTCAGCAACAGCGTGTAGCAATAGGACGTGCGCTAATTACGCGGCCGTCGCTTATCCTTGCCGACGAGCCGACGGGTAATCTGGACACGCAAAATAGCAGTGAAGTGATTACTTTGCTAAAAGAAGCTGCAAGAAAGTATGAGCAGACTGTTGTTATGATTACCCATAACCGAAGTATCGCACAGACCGCAGACAGGATACTGCAAGTGTCCGATGGCATATTGACCGATTTAGGGAGGTGCCGCGAATGAAAAGCTATCTTAGCCTAATTCCGATTTCTGCAAAAGTACACAGACGGCAGAACCGCATGACGCTTCTGTGTATCATATTTGCCGTATTTTTGGTAACTGCTGTTTTCAGCATGGCAGAGATGGGCGTTAGAATGGAGAAAACAAGATTACTGAATAAGCATGGCAGTCTGTCACTCCAAGAATTAAGCAACAATGCAACTGTGCAGGCATTATTTTCCGTGGCGGTAGTATTGTTTATTCTGATACTGATTGCAGGAGTATTGATGATTTCAAGCAGCATAAACAGCAATGTCGCCCAACGGACAAGGTTTTTTGGAATGATGCGCTGCATTGGAATGAGCAGACAACAGATTATCCGTTTTGTAAGACTGGAAGCTCTTAACTGGTGCAAAACTGCGGTCCCGTTAGGGGTCATACTTGGAATTGTTATTACATGGGGGTTGTGCGCTGCTTTACGTTTTCTTGTCGGCGAGGAGTTTTCAAATATACCTCTTTTCAGAGTAAGCTTAATCGGCATTATCAGCGGAATTATTGTGGGTGTTGTTACGGTTCTCATTGCCGCCAGTTCTCCTGCAAAACGGGCTGCTAAAGTATCACCTGTGACAGCAGTATCGGGTAGTGCAGAAAGCACAAATAATATGCACCATGCAGTAAATATCCGGTTTTCAAAAATTGAAACTGCTCTTGGCATTCATCATGCAGTATCGGTAAAGAAAAATCTATTACTTATGACAGGCTCATTTGCACTTAGTATTATCCTTTTTTTGAGTTTTTCCGTTTTCATAGAGTTTATCGGCTACCTTATGCCCCAGTCGTCGGATACTTCTGACATCAACATTTCCAGTAATGACAGTTCAAATTCGGTAGACCGTAAGTTGCTTGATACGATTAGTGGAATGAAAGGTGTAGAACGTGTTTTTGGCCGCAGGAGCAATTTTGATATTCCGGCAGAATTAAATAAAGATACTATTATGTCGAGTACGATTGATATTATTTCCTATGATGAATTTGATTTAGATTGTCTTATAAAGGATAAGCAACTTAGAAAAGGCAGTGATATTTCAAAGGTATATGGGGACAGCAATTATGTACTTGCAACCTGGGACAAAGATAGTCCCTTAGAGATAGGCGATAAAATAAGGGTAGGCAATGAGGAATTTGAAATTGCAGGTTTGCTGAAATATGACCCTTTCAGCAGTGATGGCAATACAAATGGTAAAATAACGATTATTACTTCTGGCGAAACTTTTGCACGTCTGACTGGTATAACTGATTATTCCCTTATGATGATACAGACAACGAAAGACGCAACGGACGAGGACGTGACAGCAATCCGTAATGTAGTCGGTGAAGAATACACGTTTAGTGACAAGCGCGACCAGCGCACGACCAGCACTTATATGGCATTTTTGTTCTTTGTATATGGATTTTTAGCAATTATTACTTTGGTTACTGTACTCAATATTATGAACAGTATTTCTATGAGTGTGTCCGCAAGAATAAAGCAGTATGGAGCAATGCGTGCAGTCGGTATGGACGAACACCAGTTAACAAAAATGATTGCTGCCGAAGCATTTACCTACGCCTTATCCGGATGTATAGTCGGCTGTGTAGCTGGTTTGTTGCTTAGCAAGTTGTTATATGACAATCTTATTACCTCCCACTTTAACTACGCCACTTGGAGTGTCCCCGTTATTCCTATAATGATAATATTTCTGTTCGTTTTCGTTGCTGCTATTGCTGCGGTCTATGTTCCGTCAAAACGGATTCGGAAGATGGCGATAACTGATACGATAAATGAACTGTAAGAGCGTTATTTATGAAATGGGTAAAGAAGATTAAACCAAACTGAATACTCAAAAATCTGCCGGACGACGGCAAAAGAAAAAAAGCCGTCGTACAGCAGACATATCTTCATGCGCCAAAGAAACGGCGGCTATGATTTTCAGAGCCGCCGTCTCAATGATATTCGCTTTAAGGAATTATCCGTCGATTATGAAGCGGAGCAGGCTGACTTGCAAAGTAAGCTGGAACAGTGGCAATCGGAATTGACCGAACAAGAACAGCACGCCGGAGATGTAGAGCGGTTTATCCTCAAATGCAAGCAGTACACAGATTTAGCAGAACTGACACCAATTATCTTAAACGATTTTGTGTGTAAGGTCTTTGTAGAAGCACCGAATAAGTCCGATGGAAAACACAAGCAGAATATTCACATCAGTTATGATTTGGTGGAAATCCTGCCGGAACTGGACACACCAGCAAATGAAAGTGTGGCGTAGCCTTACGCTACGCCACACTTTCAGAATATACTGTTTTACGAAGGACTGCCCCAAGCCCGCTCTTTTTCTATCCTATCTTCTTTTCTAAGGCATCCGTCCGTCTAATTAATAACTCATGCACCCGTTCAACCTCATCGAGAATCATGCCATCCATTGCTTTTAGTTCCGCCGTGTCTTTCATTTGCTGTCGTTTTAAATCCCTTAACGTCTTCTCAAATTCTGTTACCTTTTCAAGTATTAAATCAAGTTTTTCTGCATCTGACATATTCTACCTCCGAAATTTTTACTTGTTAAAACCTTGTCTTATTTAACTGTCTTTATTGCATCACTTCTCGAAGTTATAATCAAGTGTTTTTAGATATTTTTAAAATATTTTTTCTGTTCTTCTTCGTCCTTTACGTATATTATCAAATCCTTTGGCTGCATGTCAAGAAGAATACATATCCGGTTAAGACTGTCCAGGGATATGTTGGCATCTTCGTTCTTAATCTTTTTTAGCGTATCCTGGCTTAATATTTTGGTTGTCTTTGCCTTATAGGTATTAAATCCAATTCGATCCAGCGCATCCGCGATATTAATTTTATATTTAATCATTTTGCGCCTCCCAACAAGTGTACTAATATAGTTATACTAATACAGAGGATGCCAAAAGTCAATAAAAATATTTCTTAGAAAAGTTATAAAAAGCACTGATAGTCACTTTTAAAAGTGATATAATAACATTATAAGGAACAGGAAAACAAGAACTGAAAGAGGATAGAGATTATGAAAAAGAATGAATTAGTAACAGATATAATGGCAGTAATAAATTGGTTATGTGGACAAAATAATAAAGAACTGAATATCACCTTCACAATGTGATATGGTACGAAAGCAATCCTTGTAAGTTTCTTTAATTGCAGTCAGCTGCTCATCAATACCGGATACTGTTCCAACTGTACCTACTGCCAGCTTTGACTTATCAAATTTTGTGACCAGCAGATCCGGATACTTGGTATCGGTTAGTTTGGACTGAATTGCAGTATTAATCGTCAGGTCCTTCAGCTTAGCCTCGTAATCGTCTTTGACTTTCTTGTTGTCCTCTTGTAGCTGTTTGATAGTTTTCTCGGCTTCTTCGTTCTCTTTAACTTTCTCGCCAAGGTCTTTCAGCTGTTTATCGCGGTCCTTTATCTGCTGTTCCAGATCCTTCTTTGTTTCATTCACTTCGTCAAAACGTGTCTTAGGAATAAAGCCTTTTAATTCCTCTGCGGATAATGCGACAATGGTATTAATCTGTGCTTCTGTTAATCCATCAACTTTTGCTAAATCTTCTCTTTGGAACAGAAGTAATAATCTACTAAATATTCATACACCTGCCAAGCTTTTTCTGTCTTTAAAGATTTTGCATGAAGTAAGGCTACGGTTAAAATTATTGGATATTATCTTCTTGTCTGTCTCGTAGCCGTCTGCTAATTGCTGTGTACTTAAAACTCGAATACCTTTATCCTCTGTTATTGCCAAGCTTTGCATTATAAAATCCCTCCAATCTTATTGATTTAACACCGAAGGAATGATATAATATATTTATCAAAACACTTCGGCGTGGTGATTTAGAGATTTGTGCTTCTTGGTAGGGAGAGCAAATCTCTATTTTTTTGATTCAAATCCTTTTTGATAAGTTCAATAATATAATCTTTTATTGTCTTGCCTTCTTTTGTAGCCTGAATTTTTATTGCAGTATGGAACTCATCACTAATTTGAAATGCTACATTTTTTATTTTCCTCACCTCCATCGCATGCATACACGTTAACACTTGTCAAGAGGTTTTTCAAACTTTTTACAGGCCAAATAATTGTTTTTTCTTCAAATCAAATTCTTCTTGCGTGATAACTCTGTCATCAAGTAATTGCTTATACTTAATCAATTCATCTGCACCAGCATTATTTGATGAAGCCTGCATTTTTTCAATATATTCCTTAATTTGCAAAGCCGCTTCATATTTCTTTTTTGAATTAAGAATAACAGTATTTTCATCTTTTATATAATCATTTACTGTTTTCATACTACTATTGCCCAATCCACCTACTGTCTGAAAGTAAAGATAACCGCCTATAATTAATCCTGGCTTTTTAATCTGAACTGAAATTACGTTATTGATAGGAATAGTTTTTTGCTTTTTTGTAATCCCCTCTTTGATAGAAATAATATTATCTCTTACTTCAACTGTTTTACCTGCGCTTTTTATTATCATGCTTATCCTCCTGTAAAATATTTTATTACATATCCATATTTTACAAGACAAACTTTAGTTTTGCAAGCATATTTTCATGCATCCTTCCAACTATTAAACATAATAAAACCACCTACCGTTATGATAGATGGTATTACATGCTTGCTATTAATTTATTGACTTCCTCTTCAGAATATTACCTCGTAGCATTCAAACTCTGGAGCATCTGGATAAAAATATCCTACAGACAATCCCCTTCTTTTCCAGAAACCATTTTCATAACCATAAAACTTTCTGCCTTCCTGCTTTATTATCGTACCGCGGTTGCCATAATCTGTCAATTTAAGATATCTTATCGATTCATTCACTTATTTTCACCCCTTTGATATTAACAGGAACTTCTAACGAATCAGATAAATCAAACATCTGATCGGTCAATTCCATATACTCTTTACTTGAAGTGTCACTAATTACTCTTTGTTTTTCATACAGATCATGCATTTTGCCGTTTTTAAGTTCGAAGCTTTCAGGTGTATGATACCGGAGCTCAAATTTTTGACCAGATGGAGCTTGCACAATTGTATTGATACCGTTTACGGATTCATTTCATTTAGCCAGTAGTTTTCTACCTCAATTGTATTATAGCCCATTTTACTGTGAGTATCAACAGCTTTTAAGGTCTTTTCTGATAAATCCAATGAACTTGACATATATGTGTATCGAACGATGTCTTTAATTTCATACTCATTGCCATCCGGGTTGTACTTTCTCCTGATTTTTTCTAGGTAAGTATCCTTCCCCTTAATCCCAGGAGGCTCCCATTCTGCCGTAAACAAACATAAAGGCCAAGAATCCTGTTACGACCAGGAAGGCCTGCAGGCGGGACTTATGTTTCTGCTTCATAGGCTTGTCCCTCCTTTATTAACCGCCTAAGCGGTTTCATCCTGTTGTTTCTTATACGCTGACCTATATAGATTACATAGAGCTGTTTTAATTTTAGATAGTCTCTCTTCCTCTTCTTCAGGAGTTAATACGCAGGTCTTAGATGTTACCGTATAACCGTTTATTTCGTGTACTGTTATGTTTTTATATTCCACGTAACCACCTCCGGTACTAGTTTATGTGTTACTGGTTGTACAACTTGCGTTAAATAGCAATTATAAGTTTTTCGTTCTGCTTACAAAATCTTGCAATTCATTGATACAATGGGTGCACACAAGAACTCCGCTTTTATTAGCTTCGATTCATTGTTGCATCCACACTGTATACATTGCAGGTGTTTCGGTTGTATAATGACAATTCCTTCTCCGTAAGTTGCCTCTATAAAATCACTGTTAATTTCTGCTGCTTTGAAAATCTCATTTAAAGAATCTTCTTTTCCAATTACCTTTACCATATTCATTCTCCTTTAATCTTATAAATATTTTTGGATTCCAATAAGCTAAGTAAAATTCACTTTCGTACGGTTCATATTTCCTTGTCAGAATGTTATAGGTCTTGCAGTTACCATACATTCTAAGGGCATATTGCCCCGTCTCATCTTCGTGTATCTTTCGGATTGTAAAAATGGTACTTCTATGTTTCATCAATATATGTGGTGATATACCGTAGGTATCTATCTTACGTCGGGTACAACTTAGGGTTGGAGATTATCGAATTATTTATACGATTGATAATGGCGAACTTATCATTTGCATTATAGATGCCGGCAATAGAGGACAAATTTATAAAGAATACTAATTTTACACATTAAAAAACCGCCCCTGCTGCAAACAGGAACGGTTCTGACAATAGAATAACCCGTGTTATAATATTGCCCTCGCAAGCATATTATAACACACTTTACAAAAATCCACAATACATGGGGTGTATTTTTTATACCCTTTTTTAATAATATTTAATAAAGGAGTTATAAATGAAAAAATTATTATATGCCAGACAATCCTTATACAAAAAAGACAGTCTTTCAATTGAAGGGCAGATAGAAAAATGTATTGCCCTATGTGCATACAACGGCTGGGATTATGAAGTGTTTAAGGATAGCGGTTACTCCGGGAAGGATTTAAAACGCCCTGGATTTACCGCCCTTTTGCACGAAGTAAGAACCGGTAATACGGATATGATAATATGTTATCGGCTTGACAGAATAAGCCGCTCTATGGCGGATTTCAGTAATCTTATCGTAGAACTGGAACGGTACAATGTTAAATTTGCATCCGCAACTGAAAATTTTGATACTTCTACACCTCTGGGAAGAGCCATGGTAAACATCATAATGACATTTGCCCAGTTAGAACGTGATACAACGATCGAAAGGGTTACGGATAATTACTATGTGCGTACCAAACTCGGTCATTGGGGCGGTGGACCTGCCCCTTATGGATACAAGCTATGCAAAGTTATCGGTGATGATGGTAAACGTTATACCATACTCAAACCCAATGAATCAGAGGCTTCTGTAGTCCAAAATATGTATAAATGGTATCTTGAAGACTTATCTGTTTCAGCTATTATTAATAAGCTGAACGAGCTAACGATACCATCCCGGGGTGGAAGTACCGGTTCTCCAGTGTGGACCAGTAGAGTTGTGTCTGATATTCTGTGGCGACCCTTGTATGCTCCAAATGATATAAAAATATACAATTATTTCAAAAAGCTTAATGCTAATTTTGTTAATGACATATCGGAATTCGATGGAACCAAGGCTGTAAATTTATTTGGGAAAATTAATAAAAATTCTTCTAAGCACAAACGCTGCAGAGGTGTTGATAACCAATATTTTATCGTTAGCCCTCACCGGCCCCTTGTTGATAGTAATACATATATCAAGGTTCAGTATCGTAAGGCGGAGATAAGGAATCATCCCGCAAGATTAGGAACAGGTACTAACTCGCCTTTTACCGGACTGATGAAATGTGGTATATGTGGTTATTCCGTTTCGTCCAGCGGTGATAACAGGGGATACAAAAATTACATATGCAGCACAAAGAAAAACAGAGGAAAGAACATGTGCTCCCTGCCATCTATTTCTCATCGGATAGCAAATGCTATCATTTTTTCTGATATGCAGGAACACTATTCTTCTCCAAATGTTTTAGAAAAACTTACGAATGCCAAAACTGACCCGAAAGTATCCGCTGGCTATTTACAGAAGAAAAACGACCTTGAAATGAAGATTTTAAAAATAGATAATGAGATAGATAACCTGGTAAATTCTCTTGCCTCTGGTAATACTATTACAAACAAATACATAAATGAGAAAATAGAATCATTGGACGGAAATAAGAAAGTTGTACGAGCTGAAATAAGCCAGCTGGAATTAGAGGAATATAAAAATAGTAGCTTTATAGATAATATAGATGATATGATGATGTTAATAAAGGATATGAGCCTTATTATAGAATCCGGCGATTTTCAAACACTTAAAATCTTGTGCCATACGCTTATTAAGAGCATTACTTTTTATGAAGAGCATAAGCTTGAAATTGAATATTATGTGTAAAGCCTTGCTTTATAAGACTTTACACATGCATACATTTTTCGTCCAGGGAATCCACATCCCACTGGATACAATGATAACCCAGTTCATTTGCAGCTTCAATTAAGGTATTATTGTAATCGCCGTAAGGGGGACGGAACAGATTCATTTCTATCCCTGTTAATTCCTTGACTTTATTATGGGCCTTCAAAATTTCTTCCTTACACTCTTCCTTCGATAGCTGGGACATATGCTTATGGTTTTCACTGTGATTGCCCAGATCATGGCCTGCGGCGGCAATTGCTTTTACATCGTCAGGATATTTTTCCACCCAGCCGCCAGTCATAAAAAAGGTTACCTTAATATTGTGAAGAGCTAAAACTTCCAAAATTTCCGCTGTATCTTCATTCCCCCACGGGAAAGCTAGATTGCGCTTTGCTAAGAAGCGGTGGACTTATTTGTAATATTAAACGGCTTAAGGTACGTTTCAACTTGATTATAAAAATATTTCGCATTTTCCAACTGCTCTTTTGCCTCCTCCTTGGATG